>CP070656.1:1219156-1228789 GCA_020355065.1 Fidelibacterota bacterium | reverse complement strand
GTAGGGGTAATCACGGTCCATGGAGCTCATGTAGCCGTGAAAATACTCCTCACCGCGAGTATGCTCGAAGTACAGTGCCTCGGCGTAGGAGGCGAAGCCTTCATTTAACCAGATCTCGTGCCAGTTGGCGTTGGTGATCTTATCACCCCACCACATGTGGGCCAGCTCATGGACGGTCAGGTAGAGGCTAAAGCTACCCTGGCTGGTAATAGTCTGGTGCTCCATGCCGCCGCCCCAGTTGAACTGAGCGATACCGTACTTCTCCGACAGGAACGGATACTCCCCGAAGATTTCGTGAAAATAGTCCAGCATGTCCACGGTTTCCGTGAACTCAGCCTGAGCCTGCTCCAGGTCCTCCGGATAGATATAGTACTGCACCTCCATCGAGTCGCCGGGTGCGTGGTGAAACCACTCCGAATAGGTCGCATAGTTTGAAATGGCCACCGACACCAGATAGGTGGTGATGGGATAGCGCTCCTGCCAGTGGAAGGTGCGCGTGCCGTCATCATTAGAGACATTGCTGACCAGGGTGCCGTTTGAGGCTACGATCAGTCCTTGCGGCACGGTCACGATGATATCCACCGAATCGGCCTTGTCGTTAGGGACATCCTTGCAAGGCCACCAGGCCCGGGCCCCGTAGGGCTCGCTGAGACTCCAGATAATCATCTCGTCCCCGTGATAATCAAAGCCAAACGCCCCGAATCCGCTCTGCTCCGGCTGGCCGTGGTAGGTGGTGCTGATACTGAACGGATCCCCGGCAGCTACGGGTTGAGACAGGTCCACCGTCAGTAAATTATCGGTATGAGTGGACCCGGCGGCATCCCCACCAACCGCGTCCACAGACATGTTACCGGCCAAGTCCACAACGACCGACGCAAGGTCGTTCACGCGCGCTTTGCCGGTCATCGTCACCGTCCCGGAGACTGCCTTCGCCGTGGTATCGATATCCAGCTCAATCCGGTAATGGATTACGTCATAGTTGTCCTGTTCTGGGACACCCTGGTAGTCCATCATGAGCCGCTGGCGTTCCAGTTGTGTTCGTTTGGCCTCGATCTGCAGCTGGCGCATCTGTAGCAAATCACTGCGCGAAGGAGGAGATATCTGGGCGAATGCAAGGCCCGTTAGGGCAACACAGATGAGTATCATTCGGGGATAGAAAGGGAGCAGAGTAACTTTTTTGCGCATGTCAATCACCGGTGTAGTGATCAGGAATAGACGCATTGTACGCTTTTGTGCCAGTGAAGCCCAAGAAAAATGTGGGTATTCGCACGTAACATGCTGCGGGTATATTCTTATAAGGCCTCAGCAAGGCGGGATCATGAATCAGGACGGCACATGGGATTATGACCGGAGGTATCGGTCAACACGGTGGTTCGGGCTGCGGAGATCAGGGGTTGGGATCAGAATCTCAGGACCAGATTGACCATGATGTCCCCGGTGGTGGTTTCCTCGCGGGCTTGAACCAGGTTCCGCTCCCAAGTAGTGAGGCTGTAGGTGGCATCGAGTTTGACCTGCTGGACCGGAACGACACTGAAGCCGAAGGCGAGCGTTTGTTGGTCAGCTTCAGCTGGTGAGTCCCGGTTGATGGCTGGATCGTAGCGATAGCCCGCCCGCAGCTTGGCGTTGATTCCGGGGAGTAGAAACTCTGCACCGGCAGCGTAGCCCAAGGCGCTGGCATAGTCGGAGCGCAGCGTCTCGTTGATTGGGATGTCAATGTGTGTCGTGCCGTCATAGAGGTCGGATTCGAACCTGATCTGGGAGTAATCGAACCAGAACACATCGCTACTGATCAACAGGGGGCCCAGATTCAGGGCTGAGCCCAGGCGGAGCGAGTAGGAACTGCGCGTTTTGTATTCCGATGCAGGCCAGATCGTATCACTGGTGTCACTGAACTCTTCGTCGACCCTGATGCTCTGAGGGCTTCGCAGGAGGAGTCCCACCCGCCAAGCCGGCAGGGGCGCCAGCAATATCCCCAGGTCAAGTCCCAGACCGGTGTAAGATGGACTGATCTGGAGGAAGTCCGGCAATTCCGTATACTCATTTTCACCATGGAGGATATGGAATGATCCACCCAAGGCCAGTTTAGGGGACATCTGGTAGCCGAATCCCAAGCTCCAGGAACCCAGGCGACCTTCCTCCGTCAATCGCTCAGTGGCCAAGGGATCGGCACTGACGATCTGCTCCCGCTGACGCTCAAAAGCACGAATATGTTGATAGCCAACCGCCACGGTCAGTTTCATCGTGGAGATGGGGAACACGACACTGGCATTGTTCAATCTGGTAGCCGTGATGGTAGCGGAACTGGGACCGCCTGAACTGGTAACATCGGTCGTGACGCTCAGGTGGGACAGGCCGAAGTTGACCTCCATCCGGGTCAAATGAGCCAGACCGGCGGGGTTGTAGTAGAGTGCGGTGGCATCATCGGCGATCCCGGTGAAGGCCTGTCCCAGGCCGCTGGCCCGGCTGCCCGGACCGCCCAGACCAGTAAAAGGCCGTACAGCATCCAAATCCGTCTGACCGCTCAGGAAGGTGGCCGCAATGGTTATCGCGCATGCTATCAGCCTGATGCTCCTGAGGGGACGATCAGTCATAGACGGTACTGAACGAAGACTTACGGTTTGCGTCCGCGGGGACGTGCGGAGTCGCTACTCTTGCTTTTGCCGCTGTCGGACGAGGATTTCGTGGAACTGCTGGTGGCCTTGGAGGATGACCCGCTGCTGCTACTGCTGCTACTGCTGCGGGAAAAGATCCCTTGCCGGCCCCGCGGCCGGGCCTGCCGGCCTTTGATCTTGCCGCTACTGCCAGAGTCCTGGCTCTGCGCCCTCCCAGCCGAGCCGGAAGAGCTGCCGCTGGTCTGTGACTCCCCGGTTCCCGAGACAACCGCCTTGGTCATTCCCCCACTGTAGGTGGGAGCAGATGTCATGCCCGGGACATAGCCCGTGGGCAGGTCTCTCCTTCCCCGGGGGCGCGCCTCAGTCGCTTTTGCCCGTACCCGACTCGTGCCCTGATACCCATACCAGGAGTGATAACCTGGGTAGCCATACCCGCGGTAATAGGAATAATGATGACCATACGACCAGTAGGGATCGTAGTACCAGGGATCGTAAAAGCCGTACCACGGGTCATAGAAGGACCCATACCAGGGATTGTACATCCAGCCGTGCCAATCGTACATGGGTCCCCAGAAAGCGTAGTCCCACCACAGGTCGTCGAAGTACCATCCGTTGGCATACCAGGGGATACGATGGAAGCGGCGGTGGTAGTTGTGCCAAAATCGGGTCTGGAAACCGTGGTAGTAATAGGGGCCGTTGAGGTGGTAGATCAGATTGAACTGGGTGCCGCTGTCGCCGCGGTAGCGGTCCCGGTTCCAATCCTGGTAGCTGTAATTCAAGTCCACGGGCTCGGCTGCGGTGTCCGTGGGTACAACCGGGATTTCTTCCGGCTGGTAGTAGGTGATGATGTTCGGGACCAGTGTCTCCCGATCGACAATGGAGGCCGTTACGGCATCGGCTTTGCTGCTGCGATGATAGCCGGCGAAGTGGGGATCATCGCTGTTATAAACGTAAGGGATGCACCCTGCCAGCCAGATTCCACTGATCAGGAGGGCTATGAATCGGTACAGTCTAAATCCAGTCATATGCCACCTCCATTCGAAATGTAGGGGCTGGTCGCTCCAGTTTCAACCTTTTCCCTTCCTATTAGACTAACGAAAGCGCCAAAAGGTTAGTTCCCCAATGAGCCCCGTCCTGTGAGTCACGTCACAGGGGCGTGCCGCACTCCGAACCAGCCGCACAACGGATTCCCCCAGGCTATCTTTCGATCCCCACCGGATAGACATTCCAACGTTGGTCGTAGTAAGGAGTTTTTTTGTAGAACCACTGCAACCTTGCCTGGGGATCCGCGGCGAAGTCGGGATCAGCCGCCACCGCGTCCTCAAATGCTTCCTTGAGGTCGGGGTCGCGCTCGAGCATGCGCCGGGCCAGGGGCTCCATGACGTAGGCTTCCACGTATTCGCTGCGCTGCAGTACTTCCAGGAAAAAGCCCCACTGGAAGAACGAATCCGGCGAACGGGGTTCCAGGAGGTATACGGCCAGGTCGCCCAACGGTTGGTCGGTGGGCACCCGAACCGTTCCCGGTGGGAAGGTGACTACTCGCGTCTCTCCTGCGGCTGCGGCGGTGACTCGCACGTGTCCCTCGAAAGGTTCGTCTTCGTAGGCGACCTCGGTGAAGTGCAGCGTCTCCACCTCGACCTCGTGTACCTCCGTCATAGTATCCCTATAAATACCGTGCAGTGTGAGACGTTCGATTACCTCGGACCAGGCAGGCGGTATCCAATAGGCCCGTGGACGGGATACGACCACCTCCGGTTCAATGTACTTGATAACGGGAACTTCGAGCGTAACCGGCTCGCCAGTGTAAATAATGTGGTCCTGCCCGCTGACATCGGAGGGTTCCGTACGCCATCCGATGCCCAGGAATTCCAGGGTCTCAGGTGAAGTCTCAGGAACACGCCAGGTGAGGGGGATTTGTTCCGGTTCTCTGATGCGGTCCGCCTGAATCGCCCGGCGCAGCTGGTTCCCGTACCTGGCGAGGGTTCGCAGTGAGCTTTCGAGCAGGACGTAGGTGCCGAGGACCCGCTGTCTATAGGATTTGAGGGACAGGTTTTCCACCAGGACCGTGGGTAGGTGGCGTACATCCCCGTATCCGTTGGAGAACCGCGGCGGAGCCGTCCAGGCCACAATCCCCTCACCCGGGTCCAGGTTATTCACCGCGAAGATAAGCGGGCCGGGGACGTGCCCCATGGCCTTCAGGTCCTTGTTCAGAGCAGGCGTCAGACGCTTATCCAGCCAGGCGGCGATAGAAGGTGAGAGGGCATGAGTTCCGCTATAACCAAAGGTGATGTCGTATTGGTAATCGATGCCGTCCGTGACATGGAGGTCCAGGTAAAGATCGGGTTCCCAGCGGTTGATGGCCTGTACGATAGCCTGCATTTCCGGGGTGTCCAGTTTTGAATAATCCCGGTTGAGGTTTAGGTTGCGGGCATTGGTCCGCCAGCCGGACTCTACCGGGCCCCGCTGATTGATGCGGCTGTAGGGCGAAGACCGCTCGTGGCCGTCCACGCTGAGAATCGGTACGAACAGGAAATTGGTTCCCCTGAGCAGATTGGCCTTTTTATCACGGACAGTCATGTCCCGCAGGAGCATAAGGCCGGCATCCTTGCCGTCGATCTCGCCGGAATGAATGCCTGCCTGAGCCAGAAGAGTGGGTTTCCCGGTGGCCTTCAACTCTGCCGGCGTGAAGGCGTGGTCAGTCGAGGCGATCACCATCCATATCTTCCGTCCCTCGTGGCTTTTTCCCAGGGAGATCATTTCCAGCTCCGGTGTGGCGGCGACCAGTTTCTGCAGCCAGGCGATGGTTTCGTCGTAGCTGGGAGTAGCCGTCAGTCCGGTGAGCTCGGAGGGAGTCACCCATGGGTCGTCTTCACCGACCAGCAGGGACAGACTCTTGCCGCTCCACGGTACTTCTGGTGGCAGCGGTGCGGCCCAGGGATCGTCTTGGGCGACGACCGGCGTTACAATGAAAAGGAAGGCCAGTAGGCAAGCTGAACCGGGGTGTATTTTCATCCTGCAGTTCCTCTGGGTGTATGGCTGATAGCGGACTAAGTTAGCCTAACACATCTGTCCGTTGCCAGTCTCACGACAGATGTGGAGCGATTCGAGAATCTCCGATGGATAGCTACTATGCTGAAAGGCTATCGGCCGAGCGTCTGCGGTTGTGCTACGAACTCGCACCGCCGCGTGTGAAGCAGTATCTGGAGGCCGAGATCGCCTTCGTTCTGGAGCGCATCCAACCGTCTGACGGGGTTCTCGAACTTGGCTGCGGCTACGGCCGGGTGCTTGAACGGCTCACCGCCAAGGCAGACCAGGTAGTGGGCATTGACACCTCAGTCGAGAGCATAGCCCTGGCCAGGCAACAGCTGGGCCACAGCTGTCTCTTGTCCGTCATGGATGCGGTGGCTTTGGGTTTCTCAACGGGCCGGTTCGACGTGGTGCTATGTATCCAAAACGGGATCTCGGTCTTTCGCGCAGACCAGAGAAAACTGATAAGTGAAGCCGTGCGCGTTGCCCGCAGCGGGGGTAGGGTCCTATTTTCCAGCTATGCCGACAGCTTCTGGAAGGACCGTCTTCGTTGGTTTCGTATCCAGGCTGAGCATGGGCTGGTCGGTGAGATCGACGAGGATGCCACCGGTGGTGGGATTATCGTTTGCAAGGACGGTTTCCGTGCTTCCACCGTGAATTGCAAAGAGTTCACCGGGATGGTGCGGGATTTTGGCCTGTCGGCCAAGGTCTCTGTGGTGGACGACTCCAGTATTTTTTGTGACATACAGGTGTGAACATGACTTCAGATGAGGCACGTGCCCTGGACAGGCATGATACCTTGGCCCCTTTCCGGGACCGGTTCGTGGTTGATCAGCCGGGCTTGATCTACCTCAACGGCAATTCGCTGGGACGCCTGCCCAAAGCCACCGCAGAGCGTATGCGGGAAGTTGTGGAGCAGGAGTGGGGCTGCGACCTTATCCGCGGCTGGAACCGGAGCTGGTACGAGGCGGCCGTGAGGATAGGTGAGAAAGTGGCACAGCTGGTCGGTGCGGCACCGGGTCAGGTGATACTCAGCGACAGCACATCGGTGAACCTGTTCAAGCTGGTTCTGGCCGCCCTGGAGCTGCGACCGGACCGGAACCGCATCGTGAGCGATACCCTTAATTTCCCATCCGACCTGTACGTCCTCCAGAGCTGTGTCCGTCTGCTGGGGGGACGCCACCATATCCATCTGGTGCCTTCGGAGGATGATATCAGTATCAGCCTGGAGGCGCTCCATGATGAGATCGATGAGCAGACCGCCCTAGTTACCCTGTCCCATGTGGCCTTCAAGACGGGTTTCTGTCATGATGCGGCGGCTATCACTGAGCGGGCACACGAGGTTGGGGCATTGGTGCTGTGGGACCTGAGTCACTCAGTGGGGGTAGTTCCCACCGAGCTCGACCGCTGGGGCGCCGACATGGCTGTAGGCTGCACGTACAAGTATCTCTGCGGTGGTCCGGGTGCACCGGCTTTCCTGTACGTACGTCGAGAGCTGCAGGAGCGGGTGTTATCGCCGGTTTGGGGATGGTTCGGCCAGCAGGCGCCCTTCGAATTCGACTTGACTTATCAACCGGCGGAAGGCATCCGGCGCTTCCTGGTGGGCACGTCCCCTATTCTGTCCCTGCTGGCCCTGGAACCGGCCCTTGACCTGGTGCTGGAGGCCGGAGTGCAGGCCATCCGGGCCAAGTCAGTCAGGCTGACCTCCATGTTGGTTGATTTGATGGATGAAGTGCTGGTGCCGCTCGGATTTGCTCTGGGGTCCCCCCGTGATCCGGACCGGCGCGGTTCCCATGTGAGCATCCTGCATCCTGAAGCCTATCGCATCAACAGGGCACTCATCGAAGAAATGAATGTCCTGGCCGATTTCCGTGAACCCAATCTGCTGCGATTCGGGCTGGCGCCGGTCTACACATCGTTTACCGACGTGTGGCAGGCCGTGGACTGCATCAGGCAGGTAGTAGAAACCGGGCACTACCGGTCGTATAGCCCTCAACGTCAGCCGGTGACGTGATTAGTCCCGAGTCTCACGTAGAGATCCTCGGGCCTCGGTTGTAGCAGATGCGTAACATCCACAGCGGGAGTCGGTTTATGCTATCCGCACATCCAGAAAGGAGTCCTTTTATGTCCGCCACGCGTCTCAGGCGCTATTTCCTGAGTTTCATGCTGTATGTCATGTTTGTCCCCGGCGCCGTGACGGCCCAGGGGCTTTCCGCTGTGGAACGTAAGATCGCGGCACTGGTGGAAGAGCAGTATGATGAGGCCGTAAAGCTCCTGCGCCGATCGGTGAACATCAACAGCGGCACATTCAACCTCAAGGGTGTCCGCAAGGTGGGGCGTGTCTACCGGAGAGAGCTGGCCGCCCTGGGATTTGACGTGCAGTGGCTACCCATGCCGGATAGGATGAAGCGCGCCGGCCACCTGTTTGCCTATCGATGGGGCACTCAGGGGAAGGGAGTTCTGCTCATCGGCCATCTGGACACCGTTTTCGAGAAGGACAGCCCGTTTCAGCGCTTTGCCATGGGCGATACGACCGCGACCGGTCCGGGGGTCAATGACATGAAGGGCGGTAACGTGGCCATAATCTATGCGCTCAGAGCCCTATATGATCTGGGACTCCTGGATAACACCCGGATCATCGTGGCGTTCCATGGCGATGAGGAAGAGGCTGGCCGTCCGGTGGCTGTCAGCCGGAGAGACATTCGAGCCGCTGCTCGGGAATGCGACGTTGCTCTGGGCTTTGAGGGTGGTGTTCCCGGGACGGGCACCATCGCCCGCCGCGGTATCAGCGGTTGGCAGCTGCAGGTGGAAGGTACCCAAGGCCATTCGTCGGCCGTTTTTGGTGAGCAATATGGCAGCGGCGCCATTTACGAGGCCGCCCGTATCCTGTATACCTTTTACGATGATGTGCGCGGCGAGGAATATCTTACCTTCAATCCCGGCGTATTGCTAGGCGGAACCATGGTGCAGTTCGACCCGGAAGCATACCGGGGTAGGGCGTTTGGGAAGAGCAACGTGATCGCGCAGATCGTAGCGGCCAGCGGTGACCTGCGATTTTTCGCCGATGAACAGAAGGAGCAAGCACGGGACAAAATGCGCACCATTGTGAGCCATCACCTCCCCGGAACTTCGGCGACGATATCCTTCACTGATTCCTATCCCGCCATGTCCCCGACAGAGGGGAATTATGCCCTGCTAGCCATGTATGATCAGGTTAGCCGGGACCTGGGTCTTGGCGCGATCCAAGCCTATGATCCCGCAGGGAGGGGAGCCGCGGATGTCTCTTTCGTAGCCGCTCAGCTGGATTGTATGGATGGCCTGGGCGTGGAAGGTAAAGGGGCGCACACGGTTCACGAGACGATTCATTTGCCCTCTCTGACTCGGGCCACCCAGCGGGCTGCCGTGCTGATCTATCGGTTGACGCGAGCGCAAAATGACGGCTTAAACCAACAATAATGTCCCTACCTTGTGTCATACCTGTTCAGGGAGCCTGGGATCAGTGCTCCCGGGTTTTATAGGAGGTCATCATGTCCGAACCTGTGATCGCGGCCCGGAAACCGGCAGTGCTGACGCTGGCGCCGAATACCTACTACTGGTGCCGCTGTGGACGATCGAAGAATCAACCCTTCTGCGATGGTTCCCACAAGGGGACAGAATTCAAGCCTGTGCGGTTTGTTATTGAGGTCGAGCGGCGAGCGGCCCTGTGCCAGTGTAAACAGACGGGAAACCCGCCGTTCTGCGACGGTACTCACACCCGGCTTTGATCGCGCTCCAGAGGTCAGCTGCGGCCGATTTCGGGGCTTTCAGTCCTCATTCGCCAGGGGAAGCGACCACGGACATTCATGTGTATTCTGGATGTTGGGAGGAAAGAAGAATCTCGCCGAGCATCAGCTGTTCTCGACGGAACGAGACGAGAGCCACCTGGCGGAGTCGAACCGCCGACCTGCCGATTACGAATCGGCTGCTCTACCAGCTGAGCTAAGGTGGCCTGACC
>CP070656.1:1215970-1219056 GCA_020355065.1 Fidelibacterota bacterium | reverse complement strand
CTTCATGGGCGCTGACGGCATCAAGGCCGACGAGTTCATCAAGGCCGCTGGCGATGCCTCTGAAGGGGTGTACGCCAGTGCGGGGAACCCTGCCGAGGCGGGGCCTGATCTGCCCAAGTTCCTGGAGGCCTATGAGGCGGAGTACGGGGAGGCGCCCATCGCGCCGTTCCATGCGCAGGCCTACGACGCATACATGGTGATCGCCAACGCCATCGAGCAGGTAGGGGTGGTAGATGCCGATGGCAACCTGATGATCGGGCGGAAGGCCTTGAACGATGCCATTCGTGGGACCACGGACCACAAGGGTTTGACAGGGACCATAACCTGTGATGAGAATGGGGACTGCGGTGCAGGCTCGGTAGCCGTTTCCATGGTCCAGGCTGGCGCCTGGGTCTCCGCCGAGGCCCCCGCAGCACCGCCGGCTGAAGGGAAGACCTTTATCTTCGGGCGTGGCGGTGACTCCGTCCAGCTCGACCCGGCCGTGGTCACCGATGGCGAGAGCTTCCGCGTCACCGGCCAGATCCTGGAGCCGTTGTTCCAGTATGAGGACGGTGGCACGACGCCCATCCCGGCGCTGGCCACCGGCTGGGAGGTCTCTGACGACAATCTGACCTGGACCATCACCCTGCGCGAAGGCGTCAAGTTCCACGACGGCACCGACTTTAACGCCGACGCCGTGGTTCTCAACTACGAGCGCCAGTGGAAGACCGATCATCCGCTGCACTTTGAGACCCTGGTGTATGAGTACTGGGAATACATGTTCAACGGCTTCGACGAGGACTGCCTCATCACCAGCGTCGAGGCGGTGGATGACTTGACCGTCAAGATCACCCTCAGGGAACCGCTGGCTCCCCTACTGGCCAATCTGGCCATGGACATCTTTGCCATCTCCAGCCCGGCGGCTCTCGAGGAATACGGCGCCGACTATGGTATGCCGACCGTGGGAGCGGTGGGCACCGGTCCCTTCAAGTTCGTGGAGTGGGTGGAGGACGACCACATCACTGCGGAAGCCAACGAGGACTACTGGGGCGGTGCGCCGACCATCGGCCGGATCATCTGGCGTGTGATCCCCGACGACTCGGCCCGCTTCCTGGCCCTCAAGGCCGGCGACATCCACGCTCTGGAGCAGGCCAATATCGAGGACCTCAAGGATGCTGAAGCAGACCCCAACCTGTACGTGGAGGCCATAGGCCTGAACACGGGCTACCTGGCTTTCAACTACCACATCAAAGAGTTGCAGGATCCAAAGGTGCGAGAGGCCATCTTCCACGCCATTGACCGCGAGGCTCTGAAAGATGCCTTCTACGGCGACTATGGCCAGGTGGCGAGCACCTTCCTGCACCCATCTATGTGGGGCCGTCCCGAAATCGAGGATTGGGCCTACGATCCCGAGCTGTCCATGCAGTTGCTGGAGGAAGCTGGCTTCCCCGATGGCTTGAAGGAAGTGACCAACGAGGACACCGGAGAAGTGGGCACGCTCAAGTTCTACTACATGCCGGTGACCCGCTTCTACTACCCCAGCCCCAAGGAAATCGGTGAGGCCATGGCCGCCGATCTGGCCAAGGTCGGCATCGACACCGAACTGGTGCTGGAAGGCGACTGGGCGGCCTACCTCGGCGCCCGGCGCGAGGGTAGGTTGTACGGCCTCTACCAGCTCGGCTGGGGCGGCGACAACGGCGACCCCGACAACTTCCTCAACTTCTTCTTCGGTGGGCTGGGCGAAGCTGGGCAGGTCAAGGAGCCTGACCAGCGCGAAGGCTGGTACGCCAACCAGGAAGTGGCCGATCTGCTCTTCCAGGCTGCCGTCGCGACTGATCAGGCCACCCGCGCGCCGCTCTATGAGGAGGTCGAGCGGTTGCTCCACGAGGACCGCGCTCGCTTGTGGGTGATCCACAACGACACCCCGCGCGTCTTGTCTTCAAAGGTCAGCGGCTTCCAGGTGCAGCCGGTGGGCGCTGACAAGTACGAGAGGGTCGTGATCGCGGACTAGGCTTGGTGAGGCTGGGCCTTTAGCCGCACCAGGCTTCGTCGTGAGTCAGCCGAACGGCTTGGGCTCTGTCACGAGAGCCCTGCATAACGGCACAAGGGGGTGCGGGGTTGTCCCTGCACCCCCTTTCATCGCTGTTTGGAGGTCTCTGGTGGCCTCCTGACTGTTGCTCAACTGATGCCAAGTTGGGCCGCAATCAGGAGTCCATATCTGAGAGGATGTCTGAGAATTCATTGGACTCTGTCATTGCGAGGAGCGAAGCGACGAAGCAATCCCCTGGCTGGCTGGAGATTGCTTCGCGGAGTCTATCCTGAGGTATCGAAGGGCTCGCAATGACACTCCAATGGCACAAGCAACGGCCTGGCCTGCTGTTTTTCAGACACGCTCTGAGTCGCAGAATGCCCTGTGCCGATGGTGGCGGTAGAAAGGAGTGTCCCCAATGACCAGATACATCATCCGTCGGTTGATTTCTCTGATTCCCACTTTGTTGGGGGTGACCATCCTCGTTTTCCTGTTCATTCACCTTATCCCCGGCGATCCGGCCATCGTCATGTTGGGTGAGCACGCCGCCGTGGAAAACGTGGAACGCATCCGCGAACAATTGGGTTTGGACAGGCCTCTCTTCCTGAATCTCGATGCCGTGGGCCAGGTCTTTCGTGGTGAGGTCAGCATCGGTGAAGGGTTCAAGGCTTTCTTTGACTCGCAATACCTTCTCTTCCTGGGCCGTCTGCTGCAAGGCGACCTGGGCAAGTCCGTCCATGAACATACACCGATCGCTGATTTGCTAAAATTGAAATTCCCAGCCACGGTGGAACTATCGTTTGTGGCGATGGTCTTTGCCGTCGCGGTGGGCATCCCGGCCGGCCTTATCTCGGCCACGCGGCGGAACTCTGTTTTCGACGGTGTGAGCAAGGTCGGCTCACTGATAGGCGTGTCCATGCCCATCTTCTGGCTGGGGCTGATGCTCATCTATTTCTTTGGGGTCAAGCTGGGTTGGTTCCCCACCTATGGCCGTATTGCGGTTGACGTTTCTGTGGAAACCATTCCCCAGGCCCTGGGGATGAAAGTAGGGCCCAAGGCGCAGGGCTGGTGGGACTTT
>CP070656.1:1211074-1215870 GCA_020355065.1 Fidelibacterota bacterium | reverse complement strand
GCACCAGGCGAACGACAAACGCAACAAAAGGCTCTAGATTATGCCGCTCTTTGAAAACCGGTATCCGGTTCGGTAATCAGTGTGCCATCCACTGTGCTGCGCAAAATCCACGGCTTTCTCGTCAGGCGTTTTTTTCAAAGTGGGGGGTTTTGTAGGTCTTTTGTTGAATTCCTCGCCACCTCCATCCCGTCGGGCAGGCCTTCTACGGCTCGCCCCCCCTCCAGGGGTGTTGAATTACCTTGCTCCCTGTCGTGAACACCCCGGCCAAACGCTCTTTGACATTATGAAAAAAGCCCCGTAGGGGGCTTCGGCTTGTGCCGCGGATAGGACTTCCCGCCCGTGTCGGGATATACCCCGCAGAATGCGGGGCGAACCTGCAATCCGGCTATTAATCGGCTATGTGAATTCGGTTTGTGCCGCGGATAGGACTCGAACCTACACGAGATTACTCTCACTGGATCCTAAATCCAGCGCGTCTACCAGTTCCGCCACCGCGGCTTTCGTTCAGTTCCCTGGCGATCTGACGGCCCGATTTTACATCCTTTTCGTGATGAAAAACAACGGCTTGGACGGCGCAGCAGAAAGTTGCAGTCAGGTGCTATGCTACTGCATCAACAACATCTTGCGGGTGACAGTGCGATCAGGGGTGCGCACCTGGTAGAAATACATACCATTAGCCATTGGGTTGCTGGCGTCATCGCGGCCGTCCCACTCCACGCCGTGGTAGCCGGGAGCCGTAATCCCGTCATGGAGCACGACGATCTCGCGTCCCATAAGGTCGTATACGGCGATTTTGACCTGCATCTCGACGGGGACACCAAAACGGATGGTCGTAGTGGTGCGGAAAGGATTGGGGTCATTGGCCTTTACGATCAGGTCATCAGGGACCGGCCGGGGGATAGCGGATGTCTTTTCACCCAGGCGTACCACTTTCACTATCGTGAAACCGTCATTCTCGCCCCAATTCCCTTCACCCAGTACATAATAAGCGTTGTTCCCGGAGCGGCTTTCCGTGTTCGAATTATGGTCCCAGGCCAGATAATATACGGGATTGCCGGTGCGTGCCCCCGGTAACACGGCAGCGCCTCCTCCGGGATCGAAGCCTGAGACTGCGGTAATTTGGATCGAGCCATCCGCTTGCACCACACCGGCGCCCACCACCAGGGGGCCTGTATCCCCGGCAGCATTGATCCATCCACCGGAATCGACCACGGCCAGCTCATCCCCGGCATCCAGGTACACGCCCCCCAATGTAGCCGATTGTACCTGAAGGACATGGGTAATCCCGGTTGGCTCAACATCAGCGGCAAAATGGCTCGGCCAGGGTGGGGGTACCCCGACAATCATCTTTTCGCTCTCACCTCTGGCAAATATTACCTGCCCCCGACAGCCGGAGGCCGCAACCTGATTCACCTCCAGAAAAAAAGCTGTATCTCCGGGTGCATCATGAGCCAGGAAGAAAACCAGGTTAAGCAGGGGACCACTGCCTGGGGCAATCGGCAAGCTGTCGGCACCGGTATATTGCAGGTGCAACCGCCCGGTATCCGAACTTTGCACTACAATTCCCTTTGGGAAAGAAATCCGTTCGAGGATTTCCATGGAAAGGAAGGACAGGTATTGCGAATTGAAATACACCTGGAGCTCGAAATCGCAGATATCCGCGGAATTGGTCAGTTGCAAAGCAGTGGTCACAACACGGCCCGGCGCACCTTTCTCGGAGGTGGGTATAAACACCGCCCGTACCTCGCCAATCGGGAACTGTCCTAACGAGGCCAGATACGGCAGCTCACCCCACGCCGTGCCCAATATCACCACCTCATCGAGTGCCAGTTCCGCCGTGCCCTCAGGTGCCGCCGAGTCTACCAGGCAGCTCACAGTAGCAATTGGCCCGCTGCCCGCCGCTACCGGTGTATTGGTGAAGGATAGTTCGATCATACGTATGCCTCCCCCGTCAGCAACCGAATGGGCAACGTGGGCATCTTCTGGCAGCCGTGCGGTGCCGTTTACCGCCAGCACCTCCAAGCCGCTGGCTGGCAGCAACACCATTTTGAAAGCCCGTACCGGATGAGGATTGTCCATATAGATGGAGACGAAACCCGTATCTCCGGGCGAGGTGGGAGGACCGGTGCCAATCCGCAGTTGTACGGGTGGAACATCGATGTCAACCATCCCTGGGGTAATACGGCTGGGATAGGCGTTTCCATGAGGGTCAAGGACCTCAACGGCTATCGGCTCCAGATTGACCGTCACAGGCACATCAGTCACCGGGTCCATCGCCAGCAGCAGGACATTGCCCTCTCCGGGAAGGATCATGGTCAATTGTGGTGAGAACGCCACGACCGACCATTCCTGCGCGGTGCTGTCACGCTCGACCGATACTACCCAATCCGGCGGTGAATGCGGGCCAAGCACTGCGGTGGGATTCACTACGGCACCGATGGGAGTTTCACCTAACTTGAATCGCAGCCCTGAGATAGCCACCTTGTTTTTGATCCAGACCGGGACCTGCGCTTTATGTTCGATCCTGGTCCGGGTATGGCCGATGCCGAAGTCAATCCAGCTTGTTGGTGTTGCTAGCACGGCTTCCGATCTATCGGACTCAAACTGATCCTGATAGATCGCCGAAATCACATAGGAGTAGGTTCGGCCGTTAATAACCGATGAATCCTCGAAGGTATGATCCCCTTTCTTCAACGTCGCCAATAACTCCGCCTCGTCAGGAACAACATCATTAACCTCGTTCCGATAAAGAGCATAGCCCGTTAATGGGAAAGTGGTGATTTGGGAAGCACGGGCAGCGGCCATACGGCCTCCCGCATCGAAGTATGGTGGACCAGGTTCGGAAGCATCGTCGTCCACCAGAAGTAACTTTTGATCACCTCTGCCCTCTCCACCGGGAGATCGCCAGCTTAATGTGACGCATCCATCTTGCCCCGATAATGCCACCAAGGCCTCCGGCGGATCAAGGTACCCGGGATAAACTTCTACAGAGCCTGAATCAACACGTGTGACCCGCCATTCACGCCCCCTAGCATCGATGATTTGGGCATCTACGATACGGACACCAGCCTCTGAGAACCGTAATCCCGGCATCACTTTCAGGTGTAGAATCAGGCTGTCATCACCACCCAGCTGTTGCTCAGTGCCGGACCTGCTCGAGAGCCCTATCCACACGCCGTGGTCATTGCGTTCCCATTCCATATCAAAGTCAGCCAGCTGACTTCCCGTTGTTACGTCGACGATGGACATCAGACTCGTATCCCACCGGCAGGCAAAGTGTGCTCCCAAAATCGGGCCTGAGGAGGCCAACAGAATACCTAATCGTCCCGTCTGTCCCTGGTTGATTCGAGCTTTTCCAACAACGACTCTGACGGTAGTTTCGTGTACCAGGGATCCACCGATATTCTTCGATATGAGTGCCCGACCTACAGCATCCGAAACAACTACGGATTCCACTGTGAGGGGGATTGAATCAGAAAGTGAGGCCTCCTCCGGTAATACAAGCGCCAATTTCATGATTGGTCCGTCACCGGGCAGTATGTTGTTTCCCTCGGGATCAAACAGAAGAATCCGTCGATTACCTCGGGGATCGAGAATCCGGGATTCCACCTGCCACCCCGTAGAACGGGCGGTGGTCAGGATAGCATCCAAACCCACACCCCATTTTCCAAGGGACAGGTCCAGCTGAACGCCACCCACTTCGTCCCATTCATTTATCAGGCTGATGGGAACCACAATCGTATCGATGTTGGAGTGAACTTCAATTCGAGGGAAAATCAGAGTCACATCTTCAAAATCCTGAGTGCTCTGACCCGTAACACGCTGGATGAATAGCGTACTCGCGAGACACACAATAGCGAGAAGCGAATGTCTACGCGGTATACCTACTCTCAGAGGAAGCACCAGATTGTGTTACGTTAGGGACCTAGGTGAAAATTGAGGTGATAACGAGAGGAACAGCAAGACTTTTGGAAGGTCGACCGCAAAACCTTCTTACATCCGGAATACTCTGTCTTACGCAATGGACCCAGCTACAGAGGAAGTTTCCGGTCTCAGCTGAGCGAATCAAGAGCGGTGGCCAGATCCTCCTGGAGGTCAGGTAAATCTTCAATACCAACTGACAGGCGCACCAGGCCTTCCGTCAGCCCGATTGCTTCCCGCTGCTCCCGGGGAACCTCAGCATGGGTCATGATGGCTGGATGCTCCACCAGGCTTTCAACACCTCCGAGACTTTCTGCCAGCGTGAAGATTTGCAGGTGTCTGATAAGTGCCCGAGCACGGTCAAGTGATCCGATGTCGAAGCTGATCATTCCCCCGTAAATCGGTTCACCATCCGGTGAATGCTGCTGGCGAGTGGCCAACTCATGTTGGTGGTGGCTGGTCAAACCAGGATAGTATACCTTGGGTACTTCGGGATGATTTTCCAGGAATTGCGCCAATAAAGCGGCAGAACGGCAATGGTGCTCCATCCGAACCGCCAGTGTCTTTAACGAGCGGGAGGTCAACCAGCAGTCGAATGGCGAGGGTACACTGCCTGCCGACTTCTGTATGAAATAGAGATCCTCAGCCAGATCAGTCTCATTGGTGATCAGGGCACCCATGAGTACATCGCTATGACCTGCCAGGTACTTGGTTACACTGTGGAAGGCTACATGTGCGCCCAATTCAAGCGGACGCTGGCAGTAGGGACTCATGAAAGTGTTGTCGACAATGCATATTAAATCCCGGTCGCGGGCGAGCTGGGCAATGGCTTCAATATCGGTTAGAACCATCATTGGGTTGGAGGGAGTTTCAAT
>CP070656.1:1198766-1210974 GCA_020355065.1 Fidelibacterota bacterium | reverse complement strand
TGACCCGCTGGTTGGCGCCGCCATGCAGGGGACCCCAGAGAGCGCCGACACCGGCCGAGATGGACGCGTACAGATTGGCCTGGCTGCTGCCCACCATTCGTACGGTGGAAGTACTGCAGTTCTGTTCGTGATCGGCATGCAGAATCAGCAGCAGGTTCAGGGCCTCGTTCAGTACCTCGGGCACTTCGTAGGCTTTGCCAGGGGGTGCGAACATCATATGCAGGAAGTCCTGCGTGTAGCTCAGGTCGTTCCTCGGATCGACGAAAGCCTCACCAATGGAGTGCTTGTAAAAATACGCCGCCAGGATTTTCAACTTGGCCATCAGACGGATGATATCCTTGTTTACCCCTTCCTCAGTCGTGTCCTCCGGGAAGTAAGCGGAAAGCGCAGAGATGGACGAGGACAGCGCTGCCATCGGGTGAGCTTTTGGTGATAAGGCTGATATGAACGGCTTCATGCCATCCGGAACATGGTTTTCACTCAACACCTGGTTGGTGAACTCGTCGAGCTCCTTCCGGTTAGGAAGATGTCCGTAAATCAGCAAGTAGCTGACTTCAAGGTAAGAGGCTTCTTTGGCGACTTCGGCAATCGGATAGCCCCGATATTGTAGTATGCCCTTTTCACCGTCGATGAACGTGATGGTACTGATGCAGGAGCCGGTGTTACCATAGCCGGAATCAGCGGTTATGGCACCCGTTGTGCCCCTCAGCTTGCTGATATCGATACCGACCTCATTCTCGGTGCCGACAATGGTCGGGAGTTCGTATTCTTTGCCATCGAGTGTAAGCTTGGCTGGATCCATGGAAAACCTCCGAAACTTGGTTGGATGAAGGTTCGATTGCGGTTATAGGTATAGTGTCAAAGACCGCCCCGCACGACGGGCGGAACGGACTATTTAAATTACGACAGTGAAGTCCTAAATTCCTACCTCTTTCGTACCGTTTTAGCGAGGGGAAACCAGGTCAATCCGACCCTGAATCCGGGGGGAGATCCTCAATCGCCTGCTGGGCAAATGGGGAGAGTTCCTCGTAGGCCACATCGCCTTTCCGATAGCCAGTCAATTCTTCTTGAAGATCTCGATAGAATCCGCCATGTTTATGGCGCCACATTTCCAGGTTCATCTTGCCGGTGAATATGGAGGTGTTGCCGGGATATTCCTCAGGATGGAAGATGGTGAAAAAGAGATGCCAGATAATGATGGCCAGGGTTGCCAGCCAGGCTTCCCAGTAATGTATGACCTCAGCGACCTTGATGAGCCAGGGGGGTGTCGCCTCGCCAAGCATGGTGGGGAACCATAGAATGAATCCTGTGATAATCATTACGATGGTCCCCCAAACAAGAGCCCAGTATTCGATTTTCTCAGTATAGTCGAAGATACCCGGTTGGATAATCGGTGCCTTGCCTGAAAGGTGCGCACGCATGTTGTGCCAGAAATCCTTGATGTCCTGGAGTGTGGGCAGCATCTCGAGCAGGTGTTTCCGTCCCCATTTGCTGACGACGATATATCCCAGGTGCAACGCGGCCACGGCGATCATCACAACGGCTGCAATGCGGTGGATCAGACCCCGGGCGGTTTCGGTCAGTCCGATGTAGCTGAGTATTTTCGCCCACCCGGCATCCGAGAACTTGAGAGCGAAGCCGGTGATTACCAGAGTGAAGAATGAGACCAGTATTAGGATGTGCTGTAAGCGTTCATTTGGTGAGAAGCGCCGAATGGTGGTGGTGACGTCCTCGATGGCTGGTGCCGCGATGACACCTGCGGCCAGTTCTCTCTTCTTACGACCATTATATCCTATGAAGACGATGCCGTTATGGACCACCATGAATCCGATCACTGCAATGATCAGTGTGATGTAAATGGTTTGTATGATATCCTCGACCGGTGTCTGAAGTACCAGTACGGACGAATGAGTATATGTCCGGGCGAACTGGGGCGAGGCGCCCGGGTGGCACGCTGCGCAGGTACCCTGTAGATTCTGTGGATTGATGGTAGAGGATGGATACTTGGCCGCCAGGATGGCATGGGTACCGTGGCAATCATAACAGGCGGCAGCCTCTTCGTCCCCGCGTAGAACCGCCAGACCATGGTAGCTATCCCGGTAGGTGGCGGCCACACCCTCGATCAATCCGTACTTACTGGCCAGCTCTTCATCGGAGTGGCACTTCAGGCAGGTGTGGTCAGCCATTTCCCTCTTTTTGATGATATCGTAGCGCCCCGTGGGATCGGTGATCGCGTGTTCGCCGTGGCAAGTGATGCAGGCCGGCGCATCGTGAACACCGCGTTGAAGTGCCAGCCAATGGTCGCTCCGCTGAAATTCTTCATACTCGCTTGCATGGCACTTTCCGCAGGTTTGGGCCACGTTCCAGTAATTGATACTGGAACGTGCGTGGCGCATGTTCTGGATATCATGGGTGCCGTGGCAATCGTTGCAGGTGGCGGAAGCATACCCGGATTCCTCCAGCACCTTGAAATGGACACTCTGCTCGTATCGGACAACCGGATCGGGGATGGTGATGTTATGCCGTTCCATCAGTTCCGGATTGGAATGACAACTGCCGCAGGTAGTGAACATCTTAGCGGGGTGGACCCTGGAATTGGGATCATCTGCCGGCAGGATATCGTGGGTGCCGTGGCAGTCCACACAAGTGGCTTCATCCGGGGAGGGCCCGTTGATCTTCAATCCGTGAACACTGGCGGCATGCTCTGACCACTCATTCTCGTGGCAGGTTCCACAGGCTTCTTCCTGCGAAAACATCGGCAGCGTTCCCTCGTCCACATGCTCATCGAGGTCGACGTCCAAATGGCACGTCTGGCAGTCGAAATCTTCGTGAATCGATTCTTCGATGGATACTTCGTGGCAGTCCAGACAAACATCCTCTTGAGCCCAGAGCGGTAAGGCCAGGGCCAGCGTAATACATAGTTTTTTCATGGTTTACCCGCGGAAGAAAGTTCCGATTAAGATGAATATCAGTAGTAGGAATCCGACAGAGAGAAAGACATAGGCACTGACCAAGAGGAAATATTTAGTCCACCTGGGCAGCGGCTTGACTTTTAATTTGTCATATGTGCTTTCAGTATCCAGTCGCTCCTTCTCTGCAGGACGCTCCTCTGCAAACCGCTCTTCGGTAAGATACCCAGTGAAAATGACCTCATCCATGGGAAATGCTCCCGGACGAAGGTGGGTATTGAAGAAGTGGACCGTAAATATGAACGCGGTTGCCAACAGGGCTTCCTCGGAATGGATAATATGTGCTGCGTTGATAAACCATCCGGGAAAGAGCCTGGTGAAGGTTTCGGGGAACCACAATGTCAATCCGCTGGAACCGATGACCAGCATGCCCCAGAAAACGGCGTAATAGTCGAATTTCTCCCAGTAGGTCCAACGATCAAACCTGGGTGGGTTTTTCAATGCCCCGATGAAATAGCCCATGTGAAGAATGAAATCCTTGAAGTCCTTAGGACGTACGACCAGGGAGTCGGGTCCATAGAAAAGCCCTTTCTCCTTGCGTATGAGCCAGCGGTATAACAAGAGAAGGACGTGAATGATGAATACGCTGATCAGCAGCGTGGCAGCGATCCGATGCAGCAATGCAGCTGCATGGAGGCTGATGATATGGGACACGAACCAGGTGGCCAGAGGGGTGTGGCTGTACTTCAAGGGCAGGCCTGTGGTGGCCAGGGTAAGGAAGGATAGGATCAGTCCCAGATGCAGGATTCGCTGCACCAGGTCGAAGCGCTTGATACGGTACTTTGTCTTGACTTTGGGTGGTTTCTTGCCCTCGAATAAGCGCCGTACCAGTAACCGGATGAGCCACAGCAGCGTATGGGCACCGAAAATCGCCAGGGTGACACCCAAGAGCCAGCGCATAAAGGTGTCGATGCCCCTCAGGATGGGATTCTCCTTGTGTGCCATGGGGCTGTAATGCTGCAGGTAGGAAACGAAATTGATATTCACATCCTCGTGACATTGGCCGCAGGTATTGATAATATTCTGCTGGCTGATAGTGGATCTCGGATCGGAGGCAGGCAGGACACTGTGGTTGTCGTGACAGGAGGCACAGGTGGCGAATTCGGTGCCCTGGTAACCCAATTGATATACCTGCCCATGGTACGTACTCTGATAGCCGGAGACCACCTCCGGGTTCAGTTGGAATCTGAGAATGATCTCCCGATCGCTGTGGCAGGAGCTACAGAGTTCCACACTTCTATTCCCGGTCAAGCTCGCTTCCGTCTTGGGAATGAAGCGTTCGCCATGGCAGGTAGTGCAGGTGGGTGCCTCTGGATGTCTTTTGGCTGCGCTGATGCCGTGCACGGATCTCTCCCATGCAGCCTGTTCTTCGGGATGGCATTCGGAGCAGGCCCGTTTGATACCGGAGAAGGCGGGATGCCTGGGTGCCCTATAATGGTACTGGTGACACTGCCCACAATTGACCGGCTCTCCTGCTTGGGCCTCCTCGATCTTTTCGTTGTGGATGACCATGTGAGCTTCCGCAGGATTGTCAACGAGTTCTTGCTCGTGGCAGCGAAGACATACATTGGCCAATCCGGTCTCAAAGATGGAGGAATGGGCGGCGGTCATATCGGTGGAATGGCCTACGTGGCACGCAACGCAGGTTTCAAGACGGGGATCGTCGCCTTCTCCGGGCCGGTGGATGGATGCCTCATAACCAATATGGCATCGGGTACAGGTCAGGTCCAGCCTCGCCACCGATACCAGGCTATTGGGATCGCGGGGCGAGAGCACCTGATGCTCGGCATGACAGTCGGAGCAAACCGGGGCATTCAGATTGCCCCCTTCGAGCTGCTGGAAATGGTGAGATTCGGAGTAATTGGCTACTTCCTGCTCGTGGCAAGCCTTGCACGACTCCACCAGGTGTAACCTCCACTGGTGGGGTGTGTACCGTGACTTCTCCATCTTGAAGTGCGGATGGTGGCAGGAGACGCACGTGAGATTGGAGGGATCTTCTTCCTCAACCCAGTGTCGGGAAGCCAGAAATTCGTTGAGTATATCCTGATGGCACACGCCGCACACCTGGCGGGGATGGCCGGCATAAGAGACTTGATGACGGCCGTGACAGTCTGAGCAAGTGGGGATAGAGGTATAGCCCTTCTGCATGAGAGGTCCGAAGAAGCCTTCGATGAATACGGCTTGCTCCTCTTCATGGCAGGTGCCGCAGTCCGGCAGGGGCAGGCGCTCCCGGTGCGGCCAGTCATCCACCCCCTCCAATTCAACATGGCAATCGATGCAGGCAAAATCCTCGTGCGGGCTGCCCACCAGATGCTCGCTGGTGACGTAAAGGGACAGCTCTACTCCGTACCGAACCACTTTGTGATCCGGGTCGTCATGGCACATCTCACAGGTCTCGTTGTCCTGGGAAAGCAGAGGATGGAAGGGCAATGCCAGTAGGACCACAGATAGAAGGAACTTACTTTTCCTTATAAGTAGCGCTGAGATGGAATGTGGTATTAATCTAACCGGAGTCATTCGGACCAGATTTTCTGTTCAGATTTATGATGATCAGGATTCCGGAGTCAAGTGCATCAGTATTTTTAGCTTGACGCATCTTATTTTGACTTCCCGCGGTGTCATATTATTCGGGCACGAAATCATTTACGCCGTTAATGTGAAGGGTTTTGTTCTTGATCGTGCGATGATCAATGTGATCGACCACGTTGCTGTGACAATATTCGCCGCACCGCTCGATACCACCCCCGGTGATATGCCCAGTTGGAGGCACCGCATGACATGTGCCACACAGGTCGCCCGTGACTGTTTCCGTCCAGGTCCAGGATTCGTCATTACCAACGACACTTCCATAGGTGAAGCTGCCGTGACAGTACACCTGACTACAGGTTGCTGACCCGCGATCCCAAACCGTATTTAGTAAATCATTCCCGGTAGCCAGACTATTAAAGGTCACTTCCGCATTAGGAGTATCGTCGATATGTGTTACCGCCCACATCGAATCGGGTACGACATGACACTCGCTGCAATCGAGTGGCAGCGAAAGCGAATGCGTTGCCTGGAGATGGCTGGTATGGACACCAACCGTTAGCACACTGACATCCGCAAGGTTTCGGACATTCTCAAAGAGGACATCCATTGAACCTGAATGGCAATTGTCGCAGGCGAAGACACCCTCGGTGGAGGGATGGCAGGTAGCGTTGCTGCAGCTGTAATCAGCTACCCCGCCGGCCAAGTCCGTGCCATGACATGCTTGACAGTATGAGAAGTCCCAATTGTTTGCCCAGAAGATACTACCATGATAGTTCTCATGGGTTGGGTCGGTGAACTCAGCCAGGATGGGGTGGGGAATTGCTTGTGCGCCCAGGTGGCAAGAGCCACTGCTGCAGGCCAGCCCGGCGAGGCCCCCGCTGAAGTCCGTTCCGTGGCACTCGGCACAATAGTCCAATCCGCTCTGCGATACCAGGTCGCCATGAAACAGACTACTGCCCGGGGTAGCCCATTCAGCCGGATGTGGAATGGCGTACCCGCCTGTATGGCAGCTGCTGTTGCTGCAGGCCACTTCCGTGAAGCCGCCACTCAAATCCGCCTCGTGACAGGTATAGCAATCGGCGAGACCCTCATTCAGCGCCCAGGTGCCGTGGAAGTTGGCGCTCCCTTCCGTTAGCCACCCGTCCAGGTGAGGGATAGAAGTGCCGCCGGTATGGCAGCTGCCGTTGTTGCAGGCCAGTTCGGCATGGCTGCCGTTGAAATCCTCTCCGTGACAGGCCTGGCAGGAGCTCAGGCCGGCTGTGCTGGCCCAGGTGCCGTGGAAATCGGCGTTTCCTACCGTAGTCCAGCCGTCGGGATGTGGGATGGCGGCGCCGTCCGTATGGCAGCTACTGTTGCTGCAGGCCAGTTCGGCATGGCCGCCGCTGAAATCCGGTCCGTGGCAGGCAGCGCAGGAGCTGAAACCAGTGGAACTGATCCAGTCTGCGTGGAAGTTGACATTCCCTTCCAGGATCCACCCATCGGGATGTGGGATGGCACTCCCATCTGTATGACAAGTGCTGTTGCTGCAAGCAATCTCGGCGACACCACCTCCGAAATCGCTGCCGTGACAAGCCGTGCAGGAGCCGAAGCCAACCGTGCTGACCCAGTTTCCATGGAAATCGGGATCGTCATCGCTGGTCCATCCCTCGGGATGGGGGATGGCATCACCGCCGGTATGGCAGATCGTACCACTGCACGCCACACTAGAGGCACCACCCGTGAAATCATCCCCATGACAACCGCTGCAATTATCCAGGCCGACCACCGGAATCCAGTTGCCGTGGAAGTTGATTGAATCCGATGCGGTCCATCCTGCAGGATGCGGGAAAGCTGCACCATTGGTATGACAGTACTGGTTGCTACAGGGCGTGCTGGTGAATCCACCCTGGAAATCGGCCCCGTGGCACAGGGCACAGGGCTCAAAACCGTTGAGCCGGACCTGGTCGCCGTGAAAGGGATCACCCGGCACGTTCCAGCCGGCAGGATGAGGAATGACCCCGCCGCCCGTGTGGCAGTTCTCGCTGTTGCAGGCCACTTTCGACGTTCCGCCGTCAAGGTTCTCCCCGTGACACTGCGAACAACTGGTGAAGCCCGCTACACCGACTTTATAGCTGTGAAAATTATCGCTGGACGGATCGGTCCACCCCTCGGGATGAGCCGCAACATCATCTTGGAGCTCCGTGCATCCCGCCCAAAAAAGCAGGGCAAAGGCCCAGAGGCTGCTGGCGGTAACGAGTCGGGACTTGCTCATTGATGGCACCTCTGGCAGGTGAGGTCATGGGCCGGCTCGTGGCAAACCACGCAGTAATCAGGCTTGTCCAGGGCCTCTTCCTGGTGAAGACCGCCGTCCGAAGTATCGGTCCATAAAAGACTGTTGTGACTGAGCGGCATGATCCCCTTGGCCAGATGGCAGCTCATGCACTCCTGGGGCATGGCATGGCACGAACTGCACTCCTTCTCGAAGCCCATGAATTCACCCGCGTGGAGAAACTCGTAGTTGATCGGGTGGACCTGCTTCTCCAACTGGGCTTGGGCGTGACATCCCTCGCAATCAGTTTGTTGGTGACAGATGCCGCAGTCGTCACCCGTGGATCCGTGGATGAACAGACCGTGGGTCTGTGACCAGTCGGCGTCATGGCTGGCGGGCAGCTTGCCTGCCAGGGTAGCATGACAGCTGTTGCAGCCGCTGTCGGTGAGAGGGGTGGTATGGCAGTCCATGCACAAGTTCATGGGCAATGGTGTTCGCGGCGCCAGGGCTTCGGCACCGGCAATCCCGGGATGGCACCGGCCGCACTCGATACCCCCCTCCAGATGAGTGCTGTGGGGGAAGATCAGCCCGGGGGTGGGCAGCCAGGTGTAGGTATCGGCTTCGTCAGGCTGGGTGTGGCAGATGTCGCAGTCTTCGGGGGCCGTGTCTCCATCGTGACAGGCCAGACAGTCGTCCATGAGTGGCAGAACATCGTGGGTCAAGGTTTGACTGCTCTCGATACCGGCATGGCATTCCGAGCATTCCACGCCCATATCCTCTACGTGCAGTACGTGCGGGAAAATGATGCGGTCGGCCGGTTCCTGGGCGATGGCGACCGCCAGGTACAGGCCGGCGGCAATCCCTAATCCTGCCAGTAATCTCAATCTAAAGCGCATAGCTCACCTGCAGGCCGAAACGGCCATCCTGCTTGAAATAACGGTTCTTGGCGTATTGGCCGAAAAGGCGGTAGGTCAGGTGTTTCCCGAGGGTTCCCTGCAGCCAGCCCTTGGTGGCAAACAGCGACCGCTCCTCTTCGTCGAGGTACAGGTCTGCCACCGCCGGCGATTTGGTATCGTACAGAGCGTAGGTGCCACTCCCCACACTGCCGCCTACCAGGGTGCTGCCGAAAAGGGTATGTTGGGCACTCAACTCCAGGTGTTGGCCGCGGCACAGGGTCTGGTCCTGCAATTGCCAGGCGAATTGCACTGGCCCCAGACGGAACTGGGTACTCAGGTAGCGACTGGCGTTCTCCCCCAGCCGTTGCACCAGATTCATGCGCAGCTGCAGCCCCTGCCAGGGAGTGAGCGTCATTCCGGCGGAAATCGCATGCCGGGGATCCAGTGGCTTGTCTATCCAGGGATACGGTGAAACGGTCAGGTGCCCGGCATAGCGATACTGGACGTGGGTGCTGATCTTTGTTGAGAGGCGTATCTGCGTCCGCAGGCGCACCTTCTCCAGGGCACTCTGCTGGAGATCGAAGGCTAGGTCGGCTACCTGGGTGAGTCGATCCCCGAATCTCCGCCGGAGCGATCCCCCAACAAACGCCCGGCTGTTGTTGTCCATCTCGTTCATCCAGGCCTGCACGGAATAGTGGGTCGAACCCAGGGTGCGTTTCAGGATGCCACCCGCGACCAGTGTGCCAGCATCGCCATAATCGGTACGGACTTCATCATCCGGCGACAGCCCGACGTAGAGCGAGAGCTGCCGGCTGTCGCGAAAGGAACCCTTGCGGCGGCTGATGGAAATGCCATCGAAGCGGCTGGTATGCAGAGTATTCCATTGTACCTGACGTCCAGCCGTGATCTTCCAGGTGGGCGAGAGTTTAAACTGTACGTGCCCGGAGTAGATCCGAGCCCCAGCTGCTCGGGTCAGGGTTGCTGGTGTGGCATCGCTCAACAGGTACCAGCTGAAACGGGAGCCTATGCGGTGACGGATCGTCAGTTGACTTTGCCAGACCAGTTCCTCGTTTGTGGTAATATCGCTCCGTGGATAGACCATAGCCCCCTTCAGGACGATCTCCGGTGCGGCCGCCCACCCGGTGGAACCCACCATGACGGTGGTAATGATTCCTACAAGCAGGGTGTGAATGAAGGGAAAGCGGATTTGTCTGGTGGCAGGCGTGCTCATGAGTGTTTAAAATTTATACATATTAGGATAAGGGACTCAAATTATATTCTTTTATTCGAATGCACAAACACAGTTTATGGCCATGTTCAACAGAACCTACGGAAAGATGCTAGCCGTCCCCAGTCCTATAGACGGTACCTTCCAGATCGAAGATTGACTTTACCCTAGTCAGTCACGTACGCATAGTAGGCCGATTCTGACTTTCAGCCGCAATAGTGCGGACATCCCGTAGCGGTGAGAAGAGTCGTGGGAAGGGCAGATCAGTTATATAGATCGAGGGGGATATTCCGTTCGGTGAAACTTTGCAGGTCGTGGCAGGCCTGGAGCGCATGCACTTGGTGGGCAATCCGTTTCCATTGTTGGAACATTTTGCAATCGACTCCTGCCTGGCAGGATTCTATCCCTGCACTAACCGGACAATCGTCGGGAGGTCCATCCACAGCACAGACCACCTCACTCAGCATGATCGCGCCGGGCGATTTGGCCAGCGTCACCCCGCCATGTGAACCCCGACTGGTGGTGAGGAGATGCCGCTTATGCATGGCTTGTACGACCTTGACCACAGAATGACGGGGAATACCGGTGTCCATGGACACTTGCTCTAATTTCAGGGGTTGTTTCTTGGAGTTGCGAGCCAGATAGCCCATGACCTCGATGGCGTGCGCGGCGCTCCGGGAGAACATAATTATAATGAGATAATTTGCTCTTATTATCTTATTTGAAAGATACTTCCTCTCCTTAGCTTTGTCAATACAATTTCACTTTGTTCGTCATGATATAATGGTACATAATTGCCTGGGTTCAGGATCTATTTTATCTGAACCAGGCTCCCTACACCGGACCAGGCATGGAACAGAAGGTTACAGCATAGCATAAACTATGAGAGAGAAAAATGTCTTTATTTATACCAATAGATGCCTACATTTAGTCATAATGACTGTTTCTGGCTCATCATTTGCACTGTTTACGGTCGGAAGACAGGAGAAAGCGGTATGGATTGTGTGCCCATCTTGAACAAGCGCAGCCGGCCCTCCCACCTGGCGATCTGGGTGGTCGTGACAGGATTAGCTGCCTTTCCAGTCACGGCGGCAGCCCAGGAATACCACCCTGATGATACCACCGGGTATTATGAAGATGAATACTACGAAGATCAGTACTACGAGGACGAGTACTACGAAGGCGAGTATTATGAAGATGAGTACTATGAGGGGGAGTATTACGAGGATGAGTATAGCGACGAATACTATTATGAGGAGGACTACGGCGAGGAAGGTTACTACGATGAGGGGGAGTACTACGAAGACGATGCCTACAACGACCAGGAGGGTTTTGACGAAACCTTTGACGATGCCTACCTGGAGGAGGTTGGGCCTGTAGAGGGCGAAGAGGATCTGGAGCTCGTGGATGATCAGGCCGGGGAGGTGGAACTGCAGGAGATTGAGAAACCCAAGATCAGGAAGCCCCGTGTCATCCGCGGTTATACGGCCAAAGTCTCCGTGGCCTCACCGTGGCTGGTGGGCCTCGGTTTCGATTCCTTCTGGTATTCCTACATTGATGCCCGCGTCACGCTGGATTTGCCGCGCAAAGCCGGTGCCGGTGCACTGGCACCAGCCTATTCCTTTGAGGTGGGCACCTTCAGCTTTGATAACATGCACCCTTCTGGAGGCCAGTTCGGTGGAGTCTCCTTACAAGCCCTGATGCGCATTCCCCTGGGGCCTCTGGAGGCAGCCACGGGTGGTGGCCTCTATGTGTCAGGCGGTAACATGAAGGGCGGTGGAATCTTCGGGATAAGCTATACCCTCAACTTACTGCGCTTCCTGGCTTTGACGGTTGAGTCCCGTCTGAGCTATGTCCATGATGCCACGCCCACCGGGGACGCCGCCTTCTGGATGGATGTAGGAGGCAGCTTCGGCTTCCGCTTCTAGGGATTTAATCCACATGCCTGATACTCAAGTCCACGCCGAGAAATCCATGTATTTGATCTGGATCACGGTTCTTAATTCCTTAAAGTTTTAGTTTAACTGTTAGGCTACTTTGCTTGTATATTATCACTAAATTATCCATTGAAGCACGCATGCAACCGAGCAGGGGCCTTTAGACTGATTTCCTAATATCCATGAATCGTTCCCGAACTCTCTTCATCGCACCACTCTGCTTTCTGATTGGCAGTCAGCTGGCATTTGCCCAAACCGTTTCCTTCGATGATGATTCCACCACAGTAGAGGAGAGTACCGGCACCATTCAGGTTGCAGTCACCGCCACCGGAGCTTTATCGGTAGGCATTCTGGTCGGTGGTGATGCGATCCAGAATACCGATTACACTGTGAGCCCTGCC
>CP070656.1:1194405-1198666 GCA_020355065.1 Fidelibacterota bacterium | reverse complement strand
TCTTGGCCTTCGCTGAAAGCCGGAAGGTCATGTTGGCCTGGGTGGTACTCTGGATGGAATTTGTCCGGCTATAGGGATAAGCCAGCTGCAGGTTTTCATAGTGTTGAGATAGGAGGAAGGTCGAATTCCTGAGGAGAAAAGGACCGGTGAGGGTACCGTCGAAGATATAATCCGGTTTCTGAGCATAGGGGATATTCTTATGAGTGTGCCGCCAGATCTCCATCCATTGCTGGGGAGTATAATCATTGCTTTGATCGGCATCGTTCAGGGACTGTTCCGACATCCGGTTCCAGCCGACAAACTCGAAGGCATAATCTCCGCTTTCCACATCCTCCGCTGTGACACCCTCGAAGGCTTTATCCCCGCAGTAGACATTCCAGATCGGCCCGTTCACTCCGAACGGATTCGGTCCGAAGTGTTTGTACTGCGGCGGCCCCATGCGGGCATCGACCGAGACGGCGAAACGGTCCCGGGAGCCTTCTTTCGTGATCACGTTCACCATACCGGAGCGGATGTCCCCATACTCCGCCGTGAATCCGCCCGTGGTGATGGTCACTTCCTGGATCGAGGTCAGACTGATTCCCAGGTTAGGCTGCTGAGTGATGGCATTCCGCAAGGATACGCCGTTAAGAGCAATGTTCGTTTCGTTGATGTCGCCGCCCCGGATACTCAAACCGCTCCCGGCCTCATCGGCCGAAATGAATATGCCCACCTGCGACTCCATGAAGTCCTGGAAGAAGTCCTGCTTGAACACGGCGACATCTTCCTCCCGCATCACCATTTCCGAGCCGGCCACATCCTCCTGAATAACCGGTCGCTCGGCCACCACGGTGACCACCTCCCCCATGATGGTCTCGACGTTCAGTTCAAAGTCCACCCTGGTGGTGAGATCGGCGGAAACGTACACCTGGGTTTGTCGTACCGTGGTGTAGCCAATGACATTGCAAACGATGGTGTAGGGACCAGGTCTGAGGTTGATGATGAAGTAATTGCCCTGCAGGTCGGATGCCGCGCCCAGGTTGGTACCTTCGAGCGTAATATTCGCAGCGGGGATGGGTTCCCGTGACCGGGCGTCGATCACCCGGCCGGCAATCTTTCCGGTTATACCGCCCTGAATCTGATACGGAAACAAGAACAAGGCGGAGGTAAACAGGAAAACCTTGAGGATACGGTTCCAGGTATTGGTTCGCATCAGTGCACTCACCGTTTGGGCGTTATGTTTTTATGAATACCGTTTGGGTCCCTTGAGGGGATGTCTGCTGATATAAGGACAGGATTCAATCTTATCTGACGCATGATATTATATACCCTGCGTCACGGCTGTGTGCCAATAGTATTAAAAAAAGACTCAGGGTAGCGGCTTAGATCTTGAGGAGGTTTCAAAGGTTTCATACGATACTATATCGAAATACAAATATCCCTGACCCGATGGTATTCTTGGCTGAGAATATATTCGGTATACCAAGAATACGAAATTCCACCAATCCAATCAAGAGCTTTTTACCTGAATCCCCACGGTTGGCTCCTTATTATCGTGATCCAGCGATGGCCATGTGGGTTCTGGTCATCACAGTCAGCGAACTGATCGAGAATAGCTTCACTCCTCCGCTTGCCATACTTGTGGTCACCCTCAGGGTGGCGACCTCACTCGGGATTAGGATAGCTATGGAAGAGCTCCTGCAGCTTATAGAAGGCCATTTTCGGCTGCCGATAGCCATCCACGACACCCTTGACATTCCAGCCTCGGAGGCGGGGCCCCAGCATGCGTACATGGGCAGTTCTCGTATCACAAAACTGCCACACACAACCGCCGGAAAGCCAGTCCTGTTCCAAGCCATACCGGCCGGAATCCCAAACATTGCGAGCTTGATATTCCTCACTCCACTTGACATTGCCCCAGTTATGCCAGCCGGCCTGCGAACCGGAACCCCCGAATTCCGTGAGGATCACTGGCTTGTCGCCGAAACTTTCGTGGATCTTATTGAGCTGCGCAATGCTCTGCTCCCCGACCTCATCATCCAGGATGGTCTGGTCCCAATACCATTGGTACTTCGCCCAGTTGGTGCAGATGATATCCACCAGGGCATTGGACCGGTCGATGTGGGCCCCACCGGTGATGAACGTGATGAAGTGGGTCTCATCGACTGTCCGCGCATAGTCCACCAGCTCCTTGATGTCATCGTAGGACTTCTCGAATTCACGCCACTCATTTCCCAGGCTCCAGCTAAAGATGGAGGGATGATTCATGTCACGGTAGACCATATCGTGGTACTGCGCTTTGATCTTGTCCTTGATCACCTGCTTGGCCAGCTGTTCCGGGCGGTACTGCCACGAGGGCACCTCGTTCATGAAGAACAGGCCGTACTGATCGCAGAAATCCATGAAGAGCTGGCTGGGAGGATAGTGCCCCCGCACGGCATTGGCTCCCATCCGCTTCAGGATCTCGATGTCCCTCTGAATGATGTGGGGCGGCAAGGCCGAGCCCCAGTCCGGGTGATCGTCGTGGTGATTGGCCCCCATGAGCTTGAAGCGTTCGCCGTTCAGGAGTAGCCGGTAGCCCTCGGCTGTTAAGGACCGCAAGCCAAACCGGTCCACCTGGTCATCCTCTCCCAGGACCAGGCGGCTGGAATACAGGTAGGGATCGGCCGGGGACCAGACATGCGGGCGCTTCAAGGATACGGAAAATTCCACGACCGATTCCCCCGCCGCGATGTCATGCGCTCCGGAGTACACCGGCTCGCCGTTGATCAGAAACTCGATCCGCTCCTGGGTGACTTGATCGCCAAGGTTTCTGGTATATACCCTGACATTCAGATCGGCCTTTTTTGATGCGATCCGTTGTGGAATGACATGGTACCTGTCGATGAAAACCGCGGGAACCAGCTCCGCGTACACCGGCCTGAAAATGCCTCCATAAGGAAACCAGTCGACCCCATCCTTGGGCAGGGATTCATCGTCGAGCCGGTTATCCACACGGACGGTGAGCGTGTGCGCTCCCTCCGATATGTCCCTGACTACGAGGCTGAATGGGCTGTACCCGCCTTCATTCTCACCGATCAGCTTCCCATCGAGCCAGACCTGGCAGCGATAGAAAACACCACCGAATGTGAACCGCATATGGCCTGCCTCCGGTACCTGGAAGGTGCGCTGCAACCAGGCCGGACCCTGGTACTGCCAATAACGGGCGGTCGCGTTCCAGGTGCCCGGAATCCACAACTGCGTCTCGGGCTCGGGAAACTCGGCACCATATTTCCGATCCATCCCGACATCATCTGCATCGGGGATGAAATCCCAGAAGCCGCCCAGATCGATCTGGGTGCGGATCGTCGTGGTACGGAACAAGCGGCACTCCATTGGGTCCTGGCCGTCATTGAAATCCATTCGTGGAGCCGGCAGCACCGAGGGCGGGATTTCCGGGAAAGTTATATTCATACTCTGTCCTTTTAGCAGCGTAGAGAACCCTACCGCGCAGAATGCAGCTGTGATGATTATTGGAAGTATCGTCGAAATTCTCATCATGATGGTCCTTATTCTCATGAGTCTGTAGAGGTATCACGGTTCATTTCCGTTCAAACGAATATGCCTTGTTTTTCACCTTCGGCCTGAGTACGGTCAACATGGGATCCGCTAGATCCGCACCTTCGACAGGTTCAAGAACTGCAACGGTCCACTTTTGCCCCTGGTGCCGAATGTTCAATTTCCCATCACGGACGGTGATGCGTGGGACAGGAGAGTCTTCATCGGGCAGAGCACAGAGCGCGACCAGGAATCGGATTCGCCTGGCTGATTCAACTTTGAGGTTCAAGGTTACTATTTTCCCGTCCACATCGGAGGCATCCAGTTCTCTCTCTTGGATATCCGCCTGAAAGGTTTCCGGCTGAATGGGGTGCACCCACAACCGGGCCTTGTTGCGCACAATCTCATAATCCTGTGCTCCGGCTTCCACGATAGCCTCACGGCCATGCAGCAGCCATTCGAACCTGGAATCAGCTTCCGCTTCCAGGTCATCCAGGACCAGCAGGATGTCCGGTTTCAGAAAAAGCAGGTGCCGCCGATAGCTGCGCAGGCCCGCTTCATCGATATAGATATTGCCGGCATCACCCAGCAGATAATCGTAGGCCGGATTGCTCTCCACCCGCAGAATCGCCGGCGCCGGTGCCCGGGCCTCGAACTCCATGTACTGCAGCCATTCCCGGCCGGCCCCGGCCTGACCATGCCCATTCACGAGGATCGTATTATGATTCGCCGTGAGTTTGTGATG
>CP070656.1:1175476-1194305 GCA_020355065.1 Fidelibacterota bacterium | reverse complement strand
GGGTGATGTTGCCGCCCGTATCCGGGCAGGTGAATACGATACGGAAGATGTGCTTGACAAGGTGGCCATGAACATTCTGCGTGACTTAGGAGCAACCTAAACTTTCCACCGCCTAAAAAAGCATAATTGCCCAGCCATTTCCGATCACGCCTCCCTGATCCACCTGAGGACAGGGGATTTTTCTATCCAAGCGCAATTCCAGCGGCCCGGGTGAGCCCGGCACAACCAAATCGAAATGCCTAGCGACAATCCTATCACGAATCCGAAGAGCAGACCGACCAAGGGGGATCTGGAGGATTTTCTAGGCCGGGGGCGCTACCAGCGGTTCGAGAAGATCTACGACGAGCTGGTGGAACTGGGCCTGGAGGGGCAATTTTTGTGGAACAAATTTGACAAGAACTGGTCGCTGCGATTTCTGGATGGGAAGAAGCCCCTGTTCAAGATCCGCTGGGGGATCGATTATTTCTATGCCTACCTGATCCTTCAGGAGGACACGGCAGCCCGTATTGTACGCCATAAGAAGATCACGCCGGATGCCCTGCGGCTGGTACGGAAGCACTCGCCCAACGCGGCCAGCCGGACCGTACGGATCGAAGCCAACCTGGAGAAGATTGTGGAGCAGGAAGGCTTTTTCGACCTGCTGCCGATTCTGCTGAAGCTGCTGGGCTGAGAGCCCTCGGGGAGGAATCCCTACGGGGTGCCCCGCATCCGCGGCGCTGACCGACTTCCCATACCTGTTCATCCCTTAGCTGGTAATAGTTACCCAAAACATTACGCCTGGGGCGTTTTTCTGCGTTTCCGACGGGGAGGAGTGTGTAATACACATCGATTGCACATCTTGAACCTTGCTAATGTTGAGAGATCGCCATCCTCGCCCTTCGGGCTACGGACAGGCAGCTTTGCTCGCGATGACGGGAATTTTGATAGGGGAAGTGTTAAATTAGAGGGGCTTTCGACAAAATATTCTGACGGCGAAAAGGAGGTGGCGATGAAATGTCCCAAATGCGAGGTGGAGCTGCAGACGGGTCGCATAGATTCGGTGGTGGTGGATGAATGTCCCCAGTGCAACGGGGCCTGGTTCGACGGCGGGGAGCTGCGGGAAGCAAAGGATCAGACTGATCCCGACCTGAACTGGATGGACTTCGAGCTGTGGATGCACCAGGACCGCTTCAAGGTGGCACAGAAGGAGCGGGATTGTCCCGAGTGCGGGGTGGGGATGGTGGCGGTAGACTACGACGATACCCGGGTGGAGATCGATCACTGCGTGCTGTGCGAGGGAGTCTGGCTGGATGGGGGTGAGTTTCAGAAAATCATCGATTCGCTGACGGAGGAGCTGCTGACGAAAGACCTGCCGGGGTATATCAGGGAGAGCCTGAAGGAGGCGGTGGAGATCCTAACGGGACCGGAGCGGTTGCTGTCGGAGTGGCGAGACTTCCGGACGGTGCTGCGGATGCTGCAGTACCGGGTATTGACGGGGAATCTGGCGCTGGCGAAGGCGCTGGCAGACATCCAGAAGGGGAGTCCGTTCAAGTAGGATTCTCGATTCTCGATGCTAGATGCTCGATACTCGATATTGGATGAAGCGCGAGGCGGCGGGAATCGACGGAGCATAACAAGTCGATCAAGACGGTGGTAGTGAGATAGTTATACCTCTATATTGTTGCCGAAGTTCCAGATACAGCGCGAATACAGGCCATGAATTAGCGAAAAGAGGATACGTACTCGATGGCAAAAAAGTCCAACGATGAGTTCAAGTCCACGCCGCGGTACGCGGGGATCGCGACCTTTATGAGTACAGGATTGGTTCACGATCCAGCTGAGCTGGATATCGCCCTTATTGGGGTGCCGTTCGATGGGGGGGCGGAGAACCGCTCGGGCCAGCGCCATGGACCACGTGAGATTCGCAACATGTCCAGTTTTATACGCCCTATCCACCATGTTACCAGGCTCAATCCCTTCGAGATATGCCGTATAGCTGACTTGGGCGACGTACCGATAACCAGCCCGTTTGATCCGGAAGGGAGTCACACCGAGATCGGGGAGTTTTACCGCGAGGTACATGAAGCGGGCGCCGTACCATTGAGTGCGGGGGGCGACCATTCGATCAGCCTGCCGATCCTGCGCGCGATGGCCACAGACAAGCCGGTTGGGTTGGTGCATATCGACGCGCACACGGACACGGGGGATGAGGAGCTGGGGTCCAGATTCACCCATGGTACGCCATTTCGGCGGGCGGTGGAGGAAGGGATTCTCGATCCAAAACGGACGGTACAGATCGGCATTCGGGGTGCCCAGAACTGTGAAGAGGGGTGGGATTTCTCGCTGGAATCGGGAATGCGCGTTATTTACATGGAGGAGTTCAGCAAGCTGGGGGTAGAGGAAGTGATAACTGCGGCGCGAGGTGTAACCGGAGATGGCCCGACCTATGTTTCATTCGATATAGACAGTCTCGATCCAGCGTTTGCCCCCGGGACCGGTACGCCGGAGGTTGGGGGATTGACCACTATCGAGGCGCAGCAGTTGCTGCGGGGTTTTAGTGGGCTAGACTTGATTGGGGGCGATGTGGTAGAAGTATCACCGCCGTTCGATCCCTCCGGTAACACAGCGCTGGTCGGAGCGACGATGATGTATGAGATGCTGTGTATCCTGGCCGAGACCGTTGCCGGGCGTAAAGGGATATAGTTAGTAATCGCGGCCGGCGGATTTATCGCGGAGTGGGCGGCGGTAGTACTCGAAGGTTTGGCCGGAGCCGTGCCAGTTGGTGAAGCGCTTGACGACGGTGGTATCGCTGGAGAAGTTGCGGGCAATGCCTTCCTGCACGTGTCCCGTGACGTAGCGGTAGCGCTTCTTTTTGGCCCAATTGAGGTAAACGCGCTTGAGAGTGCGGGCGAAGCCATTGCCGCGGTAGCGGGACAAAATCACATAAGCATAGGTGTAAAGGGTGTTACCGGTGCCCAGGTTTAGATCGAACTTGGCCCAGGGGTCGCGGGCAAAGTACTCTAGGGGTACGCCAATGATATAGCCCACGATCTCGTCGTGAAAGCGGGCCACGAAGGGGAGGGTTTTGGGGTAGTTGAAATACTTGCGGATGGTGGTCTTGGTGAGGCGGGCGGACTCGCCGTATTCGCTGACCAGGGACTCGGAGACCTCCATCAGGGCGGGGACGTCCTCGCCGCCGACGTACTCCATGAGCTCGATCTGGAAGCCGTAGGGGGAGGAGGCGATAACCCGCGTCCGCGATTTTTCACTGATGTTGAGGGTCAGCTGTTCCATACCTGCCGGGAGTCAAATTTGCCCATTGATTAATTTAGGTCAACCGTTCCTCGTGCATCCAGCGAAAACTTTTTTCATTTCCCTGTGCGGGATCTGATCCTCAAGAGTGGTACGGGCGGAAAAAGTTGTTACATTCAAGTTCGATTTCAAAGCGCCAGAATCCAATCATCACACGAGTGACCATCCATGATTCACGAAGCTTCAATCCGACGATCAACCGTTCATAGTACCCTGATAACGTTCCTGCTGCTCCAGTTCTGGAGCCTGCAGGGGCAGGTGCGGCCGGTGGACGGGCTGCACGAATATAAACCGCGGGTGTATGCCTTGACGGGAGCCACGATCCACCTGGAGCCGGGGAAGCAGATCCCGCGGGGGACGGTGGTAATCCGGGACGGGCTGATCGCGGCGGCGGGTCGGGATGCAGAAGTTCCTCAGGACGCACAAGTCATTCCCCTGGAGGGGAAAGTAATTTATCCGGGCTTTATCGAATCCTACTGGGAGATCGATTTTCCCGAGGATGGCGATCAGACAAAAGGTGGTGGTGGGAGCAGCATCACGCGGCACTGGAACAACCGGGTACACCCTTCGCGTTCGGTGCTGGGGGGAGTGAGGCCGGACGACGACGAACTCGCTGACTTACGGAAGTCGGGTTTCACCATGGCGCACGCGGTACCCGGGAAGGGGATCTTCCGGGGTCGGTCGGCGGTGATGCACCTGTCGGAATGGGGGGCGGAAGCGCCGGTGCGGGAGGACCTGACCCAGACGGTGGCCTTCGAAATCCGGCAGGGGTATGCCAGCGCGGACTATCCGAGGGGACTGCTGGGTACGGTGGCGCTGATCCGCCAGACCCTGCTGGACGCCCAGTGGTACCAGAAGGCATGGAGCATCCATGGCCGCTATCCCCAGTATAACGAGCAGCCGGAGCTGAACGACGACCTGGACGCATTAGCAAAAACGCTGGCGGCGAACCAGCCGTTCCTGTTCCCAACCGGCAATGAGCTGGGCAGTCTGCGGGCGGGCAGTATCGCGGCTGAATTCGGGGTGCCGCTGTGGATTGCGGGAAACGGGTATGAATACAAGCGTCTGGCGGAGATAAGGCAGCTGGGGGCGTTCCTGATCCTGCCGGTGAACTTTCCCGAGATGCCGAAGGTGGCGACCCTGGAGGATGAGCTGCAGGTCTCAACGCGGGCGCTGCGGCACTGGGACCAGGCGCCGGATAATCCGCGACGATTGAGTGAAGCGGGGATCGAATTCGCCCTGACCAGCGGCAAGTTGAAGGATAAGGGTCAATTCAAGGAGAATCTGGCGCGGGCTGTGGAGCGGGGATTCGACAGGGACCAGGCGCTGATGGCCCTGACCACTATCCCGGCCGAGCGGCTGGGCCTGGGTACGTCTCACGGCAAGATCGCCGAGGGATACGTAGCCAACCTGGTGGTGGCGGACGGAGATTATTTCAAACGTGATTCGAAGGTAGTATCGGTATGGGTAGCGGGGGAGCAGTACGAGCTGAAGCCGGAACCGGTGGAAGATTTTCGCGGGACCTGGACGTTGAATCTGCTCGTTGATGGTTCGACGGTGAGGCATGTGTTGGAGATCAGCGGCAAGCCGGGTGCTTTAAAGGGGCTACTCAAGGCGGCGGATGAGGATGTCAGGCTGGGGGAGCTACGCCTGGAGGGGGCTTACGTGGGCTGGACCCTGCCTGCCGATAAGATCGGAGAGGAAGGTATCTGGCGGTTCTCGGGGGTGGTATTGGAGAACAAGGCGTCGGGGACGGGTCTCCGCGATGATGGCAGCCGATTCGCCTGGACCGCGGAGCGGACGAAGCCCGCCGCCGAGGAAGAAGGCATTAAGTCAGCAGTGGCCGAGCAAGCCAGTACGCTGATCCCGCTCTATCCCGAAGGAGCATACGGCCGGCCGGAACTGCCGGGGCAGCCCGCGGCGGTGCTGGTGCGCAATGCCACCATCTGGACCAGCGGCCCGGAGGGGGTGATTCAAGGCGGAGACCTATTGATCGAGGGGGGCAAGGTGAGCGCAGTGGGGCGCGGGCTGAACGTACCCAGGAAATCCCGGAAAGACCTGGTGGAGATCGACGGTACGGGGAAGCACGTGACCCCGGGAGTGATCGACGAGCACAGCCACACGGCGCTGCTATCGGTGAACGAGGGGACGCAGGCGATCACGGCGGAAGTGCGCATCCAGGATGTGATTGATCCCGATGACATCGCTATCTACCGGCAACTGGCAGGCGGGGTGACCATGGCGAACCTGCTGCATGGATCGTCCAATCCCATTGGCGGCCAGTGCTCGCTGATCAAGCTGCGTTGGGGGATGACGTCCGATAAGATGCTCGAAACCCGCGGACCGGGGGAGGTCAAGTTCGCGCTAGGCGAGAACGTGAAGCGGAGCAACTGGGATGATCCGTCGCAGCGCTACCCGCAGACCCGGATGGGTGTGGACCAGATCATCAGGGACGCCTTCAGCGCCGCCCGGGATTACCAGCGGGAGTGGGAGACCTATGAGGCCTCCAAGACGCTGAAGACAACGCGCATCCCGCCAAGGCGAGACCTGGAACTGGACGCACTGCGGGAGGTCCTGGAGGGGACGCGGCGAGTACACTGCCATAGCTACCGGCAGGATGAAGTATTGAACATGATCCGGATCGCGGAGGAGTTCGGATTCACCATAGGGACGTTCGAGCACATACTGGAGGGGTACAAGGTGGCCACGGAAATCGCCAGGCACGGCGCCGGAGCTTCGGCATTTGCCGACTGGTGGTCTTACAAGCTGGAGGCATTCGACGCGATCCCCCACGCCGCCGCCCTGATGACGGAGGTGGGGGTGCTGGTGGCACTGAATTCAGACAGCGACGAGTTAGCCCGGCGGTTGAATACGGAGGCAGCCAAAGGTGTCAGATACGGGGGGATGACGGAGGAAGAAGCGTTGAAGATGGTAACGATCAATCCCGCCAGGCAGATGAAGGTGGAGAAGTACGTGGGTTCGCTGGAACCGGGGAAAGACGGGGATTTCGCGATCTGGAGCGGACCGCCCTTATCCACCATGAGCCGCTGCGAGCAGACATGGATCGACGGCCGGAAGTATTTCGACCGCGAGGAAGACCTGATCCTGCGGGGGCAACAGGACGGGGAGCGGGCGGAACTGGTCCAGAAGGCGTTGAAGGATAACGATGCCGGCAGTCCGGAAGGGAAAGGAGGGCAGCAGTAATGAGGAGACACAGCATGCTAATCCTCCTATTTCCAATGCTGGCGATCACCATGACACAGGCATCGGACCAGATACCGGCGCCCAAGCAGGACCATCCCATCGTGCTGATCGGCGGTACGATCCATACGGTGAGCGGAGCGGTGATAGAGGGTGGACAGATCCTGTTCGACAAGGGGCAGATCGTGGCGGTAGGCGCGCGGGTGGATGCCCCAGCGAATGCGGAGAAGATCGATGTGACGGGGAAGCACGTCTACCCGGCATTCATCGCGGCGGAATCGGTGCTGGGGCTGCAGGAGATCCTGCGTTACCGTTCCTCCGCTGATGTGGAAGAAACGGGGGCAATAAATCCGAATGTGCGGACGGACCGGGCATACAATCCGGAGTCGGAGCATATCCCGGTGGTGCGGTCGAACGGGATCGGGATAGCGCACGTGGTTCCAGAGGGGGGGCTGCTAGCGGGGACCAGCGCGGCGATGATGCTGGACGCCTGGACCTGGGAAGATGCCTTGCTGAAGGACGAAGTGGGGGTCTGGCTGATCTGGCCTGATATGGAGGTGGTGGATAACCACCGGCAGGGCAAAACGCGGGAAGAGCAGGAGGAGGAGATCCAGAAGCAGTTGGAGCGCCTGAACGAAATATTCGATGACGCCGAGGCGTACTACCAATCAAAGACGGGCGGCAATACCAATCTGAAAAGTGACCTGCGCTGGGAGAGCCTGGAAGCGGTGGTCACGAAACGGATCCCGCTATTCATCCGGGCGGAACATGCAAAGCAGATCATATCGGCGGTGAACTGGGTAAGCCGGAGGAACTACCGGATGGTGCTGGTGGGCGGCACGGATGCATGGCTGGTGCCAGATATACTCAAGGAGCATGGTATTCCAGTGATGGCGGGGACGCCGAACGCGGTGCCGACGCGGCGCTGGGAAGCTTACGATGCGCGCTACGCACTGCCGTTGAAGCTATACGAGGCGGGGATATCGTTCTGTCTGACTCCGAAAGGTGGCAATTCAGAGGACGCTGATGTCCTGCGCAACCTGCCGTTCGAGGCGGGAGCGGCGGTGGCGTTCGGCCTGCCCCGGGAGGAGGCGGTGAAGGCGATCACCTTGAATGTGGCGCGTATCCTGGGTATTGATCACCGGGTGGGTTCACTGGACCCGGGCAAGGACGCCACCCTGTTGGTTGTGGAGGGGGATCCCCTGGAAATCACCAGCAGGCTTGAGCGGTTGTATATCCAGGGACGGCAGGTGGATCTGAGCAACAAGCATACCGCCCTGTATGAGAAATACCGGGAACGGTACCGGCAGATGGGGATTCTGCCCCGGTAACACGGCTGCCGGAGCTGAAGGAGTGCTTTGGCAGTCGGCAACCATACCTCTAAATTCAGGCAACCGGAAAAATCAGCCTATTTCAATGCAGGAGCATTTCAAAAATTTCAGATCGCTAACGAGGAGACCACTATGACCAGTGCCACGTACGCGGATGTTTTACGACCCCAGACACGGGCAGCAGCGTGGCTATACGACGCTGCCATGATCGTTGGTGGGACAGTGCTGGTAGCGTTGAGCGCCCAGTTCGCGTTCCGGCTGCCGTTCACGCCGGTGCCCATTACGCTGCAGACCCTGACAGTGCTGCTGGTGGGGCTTCTGTTAGGGAGCACACGGGGAAGTATCTCCATGCTCCTGTATCTGGCCCAGGGACTGGCGGGGTTGCCAGTATTCGCTTTCGGAGGAGCGGGCGCGGCATACTTCCTGGGCCCGACGGGGGGATACCTGATAGGATTCGTACTGGCTGCGTATCTGACCGGCCGGCTGGCCGAGCGAGGCTGGGACCGGAGGATCATGACGACAATTCTGGCGCTGGTAGTGGGGACTGTGGCGATCTATACGTGCGGACTGATATGGCTGGCGGTCTATCTCAGGGCAGAAAATGTACTCGCCGTGGGTCTTTATCCTTTCATCCCGGGTGCCCTGGTTAAAATTGCAGCGGCAGCAATCCTGTACCCACAGGGGTGGAAACTGCTCCATTCGAAGGAGAAGGATCGCGAGGAGGCGGGATGAGCGAGACCATTTTTGCCAAGATCATCAACAAGGAAATCCCCTCGGACATCATTTACGAGGACGAGCAGTGTGTAGCCTTCAGGGATGTCAATCCGCAGGCGCCGGTGCATTTCCTGGTGGTGCCGCGCCAGGCGATCGACAAGCTGCAGAACATGACCGCCGAAGATGAAGCCCTCATCGGCCATTTGCATCGAGTGATTACGGAGCTAGCGGATCAGGAGGGGATCGCGGACGGCTACCGGGTGGTAGTCAATTCGGGGGTGAGCGCGGGCCAGTCGGTATTCCACCTGCATTTTCATGTGCTGGGCGGCCGGTCCATGCGCTGGCCGCCGGGATAGGCGAAAGATAATTTAGTCTGCGGTGGGCTGGAACAGGCGGGGCTCGCGGATGGGTTCCAAGCTCAATTCTTCAACGGTGATTGCCGTTTCCGTCCTCCTTTGAGCATCCCGGATGAGAATAGCGGTCGCGATGGTGTAGTCGTTGACTGATTTCGTAGCCTCAACCATAAAGCATTTCATCAATTTACCCCGACCGGAGTAGATCTCCGCCTTCCGGACCAGCAGAGCCTCCGAGTCGATCCAGAGCAGCTTGTAACCGGAATGCCGTTCCTGACGACGGGGACCGGTAACTTTTTCTATGCTCTTGATCAAAACGACCGGATGCCCATCGAGCTGGGTTGATTCCAGTATCTGATGGGTGTGTGATTCGATCTGCTCGGGGGTAATATTCAGTTCACTCAAGTCGATTTCCCGGCTGCGATTTCGGTCTCTCTGCCGATGATGGATTTCCTGTAGACGGCCAATGCGCGGCAGGTAGATCCAGGTGCGCTCACGCCCGTCGCTTATCACCCACAGCCAATATTTCTGGCCGGTTAGTTTTTCCGGTGCCACTACTTCCATGAAGGTCTGCTTCAGGATGGAATCAGCCGGTTGGGGGTAATGCACGTGGAGCCGGAATTGGTGGGTCCGGGTAGAATCGCTGTGATTTGTCTCGGTCGCGGTAATTGTGGATGTCTGGTCGATACCCCACATGCGCTGAGAGACAGACTGCAGGAGTCCGCTTGCTGCCGATGATGTTTCCGGTTGTGCGGTAGCAGTGCAGGGTAACAACAGGAGCAGGAGGGGCAGGGATATCTGAATCTGGTTGAGGTGTGATTTCAGCATCGATGTGGGCTGCCGGGTGTGCGTGAATATCCGCGTATCTATGGATAGATTGATATCATTCGGTCTTGCACGGCCTGAGTCGTTCTCATCGAGGGGCCAAATTACACGAGATTGAAACATCGAGTCAAGGAACGAAACCGATATGTACCTGGCGAGAGGAGACTGACGACAGCCACTTTGACACTTTACGATGTCCTCATAAGGCTGGTCATGGTTAATTTTCGGTGAATAGTTGTTTCGCCGAACCTATGACCGGATAGTGCGGAAAAAGATGAGTGGACCGGAACAATTCCATACCATATTTTCCCCGGAAAGCTGAAATGGGTGCAGGTTGAATCTCAGGCAGTTATACTACGAACACAAGTTTGACCGTATCGCCAGACGGTTGGGTGAGGACTATCCCCGGGGCCGTTCATCGCAGCGGGTGGCCTGGGATCTGTTTACTGATCTGGAGACCAGCAGCAGCAGCGATCTGTTCCTGGGTGTGTACGGCGATCTGGCACTCATGGATCTATTCCATGAGTTCGGGCTGATCAACGCTCTCGCGGGGCAGGGGATCCACGATCCCCAATTGCAGCTGGATCTTACCGACGCATATCGACATGTACTGCGTTTTTATGACGAGAAAATTGAACCAGAGGCGCTGTTCGCGGAACTGGTATTCCGGCGAGCTCGTCTATCGGATACTATGGAAAGCCTTGGCGATGAGGGCAAATATCCCAGTTTGCATCTGGAATGGATTCTTTTGCAGAATCCGCATCGTCGATTCGGTCGTGATCACCCCATGCTGCCTGGTCAGGAATATCCCGGGCTGGCATTGGGGGACATGGTTTTAAGTCTCATCGCGGCGCTGGGCAAGAATCTGCGTATGAGTGCCATGGTAACGGTTCCAGCGAGTATACACTCGGCGCTTTTTTTCCTGAAGTGCTACTACACCCGCTCGCCGGCAATCCATGCGCAGCTGCTGGCGGCTAAGCGGGCAGTGAAGCGGATTGGCCGGACGGAAGTCATATGGGCGGAACATTGGGGGGACTTACTGGAAGAGGAAACGGGTGCGGTGTACCATTGGGAACCGGCCGAGATGATCCAGCCGCTGCGAGATGAGATCAAGGCCTGGTTTGACAATGAGGATGGATATCAGAAGGAGCTGCACGAAACGCATCCGCACTACAAGATCCGTGATGACATACAGATAAAGACACTGGACAGCGGGGAAGTACTCCGTGAAGTGGTGTCCGGATCCGAATAAATTTGACAACCCCCGGCCAAGATGATCATCAATAGAGTTAACCGGCACCACAGGGAAACCGGAACTTTGGGTGGATTTCCATAGTCGAAGGGAGTATTTTACCCTGCGCTACCCCGAGCCAAAAATCGTTTATGATAAAGCCGGTTTCTATGGACTATACAAAAACAAATAATCGAATGGCACTATGAGATTCTATACATTTATTTTGCCGAGGATCTTCACACTGCACCTGATTCTACTCATGTTAAGCAATGGACTGCTGTACGGGAGGATCACGTACACTCTAAGTTTCGAGGATCGCACGGAGCATTACGTAAGTGTGGAGCTGGAGGTGGATGGCCTCCGGCGGGGGAGAGAGTACGTCGATTTCAAGATGGCAACGTGGACGCCCGGCAGTTACCGTATCCGGGATTTTTCGAGAAATATCGTTGAAATGAATGCGCGGGATGGATCCCGAGGTCTGGCCCTACAAAAGCTGGATAAGAATACGTGGCGAGTGATCCTGAATGGTCAGCGGCGGGCGTATCTGACGTACAAAGTATATGCTTTCGAGCCTACACAGCGCACCAGCTTCGTTGATGAGCGGGGAGCGATGCTCAACGGCGCCAGTGTGTTCATCTACCCGGTGGGGCTGGAATCACAGGAAAGCCTGGTGGTGATCAACAAACCACGGGCGTGGAGGAAGGTTACGTCCTCACTGCCCGGGGTGGGAGGAAGCAGCCCGGTATTCCGAGCTGAGAATTATGATGTGCTGGTGGATTCACCGATCATGATGGGGAATCATACTGTCCTGGAATTCGAAGCTGGAGGGATTCCTCATCAGTACGCCATTTCGGGTGAGGGCAATTATGATGGGGAACGACTAATCGCGGATACACGGAAGATCATTGAGGAGATCCACGAAATATTCGGATCGGTTCCCTACGAGGAGTTCACCATATTCCTGGAGTTGCGCGATAGTGGTGGTGGAGGTCTGGAGCACCAGAACTCAATGCACCTCATCGAGTCGCGGTGGAGATTCAGTCCGGAAGCCGATTATCGACGTTTCCTGGACCTGGTGGCCCATGAGCTGTTTCACATCTATAATGTCACACGACTGCGACCTCAAACTTTCCTGACCTATGATTACGAGCGGGAAAATTATTCCACGCTGCTGTGGTTTGCGGAGGGATTTACATCATACTACGGCCGTTATCTGCTCCGGCGAGCGGATCTGATTTCGGACGATGTTTATCTCCAATTGGTCGCGACGGATATCCGGATGCTCGAGTCGACACCAGGAAGACTGGTTCAGACGCTCGAAGAGGCCTCGTTCGATGCCTGGATCAAGTATTATCAACCCAATGAAAACAGTCCCAATACCACGATCTCGTACTACGGGAAAGGCGGCCTGGTGGGCCTGGCGCTGGACCTGGCACTCCGGTCAGCCACTAACGGGGAACGTAGTCTGGATGATGTATTCCGGCTACTCTGGGAGCGGTACGTCGTCACCGCCCAGGGTTATGATTTTGAATTAATCCGATCCGTTTGTGATTCTCTGGCAGGCCGCTCACTGGATGATGTGTACCAATATATCACCACGACGGCCGAGATCGAGTGGGGACCCATCCTGGAACCTTTCGGGCTACTCCTGATGAAGAATTACAGCAGCCCAGAGGACTCCCTGAAAGCCTACTATGGATTCAATACAAGAATTGAGGACGACAGGTTATTCATTGACCGTGTGGTCCACGATACCCCTGCGACTCGGGCGGGATTAAGTGTGGGAGACGAGCTCATCGCGGTGGATGGATTTCGCATTGCGGGTGAGCCGGGCCAACGCATCCTATCGTCGCGCAGTCCTGATTCGGAAGTGGCATTGATTGTGAGCAGAAACGGCGTTCTCGAGACGTATAGAGTGAGACCGGTGGTGTCACCGCCTGACAGGTATTCCATACTTCGGGTTGAGCCACCGGCCATAGAGCAGGAGGAGCTATATTCCAACTGGCTCGAGATCCCCTGGGAGTAATCCGGTGGCCCTCAAGCCGCCGGTAGTGATCCTGGCGGACGGCACATTCCCTACCCATCATCGTCCCCTGGAGGTACTGGAGCGGGCCGGTACCATCATTTGCTGTGATGGCGCGGCGAACAGCTTCCTGAACCGCTCCCGGAAGCCCGATTACGTAGTGGGAGATCTGGATTCCATCACTGAAGAGGTTCGCGCCATGTTCCAGGATCGATTGGTGCTGCTCCCCTCAGAACAGTCGAGCGACCTGGAGGAGGCGCTGCAGTTTGCCGCCGAGAAAGGCTGCCGGGAGGTAACGGTTCTGGGCGCGGTTGGCAAGCGTGATGATCATACCTTGGGGAATCTCCTCATGCTGTGGACTGATTTTGGCATGGAGGTGATGGCGCTTACAGATGCGGGGCAGTTCAGCGTGGTACGCACGACGGGCGCATACTGCTCTTTCGAAGGGCAGGAAGTATCGCTTTTCCCCGAATCGACCAGCGTGCGAATTACCACTGACGGGCTGCAATATTCTCTCGACCAGGCAGCAATTCCTGCGTACCATAAGGGAACCTCCAACCGAAGTTTGGGGAAGAGCTTCGCTATCCAGGTCGACGGGGGTGCGGTGCTGGTCTATCAAAGCTACCCACCTGAGGAGTAGGGTTTCCCGGCCCGATCAAGTATTCCTTGGGCAGCGAATCTTTCCATCCTGTTGATCTCTCACTCATTGCCTTGTATGTAGCAGGATTGCTATACCTGGGTCTGAGGTCAAGAAGACGGGAGGGATTTGCAGCTCAGAATTATCTGCTGGGTGGCCGGCGGCTCACGCTGGTTCCTTTCGTGGCGACTCTGGTATCCACCTGGTATGGCGGCATTCTGGGTGTGGGCGAGTTCACTTATCGTAACGGGATCGTGAACCTGCTGGTGTTCGGGATCCCGTACTACATCTATGCGGCGCTGTATGCCGCGTTCCTGGCACCACGGATTCGCGGCGGTGGCGCCTTGACGATCCCCGAGCGCTTCCACCAGCATTATGGTCCTCGCACAGCACGATTTGGCGCGGTGATCGTATTCCTGCTCACCACGCCGGCTCCCTATCTATTGATGCTGGGTGTCATGTTGAATTTCATGTTCGGGCTGCCGTTATGGGTGGCCATCTTGCTAGGGACGGTTTTCAGCACAGTCTATTTATGGCGAGGGGGCTTTTTGTCGGTCATACGAACCGACCTGCTCCAATTCGCCCTGATGTTTATCGGATTCGCCGTGCTGCTGGGTTTACTCATGGGGCAGGAGTCGCTGTCGGAGATGTGGCGGCGCTTGCCGACCGGTCATCGGGCGCTAAGAGGCCCGGAATCCATGGGCTGGCAGGTGATCCTGGTCTGGTTCCTGATCGCCAGTTGGACGTTCGTGGATCCGGGATTTTATCAACGTTCGGCGGCTGCGCGTGACGGCAAGACAGCGGCAAGGGGAATCTTCCTCAGCGTGGGATTCTGGCTGGTATTCGATCTGCTGACAACTGCCACCGGATTGTATGCGGTGAGCAGACTGCCTGATCTGGCGCAACAGGCCGGGGGTCCCGTGGCGGCTTATCCCCTGCTGGGTCTATCCGTCCTGCCGGTGGGTTTGCGGGGCTTGTTCATCGTGGCGCTGCTGGCCGTGATCATGAGTACGGTAGACTCGTTCGCATTTATCAGCGCCACGACCATAGGAAGGGACTTTTTCCTTCGGCAAGCTGATGACGTCCATGCCGAGCGGAAGCGGATCCAGTGGGGAATAATAGTCAGCTGCTGCGTGGGATATGCCCTGGCCGTGGGTATCCCCTCGGTGGTGGAGCTGTGGTACAGTCTGGGTATGCTACTGGTTCCGGGACTACTGCTGCCGGTCCTGGCAACGTTTTCGCCATCCTTTTCACTGACGGACCGGTCAGCCGTCATGGTGGGTTTAGCGGGAGTTTCCACGGCTGCGGCGTGGCAACTCATCCCGCAGTTGGCCCGTTGGCTGGGCGCTGGCGGTGCGGGCTATCCGCTGGGATTGCAGCCAATGATCCCCGGGCTATTGGTGACGATATTGCTGGCGATAATCTTCGGGAAGGTACGATATGCCACAGGATAACCGATTTACGTATCGGCCACCATTTTGGGCACGCGACCCTCTGGTGCAAACGAGCCTGGGACGAGCCCGCTACCGGCAATGGGGGCCGAATGCCATGCTGGAACATGCCCGGGAAGAAATACTCACGACTCCCGAGGGCGTCCGGCTGCAATGCTTCGTGTCAACACTCAAAGACGGAGCGCGACGCGGTTCAGCCATACTGCTCCCCGGGTGGGAGAGCAGCGCCCATACAACCTATGTGGTTTGCCTGGGCCGTAAGCTGTTCCAGAAAGGATTCGATGTGTACCGCCTCAATTTCCGGGATCACGGTGGAACCCATCATTTGAATGAAGGGATGTTTCACGGTGCGCTCCTGCAGGAAGTAGCCGATGCCGTGAGCATGATAGGGGCTAACGCCGACGGGAAGCCGGTCTACCTGATCGGATTTTCCATGGGCGGCAATTTCGCCCTGCGCTTGGCCTGCCTGGAACTCCCATTCCTGAATACTATCTATGCCGTGAGCCCGGTGCTGAAGCCGCTGGCCAGTACCCGCAAGATGGACGAGAATCCGCTTACGCGGGCGTATTTCCGGGAGAAGTGGCTGCGCTCCCTGAAGCGAAAAGAGGCGCTGTTCCCCCAACGCTATGATTTCGAGGAGCTGTACCAGGAATCCGATATCCTGAAGATGACCGGGATGATCCTGAGCAAGTACACGGACTTCCCTTCTGTGGAAGCCTACTTCGATCAGTATACCCTTACCCCTGAAAGACTGGAAGAGGTGCGAATACCTGCCTACGTCAACGTGTCGGAAGATGATCCCGTGCTGGCTGACAGTCCCTATACGGAATATTTATCGCTGGAGAGGGTCTGGTTCTCGGTTCAGAAGTTCGGCGGGCATATTGGTTTTATCCGGCCTAACCTGCGGGTATCGTGGGTGGACCGGATCATTACGAGACGGATGCTGGAGTCGGTGAACGAGGCATCCGGATAGAACGCAGGAAGAATAGCAGACGAGGCGGCAATCGGGCAACTGCCGCCTCGTGCAGGCTGGGTAGATTGTGCCAGTGCAGGAGGGATGCCCCCTCTACCGGAGGAGCATCCTGGGAGGTATCTGTCAAAGATTAAGCGTCGATGTATTGCGTGCTAATATCAATTAACTAAACGCCTTAGATAGAAAAAGTTCCCTTCACCGTTTATTTCGGAATGTAGTAGCGCAATGGGATTATATACTGTCAGCAAGAGGATCGCCCGGCGTATCTGGAGTGAAGGTACAATCATAAGGCTGGAACCCAGCCTGCGCGGAATGCTGAAGATCTGGTACGCAGGCAAGCGACATACCTGTCCATGCTGTCATTCGCGGGTACGCAGATTTCTGACGGACAGCAGGCTATGTCCCGGGTGTGGATCCGGGCCCCGGCACCGACTGCAATGGCTCTACCTGGAAAAAGAATACCATCTGTTCGGGCGGAACGAAGCTGTCCTGGATATTGCCTCGTGGCGCTATTTCCAACGCTACTGTCTGAGGAAAACTGCTCTCCGCTACCACAGTATGGATATCGCATCCCGGTGGGCGCTCGAGGGGGGAGATATGACTGCTTTACCCTATAAGGAGGGGGTATTCCAGGTGGTACTCTGCAGTCATGTCCTGGAGCACATACCGGAAGATCAAGCCGCAATGAGGGAGATGCACAGGGTTCTGGCGCCGGGCGGAATGGCGCTTATTCAGGTTCCGCTGCAGGGGGAGCGTACGTTCGAAGATCCTGAAGCCACGAGCGCCGAGGACCGAGAGCGGGTGTACGGGCGAGCCGACCATGTGAGAATCTATGGTAGAGATATCAAGGAGCGTCTCGGCCGGGCAGGTTTTGACGTAGAGCTAATCCCGTATGCTGAAAAATATGACGAGATGGACCGGACGCTTTACGGCCTGGACCCGGAAGAGACCCTGATAATCGGGAAGAAGCACTGACAGGGCGCTTCGCATGATCACCGCCCCTGCCGCCGGTATCTACGTCCACATCCCGTTTTGCCGTTCCAAGTGCAGGTACTGCGATTTCTACTCCCTGCCGGACCGTGAGCATCAGATAGGCCGTTTTGTAGCTAGCCTGGTGACTGAGATTCGTGAAGCGGTGGATGAGGTAAAGGGCTGGAAATTCGATACGGTGTACATCGGCGGGGGAACCCCCAACCTGCTGACGCCGGAACAACTGGGAGCGGTCATGCAGGCGCTGAAAGATACCTTCGGCCTGGAGGGGCTGGAGGAATGCACCATGGAAGCCAATCCCGGGGAAGCCTCCGAAGCGCAGCTGCGGGGATACCGTGAGGCGGGAGTGAACCGGATCTCATTCGGGTTCCAGTCGTTCGATCCAAAGCTGCTGCAGTTCCTGGGGCGAATCCATACGCCGGAAGACAATTTTACCAGCTTCGAGATGGCCCGTAGGGCGGGTTTTGACAATATCAGTTGCGACCTGCTATTCAATATCCCGGGGCAGTCGCTGAAGCGGTGGAAGGCAGACCTGGCGGCACTGGTGGCGTTGGGACCGGAGCACATTTCCACTTATTCGCTGACGATGGAGCAGGGGACGCCATTGAGTGAGGAGGTGGCACGAGGGGCGATCCGCATGCCGGAGGAGGAGACGGACCTGGCCATGTACACATGGGCGCGGGAGTACCTGGCGGGGCAGGGATACGATATGTATGAGATCGGTAACCATGCCCGCGAGGGGAGGGCTTGCAGGCACAATCTGCACTACTGGCGCATCGGACCGTACCTGGGATTCGGTCCTGCAGCGCACCGCTTCGACGGGGAAGTGCGCAGCTGGAACGTGCGGGACCTGGACGAATACCTGAAGCGGGTGGAGGGGGGAGAGAGTCCTGTGGCGGGAGAGGAGCGGCTAACTCCGGTACAGTTGCAAAACGAGAAGCTGGCGTTCGGGCTGCGGCTGCGGGAGGGGCTTTCGGTTACGGAGGAAATGGGTTACGAGAGTGTGGAAGCCTTTGTGGAAGTATACGGCGCGAAGCTGGAGCAGCTGCACGATAGCGTTGTGCTGAACGCGGATCGCCTGTCGCTAACGGAGAAGGGAGTCCTGCTGGCGGACAGCGTTACGGCGGAGCTGTTCCTGGACGAGGAGGGGGAGCTGTGAGTCTGCTTCGTGTCAGATTTCTATTGGCAGATAATGCTGGGAATTACAAGTACGGTTCGATCATCCGCAGGAAGAGTCTTTCGTTGCCGCCGCCGATGTGCTTATCCTGGATACGACCCTCCCGATCCACCAGATAAGTAGTAGGCAGGTAGCCTTCCCACTGATAAGCCCGGCCGATCTCGGAGAGCTCGGACTGGGTACCGTGGAGGACGGGGTAGACCACCTTGTAGTTTCTCACAAAGTTCTTGATCTGCTCGCTGCTGGCCTCATCCCAGGATATACCCAGCACCACCACACCCTGTTCCTCGTAGGCGGAGTGGATGCGGTTGAGATCGGGGATCTCCCTGCGGCAGGGGGGGCACCAGGTGGCCCAGAAATTGACCAGCACCAGCTTACCGCGGAGGCTTTTCAGCGCCACGCGCTCGCCATCCAGATCGCGAAGGGTGAAATCGGGGGCCAGGGGCTTGGCGGAGGTCTCCTGCTTGGCAGGTGTCTGGTGTGCGGCATCGCTGCGGGTGCTGTTCACCACTACGGCGGTAATTGCCAGCAGAGCAATGACAAGTGTCAGTACCGGTTTTCTCATCATCTATTTCCTGTTTTTATTCACATTTTCAAACATGGTTCAAGATTCTCCTCATCGTAACATC
>CP070656.1:1171144-1175376 GCA_020355065.1 Fidelibacterota bacterium | reverse complement strand
GTCCTGGGTGACACCGCCTGGGATGTGCCGCTGCGGCACACGTCGTTCGCCCTGCCTTACCGGGTGCGGTCGTTCGGCCCGGCGGAAGGCGCGCCGCGGCGGGTGCTGGTGTTGAATGCCGGCACTGGCTCGGAGGTGCACCAGGCGCTCATGGAGGGCAGCCGGTCCGTGACGGCGGTGGTCCGCAATCCAGACCTTTTATATACCTTGGAGAGGTTGGCGAAGAGGGACAGTTCACTGTTAACGATTTACGAGCAGCCGGGTGTGGAGGTGGTGCGGCAGGAGCCGCGGGGTTTCCTCTACCGGGAGACGGGGCCGTACGACGTGATCATGGTCCCGCCCCTGGGTGGTGTGACGGGCGCGGCGGCCGCCATGCAGGCCGTACACGAGGATCATATGCTGACCCTGGAGGGGATCGGGGCCGTGCTGGAGCGCCTGTCGCCGGAAGGTCTCCTGTGCCTGACCACCTGGCTGGACATCCCGCCCCGGCGCATCCTGAAGCTGACGGCACTGCTGGCCGGAGCGCTGGAACGCACGGCGTGGGCGGCGGATTCGGCGACGGAGGATCATCTGACCGTTATCGGCAGCTGGAACGCGGCTACCGTGGTGCTCAGCAGGCGGCCATGGTCGACGGCGGAGCGGGCACGCACTCGTCAGTTTGCCGAGCTGGAGGGATTCGATCTGTGGTTCCCATCCGGGGGCGAGCAGGCCACTACCTTCCACTTGCTGGCCGATACCACCCTGGTCGCGGACCTGCAATTATTGGCGCGGGGACGCTCCGATCCGGAGGAACTGGCGTCGCCCTTTCACCTGCGACCCTCCACCGATGACCGTCCATTCTTTCATTATTTCCTGACGCTGCGGGCCTTGCCGATCATGCGGGACGTGCTAGGGACCGCCGGGCTGATGCTGGCGGAATGGGGCTACGTACTGCTGTGGATCACCCTGGCGCTGTTGGTGGTGGGTGGGGCGGGCTTGATCCTGCTGCCCTTGTGGCTGACTCGGGGAGTGCGGGTTTCTCTAACCGGGGATGCCGCCGAGCGACCTCCGCTGAGCCTGTTCTATTTCGCGGCCATCGGGTGCGGCTTCATGCTGGTGGAGATCATGCTGATCCAGCGCCTGGTGCTGGTGCTGGGTGACCCGGTGTATTCCGCGGCGGCGGTGATCACGGCACTGCTGGTCTTTGCCGGGGTGGGGAGCTGGATTTCCCAGCGCCCGGCAGCCGCGCGGGCCGGGATGCTGCCGGGAGCCGTCGTGCTTATGATCCTGCTGCTTGTTATGCTACTGGGTTGCATCGCCCTGTTCGGTTCCGGCTGGGCCGGGCTGGCCAAAGGGGGGCGGTTCATCCTCGTCATTGTGAGTCTGATTCCCCTGGCTCTGGTCATGGGCGTCTTCTTTCCCACGGGAGTGCGCTGGCTGGACACCGGTCAGGCCTCCCACCTGATCCCCTGGGCGTGGGGGATCAACGGTTTTGCTTCCGTGGTGACCACGCCGGTGGCGACCATCGTGGCCTTGAGTCTGGGATTCCGGGTGGTGGCCCTACTGGCGGCGGGGTGCTACCTGTTGGCGGCGGGAGTTTCCTGGCGCTGGTGGAGCAGCCGCCAGACGAACCACCCGATGCCGATCAACAGTCCGAGCGAAAACAGCCACCAGGGGTAGTAGTCCGGGGCTTCGTTGGTCTGCAGCGCCGGTACGTTCCACAGAAACGAGGCGATGATGACCAGTCCCGCCAGCACTTCCACCAGCCAATCGCCTGGCCGAACGGACGCCGGCCGGTCTTCGGGCCAGCGCAGGATGATCGCGGCCGCCGCGATGAGGGCCAGCGAGACCAGCATCGGTGCCAGGACGGGGCTGGTCCAGGGCAGGGGGATCAGGAACAGCACATCCCAGTCCAGCAGGGAAGCAGGCCAGCCGATCAGCAGCTTGAGTGCCAGGTAGTAGACCAGGTCCCAGACGCCGAAGCAGAAGGCGAAGACGGCGAAGCGCCGCAGCCGGGAGCGGGCCGCGAGCAAGGACAGGCTAAGGAGCAGCAGGAGGGTGGCGGCCTCCCGTCCCACCTCCGTCCAGACCAGGCGTGAGGGAATCGTAGCCAGGGGGAAGTGGAAGCCTCCGGGGTAGTAGGGTTCCCGCAGGTAGACCACCACGGCGGCCTCGATGTAGCCGAAGGCCAGGCCGAACAGGCCAAGCCAAAGGAATAATCTGCGGGTGGGATGCGGCATGCTCATTCCAGTATCCATAGCGCAAATTACTTCTGCAGTTGTGTGAAGGGAAAGAGTGAGCGGAGCTGAACATCTCCTATTTGCTTGCGGCGAGATTTAGGCTAAAATTAAATTCACCCGCCCTTGATGGCCCGTTCGTCTAGTGGTTAGGACTCCAGGTTTTCGACCTGGCAACAGGAGTTCGATTCTCCTACGGGCTACAGCAGGATTTCCCGTCCCAGGCCACCGAATCCAGTCGGTGGTTTTACGTTTTCGAACTCGGCTTCGATATTCAAGTATTTTTCCGCAATGTACGAGCGGGTGAGTTGATCGCTGATCTTCATCATGATGCAAATAAGGCCTCACATAAATGCGGAGTAAACCCTCCTGTTCAAGGGCTAAATTCAGAACTGCTATGTGGATTGATTCAGCTATCTAGGCAGCATGGTATCCCATTCCGCCTGAATACTTTTTTCCGATTGGATGAGCGATGAGTTCGGCCCCCGAAGACAAGCCCCCCCAACTTGATTCCTTTTTCAATCCTGGCAGTGTGGCAATTGTGGGAGCTTCCTACGCTCCTGAGAAGCTGGGTTTCGGCATTCTGAACAATATTATTGAATCCGGTTTCAAGGGTGACATTTACCCCATCAATCCCAGGGGAGGTGAAATCCTGGGCAGAAAGGCCTATACGGGTATCACGGAAGTGGCGGGTGAGATTGAACTGGCAATCATTGTGATCCCTGCCAGGCGGGTCATTGAGACAGTGCGGGAGTGTGGTGCAAAAGGGGTAAAGGCGGTCATAGTCATCAGCGCCGGATTCGGGGAAGTGGGTGTAGACGGAGCCCACCTGGAACAGGAACTCAAGGCCGTCGCGCAGGAAAATGGCATTCGCATCATTGGGCCCAACTGCCTGGGCATGATCGATACCATCTGTCCCATCAATGCTTCGTTTGCCGCCAGCATGCCGGAACGGGGCGGGATTGCCTTCATGTCTCAATCGGGTGCTTTGTGCACGGCCGTTCTGGACTTAGCGGTGGCAGAAGGGATTGGCTTCTCCCGATTTGTGAGTCTGGGCAACAAGGTGGACGTGGATGAAGCAACCCTGCTGCGAGAATGGAAAGATGACGATGAGACGGAAGTGGTGTTGGCCTACATCGAAGGCTTACCGGACGGCCGAGCTTTTATTGATAGAGCCCGGGAGGTGTCGCTGAAAAAGCCGGTTATCGCTCTGAAGTCAGGGACGACAGAGGCCGGGTCGCGAGCGGTATCCAGCCACACGGGGAGTCTGGCGGGATCCGAACGGGCCTACGAAGCAGCCTTCAAGAAAGCGGGTGTGCTCCGGGCGGAATCGCTGCGAGATCTGTTTGACTGGGGATTGGCATTCGCCTACCAGCCACTATTGAAAGGCCCGAACATTGCCGTAATCACGAACGCGGGGGGACCGGGTATTCTGGCCACGGACGGCTTGGAACGTGTGGGGCTGCACCTGGCACAACTGGATCCCAAGACGGTGGAAGTCCTGCGTGCTGGGTTGCCACCGGCGGCCAATGTCTATAATCCCATCGATGTGTTGGGGGATGCCCCGGCGGAGCGCTATGCCCTGGCCTTGAAAGCCGCGCTTGATGATCCCGGGGTAGATGGTTTAATCGTGATGTTGACCCCGCAGGTGATGACACAGATCCCCGAAACGGCGGAGTTGGCTGCTGAACTGGTGGGTCAATATGACAAACCGATCATCGGCTGTTTCATGGGACAGGAAAAGATCCGTGCCGGTGAGGAAGTGCTGAACCGGAACCGGATTCCGAATTATCGTTCCCCTGACCGGGCGGTGAGTGTGCTGCAGGCCATGTGGCACTATCGCCAGTACCTCGAGCAGCCCAAACCGGCTCCAGATGTATTCGATGTGAACCATGAGGCAGTGAGAAAGATTCTGGATGATGTACGTGGTGAAGGGCGGGTGACGTTGGCCGAAGCCGAAGCCCGGGGTATCCTGGCGGCGTATGATATTCCCCTGCCGGAGTCTCGTCTGGCACG
>CP070656.1:1168003-1171044 GCA_020355065.1 Fidelibacterota bacterium | reverse complement strand
CCAACTTTGCTACGCTTCGTCCAAATCGCTTCACTGCGTTGGGCGACTTTGGCAACCCCGGAACTGTTATCCGAAATTCACCCGTTCTCTTAGAGGGGACCGAGACAATCATCGCTGCAACCCCTTCCGTCTGGTTCCGTGAGCCGCGAGCAACTGGCTTGCTCGGGTGGGTTGTGTTGTCCTAACTCCAAAAGATAGGAGGATGTTGTCATGGCGGATAAGAAGCAACAAGGGGAATTGACCATTGCGGGTATGGTGGAACAGTACAGTGGACTGGCCGTGAGGATCTTTGGCTTCGTAGCTGGTGCCGTCGGTCTGCTTTATGGCATTGGCTTCGCTGTCGTTAATATCAGCCTGCTGCGCTACGGCGTGTACGAGGTCAGCCTGGTGCGAGCCCGCTATGTGTCCACTGGCGTTTTCTACCTGGTGTTCTTCGTACTCCTGGCCCTGGGCGTCCGCTTATCCTTGTTCCTTGTGGAGAGGAGAGTGATCGGCCGGTCCTGGACGAGTCTAGCTTTGAGCGCTATCCCCATCGGTGTTATCTGCTGCGTGCTGACCCTGGGCGTATGGGAATTCAAGGGGCTGCTCAACTTTCTCAGCCACTTTGTGCAGTGTTTAAAGGGCGCAGACCCCGCCTCGGTATGGAAATTCGGTGGACTTTTCAGCGTCCACTTCCTACTCTGGTGCCTCGGGGTCAGCTTTTTTGTGCTTCTGATCATGCGGAGGGATCAGATCCCCTGGCTGAGGGATCTCTTGGCCCAAGCTGATATCAGCACTGAAGGGGTGCCGTCAGGGGCCGAGAGGAAGCCAAAGACCCGCGCGGCTTCTCTCGTGGTTTGGTCCCTCGTGGGCATTTCTGTGCTCGTGTCCTTTTACTACTATGGTCACAGTGCGTACGCTACCTTCCCCCCCGCCCTGGGCGGCGGTTTGCCCATCGTGGTGCAATTCTCCGGCGAAGAGGAGTCCATGGCCATTCTGGAACGGCTGGGGATTGATCGGGAGGCGTCGGGTCTCACCAGGAAGGTCACGCTCATTGTCCAGACGGACACGAGGTACATCGTGCTGGTCAGGGATCCAGTACTGGAGCGAGATGTGGCGGTGTCCTTCGAAAAGTCCTTCGTTCACGGGATTCGCTATTACCCGGATGAGTACTACCTCAGCGACGAGTACGCAGCCGACAAACACACCCGAGATGGGAAGGCCTATCTCGAAGGGGGCAAACTGGACGCGGCTGTCGCAGAGTTCAAAGAGGCGCTGTGGCGTGTGCCTGGCTACATTCCTGCGTTGGTGGGCAAGGGCGATGCCCAACTGGCCTTGGGAAACCGTGAGGAAGCGATCCAGAGTTACGAGAAGGCCCTTGACTACGACGAGAGCGTCGCCGCAGCCCACTATGGACTGGCCCGGGCTTATGCTTTGTCGGAGCAGGCCAAACAAGCGGTGGATTCCCTTAGAAAGGCAATTGACGCGGACGAGACCTACCGGGAGAAAGCAAAAACGGAGGCGGCTTTCGAGGCCATCAAGCCGTATGATGACTTCCTGTTCTTGGACCTGGTCTTCCAGGGTCTGGAAAACGCGGCCTTCTGGTATGGGCAGGCAGGGGATGGGCAGCGGGGAGATGGGAATTGGGAGGCGGCTGTTGTGGAGTACACGTGGGCGATCTCTCTGACTCATCAGATCGAAAACAAGACTGGAGAGGCCGACTACCGCTATCGTCGCGCTGGTGTGTATCTGGAGCTGGATGAGGATCAGGATGCTCTCAAGGACTACAATGAGGCGGTCAAGCTCGATCCGACCAACGCCACGTATCGCTTTGGCTTGGCCGAGGCCTATGCCGCCCAAGAGGACTTCCTGAGCGCTCTAGTCGAGTACAAGGAGGCGCGTACTATCAACCCTGACTACATAGCCGCCTGGGTCGGGGAGGGAGAGGCCTATCTGGTTCTAGGCCAGGACTATGACTTGGCAGTGGAGAGCTATACAGCGGCCATTGCCCTCGATCGAGACAATGGCATGGCCTACTACGGCCGCGCCCGCGCAGGGGCCCTCTTGGGGATGAGGCCAGAGGCCATGCGAGATCTCCGGCGGGCGATTATCCTGGATCCCAACTACATGGAGAAGGCCGACTTGGAACCCGCTTTCGATGGAATCCGCGAGGAGGTGGAGCGGGTCCTTTCCGCCGCCCAGCGCAATCAGAAGGGCAACCTGCTGGTAAACGAAGGCAAGTTGGAGGAAGCCATAAACGAGTACCTGGCGGCCTTGGAGTTGGACCCCACCGGTGCGGCGTACCACGCCAATCTGGGCGATGTCTACCGCAAGCTACAGCAACCGGGAGACGCTGCCGAGCACTACCAGCTCGCGGTCGAATATGACCCGGAGAACGACAGCTATCATTACCGCCTGGCCGGCGTCTACTACGATCAGGGCGATTTCGACCTGGCCATCGAAGAGTACGAGAAGGCGGTTGAATTCAACGACAAGAACCCCGTGTACCATGGTGGTTTAGGGGACGCCTATCGGCAAGAGGGCAGACTGGACGAGGCGGCTGGGGCCTACGCGCGAGCTATCGAACTCGATGAGTCGAACGCCAGCTACCACGCGCGTCTGGCCGATATCTATCAGCGCCAAGGGGACCTGGAGGGTGCGGTCACCGAGTACAGCGAGGCCATCCGCCTGTATGATGATAACCCTGCCTACCACTATGGTCTAGCCCAGGCCTATCGCGCGCAGAACAAGCTCCAGGAAGCCCTCCAGTCCTACCAGGCAGCCATCCAGCGCAATCCCGAATACGGCGATGCGTATTGCGGCCTGGGCCTGGCCTATCAGAAGAGCAAGCAGCGACAGAATGCCATCGAGGCCCTTGAGCAGTGCCAGGCCGTGAGCCAGGATGAGGAGTTGATAGAGCAAGCCAGGAAGGCGCTGGCAGAGTTGGAAGGGCAGTAGCGGACGGGGAGGTGAGCTTGCGGGTGCAGCAAAGGCATTTTCTTGAAATGACCAGCCTGAGTCTGGGCGTGGCCGCGTTGAGTTTCTTTATCGGCTTTGTCATT
>CP070656.1:1160505-1167903 GCA_020355065.1 Fidelibacterota bacterium | reverse complement strand
GTCTCATCGCCTTCATAATGATTCTCCCACCCATGCAAGTGATCTATGTTACACAGCCATCCTAGCCTCAACAAGTTGCTGATAGCTGGCAGATCCGGTGCTATCGAATCTGGCTGCTATATCGCATGCCTCTACGGATGCAAAATGTGGGAAATCCCGCTTAGACCAGGGAAAAATAGTGTAGAGTATTTTACCCGCGTTACTTTGCCAGTGTTTTGAGATGGTCCTCCATCCCTTGGTACACTGCCTCCGCAAGCCGCATCAGATTGGAATCGTCCAGCAGGAACATTTCGTCCAGGGGATGGGAGAGGAAGGCTCCCTCCACCAGGAAAATGACCGGGTCTGTCTGACGTAGCACGTAGTAGCTGCGGTGGACAGTTCCCATCGGTATTAGATCCAGGTCCAACAGTCGGAGATATACGGCCTGTGCAAATGGTAAGCCCTGCAGCTGGGTGTAGAAAGTGCTGGAGCCGCTGATCTCTTCCGGTTGACGAGTGGGGCCTACAGAGTTGTTGTGCATCCAGACCAGGATATGGGCACCCACCGCCCGGGCGCTATCTACGCGGGCTTTAAGAGTCATGGTAGAATCTGCTATGCGTGTGAGGTGGACCTCCGCTCCGGCCGCGGTCAAGAGCTCCGCTAAGTAGTTGGCATAGGTGAGGTTGACATTCTTTTCCATTAGGCCGGTGGGACCCACGGCGCCCTTTTCCTTGCCACCGTGTCCGGGGTCCAAGGCAATGATGAGGTTGGCAAAAGGCCGCTCCCGCTCGATCACCGGTGGCTGGCGGATAGCCAGTTTGAACATCCCAGCCTCATACCAACCCCTGTAGCCCCACTGCTGTAACATGTTCAGGTGAATATCGAACCGCAATACATCATCGGTCAGCTGCTCCCAGAAAATATGGTCAATGAGTTCGGTACTGTCCGGGTAACGGGTCCATTCATCGTGGAACCGGGCGCGGTGGAAATAGATTGACAGCATTTGCGGTGATCGGCGTTGGACGATCTGGAAGGGTACTTGTCCTGTCAAGCCGAAGTCAAGGGTCAGCCAGGTAGAATCTAGCCTAGCCTCAATACCATTCATCTGGACCAGAGGCCAGGTCCGGCCTTGAGGCAGTGCACGCGCGGCGTACTTCAGCAGATAGCCGGTGCGGTACTCCGACACCGCCACCTTCCACCAGTCCCCTAGGTCGGCCACCGCTTTGACTGTCACGCCTCGCGGCAGGTCCATAAAGATCTCTCCCCAGGGTTTATAAAACACCACGTTGGAACTATTAACCGTCTTCATCAGCAGCGGTTGGCCTGACAGGTCAACGGTGATCCGGCCTCGACTACGGCGCTTCTTCGTACTCCCGCGTTGGCCCTTCAGCTCGATTACTGCCCGCTCCTTCCTACAGCGATCTCCTGGCTTTAGTTGGTACACTCCCTCGTATACACCGGCTAGTCCGCCGGCCTCCTCAGACGGAAGTTCCACCATGGGCAGCCAGCCACTTGTTAGGTTGGGAATCTTGAAGCGAGCCTTCCCACCAGGACTCCCTTGGAAACGCAATACAATAGCATCCTCCGAGTAGTATACGGCATCACGGGTGGGCAAAGTAGTTTCCTTCAGGATGCGCGTTGGTCTGGGGGGTAATATCTCCGGTGGCGGGATACGATAGACCCGTTTTGTGAATCTCTGAGTATCAATCTTGGATTTGATTTCAAAAGGGATCAGATTCCACCCCGGACTCAGGTCAACCAATCCGGTAACGGCGCCGCTGGGGTAGACGCGCCGCTCCTCACCCTGCACCAAGACGGTGGCTGCCGTATCAAGGCTCAAGGCACCGAACCTCAGATCTGACACATTGACCGTGTCTGAGTCTGCAGGGAAGGTAACAAACAGGAGAGTGTCCACCGGGATCGTTTGGGCGCTCGCAGCCAGAAGGGGCAGAAGGCTTACTATTATCGCCAAGATTCCGTGAGTGAAATATCGGGGTCGCTCAGGGAATGGGTAGGGAGAATTCATATCCGTTCTTTTTCATTCATCGCGTGTGCAGGTATCGTCGTCATGCTTATATGGCGACGAAAATAGTACCAGCCAGCCGAGAAATTCAAAGAGTATTCAACTTGGATTGATTTCGGGTGATGTCTATCAGCCAACAGTGTGGGCTGTGCGACGGATGATCTCGTCTTGAAGGTCTGGTTCAAGATCCACGAAGTAGTCACTGTAACCGGCCACCCGGACAATCAGGTCCCGGTATTTCTCGGGGTGTTTCTGGGCATCCCGCAGAGTATCGACGGTGACCACGTTGAACTGGATATGGTGGCCGTTCATCCGGAAGTACGCCCTGACCAGGTGTCCCAGTTTCACCAAACCCTCCTCCGATTCCAGGATCTGAGGTAGGAATTTCTGATTCAAAAGGGTGCCGCCGGTGCGCACATGATCGATCTTGGCGGCGGATTTAAGAACAGCCGTCGGACCCTTCAGATCCACACCCTGGACCGGACTGATCCCCTCAGAAAGGGGCTGCTGAGCTTTGCGCCCATCGGGAGTTGCACCAAGTACACTACCGAAGTAGATATGTGAGGTAGTAGGAAGCAAGTTAATCCTGAAGTGTCCCCCCTTTGTATTCGGCTGACCTTCCACGGCCTGGTAGAATGTCTCGAACACTTGTTTCGCGAGATCGTCTGCGTGGTCATCGTCGTTACCGTATTTGGGGGTCGTGGACCACAAGCGTTGTCGCAGATCTTCAGTGCCATCGAAATTGGAGCGCAACGCCTGCAGTAACTCTTTCAGTGCAACGGTCTTTTGGTCATAGACGTGGTATTTGATCGCGCTGAGTGAATCCGTAATGGTTCCCAGCCCGACCCCTTGGATGTACGATGAATTGTACCGGGCACCACCCTCGTTGTAGTCCTTGCCCTTGGCAATGCAATCGTCGACCATGATCGACATGAAGGGAACGGGGAGATACTGGGCATATAGTTTCTCGACAACAATGTTGCCCTTGACCTTGATGTCGATGAAGTGTTGGAATTGCCGGGTGTATGCTTGGAAGAGCGCTTCGAAGGTCTCGAATCCCACCGGATCTCCGGTTTTCATGCCGATCTGTTTACCGGAAGACGGATCTGTTCCGTTATTCAGTGTGATCTCAAGGATCTTGGGAAGATTGAAGTAGCCGGTGAGAATGCAGCTTTCCTTGCCGAAGGCGCTGACCTCCACGCAGCCTTGAGCGCCGCCGTTGCGAGCATCTTGGATGGATCGATCTTGCCGTTCCAGCTCCTGAATGATGGCCTCGGTGTTGAAGACGGAAGGTTGTCCATAACCGGTCTTGATGATCTTCAACGCCCGGTGGAGAAAACGGTCGGGACTTTGCGTGCTGATCTGAACCATGCTGCTAGGCTGGAGTAGGCGCAACTCCTCAATCACATCCAGTAGCAGATAGGTGAGCTCGTTCACCGCGTCTGAACCGTCTTCGGTGACTCCACCCAGGTTGATCAAACAGAAGTCTGTGTAGGTGCTACTTTCGCACGCAGTCACACCTACCTTGGGTGGGGCGGGATGGTTGTTGAATTTGATCCAGAAGGCCTGCAATAGCTCACGGGCAGTCTCCTTCGTTAAGCAGCCTTCCTCCAAATCCTGCTGGTAGAAAGGAAACAGATGTTGATCCAGTCGGCCGGGACTGTATGAATCCCAGGTATTCAATTCAGTGATGATTCCCAAGTGTACAAACCAGTAATACTGGAGAGCTTCGTGGAGCGACTCCGGTGCGTGAGCGGGTACGCGCCGACATACCCGGGCGATCTCCAGCAGTTCCTGTTTACGATGGAGGTCTTGTTCTCTCTCAGACAACTGCTCAGCCAATTCCGCGTGTCGCTCGGCAAACAGGATAATAGCATCGGCCGTGATGGTCATGGCTTGGAGCTGAGCACGCTGACTGTGGGCGGTGGATTCAATGGAACCTTCAAGCTTCTTCAGGACGGTCTCGATGTCAGCCTTGAAATCAAGCAGGCCTTTGTGATATATCTTGTTATCAAGCACGGCATGACCGGGAGCCCGCTGCTCCATGAACTCGGTGAACACCCCGGCCTCGTAGGCCATTATCCAGTCCTGGTCTACTTCGTCGAATATGCGGGTGCGGATGGAACGGTCATGCCAGAAGGGAATGATCTTCTCCTGCTGGAATCGCCGGGTCTCAGCATCCACATCGAAGGAGATCTTCTCACGATTATGAAGGATATCGAAATCCTCCAGGGAGTGAGTGCAGATTTCGGGATACGTGGGCGTGGATTTGGGAGCCGGTCCGCGCTCGCCGACGATGAGTTCGTCGGGGAGGACGCAGATGCGCTTGTGTTCAAGGATATATCTGAAGGCCAAAGCCCGGGCTACGGGTGTGGGAAGAGCAGCGGTGTCCTCACGTTGATAGAACTCGGTTAATAGGATAGCCCGTTCAAGTGAGATGGAGGGTTTCGCCTCCAGACTCTGTTCCCTGAGCCGGGTGATCCGCTCATTCATGCTCCGCCTCCGATATTCACCTTGAATCCATGGCTTTCGACCAGTTCCTGCATGTGGTGGAGTTCCTCCGGTGTTTGGGTCTGCAAACCGGTTCGCTCGTTCCTGAGCCCTAATTTATGGTATTTATGGGTACCCAACTGGTTATAAGGCAATAAATCGATGACCTTTATGGAATCGAGGGCTGAAGCAAACCGGGCTATTTGAGTGAGGTTCGAATCTGAATCCGTTACGCTTGGGATCAAGGGAATCCGGATACGGATGTTCGTACCGTTCTGGGCAAGGGCGCGCAGGTTGTCGAGGATCAAATGATTGGGCACTCCGATGTGCTGCTCGTGTGCAGCGGTATCGAAGATCTTTAGGTCGAACAGGAATAGGTCGACCAGATGAAGGATTTGCTCGAAAGCGTGATACTCGGTATAACCGCAAGTGTCCACTGCGGTGTGGATGTGATGGCCCCGAGCGGCTCGAAGCATAGCTTCCAGGAAGTCGATCTGGATCAAGGGTTCGCCACCAGAGAAGGTCACACCGCCGCCTGACTGGTCATAGAACACAGCATCCTTGCGCACCTCTGCGATTACATCGTGGGCTATGACCCTGGAGGAGGGAATCCCATCAGAGGCTGGTGAGCGCCGGCCTTCCGGATTATGGCACCACCAACAGTTAAGGGGACACCCCGTCAGGAAAACGGTCGTACGGATGCCTGGACCATCATGGATAGCGTATCTTTTGATGGCGAATATCTGTCCGGTGATGTCTGCTCCAGGGCTCATAACGAAGTTGTCACTATTATGGCGGCAAAAATTACGTTGAGTACCCAATCAGATGCAGAAATTCTGGCCAGGGAGTAGATGCTGTCTACAATCGCACTTCTTCTTGATGGTGAATATTCACACGTAACAAATTCTGACCTCTTGACTAGATTTCATCTATCCCAACGATTCGATGACAATAAGAACCACAATAGAAAGGGGTCTCCATGTGGTCACAAACATCCTCCCTGCGCATTACATCGTTCCTGCTGTTGTTGCTAGGTTCTATCACGGCACAAAGGCATTTGGGTGTCACTCCGACCAGTTCTGGCGGGCCTCTACTGCCCGAACAGGGTGCATATGACGTCAAGTTCTATGATCTGAGCTTGAGGATTGATACCCTGAAGGAATCTATCGCGGGTGAGCTGAAGGTATATGCCCGGATCATCGAGTCGCTGACCTGGTTTGTCCTCGATCTGGATACTCTCCTCCAAGTTGAGGAAGTAGTGGGGCTCGATCAGGAAGGAGGAACGATCCAATTGAGTGTTGAGCGTCATGGTGGGCGTATCTGGATCAGGCTATCTGCTGCTGCGCAAGCAGGCGATGATGTCATGATCAGAGTGGTTTATGGGGGGAATCCCAAAGTGGCTCCACGACCTCCTTGGGTGGGGGGCTTCACATGGGCTACAACCGAAAGTGGAGATCCTTGGATCGGAGTCTCGTGCCAATCGGACGGCGCAGACATCTGGTGGCCGTGCAAGGATCATCCATCAGACGAGCCTGACTCTATGGCCCTCCATATTACCGTTCCCCAACCGTTGATCTGTGCAGCTAACGGCCGACTTAGGGGAGTTGATGAGCATGACGATGGCAACCGGACATTTCACTGGTTCGTGTCCAATCCCATCAATAATTATAACATCAGCCTCAATATTGCCCCGTACCGCACGATAGAAGATGCATACACCAGTGTCACAGGGGAGATTATCCCGATCACGTATTGGGTTCTGCCCGAGAATTACGAGAAAGGATTGGAGCTGTTTCCCCAGTTTGCGGAGCACCTCCGCTTCTATGAAACGTATCTTGGCCCATATCCTTTCCGGGCAGATAAGTATGGTGTTGCAGAGACACCTTACCTGGGCATGGAGCACCAGACTATTATCGCCTACGGAAATAATTACCAGAACAATGACTATGGTTTTGATGTGCTCCACTTCCATGAGCTTGCCCATGAATGGTATGGGAATCTGGTCACCTGTGCTGACTGGAAGGATATGTGGCTCCACGAAGGATTTGCTGTGTATCTGGAAGTCCTTTATGCCGAGTACCTGCATGGTGATTCTGCCCTACACAGCTCTATGGCCGACGTCCGCCCCAAGGTTCGTAACGTAAAGCCGGTTGCACCGCGGGAGTCCCAAACCAGTTTGCAGATCTACTTTGCGCCGCCCGACTACATTATGAGTGACGGCGACATCTATACCAAGGGAGCCTGCATTCTGCATACCCTGCGCTATCTGATCGGTGATGAGAACTTCTTCAAGGCACTTCGCTTGATGGCTTTTCCCGATCCGAAGCTGGAGACGATTACGAATGGCGGTCAATGTCGTTTGGCAGATACCGACGATTTCCGTGGGATTGTGGAAGAGGTTGCTGGTGAGGATTTGGATTGGTTTTTCGATCTTTATCTGCACCAGGAGAAGCTGCCCGTACTGCAATCGAGGATAAGCCGGAACAAGCTGAGGTTGCGCTGGAAAACTCCCCGGCGTCTGCCCTTCCAGATGCCTGTACCGGTTCAGGTTGGCGGGGAAGTCCACAGGGTGGAGATGCCACGCGGGCGAGGTGTCATGGGTATACCGAAAGGTTTTATCCCCATCGTAGATCCGTTGAACCAGATTTTAAAAGATGAAGGGGAGTGAGCAACGCTACACGATTCCTAAGTAATTATCAGTGTGAGATCATGTGGTGGATACCAACGCAGTTGGATTGACACTGAATGTCATCGAAGAACAGCTATATTGAATCGCGATGGAAAGACTACTTCAGTACTGATTCAAAGATATTCAGGTGCTCACGAGCTGATTTATCCCAAGTAAACAGTCGAGCCCGGTCCAGTCCCTTTACTCGCATGCGACGTCGTAAAGGTGTGTCCTTTAC
>CP070656.1:1149105-1160405 GCA_020355065.1 Fidelibacterota bacterium | reverse complement strand
GTACTGTTGGCCCTGCGAACCCAGCAGATCATCGCTCATGAAACGGGGATCCCCGAATTAGTGGACCCTCTGGCCGGCAGCTATGTGGTGGAGGAGTTCACCAACCGACTGGAAAAGGAAGTATTGGAGATGATCGCCATTATCGATGAGCTGGGTGGAGCGGTTGCTGCTATTGAGGAAGGCTATCAAGAGCGTGAAATAGCCCGCTCGGCCTATGCCTATCAACAGGCAGTGGAAAACAGGGACCGCATCATTGTGGGTTTGAACCGCTTCGAGGCGGAGGAGCCTCAGATATCCTCGTTGCTTACCATAGATGAGGGGGCGGTGAAGGCCCAGTTGGCCCGGCTAAAAAGGGCCAAGCAGGAGCGCAAAGCAAAGGAGGTCCGGGAGGCACTGGGCCATCTTAAAACGGCGGCCGGAAACACAACGAACCTGATGCCAGCTATCCTCGAATCGGTGCGGGTGTATGCCACCCTAGGTGAGATTTCCCAGGTATTGCGGGAGGTCTTCGGCGAGTACCGGCCCAGCTAGCGATGCTGTCTGTTAAGCTTGTTCAGGATAATCTTATCACCCGATGTCTGGGCCGGGAGATCACTTACTATCCTGCCACCGATTCAACTAACGACGACCTCTGGTCCCTGTTTGACCGCGGCACGGCGGTAAACGGTCAAGTGGTTGTGACCGACGAGCAACGTCGCGGCAAGGGTCGGCAGGGGCGGAGTTGGTTCTCTGCTCCTGGCTTAGGATTGACCTTTTCGATGCTCTTGCGGCCGCAGTTGCCTGCCGAGCGTCTCGGTCTGGTATCCTTGGCGGCTGGGGTAGCTGTCGTGGATGCTCTAGTGAAGCAGGAAGTGGCAGCTCAGCTGAAATGGCCGAATGATGTGTTGGTCAACCAGTTGAAACTGGGCGGAATTCTGGCCGAGAGTCGCGTGGCCGGGGAAGAAATTACCGTTGTGCTGGGAATTGGCCTGAATGTGAACGAACAACTCGGCGATTTTCCTGAAGAGCTACGGTCGCATGTTATTTCCGTTCAGATGGCATCAGGCCATCCGGTTCAACGGGAGATTCTATTAGCAGAAATTCTGGCTCGGCTGGAGGCGCTTCAGGATGGTGGGATGAATGACATCGTGCTTTTGTGGATGGATCGTTGCGCTCATCTGGAGCAGGCGGTAACCTATCACGGTCCCGATGGTCTGGTGGCAGGCTATTTCCGGGGTGTGAACGACGCAGGTTTAGGACTTATAGAGGTAGGCGGAGAAACGCTGATGGTCGCGGCGGGCGACTTGGACTACGAATCCGATCAAACTAGTACATACAGGTGAGATTGTAAAGCAAGGAGGGGTGGTTCATGTTACTGGCCATCGATGTAGGTAATACCAATGTCGTAATCGCTCTGTTCAAGGGGGACGACCTAGTGACCAGCTGGCGGCTGCATACCAATGCCACGCATACATCCGATGACTGGGGTATCAGTATCAAGCGGCTTGCTCAGGAGGCTGAGGTTAATGTTGCGGATGTAGACGGAGTGATTATTTCCAGTGTTGTGCCCGTGGTCGGCCGGGCGATGATCCAGATGTGCGAGCGCTATCTGCACATCAAACCTTTGAGAGTGCATGCCAATCTACCTCTCGATCTGGGCTTGGATGTCAAGGATCCGGAATCAGTCGGTGCGGATCGCATATGTAACGTGGTGGCTGGTCGTACGCTGTACGGCACACCGGCGGTGATTGTTGATCTGGGAACGGCGACCACTTTTGATGTTGTTAATGAAGCAGGGCATTTTATCGGTGGTTCCATCGCTCCCGGGATGGAGACCAGTACTCGTCAACTTTTTTCGAGGGCCGCGCTGCTTTCAGCTGTGGATCTGAGAATTCCGGAAACGGTTATCGGACGGGACACCGAGTCCAATTTGCAGGCCGGCATAGTATACGGGGTGGTCGATCAGATTGACGGGATGATAACGCGGATTAAAAAAGAAACCGGTTGGCAGGAGATAAATACAGTGCTCACAGGGGGATTAGGCCGGCTGATCGCAGGTGAATTGAGCACGCCTTTCATCTATGATCCTGAACTTACCGTTAAGGGCCTGCGGCTGATCTATCAACAATGCAAGTGAGAAAGGTTTATGATCCTTCTCGGTATGGAGGGAAAGAAGAAGCCCGGGAATCCCGGGCTTCGTGCTACATGGATTTATGTGCTTTATTGGATTCCTGGTCCATTTTGCAGCAGGCAGGAAGCCCCTCGTAAGCGGCAGGATCAGCAGGTTTTTCGTTGGCCGCGTATCCGGCCTTGACAATAGCGTCCTCAATAGCCGCGATATTGACCTTGCCAGCGTCGTAGGTGACGTGAGCGATGTGCTTTTCCAGGTCCACCGTAACGGACTGGACTCCTTCTACTCCACCCACCGCTGTTTCGATTTTGTCCGCACACATACCGCAAATGGCGGTCTCCACGCGGACATCGGTGGTTTTGGCATCGGTTCTGCTGCAGCCCCAGGCCAGGAAAGCCAATACTAGCGATAGACCTGCTATGGGCAGTGATCTCTTCATTGCGTGTTTCTCCCTTTGCTATGACATGTCATGTCTTGTGTAGCCTATTCGAAAGCTGAGATGCCTGTAATATCTTCCCCTACAATGAGGGTATGCATTTCATGTGTCCCTTCATACGTATAAACACTCTCAAGGTTCATCAGATGTCGCATAATGGGGTAGTCATCGACGATACCGTTCGCGCCGTGTATCTCACGGGCTAATCGTGCACATTCCCGAGCCATCCAGACGTTGTTACGCTTTGCCAGGGCCACCTGCTGAAATCTGAGGCGGTCCTGATCCTTCAACCGTCCCAGGTGTAAAACTAACAGCTGAGCCTTGGTGATTTCTGTCAGCATCCAGACAAGTTTTTCCTGTGTGAGTTGAAAACCGGCAATGGGCTTCCCGAACTGTGTACGCTCTCCGGCGTATTTCAATGCGGCTTCGTAGCAGGCTATAGCAGCACCGATCGCTCCCCACGCAATTCCATACCTGGCCTGTGTCAGACAGCTCAGGGGGCTTGCCAAACCTTTCGTATGCGGCAGGATATGAGTATCGGGGACATGAACATTGTCGAAGAGTAGTTCGGAAGTAATGGAGGCGCGTAATGAGAGCTTCCCGGTCATGTCCGGGGCGGTATAGCCGGCGAAGTTCTTTTCGACCAGAAATCCATGCACTTGGCCATCATCGTCCTTAGCCCACACTACGGCCAGATCTGCGATGGAGCCGTTTGTGATCCACATCTTGGCGCCGTTGAGAATCCAACCATCACTGGTTCGCGCGGCTCTGGTTTTCATCGCTGCCGGGTTGGAACCGACATCCGGCTCCGTGAGACCGAAGCAACCGATCACTTCGCCTTGGGCCATGGCGGGCAGCCACTGTTCCTTTTGCATTGGGCTGCCGTAGGCGTAGATAGGCCACATGGAAAGTGAGGTCTGCACCGACACGAACGAGCGCATAGCGGAATCACCCCGCTCCAGCTCCTGATTCAGCAGACCATAGGCCACGTTGTTTAACTCTGCGCAGCCATAGGCACGCGGTAGATTGCTGCCCAGAAATCCCAACTCGGCCATGCGTGGTACCAGTTCGCTCGGAAAGGTTCCGTTGCGATGGTGATCGGTAATGATAGGCAACACCTCTGCCTCGACAAAATTCCGAGCGGTATGTTGAACCAGAATCTCATCGTCAGCCAGCATGGAGGAACAGGCGGCGTAATCCACGCCGCGTACGCTTGTTTTCATTTAGTTACATCCCTCTTAGAGGTGAATGGGTGGAGAAATTAAGCCGGTATGGATAATCATATCAATCGTTTATCGGGAGAGTGTTGCCTGGAAACACAGAGGTCGGACAGGCGAACATTTTTGCGATTGCCTCTTAGATGCCGAGCGGGTAATTTTTGGATAACGACGTCTCATTAAAATGCTATACTCAAAATCAGCTGAATACGCCATTCAGGCCATGCTGTATTTGGCCGAGAACGAAGGTAAAGGCCTGGCGATGGTGAGTTCTATTGCCGAAGCCTACAATATTCCGAAGCACTTTCTGGCCAAGCTGGTTCAGACTTTGACCCGTAACCATTTGATTAAAAGTTACCGTGGTCGAAATGGTGGGATCGAACTGGCCCGCCCCTCGTCGAAGATTGCCTTGTTACAAATCGTTAACGCGATCGAGGGACCTCCCCCGGAACAGGAGATGTGCGTGATTGGTTTAGATGTCTGCTCAGACACCGTGGCATGTCCCCTACATGACCAATGGCAGCACATCGGTAGTCTGGTACGGGATACACTTAGCCACCAATCGCTAGCAGATTTAGCGGAAGGTATGCGCCAGAAGCGACAGGAATTAGCGCAACTCATCCGAGAGCCGGAACTCGAAGGGGTGTTGGTTCCTAGATAATCGGTCTTCACATGGCTTCCTATAAGCGGATACTTCTCACCACCGATTTCTCCGATTATTCGAAGGTGGCCATCCCCCATGCAGTGGCGATTGCCCGCCAGTTCGAGGCGGAGCTGGTTGTGCTCCATGTCTTGGAGCCTTTGCTGACACCGGTGGATTTCGCATGGGGGCCGATGGCTCTATCTGAAGACTGGGAGGAGCAGCGGGCGAGCCACTCCCAGAAGTTTCTTGATGAATGGGTTTCAAAGGAACTACCGGCAGATCTGAAACGAACATCCCTACTGGCTCACGGCACACCGATCCGGGAAATTTGCCAAGCGGTTCGGAAGGAGCAAATTGATCTGGTTGTTATGGCAACGCACGGGCAGACAGGTCTCACGCACGCTCTTTTCGGGAGCACCGCCGAGAAAGTTGTACGCCGTTCTCCTGTACCAGTCCTTACGGTCAGGAGACCGGAAGACCTCTCCGAATGCTAGCACGGCTGAGTTTGTTGTTGAATATTTAATTGCAGCCTGTTGATTGTCATGTTTAATAGAAGGGCCGGAGTTATTTCCTACAGATAAAAAAGTATAAAAAGGTACCTATATCCTATTTTCGTAACTAAATTGCAATGTAAGCGTTTTGCTTAAACAAGGGGAAAGCTGATCGCTTTTTCCCCTGATGCTATTTGATATTTTTGGCCGGTACCCTGCTTTAGGCAGAAGGCAATGACAATCCTCCCTCCCTCTCTCTCCAAGTCAGGGTATCCGCACCCTGTTCCTTCGTGGTGGTGAATTCGTCTGGACGGCATCCCCAGGCCGTCAGTTGATGGTCATTCCTTGCCTGGACGAGGTACCGGCCTTTTTTTTTCCAGACACGGCCTCGGACATCTCCTCTAAACTAAGCAGCCCTATCAATATAGCGAGGTCGTGTCTGGTTTTTTTTCAGTTTCAATTCTAGTCCCTCGAGGGAATATACCGGTCTTCATCAATGCTCTTGGAATTTATTCTTCCGTTATAGAAAAATATCGTATTGTGGCAACTTTATGCCAGTTGACAGCGTCTAATTAGTACTAGGAGAAAAGAGACCAGGTATTTATTTAACAGGGCGTAACTATAGACGGAGTTGAAAATGAGCCCATGGTTATTTGAGGACGGATACCCACGGAGAATTCGGTGGATCACCCTGGGAACCATACTGGGTGTAGTTTTGCTTTTATTCGCTTTTCCCAGATTTCAGTCTACAGGGCAGGTGGGAAGGGTAAACACGTTTGAGGAGATCATCGAGGAATACGATATTCCCGAAACCCATCAATTCGAGGCTCCGCCGCCTCCATCGCGTCCCTCGATCCCTATCGAATCGATGGATGAGGATTTTGCCGAAGACATCACGATTGAAGAGACGACATTAGATGACTTTGAGGCCTGGGAGGTACCCTCACCTCCCGAGGATGATCCTTCCTCCCGAATTCGCTTCATACCTCATGATGAGCCACCGGTTCCCATTGGCGGCTACGGTGCCATTGCCAAGAATTTGGAGTACCCCCCTATCGCCCGTCAGGCCGGGATTGAAGGCACCATTGTACTACAGGCGTTTGTTAATGAAAAAGGCTTTGTTGAAGAGGTAGTAGTACTAAATGGATTGCCGGGCACAGGACTTGACGAGGCGGCGATTCGGGCGGTTAAACAAGTGAGATTCAAACCAGCCAAGCAGCGAGATCGTCCCCTAGGGGTATGGGTGGCGATTCCTATCGAGTTTCAACTGACCACCGCCGCCCAGGACCTGTAACGCCGGTCCTTTTTCAGTCATCCAATCCGAAAGCATGACGATAGGTACCATCTAGCCGGTAGGCCATATCCAGCACCTCGATAGTGTGGTGTACCGGGATGTTTAAAGACGTTTCTCTGAGACCGGCTTGGAGCTGTAGATGGCACCCGGGATTACCGGTTGCGAGGATATCGGGTGCCAGAGCCTGGACGTGATTAATCTTCCGCTTGAGTATGTGTTGTGACATATCACTATGCATCAGGCTGTAGAAACCGGCGCTTCCACAGCACACCTCTGTTTCCGGTAAGGGTAGCAGCTGTTCACACGCCAATTCCAAGAGCCGCCAGGGTTCATCACGAATTCCCTGTGCGTGGTATAGATGGCATGGGGCATCGTACGTCACTCTCTTCGACAGTTTGTTTTTCGGTGGCCGAGGCAGCTTATCAGTCAGCCATTCACTGATGTCAACTATCGGCAGGGTGTCTTGATCGGTGCCTGGGGTGGTTCGCAATTGGGCTCCACAACCGGCTGCATTCACCACTAAGGCCTGAGCCTCAATGCCCTGGAAAGCGGTCCTGTTCCTGGCCAGGCAATCTTCCGCTTCCTCCTCAAGCCCGGCGTGAGCGTGAAGCGCACCACAGCACGTTTGACCTTCGGGGACAAACACATTGAAGCCGTTCCATTGAAGCACGCGAACCGTGGCAGCATGGACCTCCCCAAACCAGTGATCCATGACACAGCCGGTAAAGAGTGCTACTGTCCCTTGGGCCTCGTCCGCTGAGGTCAAGGCCGGGAATACGGCGTCGTGTGTTTGGCTGAAAGCTTTACCTGTAATGTCAGGCATCCCGGCTAGTTGAAACCGCAGGGTATGCGGCAGGAGCCTAAGCGCTCGCACCAGGTGATCCAAGGCAAGCCGCTGCACGAGGGCAAGCAGACCGGTGATAAATCCCAAGGACCGATGTGAAGTGAGCCAGTTCAGCAATTGATGTTGAATCCAGGACAGAGGTTTGATTTGCTGACGTTGATAGCTGCGGGACGTTTCCAGTAAATGACCATATTGAACGCCTGATGGGCAGGCGGTCTGACATGCCAGACATCCAAGGCAGAGATCAATGTGCCGAAAAGCCCCCTTTGCGTCGAACTCAACCTCACGGTCGATGTATTTCATCAGTGCCAGTCTGCCGCGGGGAGAATCGGCCTCCTTGCCGTTTACCGTGTAAGTGGGACACGAGGCCAAGCATAGACCGCAATGAATACATGCCTGCAAGCGGTGGTAATTATCGGGGGTAAAGAGGTGATGGGTTGCAGCCATTATGGGATTTCCGGCAAAGGACCGAACACACCTTCGGGATCCAGAATGCTCTTGACTCGTGCCATGATAGCGCTTTCGGCGGATGCTGTGGTCGCATTCAGTATATCCATTGCGCCTTCAGTCGTCATGACCTTCACGCGACCATCCTTAGCTGCAATTGGCTTGAGGACTTCACGCTGCAGCACTTCCATGTCGGTGAGGGCAATAGGCCCGAGTAGAATCGCCCCGGCCTTTGGGTAACAGGTAAGGTCCATATTGAGTGAATGCAGGGTATCAAGTAATCCTGCAACCTGGGTAGGCCGCAGCTGTATGAGTAGCTCCGGTCTTTGATTTCCAACATGCTTCTCTCTCGGTGGGACCTTCAATTCGGTGAGGATTTCGTCCTCCAAGCCTTCAATCTTATCGGTCCATTCCTTCACAAGATCGGATGGGTAGAGCGTCCAGCCATCCATGCTCCATTGGTTATCCAATCGAGTGATTCGAAATCCTTCCCAAGGATCACTGCGCCCGGATGGATAGCACTGTTGGGTGATGTGCTGACAGGCAGCCATCAGGGTGGATGGATGGTCTGCCTTCCAGTGGACCAAGGTGACGGGAGTTGGCATGGGTAGCAGCCGAAAGGATACTTCCAGAACGGGTCCCAGAGCCATACGAGCACCGATATATAGTGGTGCCAATTGATACCCAGCCACGTTTTTCAGCACCAGAGCGCCGCTATGCACCTCGTGCCCATTATGGTCAACAGCCGTCAGACCCATGACCCAATCATGAAGGGTGCCATGATGGTGACTGAGCCAACTGAGTGAGTGGTCATGTGCCAGGTAGTTGGCGAGTAGTGGATCATCGCCCCGTGGTGTATCCAGAGGGAGCCACAGATGTTCGTCTTCTACCAGGGTCTTCAATTTGTCCAATGTGAGACCGACCTCAACCGCAATAACCATGTCATGTGCGCGGAAGGATATGATCTTATCGATACGAGATAAATCCCATTGGTAGTTGGCGCCGGGTGAGCCAATACTTTTCCCCGCGGTATTCGCCTGACCGATCAGGGTGCCCACCATGAGCCGCTTACTTGGCTGGAGGGCACTGCCGTGCTCGGGCCATGTAAATGAATTGGCTTCTGGGATGGTGTTCAGATCCACGTTCCCCGGGGGATGGACACATTTCCACGGAGCTCACCACAGCGAGAGCCGTTGGGGAAGATCTTGCCAGGATTGAGGAGCCCCTCTGGATTTAGCCCATTCCTAAGTCGTTGCATGTGCTCCAGGTCTACCTCAGAGAACATCTGTGGAAGGAGGTCTCTTTTCTCGATACCGATACCATGTTCACCCGTGATGGATCCCCCCATCTCGATACAAGCCATGAGGATTTCCGTAGAGCAAGCCGTCGCCCGCTGCGATCCACCCGATTCATCGGGATTATAGCAGATCAGTGGGTGTATATTGCCATCGCCAGCGTGGCATACATGGGCGACACTGAGGTCATGTTCTTTGGCGATCCGATAGGAAGTTTGCATAATATCTGTAAGTCTGCTGCGAGGAACTACGCCGTCGTTGGTGTAGAAAGCTGGGGTGATCTTGCCGAGAGAACCGACCGCATGTTTTCGGCCCAACCACAGACGTTGGCGTTCCTCCTCGGACTTTGCAATGCTGAAGGAAACTGCTGCGTTGCTTTTGCATACTCGGCCAACTGTTTCGGCCTTGGTCTGCATCATCTGCTTGGTACCGTCTAGTTCGATGAGCAGCACAGCTGCCGCCTCCATAGGGAAACCGGCTTTCAAATGAGACTCCACAGCCTGTATGCATAAATTATCGATCAGCTCCAATGCGTTGGGCAATACTCCCGCGGCCAATATGGCTGAGACTGAGTCCGTGGCATCAGCGACTGACTTATATACGGCCAGCATAGTAGTTACGTCTGGAGGCAGGGGAACCAGTCGGACAATGATCTCCGTGGAGATAGCAATGGTTCCTTCCGTGCCGATCAGGAAAGTCGAGAAGTCTGGTCCAGACCTGACGGGATATGGGCCTCCGTAGGTCGCGACTTCGCCATCGGGGAACACAACAGTCTGCCCCAGCACATGATTACTCGTGACACCATATTTCAGGGTATGTGGACCTCCGGCGTTTTCCGCCAGATTGCCACCGATTGTACAGGCGGCTTGGCTGGACGGATCCGGAGCGAATCCAAGTCCTAATGGACGGGCTTGAAGGTTCAGATAGTTGTTAACCACACCGGGCTGTACCACGGCGTAGCAATCGTCGGGATAAATAGCGAGCAGCCGGTTCATACGACTGAGCTGGATGATTACACCACCGTCACAGATTGCCCCACCGCTCAGGCCGGTTCCAGCCCCACGGGGTACAAATGGCACGCCGGCTTCTGTACATGTGCGCACAATTCGAGAGCATTCTTAAGTACTGGACGGATACGCGACACATCCCGGTTGGGCAGTATGAAGGGTAAGGCCATCGGATTCGAAGACGCGGAGCTCCGGTCCGCCCACATCTATATTATGGGGACCAACGACACGACGCAGTTGCTTTACTAATCGGGAGGGAATACTCACGCCGGAAGTTTCTATGGGAGGTTATCCAACTCAAATAAAAAAGGGTTCCTGAGAAATATACTGGCGAAAGAAACCGTTGCTTTTACCACAACCCCGTGCTAGCATTAATTCCAGCATTCGTGGCGGCCGCTGGCTTCTCTGTAAAATGAACAGGCAATGTAAACCTTCAGGCTAGAAAGTTCGTCTTATAAGCGGTACAGATTGAAGATGGAGAGCCATCATGAGCAAGGTCTTGTGCAACGGGCGCGGGAGAGAGATTCGGGAGCCTTCCGTGAGTTGGTTGAATACTCCCAGGAAGGACTTTTCCGGCTGGCGCTGGAGTTAACTGGTGATTGGGATGATGCAGAAGAGCTATCACAACAGGTGTTCATTAAGGCCTATCATGGGCTATCTCATTTTCGGGGGGAAGCCAAGATTATGTCCTGGCTATATCGCATTATGGTAAATACATACATAGACGCCGATCGAAAAGAGCGGACACGAGGGTGGAGATTGAGCCGGATTGAAGGAGAGAATCCGCAGCCTGAACCGTTTGTTACCGAAGCGCACGCGGATAATCCCGAAGTTCAGACATCCGCACGCCATATCCAGATCCATATTAATCAGGCCTTACAGGCTCTTGCGCCGCAGCAGCGTTCCGTTTTCATTATGCGACATTACCATGATCTGTCGCTCAAGGAAATTGCCCGTATCATGGGTCTATCGGTTGGTACGGTGAAAAGCCAGCTATTTCGGGCCATTCGCCGACTTCAGAAGGAGCTCCACTTTTACCGCGCGGAGCTGGGTTTGGAGGAATCTTCATGAACAGTTGCAGGAAATGTCGAAAAGTGATGGTAGCGGCACTATATCAGGAGCTAAGCCCGCAGCGGCAACGGGCATTTGATGCTCACCTGGCCTCATGCTCCCAGTGTGCAACGGAGTATCAGGAAATGTCCTGGACTCTGGGCGTCATGGACCAGCGGGAAGCAACCGCCCCAGATGCCGCCTATTGGAAAGGCTACTGGAACCAACTGTCCGACCGGCTTGAGCCGGAAGGTCGCAGGACCGTCCTACCTGATTGGCGCAATTGGTTTCCGCCGTTGATCCATCCAGTCCGTCCCGCATGGATTTCGGTGGCAGCGGCTGTGCTCCTGGTCGCCACAGGAATCTTTATTGGGCGTACTACGCTTCTCCGCAGCCCGAGCCCGGGAATTCCCGTACAGGCTACAGTATTTGACCCATCTCTCATAGCCGAGTTCAACGAGCTGGC
>CP070656.1:1146209-1149005 GCA_020355065.1 Fidelibacterota bacterium | reverse complement strand
GCCATCTGATGTGCTCCAGGTACCCGTTTGTGTATCAAGCGTACCACTGCCGCTCATGTTACTGACTTGCTCCAGGGTGCCGTCTGCTCGCAGTACTAATGTCCAGACTGCACCCATTCCATTAAGTTGAGTTTCGGTATAGGTGGTAGTGTCGCCGGTAGTGATCCAGCTCATTTCAATGACATCCCAGGTACCTATTAGTGCTGTGTCGCCTTGTGGTACGGAATGATTATTATCTTCACAGGCGCCCAGGAATAAAGAGCAGCAGAGTATCCCCAGACTGGCTACGATACTTGTTTTCAAGCTGCTCATGAGCGATCCCCCTATAAAAGTACCTTCCTTCCCCGCTCGCTAGGGCCAAGAATAGGCTGGCAATGCTCCCGGGCACTTGTCAAGAAGTCGAGATGGTCAGAGATGAGTATCTACTGCAATCAGGCAGGACGCTGACTAGTGCCTTGGCGGTACTGTGGTCTATCAATAAGCTTGGGAGTCTTCGTCAGGAAGGCCCTCAGGGCAAAGTACATAGTCCTATGTAAAATATCAAGCTTATCAGGGAAAGTTATGAGAAGCTACTTCACATTGTACAAGTGGGGATTTGGATTACAAGCAAGCACGGGATTCGCCTTGGGCAGGGGAGGGCTCATCCATCGAACCTTCGACTTAAGCTCCCCGGATCCGGTGGGATTGAGGGCAGGACAGGGGGAAGGCACGGCTCATCCTTCGACAAGCTCAGGATGACCCGTGGGAGGTAGAATCCACCCCTGACACTGCGGTGTATTCCCCTACCCCGCTTACGGCGGGTTGGAAGGCAAGGCAGGGTTCATCTTTCGATACTCTCAAGGTGACTCGTGAGTGAGGGTGAGCAGTGATCAATGCGTCTAGCGGCGGTTTTGGATGATCTCCTGCAGGCGGTCCAGGGGGAGGGCTTGGACGGTGAGGCTGTCCCGGCCGGTGATGGTGGTGGCCTGGAGGAGGGAGTTATAGACGGCCTCCTCGACGGACTCGACGGCGGCCAAGAAGAGGGGACTCATGGCATCGTTACGCAGGTAGGAAACGGCCAGCACCGTGGTGTCGCTTTCGCTGGGGATGCGGTTGGCGGTGGAGAAGGCGATGACGAAATCGCCGGAGCCGTTGCTCATGAAGGAGCCGGTGCGGGCCAGACCGAGCACCGCCCGCTTGGCCAGCCGTTGCAGGTTGCGGGGAGAAGCGGGGGCATCGGTGGCGAGGACCATCATGCAGGAGCCACCCTCCTGATCGTCGGTCCGGGGGGCATTACCAGCATCGGGTTCCACATGTTCACGGTATCTATATCGTCCCAGGAGGCGACCGACAGGAATGCCGTCCATGGTGAGGATACCGCCGAAGTTGGACTGGACCAGGGCGCCCACGGTATAGCCGCCCAGTGATGGGGGCAGGATGCGTGAGGCGGTGCCGATACCGCCTTTCCAGCCGAAGGCACGGGTTCCGGTGCCGGCACCGATGCTACCCTCGGCTACCGGTCCAGAGGCGGCGGCCTCGATGGCGGCGATGACGTCCCTGACTGTGACGTGCTGGCCGCGAATATCATTAAGGTCGCCGTCGTTGGTTTCACCCACCACGACGTTGACGGAGAGGACGTCCTCGTTGCCGGGCTGTTGGAGGGACCATTGGACACCGGCGGCCAGAGCGGTACCCACACTTAGGGTGTTGGTGAGGAGGATGGGGCTTTCGATATGGCCTAATTCCTGCACCTGGAGAAACCCGGCAGCCTTACCGAATCCGTTGCCGACATAGACAGCGGCGGGGACCTTTTCCCGGAACAGATTGCCGCCATGCGGCAGGATGGCGGTGACGCCAGTGCGGACCGCCTCACCCTTGATGAGAGTGCTGTGACCGACCTGCACGCCGACCACGTCGGTGATGGCGTTCAAAGGTCCCGGTGGGAGGATGCCAGGTGTAAGGCCGATGTCCCGTGCGCGGGGCCGCTCTGACTGGGCGGTCACAGAGCAGGCAATGATCAGGGAGCTCAGGAGCAACCAGAATAATTCCGGTATCTGCAGATGTTTCACAGTCGAGGCTATTTCCATGTGATTACCTCAATCCTAATCAGGTCGTTCATAAAGTGGGCGACCAGGTCCAGGCCGCAGCCTCAGGGGCAACTCGGATTTGGGTAGGCGATAGTATGAGGGTCCCCTGGTCATCCGAACGGGGATGCGGTTGTCTGCAGTGAGCATGGAGTAGGTGGTCGCAAGATGTTCATTCTCCACGATAGAGACCGGCCTGGTCCCACTTGGCAATGACATCCTTTACCAGGGTCAGGACGCGCCGGTTCACCTGGTTAAAATATTCCCGGGCCTGGCGGGGGTCGAAAGTGGGGTAGCCCTGACCTTCCTCGTACAGGCCGATGGAGGAGGGGAAGGGAAACGCATGCCAGGAATTGTCAGTGGGATAGGGGGTAGCCATATCCTTGTGATATCGTTCGGGATGGATGTGATCCGGGACGATAGCCTGGATGTAGGCGGTCTCGTTATTACCTGCGTGACCACCGTTCTCGTCGAATACGGCGAAGGTTTCCTCCGAGACCAGGGACCACCAGTTGACCACAAGGATGCGGACCTGCTGTTCCAGGGAGACGTCATCTGCGGCCTGCTGGAGGAGAGCGGACTGGGGTCCCCCGTGTCCGTTGAGGACGATGATGTTGATGAAGTCGTTGCGGGCCAGGCTGCGGAGGATGTCGGTGACAAAGGGGCCGTAGGCTTCCGGGGAGATGGTCAGAGCACCGGGGAAGGCTTTCATAGTGCCGGTAACGCCAAAGTT
>CP070656.1:1139142-1146109 GCA_020355065.1 Fidelibacterota bacterium | reverse complement strand
GTTCAAGGCCTGATATTCCCTTACCATCCACATCGGTATAGCCGATGAGCGGGGCGACCAGGTGTGTGTACGGGTAACGCCGACTGAATTCCCGTTGAATGATGAAGCCTTGGGATTGAATCTTGAGAAGTGGTTCACACCTGTCCAGGGGAACATTACGCTCAAGCCAAACAAAGGAGCGGCCCGGCGTCAACTGTTTACGGTAATAGGCTTCGGACCGACCGAAGACGTGTCCAAATTGCCGGATGATAGCGTCCAAATCCTCAGCAACGGTAGGATCTACCGCGAAGGAATAGTGCATGAGGTTGGTGGTGAGCGCATTCCCATTTCGGTCGCTGATATTGCCGCGGACCGCGGGGAGGACCTTTAAATTGGTTGACTGTCGGTCGGCACGATGTTGATAGGCATCATGGTGCAAGATCTGAATCTGGAACAGCTTGCCTACGACTACCAGTAGAAACACGGTCAGGATCATATTCACCAGGATGATTCGTGGCCGATACTGTAGGAATAGCCTCGTCATGGTGTTGCCTCGGACAAGTAGACAATCAGCGATTCAGCTGGTGGGACCACCATTCCCAATTGAGTTCTGGCGATGCCGGTGATACGATCTATTTGCGAAAGCTGGTCGATGGATACTTGGAGTTCACGGTTGATATTCTCCAGTTCCATGATCGTGTGTTGTTTCGCTTCCAAGTCAGCAGCGACGACATCATTCTGGTTATAGATCCACAGATAGGCAATGGCGGCACTCACGAGGAAAAGAGTCCAGAGGAAGAAGGAGAGGAGGGAAGGGCCGCTGGTCCGGCTAGTCCGCTGCTGAGCAGGGGAACGTACCTGACGGCGAACCCCAGCCACTAGAGCCGCTCCGCTGCGCGCAGTTTGGCGGATCTACTCCGGGGATTCTGCATCCGCTCCTCTGAGGCGGGAGTAACCGGCTTTGGTGTCAGAATCTTAAAGGCTGCGGAGTGACTACAAACGCATTGCGGGATCTGTGGAGGGCAAAGACAATCCCTTGACTCACGGGCGAAGAATTGTTTTACCATCCGGTCTTCCAGGGAGTGATAGGTAATCATCACTGCGCGTGCACCTGTGCGCAGGATGCCGGTGAGTCTTTCGAGGGCGGTTTGGAGGGTATTCAGTTCATCGTTCACAAATATGCGCAAGGCCTGGAAAGTCCTGGCGAGAGTTTTGGTAAGCAGAGGACCACGGACGGCAAGCCGGATGGTATCGGCCAGTTGAGCGGTGGTCTCCAGCCTGTCCTGAGTGGCCGCCCGGTATATGGCTGTGGCGACCGATCTTGCCTGACGATCCTCGCCGAACCGTACGAGTATGTCGGTGAGCGCGTTCCGAGATAGATGGGGCAGTATCTGGTAGAGAGGCCGACCGTGGTTGGGATCGAAGCGCATGTCGAGGGGTTCATCGGCCTGGAAGCTGAATCCCCTTCCACTTCCCTCCAGACAATAACTTGACAATCCCAGGTCCAATAGTATTCCTTGGCAGTTCACTTCGCCCAGCTCATGCAGGAACAGATGTGCCTGCGCATAGGAGCCCTGGCGCAGGGTAAGGCGTGCAGCTTCTGCGGAGAGCCGTTCGTGCGCCACGGCCAGTGCTGTGTGGTCCAAGTCGATGCCGAGTACTTTGCCTCCCGGTGAGAGTCGCGAGAGGAGGGCGGCTGTGTGTCCACCGGTGCCGACTGTTCCATCGACATACCAGCCCTCGGATTCGGTAATGAGCCAGTGCAGGACCTCGTCCACCATGACAGGTGTGTGCAGGGCCTCCTGGATCGAATGCTCCATGTGACCTAGGCGAAAATCTCATCGGAAATGCTATCCAATTCGTCTTGTCGATCTTCATACTGGCGGTCGCATTCCTCCAGTCTGCCAGGTTCCCATATTTCGATATGGTCGATCATGCCGACTATTTCGGCATCTTTTTCAATTCCTGCGTAGCGGATTAATCCCGCGGGCAGGGCTACCCGCCCCTGTTGATCATACTGGAGTGCTTCGGCGTGGCGGACGAAATTCCGGGTGTAATAGCGATGTAGGGCGCGCCGCTTACTCAGGTTAATGAGCTTTTCCTCGATTTGGCGCCAGACCTCAACCGGATACAGGATGATGCAGGGGTCACTTCCCCGTGTGGCGACAAAGGTTCGGTCATTGACGGGGTTGAGTGCTTTGCGCATCTTGGCCGGTATATTGACGCGACCTTTGGCGTCGATGGTATAGTGGTAGCTACCGGTGAATGAGTTGCCTATCAGATCCAAATCACGAGCTCATTGATGAAGAATGAAGTGTTTCGTGTCCATAAAAAACCGGCGCCGACTCAGCAGCGACGTGCCAAAATAGGGGAAATCTACCCACTTTTACCCACAAACGTATCAGTTTTACCCGCCAATGTCAAGAAAAATGGGAGAATAAATGACCTTAATTCTGGGGGTCATGTATATATTGGGGTTCTGCTTAAAGCACTACTATAAGTTGTGTATTTTGGGCCATTCCCGTCAGATTCATGGGGGCGCGGGCGCGGTGTCCTACGTCCGACCTGACTGCCCGGATGACCGAGGTGGTGCTTCAGGTCCCAGAATTGGCAGTGAGATGGCGGTATTGCGGAATGTACTTCGGGGAGCCGGGTTCAGATCACCGATGGGTTACCATCGGTGTGGAGAAGTGCTACGGTATGCTGTTCCGGTAGGCGAAAACCTCGTACTCACCAGTGGGAGTTACCCGCAGAGCACCGATACCCCGAGCCTGGCCTAAGTCGATGGGTACTCCGTTGAGATCGCCCCGCAGGCGCTCGATCGTATTCGTTCGAAGCACCAAGTCCTCCTGGATGGTCCAGATCCGAGCTTCGGCCACAGTGAGGTTAAAGGAGGGCCGGCGGCGGCCTTCCGTCACGGGTTGAATGACGACATTATCACGGGCCATGAGCGTGAGTCGCACCGGCGGAGTCAGCCGGACGCGTTCCATATGATGCGAGGTGATCCGATCCTCAGTGAAAAGGGCATCGGGCAGGTCCACGGAAGACTCAACAGGGACGACGGGTTGGGTTCTTCGCGCCTCTGGGGGAGTCTCGAGCGGCTGGCGCTGCTCAGCAGCGGGAGCAGATAAGGGTACGTCAGTCTGGGTCCGTTCCAGTTCAGGAGGTGAAGGACGTTCAAGAGGTGGCTGACCAGGTCGGGAGGAGATCGATGTCTGAGGGGTTTCTGAGTCGGGGGAAGATTGCTGGTAGACGCGGCGGGCGAAAAAAGTGATAACTACCAGGAGTAGAAAGATACCTGCTCCAGCGAGGAAATCACGACGCAGTCTTGCCGGTCCCCGTATTTCGACCTCCAGGCTTTTTTCCGCGTGGGGCATCTTAGCAGCGGTGGCGGCCAATTCGTCGAAAATCGTTGCAGGCGTTTCCTCTGGTTCACCCAAGTGCTGTTCCAGTTGGCTGAGCGCTTCCTTCTCGTCGGCGCCGATACCTTGGCAATAGCTGCGCAGGAACAGCCGGATATACGTCTTGGGCAGCACGTCGAATTCACCCTGTTCCAAGGCTTCCAAGAAGCGAATATTTATTCTGGTAGAATCCGCGATATCCTCCAGGCTGATTCCCTGGGCAACGCGGAGTTGTTTCAACTGATGGAAGAATGTTTCGGCTTGGTCCATAAGATATTTATTTTACGGAAGTGTAAACAGAGGTTACAAGTGGTTTATCGTCAGAAGCCGAAGCCATAGGCCGGTGTCCTTCAAGTGTTGGTAAAGCCGAGCCAGGGGTAGCCCCACCACGTTATGGTAGCAGCCATTCACACGCTGCACGAAGATCCCGCTCCAATCCTGAATGCCGTACGCGCCAGCTTTGTCCAGGGGCGGCTCGACGGCGAGATAGTGTTCGATTTCCTTCTGTTCAAGAGTTTGAAACGTGACCTCGGTTGTTTCAATGAATCCTGACTGGTGCCCTTGCTCAAGGGCAATCAACGCGACTGCTGTCTTCACCACATGTTTTTTCCCGGAGAGCAGGTGTAACATCCGGCGAGCATCATCCAGATCGGCGGGTTTGCCGAGGATGTCATTGTTCAAGATGACGATCGTATCGGCTCCGAGTACCAAGTCTTGGGGAAAACGCTGGGCAACGTGCAGGGCTTTTTCCTGGGCCAGCCTGCGGCAGGTATCCTCGGCCGTTTCGCCCGGCTGGCAGACCTCTTCATATATGGGGGAAACGGTCTGAAAGGGTATGCCTAGCCGAGCCAGCAGGGTTTGCCGTCGAGGGGAGGCTGAAGCCAGGATCAAGTTCACCGCAGTCGTGCCAGCCGACCCCATCTGGTGATGGTCCTTCCATCGCTGGAGGCCTGGAAGCGGTACAGGTAGGTGCCGTTGGCGATCTGATCGCCGAAAGCATCCCGGCCATCCCAGGCCTCGTTCTCGGGCAAACGTTGGAATCCACTCCCCTGCTCACCAAGCGACTCCAAAGTCAACACCTTGATGCCATTGAGAGTATAGATAGTGATGGTGACTTGTGCAGGACGCGAGAGGGTATAGACGAACTCGGTATACTCCTGGAATGGATTGGGATAGTTGTAGAGGTGATCCGCGCTCAATTCTTCCTCAAGGGTGAGATAGAGAGTCGTGGTTGAAATGGTTTTGTTATTGGCACCATCCCAGGCCTCGACAAAGAATTCATGCCGACCTGTCAGTGTGGGATCGAATTGATACGGGAATCGGCCGGCGGTATGACTCCCGGTGTTATACTGGAAGAGGGGATTCACGACTTCGGCGGCCGATTCATCATCCAGCCAGATGCGAATGGAGTGTCCTACCTCACCGGTTAGATTGATACCCAAGGGATCATTGAGTTCGACCTCAATTTGGGCGTTTTCCGGAAGGGCGTCCTCAGCAGTGAGGGGGCGTTCATTCCAATAGAGGGTAACGAGCGGACCGGTGCTATCGAGGCCAGCTGCCTCGGTACCATAGATGATCAGATCGTCACGATAGCCGATTTGTTCCAGAAGTAGACCTCCCAGATCTGACCAGCCGTAGCCGATGATTTTCGCTGGCAAGCCACGGTAGTTGATATCCTTTGGGATGATGAATTGTCCGTCAAACGAGCCGTTTGAAATGGCTGCGCTCCCGCGGAAGACAGGTGCCCCGGCCAGTGTGTAGGTGATGTTGCGATTAATTCCATTCAGGGTTCGGTACGGCCGGGTGACCTGGTTGGGCGAGTCCAAAATGGTGACCAGGCATTCACCGGAGGCGATACCGCCGTCACCGGTGGATCCGGAATAGGCCCCGGTGCCCAGTACTTTGAGGGTGTCCGGAGTCACGGGATCTAAAGTGAGAGGTTCGCGGGGAAGGCCGATGAGGATGGCAGGGTCCCCAAAAAGATGGAACTTTTCATCGGAGGCTCCGCCGGTTTTGGTGTTTTGAACGATTTCGCCGATCCTGAGTGGGGCAGGCTTGCGGCCGGGGAAGGTCTGGGTGAAGAGGTCGCTGATAAAGCGGTAATTGGCGGAGGCGTAGACCGCCCGGACGGCCGAGACAACCGCGATGGCCGCGTTCTCGGTACTGGCGGTGAGGACTTCGCTCATACTGGGTATGTCCAGTTGGTCGAATCTTCCCCAGGTGCAGGTACCCGCGAACCACACGGGGAGTCTTTGGCCGACCTGAAGCAAAGCCCGGTCACGCTCCATTTTCAGCAGTTGTTCTTGAGCCCATTGGGAGGAGCTACCATGGCCGATGTAATTAATAAGGGTCACGCCCTGGTTCACCGCATTAATGAGATCGTTGGTGGCATCCGGTTTGATGATGGAATTCGTGGCCGGATCGAAGGCTTCGGTGTACTCGGTCAAATAGAGCTTGATAACCTGGAGGGATGCGGGCAGGAGTTGGGCCAGTTGCTCAGATTCGAGAATGAAGTTGGGTTCATCGTTGTTAGGCCGGACCGGATCATCGGCTGCCAGGAGTATCCGTTGGCGCCACGAGCCCGACTCCGGTTCCACCATGTAGGAGCGAATCATGTCGATGGCCAGATCCGCTTCTTCCAGCGTGGAGACTGCGATGCGGCCGATGCCCATATCCGGGAGCGGGGAGGGGACAGGAACCGAGTCCAAGTATACGAAGGCGTCATCGACGGTCCGCGAACTGATTTCAGAGGAGCCATCCACCTGAATGGTGGGGATGAGATTGTGGCTCATGCCGGAGAGATTTCGGTAATCATAGTCGCCATCCCCGAACAGCACCACCAATTTAGGAGCCGGCTGTGCCCAAAAATCATAGGTCCATCGCAAGAAAGCCCGGATGGCCAGAGGGTCGACCATGCCACCGGAGAATTCCTCGTAGATCTCGCCGATAGTCGCGACATAGGTGGACAGCCGCAGGTCGGGACGAACTTCTCCGGAGTGGATCGCAGCCAGCTCCTGCGCCTGGTTGAGCAAGGTCGATTCGGTGATAATGACATAATCCGCCTGGTGGGAGGTTTGCCGGAGGGTAGTGAAGTCAAGATCCTGATGGTAGGTCGGAGGTCCCGGGGTCAGGAGCCTGTTATCGGCGGTGGCGGCGAAGCGCCGTGGCGACGTCAGTTCAAGGGGTGTAAAGAGCCATCGGTCCTGATCTTCGTGCAGTTGCTGGATGACCGGTTGGGCAGGATCGGTGATATCCAGTACCATGGGTTGGGCGGTGAATCCCATCAGCCGGACACTGGCCTGCTCTCCATATTGGGGTAGTAGGAAATTCAGCTGGTTATCACTTGCGGTCAGGTCGAGGCTGTATTCCAGTTCCACCCAGTCCAGCCATACTTCTTCCTGGGGATCAGGATCGGTGGAATTGTTGATGACGGTGATGACATTTTGTGTTGAGTTGACCGCAGTTGAAACCAGGTCCGGATTTGGTTGGAGCAGGATGTATCCGTGGGCCGTTGCGGTCGCCGTTGCCATCTGGGATTGATTCAAGGTGATCGCCACCCGGTGGGAACCGGAGTCATTGCCGCCCCG
>CP070656.1:1135533-1139042 GCA_020355065.1 Fidelibacterota bacterium | reverse complement strand
CATGCTCTCTAACCAGAACAGGTGTAGTGATTATAGCCCGACTTGCCCCGAAGGTCAAATCTCTCTGCCTTCGGGATCCCGCAGTAAGTCAGAACTATGCGAAGTCTTGCAAACCGCCAGATGTAGCGACCAGCCGCAGTCTACCCCCAGATATGGGGGTAGGGCACAGGCAAGCCATATTTGGCAATGGGTTGAACAAGTTCTTGTGGATTCGTGCAACTGGATTGAGCCCCACTCAGGTGCAAGAACGGCGTGAAAGATGCGATCTCTGCCCCACTTGCAGCCATTTTCTGGGCCACTTGGGGGGCAAGCTCCCCCCCCGACTTATTGCGGAATCCCCCCGCGGGATTCCGCAATAAGTCAAAGAGATAGGTGAATGGGGAACGCGCGAACCGAGAGCGTGGTGGGCGAGTGAATGGGTTGAGAGGGCAGTTCGGCGGGTCTCCAGGGGTTAGTAGGCCCGATAAGCGCAACAAGTCGGCTCATAAGGTGAGGCGGGAGCGCAATAAGTCGGCGTGGGAGCAGCGCTGAAGGCCGCGAAGAAAGGAACGACGAGCAAGAATAGGAGCACGGGGGCACGCGCAGAGGCCACGAGGCGGTGAGCAGGCGCACGAGGATAGTCCATCAGCCAAGAGGTGATGGCCAAGACTCAGAGGCTGTCTAGTTCAAGGATCGGGGGCGAGCACGAGCACCTGGAACGCGTCGCCCCCGGAGTCAGGTGCCGGGCGGGGAAGCTCGAGCAGCAGCCGCCGTCGCTTCACGGACCAGGCGAGCGAAGTTGCAGACACAGGTGAGGATATCGGCCAGGATGGAGGCTTTGGCGCTGTTGTGCCAGCCATGCCAGGGGGAACGTTTGACACCGCGGCGCCATTGGTCGGCATTGCGGCTCTCGGCATAGCTCAGTCGTCCGATTCGTAGTTTCCAGGAGGGGGAGCCGACCTTGAGGTCGCGGGCGAGACGGACGTCGCCATCCGGGAGAGCACGATTGACGACGACGGCACAGCCGAGAGGTGAGTCTGGGTGTTGGTAGGGGCAATCGGAAGGAGCAAGAGCCAGGATAGCCTCAGGGTCAGAGGGCGGATCGCCAAGGAGAACGCCGGGGAGGGGATGGCGAAGGCAGCGCTGCCGACAGATCCACTTGCTGTCGCCACGCCGATAATCGTGGCCGTTGAAGTAGAGGCGGTAGCCATAGGAGCAGAGCGGGTTGCCGATGGCATCATAGCCACGCTTCAAACAGGTGAGAGGATCATTGTCGGTGGCGTGGTGGCGGAGCTTGATGGTGCGCAAAGCCTTCAGGTCGTCGTGGACGAAGAGCAGGATCTGGTCGAAGCCTTCACCGGCATCACCGATCAGTTCGCCGATGGTGAGATGAGGGAAGCGACGGTGCAAGTCCTTGAGACCAGGGATGGTCTGGAGGTGGTCGTTGCGGTTGGCGGGGACGAAAGGGCCGGAGATGGGCCAGAGAGCGAAGATGCGGTCGTCGATGATGTTGAAGCCTCTGGACTTGTAACCAAAGTGGTGCTTGCCTCGTGTGGGCTTATCGCCGTCAGTGTTGCCAGAGGGAGGCAGGTTGGGAGAGGAAGCAGGTTGATTGGAGCCGGTGTAGAAGACGTAGGCCGCTTCATGATCGCGGGGGGTAACAAGACGGCAGTGGTGCGCACAAGCCTCGGTGTCACAGTCACAGCCCTTCTTGCCATCCTCTTTGGCGGCGCAGGTGCGCTGATCAGGCGGAAGGAAACAGGCCGCACATTGATGATGGCAGCGCATGCGGGAACGGGCTGCCACCAGTTGGCTGTCGGTGGCGATACTTACGCCCCGTCCTGGTGGATCCCCTGGGAACGTAGCGGTCGTGGGGATGATGCCGTAAGCCATCAGACCCAGGATCAGGCTGTCCTCGCACAGAAGCAACCAAGCAGGATCCGTGTTTTCGAGGGCCATGCGGAAGGTCGATTCGGCTGGCAGGTCGTTGGGGTCAAACCCCAAGGAGCGACAGTAGCCCAGGCCCCGCTGCCGGGAGTGAAGCTCGGTGACCAAGGTCGGCCACTTCCAGTCGCGCCATCGAACGAGCAGCCAGCTCAGGCCGATGCTGACAGGATCAAAGGGAGGTGGTCCGAAGGCGCTGCTGAAGCGCTGACCCAGGATAGAGCGCCAAGGTGTGAAATCGACGAGACGCAGCACCAGGTCAAAGTTGTCCAGGCCGATCAGGTCGTCGGCAGACTGGATGTCGTCTGGGGGGAACCACTGGTAATAGGAGCGACAGATACGGGCTCTCCAGGGTTGGACGCCAGGCGGAAGCTCCAGGCGAATGGGCAGATGAGGTCGCACCGTCTCCCACTGAAATGTGTTGACAAAGTGCTCCGTCAACAAGCGGCGGTCTTCGGCCGGAATGTCTCGGGTATTGGCCAGTTTCGACTGCGAGAACGTGGTGAGGTGATGAAAAGGGCTGTGGGGCAGGGCCAAGGGGCCAGGGTCTTCATAGGTGGGGATTAGGATGCTCATTGCTGTTTCCCCCTTTGCCGCCGACGGGAAGGCCGCCTTCTCCGCAGCCAGGTACGGTTCAGCGCCTGCATCCGCAGATATGCGGCTCGATCATCCTGGCCGCACAGATAGCGCAGTGGCCCCGAGATGACAGGCAAGCGCAAAAGCACCAAGCCATTGTTGCGCCAACAGCGTGCCATCTCCTTGGTGACGCCAAAGAGGCGTCCGATGGCAACCAGCGTGCGAGGGGGCTTGCCGTCCAGGCCATAGGCGAGGGTGATGACCTGGCGCAAGCGTTTGGGCAAACGGGAGACGGCTTCGAGCAAAGCAGTGTGTACCTCAGCCTGCCACAGGTTCTCCTCGGCTATCTCTAGCAGATTGACGGAAGTTGGAAAAGGCAACCAAGCGTGGGGACGATTGGCCAGTTTCACCGCCTGCCAGATCTGGTGGCGAATGGCGACTCCGGCGTAGGTGGAGAAAGCGGTACCACGATGAGGATCGAAATGCAGGATAGCTTGCCACAGGGCGATGCGCCCTTCTTGGAGCAGGTCTTCGTAGGGCGTGCCGCCGCGGGCTTGGCGGCGCAGAACGACGTGGATGAGGCCCTGATGCTGGCGCATCAAAGCGTCCAGACAGGCCTGGCAGCCCGCTTGAGCGCAAGCAAAGGCGGCTGGCCCATCCGGGGACGATGGGTGTACAATGGACATAAGACACCTCCTTGGCTAAGTTGTGTTGGTTGGGCTAACCTATTATCCACAACTTGCCACAGGAGGTGTCGCTTTTCCTGGGTTGAGTTGTCCCTAGCTTGGGCGTGTCAGTTGGGTTGACTTCTTATGTTCGTCTTATTGCGGAATCCCTTACTCCCTGTCGACCGTGTACCGTGACCGCTTACCTCCCATCGCCACGTTCCGATCCATGAGCGCCTGCAGGCGCCGGTATTCGACCGAGGCTGCGTAGCGGCGCAGTTCCTCGATGCGCCGGACCGTCATCGGGTGGGTGGTGAGCGCCTCGCTCAGGCTGCTGAGGGCGTG
>CP070656.1:1127443-1135433 GCA_020355065.1 Fidelibacterota bacterium | reverse complement strand
CTGGGAAGATGAAGGCCAGCATTACGCCAAGGTGGTTGTTGAGGATTGTGAGTTCGCGCGGAACCGGTTACGAGCCATCCATACGGATGACAACAATACGATGGATACGCTGATCGTCAAAAACTGCTTTTTCGAAGAGATTGGCGAGTACGCTATTTATCGCAGCTATGCTACGCGTAGTGTCGAGGTGGCGATCATCACCGGCAATACTTTTTATAAGCTGGGCGGTGGTGGTGTACGCCTTAATAATGTCGGCGAGCTGGTGGTCACAAATAATACGTTCTTTTTTGGTGATTCCTCTTTAACCAACAGATCTGTTATAGGTGTCCGCGCTCAGAACGACACAGTGACCACTATCCGGGACAACATCTTTGCCAGCTTCGATTACAAGGGAGTCGAGGTCTACGGACCGGACCCGACGGTGGAATACAACCTGTTCATGGACTGCGGGATAAATGTTATCAACGACGATGACACCACGATGACCTTCCCGTACTTCAATATCGAAGGCGACCCGATATTCAAGGACACTTCAGCTGCCACACTTGATCTGGCGGTGGAAGTGAACGGCGACGCCATTGGCAACGCTTCGGACGGAGGCAATCTGGGCGATCCCCGGTGGGGCACCTGGACGCTGTCGAGCGTGGATGATCGGGGAGGAGAGCTTCCCATCGCCTACGCCCTGCACCAGAACTATCCCAATCCGTTCAATCCCAGCACGACCATCAGGTTCGATGTTGCCGCAGCCGGGCATGCGAGCCTGAAGGTCTATGATCTGCTGGGCAGGGAGATAGTAACGCTGTTGGATCAGGTGATGGAGCCCGGTTACCATACCATCACCTGGAATGCTGAAGGGTTGACCAGCGGTATTTACTTCTATCGTATTCAAGTGAACGATTTTGTGAAGAACCGTAAACTGGTGATACTGAAGTAATCCTCCTTCCATGTGTGGTTAGATAAGAGCGAGGGGGTCTGTCCTCCTCCCCCCCCTCGCTCTTATCATTAATAGATGCTGGCGTGAAAGCTACCGAGGGTGCTCTGATCGCTCTCGATGGGGAGATACTGGCTTTATTATTACGCGCAATATCCTCCAAAAGGGCTAGGATATGGGGGGATGCAATATCCCACATTGTGGGTATATTGGATGGGGCTTAAAGGAAAGGATTCTACCTATACCTAGATTCCTTCATTTTATTTTATTCTGTCTTTTGATCGTCGGCAGAGTTATTCAAGCCGGTGCGAGTGCTGCCGCGGCGGATGGACAGAATGTATTTCAACATCTGAACCTCGACTATCCTGGACTCGAAAGCGTGAAAGCAGCGCTGGATAGAGGGGATTCAGCCGAGGCCGAGCGTGAGCTGCTGACGTACTTCCAGACGCGAACGAACAGGCATCTGGAATGGGTATACTTTCCCGGGGATTTTGCCGAGGCGGACCTGTATACCGCCAACATTTTCACTTTCCGTAGGTACCGTCATGATTTTGGCCCACACATCGACTGGACCTTTCAGGCCAGCGATTCCGAATGGCATTTCTCCCTGAATCGCTTTCGCTGGTTTTCCAGCTTCATTGAAGCACATCAGCAGACAGGCGATGACAAGTATCCCCAGGCATGGATGAGCCAGATCGGTGATTGGATCGGGCAGTGTGAGCCGGGCTATCCCCGGACCATTGATACGGGACGGCGACTGGAAAGCTGGGTCAAGTCCTATGACTACTTCATCACGCGAGCAAAGTCTCCCGTGATCACGCCGGAGTTCCATGCCCTCATGCTCGAGTCCATGCGGCAGCAGGCTGAATTCCTGTACCAGCCCGAGCACTGGCGCCGATACTCCAATTGGGGTACGTTCGAGTGCAGCGGCCTGGCGCTGTTTACCCTCATGTTCCCGGAATTCAAACGGAATGATGTGTGGCTCCATGAGGTATGGTACCGGATGCGCAACCAACTGACCGATAGCTACCACTCTGATGGTATGCACATCGAAGTCAGCCCCAGCTACCACGCGCATGAGATGGAGGTCTGGTTCAACTTCATCCGCATGGCGGAGTTGAACGGAGTGGCCTCTCCATTGCGTCCTCAATTGACCCTGCAACCAGTGCAGGAATTGTTCGATGCGCCCGCCGAGGCCCTCATGCATTTCTATAAACCGACCGGCGTCGTACCACAGGTCGGGGACACCGACAAACGTGACGAACGCTATCTTCTGCGGCAGATGGGAACCTTCTGGAATAAACCCGCCCTGACCTATGTTGCGACAGGAGGTAGGGAGGGCACTCCTCCAGACAGAACATCGGCGGCTTTCCCCGAAGGTGGCTATTTCATTATGCGCAGTGGATGGGGGCAGGCACAGCTTGAATACCAGGATGAACTCTACCTTTTATTTGATGTGGGGACCAACCAGCCTTGGCACGCTCATTATGATATTCTAAATGTTGTGATGACAGCCTACGGGTATGACCTCTTGCTGGATCCCGGGAGATTCACCTATACGGGTGGTGAAGAAAGGGACTATTTCAAGAGCACCGCTGCCCACAATACCATGGTAATTGATGGGGAGGATCAACCTCGCTATTACACACCTGAGCCAGCCTTTTGGCGTTCCATGGATGGATTCGATTACGTGATCGGAATCCAGGACAGTCATCCGCAGGTTACTCATGCACGTTCGGTCATTTTTGTGAAACCGACCTACTGGATTGTGGTTGACAGGCTGCAAGGGAAGAGCAGGCACAGGTATGATCAGTATTGGCACCTATCGGATGAAGCCGCCGATAAGGTGCAAGTTTTCGAAAAGGGGAGGAGGATCATTGCTCCTCATTTGGTAATTCTTTCAGCGGAGGGTAAAACTGATGCAGCCGTGGAGGAAGGGTACGTCTCACGCGCCTACCGACAAAAAGTAACCGCACCTGTCATTCGGCATTCTCTCAACAAAAGACCACCTGTTACTTGGACTACAGTCCTGTATCCCTACCGCTCGGAAATACCGGCGCTGGAAGTGACTGTGCTTGAGTCCGATGTGCGGGATCACTCGGATATAGCGGCGTTACGGCTGTCTACACCTTCAGGTGATTTTTTCTTCCTGGAACAGAGCAAAGGTGGACCTTTCATCAAGGCAAGTGGACTCGAAACCGATGCTCAAATGGTGCTACTTCATATGGATAGCCAAGGCGGTATTTTAGGCTATCAGGCGGTGGAAGCTTCCTTCATCACTTATCACGGATTACCGCTCATGGAGGTACAGAGTGGTGGAATCCACCACGCCATTTCTGTTCAGCGTAACAAGATAGAGATCAGGGGAGACTGTCCGGTCAGTTTCAAGATGTGGGTCAAGGAAACGCCAGCCGTTTTCCTGAATGATGAGAAAATCCAAGTACAAAGAGATCAGAATTATATAAGCTGGTCCAGGACCCGATGAAGGAACCAGCTTCCTGTTTTCCAGAGTAGTTAGGGAAGATCAATGGAATACTTAATCAAACGATTGAAACGAAGCCTCATGGAAGTGTTCGTCTGGTTCATCGTGCTGTGGCCCATTCTGATCAATGCACAAGACAGGGTGAAGATTGCACTTTGGGGAGATTCACGGGAGAATCTGGACAGCGCTTGCACGCAGATTACCGATCTACTACTGCACCGGATAACGGATTGGGATTTTCAGATCCATACCGGCGACTTCACGTCAACCGGAAGCGATCAAGATTGGATCAGGTCATTGAATTACGAAGGTATGGACTCGCTTTTTCTACCGGGCAAGTTCTTTATGTGCACGAGTAATCATGATGATAATCAGACAACCTACGATTACTATACGGCAGGAGTTTTACCCATAAACTCCGCGGACAGCACCACGCACTTTTTTACCTATCACCAGGGGAATGTACACATCGTCGCCTGTGACGGCTATTTCACTGATGCTTCTGTCATGGAAAGCTGGCTGGATCAGGAGCTGTCCGATATTCCAGCAGATGATTGGCTCATAGGATTCTGGCATCCTCCCTGCTACGGAGATCTTACCTATAAGGATGATTATACACACAAGTGCGGTCCATGGTTGGAGAAGTTCCAGGCTCATGGGGGAGACTTCATCTTTCATGGTCATGCGCACGTCTACGTTCGTTCCCATCCGCTGTTGCCGGATGGCCAGGTGGATGAGGAGGAAGGCATGGTTCATATTGTCAACGGATGTGGGGGTGCCAGCTGGAAGAGTCCACAGACCGTTGTCACCAAGACAGCATTTACACCGGACACGACATCCTTTGCCGTTGTCACCTTCATCACACTTGAAGAAGGAAATGCATTGATCCAGACCATCGATGCCCGACCCGACAGGAATCTGCGTGTAATCGATGAGTGGATGTGGCAACGCAACCCTGCTTTCATCAAGGCGGAAGGGGGATATGTACCCGCTTCTTATCTTTATCCTAATTTCCCCAATCCGTTCAACTCGACGACGACTATCCGATTTGGTGTCGCGGAGTGGGGCGAGGTTATCCTGAGCATTCATGACTTGGAGGGATCACTCGTGAGAATCCTTTTTCAGGGCACGGCAAGTGCTGGTACGCACAGCATGGAATGGAACGGTATCTCCTCAGACGGTTCCATCGCTCCCAGTGGTATCTATATTTGTCGAATGCTCTCGGATAATGTCACCCAGACACGCAAAGTGATTCTGCTACGCTAGCACACCAGGTTCCGGGAAACGGTCAGGCAGTATGGCAGTAGGGAAAATCAAATGATTCGACCCCAACGATCATCCAGTACAAGGGCGTATGCCCTGCTACTAGCTCTAACGGTAGCCGGTTTAACCGGTTGTTCATGTACAGGTCAGGAATCCAGATCCTCAACGGCCGTAACGACCAGGTATTTCACACCCGACCTTGATCTGAATCTTCAATTGGCGCGGGGAGAAGTGGACCCAGTCTCGATCTTCGGGGTGTCCACCACCGATGAGGGCCTGGTAATCAAACCGGTGCTCCAGGATGGTTGGACCTGGCTGGCGGCCAAGGATTTGCCGCATGGTGAGGAGATGCTGAGCTACTTCTTCTACGATGGCTGGCTCTATACGGACGAAACCGTATACACTCCCCACCGGCGTAAAAAATATCAGCGCAACGTGAGCAACCTGATCAGCTCCAATGTCTTCACGCTGGCATTCTATCGTGAAGATGGCATCGAAAAGGAGCTGGTCATTTTTATTGCCTCGGAGAAAGAGGTCGAAGCGGAGCTCGTATTGTCCCAAACTCTTTGGGGAGAAGAGCGCAGGGTGACCCATTATCTTGACGCGGGAGAAGGCCATTTCTTGAGCCTGCTGAATATGCCGGCAGAATTTCGGCCCCTCTATATTCCTGCCGATGGTCCTGCCAGATCTGAGATTAAGCTCAACCAGGGCTGGAAATTTATCAGGCAGGATGTACCGGAAGGTTGGCGGAAAGGATTGGATGATGAGCATTGGGCATGTGTTTCCATTCCCCATTGCTGGAATACAGCGGATGTTCATGATACGCGTAATGCTTTCGACGGCTATGAGGAGTATCACGGGTACTATCGTGGACCGGGCTGGTACCGGCGGCACTTTATGCTTGATCCCGTAGCCAAGAGTAAAAAGGTCTTCCTGGAATTCGAAGGCGCCAACCAGACGGCCGAAGTCTGGATTAATAACCAGTTTATTGGCAAGCATGTTGGAGGATATACCGGATTCTCCTTCGATGTCACCGATCAGGTGCGTTTCGGGAAGCAGAACCTGCTCGCGGTGCGGGTCGATAACTCTTACGACTATGACGTTCCGCCGCATACCGCGGATTTTATCATGTATGGCGGACTCTACCGGGATGTCGGGCTCGTGATTACCGATCGAACATATATCGAGGATGTTTTTGTCACCTCACCTGAGCTTGACGGATCAGCAGCCAATGTCATGGTGCGGACCGATATTCGGAATGATACCAAGGGGAACAAGGTGATTACCTTGGTCACCAACGTGGTGAATCCGAATGGGGAGCTCGAGGCTACGGCCAGAAGCAGCCAGGATATTGAACCTGGACATTCGCATCAATTTCAGCAGGTAACTCCTCCCATTGCCTATCCGGAACTGTGGAGTCCTGATCATCCGGTGCTGTATACGATGTATTCCACTGTCCTGGTCGATGGCCGGATCGTGGATGAGATCAAGATCCCCTTCGGATTCCGCTGGTATTCCTTTGATTCGAATAAGGGTTTCTTCCTTAATGGCAAATCCCTGAAGCTGCAAGGAGTAAACAAACATCAGGATTACCTCGGATTGGGCAATGCCGTCCCCGATTCATTGCTAGTTCAGGATATCCGGATCATCAAGGACATGGGGGCCAATTTTATCCGCCTGGCACATTATCCCCATGATCCGGCCGTGTTGGATGCCTGTGATGAGCTGGGCTTGTTGGTTTGGGCCGAAATTCCCCTGGTCAATTCCGTCGGGGGGGAGGTATTCGCCGAGAACACCAGACAGATGATGCAAGAGATGATCCGGCGCGACCGCAACCACCCCTCCGTAATCCTGTGGGGCATCACCAACGAGTCCGCCATGGGTTTTGCCAACCAGGAGCAGGTGTCCCTTGTTATGGAACTTCTGAAGGAGTTGGATGACCTCTCTCACCGCGAGGATCCTACCCGCCTTACCGTGCAGGCTCATAATCACTTTAAGGACATTGCGCTAGCGGATATCACGGATGTTCTTGGCCGCAACCGCTATTATGGTTGGTATGAGGGCACGATGGAGGATTTCGGACCGGTCATGGATGAAGAGCATAGTATTCATCCTGACTGGAAGATTCTCATAAGCGAGTACGGGGTTGGTGCCAAGCGTGGCTACCATGTGGACGATCCGATTCCCTTCGACTTCAGCGAGGAATATCAGGTTGACTTCCACGAGCATTACCTGAAGGCTATCAACGAACGTCCCTGGATTGCCGGCGGTACCGTCTGGAATATGTTCGATTTCGGTTCTTTCGTAAAGATCGGCAACATTCCGCGAGTGAACCAGAAAGGTCTGTGTGATATGGCCCGCCAACCGAAGGATGCGTATTACTTCTACCAGAGCCAGTGGTCCGATGAACCGATGGTATACATTGTATCCCATACCAGGACACGCTATGCGGGGACTGCGGGTGAGTCCAGGACACTTCGCGTTTACAGTAACTGCGACAGCGTGGAGCTTTTTCTGAATGGCAGATCCTTGGGCAAACAGCAGAAGCAGGCTGTATACCGATGGCAAGCGGTCTTGGTCGACGGGGAGAATCATCTACGCGCAGTTGCCAGAGAGGGTAATCATGTCGTTGAAGATGAACTCTTTGTTACATACACAACCAACCCGAATTAGGCTAATGAATAAAGTCTACACGGCTGGTAATGGGCGTCTTGGAACGAAACCGCTAGGTGCTATTGGAATAGCTGCGCTTCTATTCCCTATTATTATCTGGGGATCGTCAAATACGGAATTGAAGATCACCTTTAAAGAAGGCATTTTATCATTACAGAACAGCCGGATTGAAAGATTGTTCAGGTATGATACATCCTCGTCTATCCATGCTTTCTATCCGACAGGATGGGTTGATAAGCAAACGGGGGCAAATCATCTTAGGGGGGAGAGTAGGGATTGGTTTGAATTCTCTATTAACGGTGAACTTATCAGAAGTGAGGAAGGTGGCTGGGATTATCGGGGCTTTAATGAGAGGCCTTTGGAAAATGGTGGGAAAGAAGTAGTGGTCCACCTGGTTGGACAGGCAAGTCAGTCTGCAGTCCTTGGTTTGGTTGAACTCTACTATCATTGCCAGTTCTTCCCGGGATCAACGTGGATGCGAGAGTGTCTGGAAATCGTGCCTCAAGGCGACCAGATGATCTACCTGACTAAGGACGGCGGTGACATTAGAATGAGTTTTCCTCGCTACCGGTTCGTACTCGGAAATGGGAAGGACATGAGAATTGAAGAAGTGCGACTGGCCGAATGGCAAGGTGAGGTAT
>CP070656.1:1121528-1127343 GCA_020355065.1 Fidelibacterota bacterium | reverse complement strand
TGGCCCTCGGGCCCGCCGTGGATCGAGATGATCACCGGATAGGGCGGCTCCACTCCCGCAGGCTTATAGTAAAAGGACGGGATCATGCGGCGCTCACCCTCAACCTCATCGAAAGTGGGATAATGGATCAGCTCCGGCACCGCGAACTTCTCCGTCTCCAGACCACCCACCTCGCTGAACGTCCAGCGGGTGAGCTTGCGCTTCTTGATGTCCAGGGTATACGTATCGCTCGGCGTTTGGGGTGTGTTTAGGGTAAGCGCCAGCTGCCGGTCGTCCGGGCTGAACACCACGCCGCCGATCAGTCCCACTGGCTGCTCCGGTACCGGCAGCGCCTTCCACCCCTTGATCTTCCGCAGGTGCAACCTGTCGATGCCGTCCTCGTTGGTTATGAAGGCGATCACATCCCCCTTGCGGGATACCTCGATCGACTCCACGTCCCAGGGAATGTCCTCCGTGAGGACCGTACTTTCACCACCGGCTAGGTCGTGGTAGCGCAGTCGCTGGAATTCGCTGTTCTCATCGGAGGTGTAGTAAATGCCCCGGCCGTCCCGCGACCACGCCACGTCGTAGTACGCAATCTTCTCCTCCGAGGGATTCAGCTGGGTGATCTCGCCGCTGCTCACATCCACCACGTACACATAGGACTCGTTGATCGACACGTACTGCTGCACCAGCAGGCGGGAATCGTCCGGAGACCATTCCACGGGAAGATAGGTGCCCTCGGCCTCCAGCACCATCCGGGCCGCGGCGGGCTCCTCCACGCGGGACACGTAAACGTCCCAGTCGCGGCCGTTGCGGGCCGTGCTGTAGTAGGCGAAACGGTCGCCCCCCTTGGACCACGCCACACCGCCGTTCCGCGATCGGCCGTCCGTCAGCATGGTGTATTCACCGCTGACCAGGTCGAAATAGAAGATCTGGTAGAATTCACCGCCCCCCACGTCCTTGGGGAACAGGAATCCCGCCTGCTGGCCCGCGGGCCGGATGATAGCGTTACTCACCGGCTCGTTGAAGAACGTGATCTGGTGCCGGGCACCGCCGGGCTGCTCCAGATAGTGGATCTGGCTGGTCTCCCCGAAACGGGTCACCACGTACAGGCCTCTCCCGCCCGATTCCCAGCCAGTGAAATATGCCGAACGGACGTTGGTATACTGCAGCATACGCTCCACCACCTCCGTCGGTATGTCGGGAATGTCTTCCAGCACCAGGTTGCCCACCTCGCGCCGCTCCACCTGGGCTTGGGAGGGCACGGCCAGCAGGGCCACCAGCATCGGAATACTGATGAGTGTCAGGATCTTTTTCATGGGAACGCTCCTCCTGATGGGTCTCTATAAAATACTATCGGCTTGAGCGGTTGAAGTTAATCAAATTAGATGCTCTGTGCCGCCCGCTTGATCGGTATTTTCTACTCCCAATCGTAAGATAACACTTGTCATGGTGTGATCACCCCAATATCTTTAACCATCAGTGGATTGGAGCAACTGTGAAGAGTATCCGCAGGTCTCCGTCCATAACTCAGCTTCTCCGGCTATACGCGAGGGGGAGGGGATTGTCATGAAAGCTACAGCGGCTGTCATCAGCATAACGTTGCTCCTGATTCTTATCGGACCGCTCCCCGCCCAATCCCCATCTGACTCGCCGGTCGTCTATGTCAATTCCTTCGAAGCCCCCGCAGATACCAGCGGGTGGTTTGGCCTTGGTGACTGGATGCTGGTGGAGGACCCGGCTCCCGGCCAGGGCTCCCGCTCGCTGCTCATTGGTGGCGGCTGCCTCCAACCGGTGGCCTGGATCGATATCCCCTGCACCACCGGCGACGGCACCTACCGGCTCTCCTTCTGGGGCAAGGCTGGTGAGGTCACCCCCAATGGCGGCAGCGTCGTGGTGGGACCGGTCGATTGGAACACACCGCCAAGCGAGAATATCCAGATCTGGGCTGATTCCCTGGATTGGACCTTCTATCAGGCCGAGGGGCATCTGAACCTCGGCGGCATCGACACCCTCCGCATCCAGATCTGGGTGGGCGGGATTGTCTATGATGACGTGCAGCTCGACGGCCTGGAAGTGATGGCTTGTCCGGCACTGGCAGCGGACCCGGTCAGCCTGCGACCCCTGGCCTACCACCTTAATCCCGCCTTTCCCAATCCCTTCAATCCCGCCACCACCATTACGTATGGTCTGCCGAAAGCGGCTCGGGTCCGGTTGGTCGTCTATGATATCCTCGGCCGGGAAATCGTGCGCCTCGTCGATGGGATCTCCTCCGCTGGATATCACCGGACTTTCTGGCAGGGCCGGGATGATCTTGACCGGGAAGTGCCGAGTGGTGTCTACATCGCGCGTTTGGTTACTCCGGAGCATACCACGTCAATCAAAATGGTGCTGATGAAATAAGTGGAATTGTGGCGGACGTCCCGGCCTAGTCCTTCTCCACCCTCTCCAGAAACTCCCGCACCCGCTCGAAGAACGCCTCCGGCTGCTCCTGCCAGAAATGGCCGCAGCCTTCCAGCACCACGAACTCCACCTCCGCACAGGTCAGGGCGTGCTGCGTGGCCTCCACCATGGGCAAACCGAACGGATCGTCCTCCCCCCATACCAGCAGCACCGGCGCCTCGATCCCGTTCACATCCACAGTGAAATCGTACTGCCCCAGCGCCGCGAAGGTCTCCTGCTCCACCGTCGGGTTGTAGTGCAACACCTGCAGCTCCGCCGGTCGCTCAAAAGCCGGGTCGGAGAAGTACGACGGCAGGATATCCTCCAGGCTGGCAATGTTGAGGGGGATGAAGCCCGCCTGCTGTAGCTCCATGATTCGCCCGCCCCGGTGCTCGGCTCCTGCCAGATTGGTCGACCAGTCCGGCGCACCGCTGCCCATCAGCACCAGCGAACGTACCCGCTCGGGATGCTCAGCGGCATACACCATCGACAGGAGCCCGCCCCACGAATGCCCCAGCACGTGCACCGAATCGACTCCCACTGCGGTCCGCACCGCCTCCAGGTCCGCCACAAAGCGTTCCATCCCGTAGCCGGTAGTGGGTAGGCTCGACCGGCACGACCCCCGCTGATCGTAGGTCACCACCGCCAGCTTCCCGCTGGCCAGCTCCTCCAGGCTCGCCAGGTAGTGGCTGCACAGCCCCGGACCGCCGTGGTTGACTATCAACACGCTCCCGGCCTCCGGGTCGCCCACGATCCGCACGTAAAGCGTCACACCATCACCGGTGACCGTCAGCTCCTTCACCGGCAGCCTGCCCCCACTCTCACCGCAATCCATCAACGCGATAAACAGGGCCGCCAGACCCATGGCTTTTATAGGCTTCATCAGGGGGGTCTCCTATAATCATAGTATAGCAGCTACAAGCTAGTTCCTAATTGCGATATTGTCAAACACACTCAGCTCAACATACTTCGCAATTCCCTGACAACCTCTGCCACGGTTACCACGTCAAACGTATAACCAGTACATGCAGTTGCCCGGAAGGGCTTTTGATTATCATCTGTCGAGGTGCCTAATGCTATTCTCCAATAAGTCCCTGCTCGCCATTCTGATCACTCTGTTAGTCCTCTTCGTTCCATCCATCGCTGCTGTCCAGGGTCCCGAAATTGAGGCCGTCCGCGCCGCCGAAACCGTCACCGTGGATGGCCTGCTGGACGAGCCCGTCTGGCAGCGTGAGGGCTATTCCGACCTTATCCAGCGCGATCCCATCGAATGGGGCACGATCAGCGAGCGCACCGACGTCCTCATCGCCTATGACGAAGCCGGCCTCTATGTGGCCGGGACTTGCTATCACACCGGTCCCGATACCATCATCGGGGGCCTCGCCCGCCGCGACGAAACGGTGGAGTCCGACTGGTTCTGGTTCTGGATCGATCCCAACTACGACCGCCAGAACGGCTACGGCTTTGCCCTTAATCCTAATGGCTCCATGATCGACCAGCGCAACTATCGCGATATCCTCTCCGATGATGACTGGGACGCCGTCTGGCAGGCCGCCGCCGTGCGCCAGCGTGACCGCTGGACCTTCGAGATGTTTATTCCCTTCGACCAGCTGCGCTTCGATCGGCAGGACGAGTATGTCTGGGGCGTGAATTTCAAGCGCTATATTATTGCCAACGCCGAGCACAATTACTTCGTGATGGTTCCCAAGGCCGAATCCGGTTTCGTGTCCCGGTTCGGCCGGCTCATCGGCCTGAACGGCATCGAGCCGCCCCCGCGGCTGTTTGTTTCGCCCTATGCCATGGGCCAGATCAACGATGTCCCCGGCACCAGCGGTCATCCCTTCGCCAGTGATATGCGCTACGGACGCAATCTCGGCCTGGACGTCAAGTACGGCCTCACCGGCAACCTGACCCTCGACCTGGCTATCAATCCCGACTTCGGACAGGCCGAGGTCGATCCGGCAGTCATCAATCTGTCGGCCTTCGAGACCTTCTACTCCGAAAAACGCACCTTCTTCCTGGAGGGCTCCGATATCTTCTCCTTCGGCGCCAATCCCACCGGCGGGGTCTGGGGCTGCTACTGGTATCACCCCACCATGTTCTACAGCCGCCGCATCGGGCGCCGCCCCATCAGCGATCCGGCCCATGACGGCGATGTCTATGCCCCCGATCAAACCACCATCCTCGGCGCGGCCAAGATCAGCGGTAAGATCAACAACTGGTCCATTGGCAGCGTGAATGCCGTCACCCAGGAGGAATTCGCCCGGGTGGATTCCGCCGGTGAACGCTTCGAAGACACCATCGAACCGCGTGCCTTTTATGGCGTCTACCGGGGCGTGGGAGAGTTCAACGAAGGTGATCAGGGACTTGGCTTCCTCCTCACTTACGTCCAGCGAAATCAGGATATCCCCCGCCTGCGTGCTGATAACAATGACCGCGCCCTCATGGGCGGCCTTGATGGCTGGGCCTTTCTCGGACAGAAGCGTAAATGGGCCTTTATGGGACAGATGGCCTGGTCACAGATCGCCGGATCGGAAGAACGCATGGTCAGCATCCAGCGCTCCTCCACCCACTATTACCAGCGTCCCGATTATGAGGCCGTATCCTTGGACTCTAATCGCACCAAGCTCGAGGGCTGGATGGGCCGCTTCGGCCTCCGCACCGTCGGCGGCAACGCCCACTTCCAGACCGCCCTTGGTATTCTCTCCCCCGGCTTCAACGTCAACGACTTGGGCTACAGCTCCCGGGGCAATCTGATCAACTGGCACGTGGTGGGCGGTTACCAGTGGCTGGAACCCACCAGCTGGTACCGCGGGATCAACCTCAACTTCATGACCTCCCGCAATTTCGACTTCGATGGCAACCAGCTCTTCGCCCAGGTTTGGCACGGCGGCAACTTCCAGCGGCTGGATTATATCGCCTTCCACTGGAACGTCCAGATCACACCCGACGGCCTTGACCCCTTCGGAACCCGCGGCGGACCCATGATCGCCTACCCCGGCTTCACCTATGTCCATGCGGGTGTCAGTACCGATTCCCGCAAGGCCGTCAGCGGCGGTGGCTGCCTGTCCGGACAGTTCGTCAAGGATGGCTCCTTCTTTCGCGCCCTCAACCTTTCTACGGTGTTCCGCCTCGCCGCCTCATTGAAACTCACCGTCTCCACAACTCTATGGGCCGACGATGTCCACCAGCAGTGGGTCGACAATGTGGATGACTCCCTGACCACCTGGGGACAGCACTATGTCTTCGGCACCCTCGATCAGGAGGAAGTCTCCGCTACCCTGCGCCTCGACTGGGGCATCACTCCCCAACTCTCGCTCCAGACCTATATCCAGCCCTTCTTTGGTGTGGGGGCCTACTCCGACTTCAAGGAACTGGCACGTGCCCGCTC
>CP070656.1:1115040-1121428 GCA_020355065.1 Fidelibacterota bacterium | reverse complement strand
CCTTCAATAAGAGTTGGCTTTATTCCCCACTGGTTTCCGCACTTAGTTCCTGGAGCATGGCGGTGGCGTTGGGATTTCCCGGTTTCAGTTCCAATACCTGTTCGTAGTGGGCAATGGCCCGCTCATGATGGCCTAGTTTCCTGTAAAGTTCCCCCAAGGTATCATGGATTGCCCAGAGATATTGTGTATCGGGGAACTCCTCGATAATCAGCAGAAACAGTTCGATAGCATCCTCATTACGTTCCTTGGTAAGCAGGTAGTTGAAAGCCACGTTATAAAGACCGCCCACGGTGAAATTATACTCGTCCGGGCTGCTTTGCTTCAACTCATAATAGCGAGCAATAGCTGACCGTGCATCGCCCTCCTGGAGGGCATAATAGAGCGGTTGGGCCAAGGATTTCTTCGCACCAAATTTCTGTTGATCAAAGGAGCGTGACACCGCCATAATCCAGTAATCGGTGGTGGCGGCTTGTTCATCGCCCCACTGCTCCCAATCTCTGAGCACTTGGGCTTGCTGCAGCTCCTCGACGCTTTTCCCTTTTTTATATCCTTTCTGCACAATGTGGATGGTCCTGTTCAGCACGTCCCGGTACTCGCGCAGATCAGCCATGGTGCCCACGTAGGTGCCGTGACCGGGGATCAGCTGCACATGTTCCGGCAGCAATTCCATGGCCCGGTCCAGTGTTTGGGGATAGGTGGCCGCGTTGCCGTACTCCCCATCCACTGTGGGGAACGATTTGCCGTAGTAGAGATCGCTCATGAACACCACCCCCGTTTTGCGGAAGTGGACGATGGCGTCGCTGTCATCGTGGCTGCCGGGAATGGCAAGGATGCGGATCTCGTCGCCGTTGAAATGGACCGTCAGGCTGTCGGTGAAGGTGATATCGGGGAGAGCTTCGTCGGGATATTCCTCGAGCACATAGCGGCCGCTGCGCATGCGAGTGCGGACAGTATCATGAGCAATAATGATTGCCTCCTCACCGTACAGGTGATTGCAGCCGGTGTGATCCACATGGGTATGGGTATTGAAAATGACCTTAGGAGGACCCAGACCGAACGATTCGACACGTTCCCGGAAAATCGGGGCCAACTGCTTGAAGCCCGTATCGACCAGCAGGAGTCCGTCGGGACCTGTGGAGGCGACAGCGGTTACGATGTATCCTCCCGCATCGCAGATCAGCATGTGAATGCCGGGGACGATTTCCCGATCATCAATGCTGTATTCAAACTGTTGGGCTGAGAGGGGTGCAATACCAAGGAAATAGGTGAAGAGGAGACAGCTCGGCAGGTACTTCATAGCGCAAACTCCGTTGATAGCTGTTAAGCTTCGCATGAGGTAGCGGTTTGCCAAAGAGAGAATCGGCGGATGGTCGGTGAAGGCGACGAAGGGCTGTTGACGGAAGTGCACGGAGAGTTTGAACCTGAGGCAATGGCAATACTTTGAAACCAGTGAATTCGGCGGTTAGTTTCACGACACCGCAGCCAATAAGAACAGGATGATCATGGATACGTCCGGCATAACTTCCCTAACCGACTGGTTCCTTGAGGGACCACCCTGGGTCGTATACCGTGCACGCCGGGATATATTGGGACAGGCGGAAGACGATCCGGCGGTTGCCGCCGCACGAACCGAGACATTGAAGCATCCGCTGGTGGAGGCGCTGCTGGCCGAGCTTTTTCACTGGCCGGGAGTGGTAATGAAAAACCACAAGGACGCCGGTCATCCGGTCCACAAGCTTACTTTTCTGGCGGATCTAGGGCTTAACCGGGATGACCCACCGATTGCCAAGATCGCGGAGCGCATTTTCAGGTACCGGTCAGAGCAAGGACCGTTTCAGATATTGGTCAATATTCATCCCCGTTACGGGGGAACCGGAATGGATCAGCCGGCCTGGATGCTGTGTGATGCTCCCTTGATCATTTACGCCCTGACCTGCTTCGGGTATGGCGAGGATCCGCGGGTTCAAACTGCGGTCGAGCATCTTTCCGGCCTGGCGCGACCCGACGGTGGTTGGCCCTGTGCTGTGTGCCCTGATCTGGGCCGTTTCCGCGGACCGGGGCGCAAGGATGATCCCTGTCCCTACGCGACGCTGGTCATGTTGAAGGCCCTGGGGCGATTGCCGACCTGGAGGGGGCATCCGGCCAGTTTAGCGGGTGCAGAGGTTCTGCTGGAGCTCTGGAGCCAGCGCCGGGACCGGCGTCCATATCTGTTTGCCATGGGTTCCGATTTCGCGAAGTTGAAGGCACCCTTGATCTGGTATGATGTGCTGCACATGGTGGAAGTTCTGAGCGAGTTTCCAGCTATCCAAGGCGATCATCGTTTCAGGGAGCTGTGCGCTGTAGTGCAATCCTATTCGGAGGGTCAAGTTGGCGTGACGCCAGGATCGGTCTGGCGGGCATGGAAGGCCTGGGATTTCGGACAGAAGCGGGAACCCTCGCGTTGGTTGACACTGCTGGTCCTACGGTTACAGAATCGGATCGAAGAAGTAAGATCAGGGTAGAACCGGCAACTGCATACCGGGTGCTTCCTCCGGGCGGACCTGGAAACCGTGTTCCTCATAGAATCCCGCCTGGCCTGGGGCGCAAAACAGCTGGATGTCCCGGATACCCGCCCCACGACAGCGGGCCACCAGCTCCCTGAGCAAGGTGGACCCGATACTCTGCCCCTGATACTCAGGCTGGACTATCAGATCCACGATCAGGGCATGTAGGATACCGTCGGAAACGACCCGTCCGAAACCAGCAAGACGGTTTCCATCATAAGCCGATACACTGGTCCAGCTGTGCTGCAGTGCGGTATAGAGCTGGTCCGCATCGAGCCGGTACTCCTCATTCCAGCCAGTGGTCTCGAACAAGGTGAAGAAGGTGTCCCGGTCAGGAATGTCGTTAGACATGGTTATACGCATAGCGCCTCCCGAGTAAGCTGGTCTGACCTTGATCAAAAATCTACAAATATTAATGTACACCCGATCCGTTAGCGCAGCAAGGGAGTGAAATCACTGCCCTGCATGCGACAACCGATAGTCAAAAAAGGTCTTGTTATCGCAATTTTACGATATTAAGTTTATTATCGTAAACATACGATAATGGAGGTGTGATGAAATATTCCCAAGTCAGTCGCCCGCAATCGGATTGGGAAACCCATTGCCTCAGGAATGGCATGGAAGCCAGGAAATAGTCCCGGCCTATTTTTTTACCATGAATAATCGTATAAATACGATATAAGGAGATCCCAGCCATGATAGCTCATCTTCAAGAATTTACCGTCTTCGTCTGGAACGCTTTCCTGCACATCTGGCCGTACCTGCTGGTAACCATCCCCCTGGCCGTGGCCGTCCGCATGTCCGGGATCGCGTCCATGATCAGCAAAGCCATGGGATCCCGCCCGATAACCTCCATCTTTCTGGCTACCCTGGTGGGAGCCTTCAGTCCCTTCTGTTCCTGCGGCGTTATTCCGGTTATCTGGTCCCTGCTGGTCGGCGGAGTGCCGTTGGCACCTGTCATGTCCTTCTGGCTGGCCTCTCCCTCCATGGACCCTGAAATCTTCTTCCTGAGTGTATCGACTCTGGGATGGCAGCTAGCTCTGTGGCGGCTAGGCGCCACTTTCGTCCTAAGCCTTGGCGGAGGGTTGATCACTCACCTGCTGCTGAAAACAGGGTGGCTGGGATCGAACCTGCTGCGCAGGGAGCCCCTTTCGAAGCCCGTTCGCCTTGGAACACTCCTGCGCGCCTCATGGCGGCGCTGGAAACTGGCCTTCAACCAGCGGCTGGTGATTGACCCGTTCGCCAGCGGCACCATTGCTGTAGAAAACGCCGATTATGGCAACGCTGATGCTGCAGTCGATATGCCCGATGTTACCGAGGAAGACCACCCACCGGAATGCGAGTCCTGCGACTCCCTTTCCTTTTTCTCCCGGCTCCTGCAAGAGACCGGTTCGGCTCTCATTATGGTAGGCAAATTCAAGGCCCTGGCATTGATCCTCGAGGCCGTGATCGTATTGTACGTACCCGAAGCCTGGATCGTGAACTCCCTGGGAACTGACAAGCCCCTGTCCGTGGCCTTCGCTGCCGTCCTGGGCGTGCCGGTGTATACCACCAACCTGGCAGCTCTGGGCATGGTTGGCGGACTTCTGGAGCAGGGCATGCAGCCCGCCGCCGGCCTGGCTTTTCTCGTCGCCGGCCCCACGACCACTATCCCGGCCATGGCCGCTGTATGGCGCCTGGTAACAGGGCGGATTTTCGCCCTCTATCTCCTTACCACGCTATTCGGGGCGGTGATCCTGGGTTATATCTCCCAACTTTACCTGTAGCACTCAGATGAATCCGTTACATCAATCAGTGGAATCCGATGATTAGATCAACTATGCCCGAAAGGAGGTCCCCATGAACCGGATACTCGAGAAACTGCAACGGTTGATTGGCAAGGCCACAGGCACAACCGCCTGTCCCGCTTGTCGTCCCGAATCTGCCACCGAACAAGACTGCTGCGGTGACGAGGATAAGCGGTTGAAATTTCCCCCCACCAACGAATTTCAGGGAACACTGCGTTCGACACAGGTTCCCTGGCTGGCTATCCGATGATGAGATACCCATCTTAGGTGCTGGCACCGGCAGATGGCACTACAGGGCTATCATGGCCGGGTTGGTCGGGAACCGCATCCGTATCACACCAGTACAACAGACACAACAGTATTCCCTTGTGATTTGGCTCCCGGCCTCCACCCGGCCCATTAATGAAAGGAGAAAGCATGCTCTCACTGCAACAGAAGAAAGCCTACAAGACCTTTTATGATTCCGCACACCACAATGAGGTGCTTGATACCAAGACGACGCTTATGATTCACCTGGCCACCGCCATGTCGGTAGCCTGTTATCCGTGAATGGAACACTACCTTGGCGTAGCCAGGGAAGAAGGACTGAGCGAGAAGGAAATCGGCGCGGTTCAAGCTATCGTCATGGCAGTTTCCGCCGGCCGGGTCAACGCCCAGCTTCAAGAAGTTCGGAAAAAGAGTAAAAAGCCGGGTAAATCCGATCCAGAGTAAAAACAGAAGTATTACTCTCTCTCTGGTGCCATTTTCCGGGAATGTGACGGAAGATACCACTTTAAAGTTCTGCTTGCGCCCCAACCCAAATGAATGTAACCTTGGTTTGTAGTCATGGATTCTTCATTTGTTCGTATTGTAGTTGGCAATTAACCCCCCGCTCCATTCCCGTTAACAAAAGAAGTCTAGGTAACCATGAGCATAGGTCACCTCATCCGCCGAGAGATTCTGGAAATTTGGTCCGGTACATTTCTCCGGAAATGGTGCCCGGATCCATTCATATCGGTTCCTCACAGGGATGGGCTCAAGCCCATTCCAGGCGGGGAACCAGTTACAGTAAAGGAGTAGATCCTGATGAAAATCTACGTCGGAAACCTGCCGTTCAGCGCCACCGAGGAAGAGGTCAGGAAACTGTTCGAGGAATACGGTGAAATTGCAACCTTAAATCTGGTGAATGACCGTTATACCGGCAGATTCCGGGGCTTCGGTTTCGTCGAGATGGATGATGAACCGGCCAAGTCCGCCATTAAGGACCTGGATGGCCAGGATTTTAGTGGCCGTCCCCTGCGGGTCAACGAGGCCCGCAGCCGCGAACCACGCGGAGGCAATCGGTAGTAATGCCGGGTAGACCGAGTCGCTAATTCAGCCCTCGATCTCGAAGCAATTACGCGAAAAGCCCCGGTTGACCGGGGCTTTTTCATGCCCGGATATGCAAGGGAGCCCGCGGTTGCGTTCCTGCCGGCCGGAGCGTCAGTTGTCCTGCTCAGTCACACCAGATCGCTCGCGTGAGCTGCCGGGCAACATCATGAAATTCCTCCATTTTCAAGATATAGCGTCTTTCGTCCTGACCAGCGAACTGTTCCGCAGTTTTTTGCGAAGAGAAGTTGTGTATATGATTGCAGAACGCTTCCCCCACGTTCAGCTGCATCGCCTCCAGCTCCGTTCGCACCAAGGTCCCCCAGGCTTGCGGAGGTTCAATCCCTACCAACCGTGTCGGCGATAATTCCACACGCACCAGCCGCCGGGAAATGGGATCGACCGTTTCGATGCGCGCCGGTTGATCCACCAGCATGGGAACCATCTGCGCCACCAGCGCACAGCAGCTGTACAACACTACCCCCTTGATCTCTACCCGGTGCGTTGTCGGCAAGGTGGTAATTCCAAACAGCTCCGTCACCCATCCTTTGGAATTCCGGTCCGCCCGGCCCACCTGCAGCGCGGTTTGAATGACTGCCACCTCAGCCCCCGTGGCCCTGGCGATCCGTTCCACCGTCACTGGATCACCAGACGCCAACAGGGGGAATATCGCCCGCAGAATCGATTTGTCCGCCTGTTCCCAACGGGACT
>CP070656.1:1111329-1114940 GCA_020355065.1 Fidelibacterota bacterium | reverse complement strand
GCCGCTGGTCCTGACCTTTTTTGCGGCCAGACATATTATTCAAGGCCTTACCGCCGGGGCGGTCAAGGGATGACGGAATCCTGATCTGCAGGGATCTCTCAAGGGAACATCTGCTCTTAAAATTCATAACTCACCCCCAGCGTGGGCAGGAATGGAAAACCGCGAAAACTGGTGACTTCGTAGGGATCCTTGATCGTACCGGTAGGATCATCCGGGTCCACGAGTTCATCGGTCTCACTATACTTCACATCTTCATAATACACTACGTTCTTTCGTGCGTAGACATTCATAATCAGCAGGTAGGTGGTCAGTGTTCCCCGCCACAGCTTCCGTTCCCTCCGAATGGCCAGATCCAAGCGATGAAAGACCGGGTAGCGGAACACATTCAGGGGCATATCCAGATAGAAAGGCCAGGGTCCTGGATACGGATAGGGCTCCTCATCCCAGTAGTATGCTGCACGCTGACCGGCGAAGTAGATACTGGTGGCCAGATTGGCCGGCCGGCCGGTGCTCAGCCTCCAGTTGAGATTCAGTGCCCGGCCACGCTTCAAGGGCATATCCAACATCCAATTCAGCTTATGGCGCTGATCATAGTTAGGATAATAGGATTCGCTACCGCGGGTCTTCCGTACAATTGCATAAGCATAAGCCAGCTGCATGGACCTCCCAGCTTGTAAAGCAGCGGAGGCCAGCACTTCCAATCCGTAGGAGTATCCCTCTCCTGTCCTGATAGTGCCATCTTTGTGCACGTAGAGCAAATGGTCGAAGTCCTTATAATACCCGGCCAATTCGCAACGTAGTGTCTTTTGATTATCGTAGATGAGACCCAGCAGTGCATGCCCCGCTCCCGGCACCGGGCCTTCCGTGGGCAGATACAGACTGACCACGCTGTAGAAACCATAGTCCACTGATGACGACAAGGATTGACTGAATCGTCCCCAACCCAGCTTCCCCCACCAGAAGGGCGCAAATTTCCAAGATACATTTAGCCGTGGTTGAAGCAGCCAGGTATTATAGATGGAATGTCGGTCAAGGCGACAGCCGAAACGAAACCACAGGAGGGGAGACGGCTGATAGGTGACCTCCGCAAAGCAGCCGACTGACTCCGACTCCAGCTGATAATCCATGGTGTCGGGCGGAAAATCCATAAATACGTTGACATAGGGCGAGATCACTTCGAAATCCGGTGAATTCCAGCAGTAATCAAGCCGCCTACTTGCCATACTTGCCCCGATCACAGCCTCTACTGATGGCAGAAGATACCACTGATGGACCAGGTTCACTCCCACATCACGAAGAATCGTCTGAGCTAAGGCTCCAGGCTTGGAAGAGTCAGGTTCGTTAAAATAAGCGACGTTTTTCCTTGTCGAGGCTGATGCCGAATCGTGGGGGAAAAAGCCCACCTGGTTCTCCAGATCCTGAAACAGCTCACTGAAGTAGACCGTGGCTTCGGTGTAAGCCTGTGATGAATACCGCCCGATCCATCGGAGGCTCGCCATTCGGTTCCGCCAGCGGAGTACGCTGTTGTCCTTCTCATAGAACTTATTTGAATCCGCCCTGGCGATCAGCGGATTGGTATGATATCGATAATCCGGATTGAAATGAATCTGCTCATTGATCCTGCTGTAATCGTCCTGCGAGAAGAACGTGTTCAGAGTGACGAGATTGCGCGGATTGGGCAGGAAGGAAATCTTGCCCTCGAAGTCATAATAGTGATAGGGAAAATGTTGTTCAATCTGTTTGGCGAGGTAATCGAAATAGGACCTCCGGCCGGTAAGTCGCCAGCGCCACTTTTCACCCAGTGAGCCGGCGATGGTAGCGCCGGAATTGATGAAGTTCGAGTCCACGCGGGCGGTGAGGGAATCGGTGCCCGGCTTGGTGACGATGTCCAGCACCCCGGAGAGGCGGTCCCCGTAGCGCACGGAGAAGCCGCCGGAGTAGTACTTGACGTAGTCCACCGCCGCGGCGTCCACCGACGAGGTCAGGCCGAACAGATGGAAGGGCTGGTAGATGGGCACGCCATTCATGAGCACCAGGTTCTGGTCCGGTGTGCCGCCGCGGATGTAGAGCTGGTTGGAGAGCTCGCTGGAGGAGGTGACACCCGGCAAGGCCTGGAGGGCGCGGAAGACATCCGGCCCGCCGATGGAGGGGATGGAAGTCATCTGTTCGCCGCGGAAGATCCGCAGGGAAGGCTCGATGAGGCGGGCCTGCTCCAGGGCCGATTCCCCCACGATGACCACCGGACTGAAGGACAGGGCGGTAGGCCGCAGGGTGATTACCATGGAAGTGCGACTGGCTACGGCCATCGATACGCTCACCTGCTGGGCCTCGTAGCCCATGTAGCTGATCAGCAGGCGGAGGCTGTCGGCCGGCGGCACCGCCAGCTGGAAGCGGCCGTTGATATCGGTGGTGGTACCGAGGGTGGTCTCCACCACTACCACGTTGGCATACGGCAGGGGCGCGAAGGACGCGGACCGAACCATCCCCGTGACGGTCATGGTCTCCACTTCCTGGCTGGAAAGCAGCAGCGGCAGGAGGAGAATCAGGCCGCCGCCAGTTATACGTGCCCGAGTAAAATGAGTCCCCACAAAAATATGTTAGGAACGATCATGGCAGATGTCAAGTGACATCGATACGGTGACATTCATTCACGACATACTAAATAGTCGCTACTGGCTACCCTGTCGAAGAATAGTTACATTCGGGAGCGATAAAAGACGCTGCGGAATGACTTTACACGTGGCTTAGTATTTAGGGAGGACATGGGAGCTAAAATCAGACGCATTTTCGTAGCGGGTATCCTGACGGCCATACCCGTATATGCCACCATCAAGGTGATGCAGATCCTGTTCCGTTTCATGGACCAGATCCTGGCCCCGCTGATCCAGCGTTTCCTCGGTTATGATATACCCGGGCTGGGCCTGGTGATGTTGATCATCAGCCTCTTTATCCTGGGCCTGTTCGTGACCAACTTCCTGGGCCGGCGCATGTACAATTTTCTCGAGCGTTTCGTACTGCGAGTCCCCATAGTCTCCAACATCTACAATTTTTCCAAGCAGATCGTGCGGACCTTCTCGCCAGAGCATCGCAGTGCCTTTCAGAAGGTGGTTTGGCTGCAGTACCCACGGCCGGGACTCTGGACCCTGGGATTTGTCACGGGAACCTCCTCCTCAGCTGATGGCATACCCTACTACAACGTGTTCGTCGCTACGACGCCTAATCCGACATCGGGGTATGTGGTCTTCGTGGCCCAGCATGAAACTATCGAAGCGACCCTCACCATCGAGGAAGGCTTCAAGCTGCTCATTTCAGGGGGCGCCCTGTCCCGCGGCAGCCATCATTTCCAGTTCGACTTCAAGCCGGAACTCCAACTGGAGCTCCCCATGGATGAAGCCCCAGCTCGTCTAACCACTGGCGAGGCGGAGTCCGTGGAAGTAACGCCAACACCCCGCCAGGATGGTAAGGCCAAGCCACGCAAAGCCTCCGTGAAGTCCAAGAAGCCTACTCCTAAAAAGGCGGCGAAAAGCGGCCGCAAAGCACCCAAAAAGGCGACCAGCCGTTAGGTGGCAGCAGCCCATTGGCATCAAGAAAGCACCCCCGCAGTTCCAATC
>CP070656.1:1108440-1111229 GCA_020355065.1 Fidelibacterota bacterium | reverse complement strand
GAGGATGTATACCTGGACTATGACCGGACCCACAAGGCCGTGCTTAATATCCGTTATCAGACCTCGGCACAGGCCGGGCCGCTGCTATTCAGCTGGCGGCCCCTGGCCTATCTCCGGTTCAGCACGACACTCCGGATCCATACCGGACGTCCCTGGACGAATCCTGTCACCGGAGAGGGTTTGAGATTCAATGAGCGGACGCCTACCGAGCGGGAGTTGAGGATGCGTGTCGAGAAGGAATTTCGCGGCGGCCGCTATCCCGTCACCCTGTATGGTGAGATGTTCAATGTGCTGAATGAAGAGTTCTACTCCTATTCCCGGACCTTTGATCACGATCGGAACAAGACCAAGTGGCATGATCCGTACCAGGATGTGCTGATCTATACAGAGATGCCGCCCTATTTCAGTGATCAATCGGTGTATCTGCTGCGCAATCAGCCCCGGCATGTCCGGTTGGGTCTCATCATGAAGTTCTAGAGGGGACGAATGGGCAGTGATACAGGGCGAGGGGTGTTGACGCTTCAGCTGCGCAAGGCGGGATCCATTGTGCTGCCCCTGGTGGTCATCCTGGCCGGAGTGCCGGGATTTCTCTGGGCTCAGATCCGGGATTACCGCATTCACGACCGGGGCATGCTGCACGAGACGGTTTACAACACCGGCGAAATCGGCCGGGCCTGGATGACGGGTGATGCCGGCAACGAAACCACGGTTCCGGTGTTCGAATGGCCATCCCGGTCCTTCACGATCGTCAAGGGGATCGACTACAGCGGTCAGCACAACATCCTGGGCGCAGGGGTGTACATCGGTGCCAACCTGGCTTCCCTGCCCGGTGAGAACAACCGACTTTTCGCCTTATGCGGAGGTGTGGGGGCCAGTAATCCGGAAGTGGCTTTCGGGAGATGGTCTTTTCCCTTGTCCCTGAATGAAGTCGAGAACTTCCCAGTTTTGGAGGACGGCAGCCTGAATCCGGACTATGATCCCGACGAGGCTGAAGAGATCATTACTGCAACCTGGGCATCTTCCACGGGCATTACGGTCACCAGGGTATCCCGGGCCTGGAGTTATCCCGATTACGACGATATGATCATCTACGAGTATACCTTCGTATATACCGGCGACACGGATGGTAATCCGGCCACCCAGGAGATGAGCGAGGAGCTCCACGATGTAATGATCGCCTTCAATTATGGGTTTGCACCCTCCATGTACGGGTATCAACGTACCTATCTGGAGTGGAAGTACAACGGGGGTATATACCGGGGAGATCAGAACAACTTCTGGGATGCGGATTACTGGCTGACGTTCAATATGAATTTGCGCACCGAGATCACGGATGCGAACCGGCCGGCGAAGCCGGAGCCGGACAAGGAGCTGTTCAGGAGGTTTTCGGAGACAGGTGAGAACGGCGGTGGTCTATGCAGTCCACAGGCTCCGGGATACTGCATCCTATATTACGACACCACCCATCTGGCCACCATCATACCGGTTTTGCCGGCCAGCCAGACCCGTCCGGTGGCCTTCGGCACCCGCCAGAAAGATCTGGTGATTGTCAATCCGGAAGACATCCAATCCTTAGGGGAGAATGAATCTGAAGTACCATACGCCTATAATCTGAGCACGAGAACGCACGTTCTATCCTCGGGAGATACGGTGACCTGGTATTACGAGTTGGATGAGCAGATGCGCGCCAAGCAGCCGTGGGTGAACAAGGTCAGCACGGGGAATACCAACAGCATCAAGATGATGTATGAGAAGGATGCCTTTAACCCCAATGCGCGCTGGAGTGGCATATATAAACCGGGGAGCACAGGCTGGCCGGATCCACCCCCCTATAATGATCCGGATGATACCCTGTGGTATGGACGGGCGGCCTACCCGTTCAAGCAGAGCGGCGATGCGGGCATGAAGTTCCACACCTTTGGTCCCTACACGCTGAATATCGGGGATACGCTCCGTTTTGCCCTGGCGGAAGTGGTGGGTTATGGTGCCGAGCCAGGCAAGATGGTCGAAGGCGGCCAGGTGGCCACCCAATGGGCCCCCACCCCCTCATGGGACCGAAAGATCGTCCTGGATGGGGAAGTCATGACGGAGCACTACCTGACGGACTACGGCTATCCCGACTACGTGAATTCCGACTCGGTGATCACGGTGACCCAGGTGGCGCATAAAGCGTTCCGGGCGTACTTGGGGCACGAACCGCAGATACCGGTGTGGCCGGAGGACAATCCCAGGATGGGTTCCTACAAGATCCCGGTGCCCGTACCGGCGCCGGCAATCCTGAAGGAAACGACGGAGGCCGGGAACGTGCGCATCACCTGGAACCGGGCGGTAGAGGATTTCGAACATCCCCGGCTGATGGGCACCCTCGTCGGCTACAACATCTATTACGCCCTATCCGCCATGGGTCCCTGGAATCTGATCGGAACCCTGAACGTGGGCGAAGTCAACGCCGATAACCTGTACGAGTTCATCGATGATGATCCGGCCTTCAAGGTGGGCGATGTCCGGTATTACGCGGTTACGACCTTGGATGAGCATGGCAACGAGAGCAGCAGGAACAATACAAACGCCAAGTTCATCAAGAACATTTCAGCGGTCGAGACCATGGACAAGGTATACGTGGTGCCTAATCCCTTCGTGGAAGAATCCCATTTTGAGGATCCGAAATTAGCAGGCGCCATCGGTTTTTATCGACTGCCCGAGAAGTGCACCATTCGGATTTTTTCCTATGCCGGGCAGCTGGTGCAAACCATCGAGCACGATGATCCCGTTTATTCGACCGAATGGCT
>CP070656.1:1101691-1108340 GCA_020355065.1 Fidelibacterota bacterium | reverse complement strand
GGAGGATGGTGAGATCCACGAGCTGGCCTTGCCGGAATATGCATCCTATCGGCGTTTGAAATTCAAGCGGCACCGGATAGTCATTCCGGTGGATAACCTGTACCTGGAACGCCGCGAGAGTGAATTGCGTGGCGACCGGGAAATGAATATTCGCATGATGATGGAAAAGATCGCGGGCTATGAAGAAAAGATAGGTGTTGTCAGGAGCCGGATTGCGAAGCGGATTTCATCACAGACACCGTATTCCCTGACTGAAGGTGCTCCTCCCGGGGAGGCCTTGGCGCTGGTGGAGAAATGGCAGGCTGTCATTGCCGATAGTACGGAGCTCACCAAGCAGGACTCGGCACGATTGATGCGCCGGGCCAATAACCTCCGGCGGGGACTCATGGGGGATTTCAATCTGCAGCAGAGCTACCTGAAGGGGATCAATCGCTACAAGGTTGAGATCCATAAGAAGTTCTCCATCCCGTTTGCCTGTATAGTGTTCATACTGGTGGGTGCTCCGGTCGGTATCATGGCTCGGCGGGGCGGCTTCGTAGTAGCCACCTCCCTCAGTCTGGGCTTTTTTGTCGTCTACTGGGCTTTGCTGATCGCCGGGGAGGAGCTGGCGGACAGGGGATTGCTCTCACCATTTCTTGGTATGTGGTCGGCCAATATCCTGCTGGCCTGCCTGGGGATAATCCTTATCTGGCAGATTCAGATGGAGAACAAGGTCTGGAAGCTGGATATCCTCGATGCCTTCCGGAAACGAGCGGCGGGTAACAATAATCAATGATATATCCTTACAACGGCGCGGAGCCGGTGATCCCGGCCAGCGCCTTCATCGCTCCATCCGTGGATGTGATCGGGGATGTGATCCTGGGTGAAGAGGCGAGCGTGTGGTTCGGCTCGGTGGTGCGGGGCGACATCCACCATATCCGCATCGGTGCGCGCACCAATATTCAGGACAACTGCACCGTGCACGTGACAGAACATGACTACCCGACGATCGTGGGTGACGAGGTTACTGTGGGTCATAACGTGATCCTCCATGGCTGCGTGATCGGTGACCGCTGCCTGATCGGCATGGGGGCGGTGGTCATGGATGACGTGGAGGTGGGCTCCGGTTCGTTGATCGCCGGCGGGGCGGTGCTGACGCCGGGGACCAAGGTGGAGGGGGGCTCCCTGTACGCGGGTGTGCCGGCCAAATTCCGTCGGGAGGTGACCGCGGAGGAGTACCAGCTCATCGTGGACCGGGCGGAGGAGTACGTACAGATGGCCCGGGTATATAAGGCTATGGGACTGTGATTGGAGCCGGGCAATCGGAAGCTTACCCGTGGGGCAGTTTGCGCACCTAATTTCCGCCCTATGATACCTTACAACCTGATCCGCAAGAAGCAGCGGGGGGAGTCTCATTCCCCGGAGGAGATCAGGGAGCTGATCCGCGCGTTCACGGAGGGAAGCCTGCCGGACTACCAGATGGCGGCCTGGCTGATGGCGGTGCATTTCCGGGGGATGTCGCTGGAGGAGCGCCACGAGCTGGTCCGGACCATGATCGACTCGGGCCGGCGGCTGGATTTTTCCCACCTGGACGGTTACGTGGCGGACAAGCACAGCACTGGCGGTGTGGGGGACAAGGTGTCCCTCATCCTGGGACCGCTGGTGGCGGCCTGCGGGGTGTACGTGCCCATGCTTTCGGGGCAGGGACTGGGGCACACGGGCGGGACGCTGGACAAGCTGGACGCGATCCCCGGTTTCCGGATCCATCTGGACCTGGAGGCCTTTCAGCGGCAGGTGCGTGAGGTGGGCATCTGCATCATGGGTCAGACAGACGACATCTGTCCGGCCGACAAGAAGATGTACGCCCTGCGGGATGTGACAGCTACAGTAGATTCCATCCCGCTGATCTGCGGGAGTATCATGAGCAAGAAGATCGCCGAGGGCATAAGCGGGTTGGTACTGGATGTGAAATGCGGCAGCGGGGCCTTCATGACCAACGTGGAGGACGCGCGGGTGCTGGCCCAAGCTCTCAAGGAGACCGGGGCAGAGTTCGGGGTGGAGACGGTGGCCCGGATCACCGACATGAACCAGCCCCTGGGCCATGCGTCGGGGGTTTGGTGCGAGGTGCGGGAGGCGATGGAGGCGCTGGAGGGGGACGGTCCGGCGGACCTGGTGAGCCTGACCAAGGTGCTTTCGGCCGACATATTGCGTCTGGCGGGGATGGCGGAACCGGAGCAGGCGGTGGAGGAGGCGCTGGCATCCGGGCGAGCGCGGGAGAAGTTCGACGAGATGGTGGCAGCCCAGGGGGGGGACGTGCAAGCATTGTCGGACCCGGAGCTGCACCAGCCGGCCGTGACGCTGCCGCTGAAGGCCCCGCAGAACGGCTTCCTGACCACAGTGGATACCTACGCCTGTGGCATGTCGCTGGTGACAGCCGGGGCGGGCCGCCAGCACCAGGGTGACGGTATCGATCCCACGGCCGGATTTATCCTGGAGGTGAAGATCGGGGACCGGGTGGAAGCAGGGGACGAGATCGGCCGCACTTTCGGTAGTGATGAGGGGAAAGTCAAAGCCGCCGCGGAGGAGCTCCAGGGGTCGCTCTGTTGGGGAGAAGAGCAGGCCCCCGCACCCAATCTGATTATCGACTAGGCAGCCGGGCTCAGGCGGTCTTGGCAGGCACTGGGGATTCAGAATCCGCCGGCCTTAATGAGTAATTATTACCTATTATATTGTATATCTATTGGAAATTGAAGCGCAGGGGGCGCAGGGGGCGAAGAGGGGAACCAGTTATCGGCGATCAGTGGTCAGTTATCAGTGGAAGTGGAAGAGAGATCGCCACGTCCCGACCGGAAAGCCGAGACTCGCGATGACAGTGGGGACTAGCCATTAGCGGTTGGCGATTGGCGAAGAGGGGGAAAGCACCGGTCAGAAATCAGTGGTCGGTCGTCAGTGAGGGGGACATAGGGGATACGATCCAAGAATTGAACCGTCGAGCCTGCCTACGGACGGGCCGTGGGGCAGCCAGGGTCCGGCCGCGGATGTACGCGGATGGTCGCGGATGCTATCCGGAGGTGGGGCTGGGGATCACTCCCCGCTTTCAGCGGAACTGGGAGCACCCTGCTCGTTGTGTGGTGGGTCATTCAGAGCACCCGGGGGCGTAATTACGGGCTTAAATTATGTACGATCTTGTGTTGAATTTGGCCGGTGGAAAGATTCAATCCAGTGGGATGCAATTGAATCACTGCCGGGCGAGAGGTAGGATCGTCTATACATCTAAAATAGGAGATGAGCATGCGAGGCACCCGAAAGCTCATACTGACGACTCCCTTCATGATCGCCTGTCTATCTGCCCAGACCTATATCGCAGTATTACCGCTATCCAACCTGGGTGTTTCATCCCATGAGGCGGCAGCGCTCACGGACCGTCTGCGTTCCGAGCTATTCAGCACAGGCAGGTTCCGGGTGCTGGAACGGAATCTCATGCAGCAGATCCTGCGGGAGCAGGATTTCCAGCTTACCGGTTGCACCACCGACGAGTGCGCGGTGCAGGTAGGGCAGCTGCTGGGGGTCCAGCAAATGGTCGGTGGGAGCATCAGTCTGGTGGGGGAGACCTTCACGACCTCCATTCGATTGATCGACGTTGAGACCGGGGAGATCGTCAAGGTAGCGACCTATGACTACAAAGGCCCCATAGATGAATTGCTCAGCAGGGGGATGGGCATTATCGCGGCCAACATGGCCTTTGAATCGGAGTTGATGGGAAAGATACCGGAGAAAGGCTCTTTTCTTCTGGTCTCCAGCAATCCCCAAGGTGCGAAGGTATTCATCGATGGCACCCAAAAGGGGAACGCGCCGGCCAATCTCCCGGTGAAGGGCGCGGGTGAATATACGGTGCGGGTATCCATCTCCGGGTATGAGGAGTGGGTACAGAAGGTTATGGTGGGGGAAGATGAAACGGTGTTCGTCAATGCCATACTAGCCGAGGAGAAAGGCGGGGGATTCAACGTACGCAAGCATGGACCATTAGTGTTGGGTGGAGGCAGCGCCCTGGCCGCGGCCCTGTTCAGAATAAAGGCCAACCAGTTCTACGATGAGGCCAAATCTGCCCAAGACTTAGACAGTTGGCATCAGGCCAACGCCAACACGGAGCGCTATGACCAGCTGTGCTATACCATGGCGGGTGTTTCCACCCTGGCGTTCGGCTATTCCCTGTACCAGTATATCATGGAAAAAAGGGGCAAGACGTTGGGGTTCCGTTCGCACACCGGGGAGAATCGGCTCACCAGCTTACCTAATCAACGTGAGGAAGAGAAGCGTCCAGTGATGGGGGGGAAGTAGACCATGCTAAAGCGAACGTTCATCCTGATCTTTCTCCTAGGAAGCCTGGGCTGGTTGGGGTGTGAGCGCGACCCGGTGGCACCGCCAGAAGGCGAACCGACGCTCCTTTACCTGGGCGATGACTGGCGCCTACGCACCGCACCCGGCCCCAGTGATGGCTGGCTGTATATAACGAACTACCTCTACCCCACGGGAACGACCTCTAGCAGTTGGCAGATCTTCCTGACCAGGGATATCAGTGGTACGACCTATGGGTATGACCTGATCTTCTGGAGCGGTGCGTCCACCACAGCCAGGATAGAATTCGTCCTGATCCATGAAGGGGAGGAGACGATCCTCGCTTCGCAGGAGCTCGATATCCCCTATATCGATGAGCAGACAGCCATCCATCACAATAACACGATCGAGGGTGACAATCCTCTGGGCGGCAACGAGGAGATTCTGCTATTCCGTATCGGGCATGCTGGCGGCAGTGCCCCGATCGAGATTCTATTTGACGGCGCACCCCAGACCATCGGCTGCTCCAGCATTACCGTGCCGCTGCTATAAGTATAACGGATTCTAACATAACGGACTGACCGCTGGAGAAACAGCCAGGCTCGGGAGAGGCGTGATTTTCCAGGTATTATTTGCCAGGAGGCTTGGCTAGAGCGCTCTGGGCTTTCTTCAGTAAGGGGTCGAATTCTTTGAGTTTCGTCTCGGACGAGGCTTTGGCCAGGGCGCCTAGAAGATCCTTGGTCGCTTTGTTCTCAAGGACGGCATTGGAAATGCCAGCGCAGGCGTTGACGCAGACCATAATGCGGAGGAGGTTCGCGTCGCCGATTTCCCGGGCTTTCTCGCTACGCAAGTACTGGGGTATTTCCACGATGGGGATGCTTTTACCCTCCACGGGTTTGATGGTGGGTCCCGAGAGCTTCCAAGGTTCCGGTGTGTGCCGCATGACTGTAATCCTCCCAGACTAGACCGTTTTACTCAGTTGTTTGTGGATCACCTGGCCCATGGGCGGGTTCAGCATCCAGTCTAAGTTAGGACTTAAGCGGGTGGGAGGCATGGATCAATGTGGGGGGTGGGCGAAGGATTGGCCGCGGATTTGCGCGGATGTTCACGGATAAAATATGGAGGTGGAGGGGCGAGTAAGAGTTCCGAGTTGCTAGTTCCAAGTTTCTAGTTAGGAAGGGGAGCGGGAAGAAGAATTGAACGCTAAGGAAGGGGCAGGGCACGGCGCCGCCGTGCCCCTACTAGATAGCGGGATGGCGATGTAGGTGGAGGTGTCACGCTTCGACAGGCTCCCCGCTTTCAGCGGGACCAAGGGGGGGTACTGGTGAGCTCGGTTGATGCGGCTTATTCCTCGTCCTCCATTTCATCATTGGGTGGGAGTGGGGGGTATATGAGTCTGTTTGTGATTACCAGCATTGGGGACTCTCCTCGTCGTAACATTTGGCAATGTGGTTCTTGAGGCAAGTCACGTACGGTTCGTAAGCTGTTACGTTGATGCTGGCACTACTAATGATTGGGAACAGCATATAATCCTTGTGGGAAGAATTGGGCTAGTACCTGGCTATTGCTTTCTGAAATCGGCACGGATGATCATATCACCCATGGGACTCGCCCGGGATAGTGTCAGAAGCTCTCCATCCACAGCGTATTCGTATACCAGTGTGCTGGCCGCAGCAGCAGGAAATGTCAGGGTAATGGTAAGCTGGCCATCTGATGTGCTCCAGGTACCCGTTTGTGTATCAAGCGTACCACTGCCGCTCATGTTACTGACTTGCTCCAGGGTGCCGTCTGCTCGCAGTACTAATGTCCAGACTGCACCCATTCCATTAAGTTGAGTTTCAATATAGGTGGTAGTATCGCTGGGAGTGATCCAGCTCATTTCAATGATATCCCAGGTACCTATTAATGCCGGGTCTCCATGCCGTTTGGAAGCATTATTATCTTCACAGGCACCCAGGAATAAAGAACAGCAAAGTATCCCCAGACTGGCTACGATGATTGTTTTTAAGCGGCTCATGAGCGATTCCCCTATAACAGTGCCTTCCGTCCCCGCTCGCTAGAGACAAGAATTGGCTGGCAATGCTCCCGGGCACTTGTCAAGAAGTCGAGATGGTCAGAGATGAGTATCTACTGCAATCAGGCAGGACGCTGACTAGTGCCTTGGCGGCACTGTGGTCTATCAATAAGCTTGGGAGTCTTCGTCCGGAAGGCCCTCAGGGCAAAGTACATAGTCCTATGTAAAATATCAAGCTTATCAGGGAAAGTTATGAGAAGCTACTTCACATTGTACAAGAGAGGATTTGGATTACAAGCAAGCACGGGATTCGCCTTGGGC
>CP070656.1:1093550-1101591 GCA_020355065.1 Fidelibacterota bacterium | reverse complement strand
GGCACCTGCTGAGCAAAAAAGTCCGGCGTTTCGGGGAAGGACACTTTCCCCTCGATGATTTGTGGGATCCCTGCATTGGACTGGACCATGAGGGGGACTGCGGTGTGCTCGCGGAACACGCGGGCTATTTGTACCATGGTCGCGATACCGCACCCGCAGTTGGTGCCCACAATATCGGCCCCTGCCTCTACAAGGCTTGCCGCTGCTTCTGCGATACTCGTCCCCATGACAGTATAGAAGCCCCGGGGAGTGTCGTCAAAGGTCATGGTAGTTATGACCGGGATGTCTGAGGAGGTTTCCTTGGCCGCTTTGATCGCCAGCAGGGCTTCGTTCAGATCGATCATCGTTTCAATACAGATGACATCCACGCCTTCTTCGATCAGCACGCTCATTTGTCGCGCGAAACTCTCCTGGATCATAGCGGGAGCGGCATCTCCGTAGGGCTGCAATATCCTCCCGGTAGGACCGCACGAACCGGATATATAGGCTCCATCTCCTACGCCTTCTCTTACCATGGCCACGGCACGCCGGTTGATCTCATCACTCTGATCCTCTAATCCGTGATAAGCGAGTTTTAGCGATGATCCACCAAACGTATTGGTTTGCACGATATCGGCGCCTGCTTCCAGGTAGAGCCGAGCAACATCACGGAGAACCTCGGGATTGGTCAGATTCAACGATTCCGGACTCGCTCCCGGCTGCAGACCTCTCTCCATGAGCAGGGTTCCCATGGCCCCATCGGCCACCAGGGCAGGCGGTTGCTTTATGCGCGTAAGAATGGGCTCCATGCTAGCCTTTTTGGACCATGTTCTTCACGCATTCCACGGCCTTGGCCGCGTCAAAGGCGTACGCGTCGGCACCAATTTCTTGGGCGAACTTCTCGGTGACCGGTGCCCCCCCGATAATGGTCTTGATCTCCTCGTCCAGATTCTTCTCCTTTAGGAGGGACGTTACATCTTGCATGACCGGCGCGGTGGTTGTCAAAAGTGCGGACATGCCGATGATGCTTGCACCTTCCGATACCGCCCTATCAATAAACACCTCCGCCGGAACATCCTTACCCAGGTCGATGACCTCAAAACCGGCCCCCTTCAACATGATACCCACCAGATTCTTGCCGATGTCATGCAGATCCCCACGAACCGTACCGATGACGATCCTTCCCCGGCTGGGGATCTTATCCTTGATCAACTGTGGCTTCAGTATATCCATTCCTGCATACATCGCCTTCGCTGCCAATAGAACATCGGGCAGGAAAATTTCGTGGCGGCTGAACTGCTCGCCAATTACGTTCATGCCATGGATTAGTCCATCGTCCAGGATCTCCTGGGGAGCTGTACCTTCATCAACAGCCTGCTGCGTAAGGGCGGCAACCTCCTCATCATCCCCCTTACGAAGAGCAGTGGATATGGATTCCAGAATATTCATGGCTTCTTCCTTAGATTGCTGTGTTGATTCACGCCACCGAGAGCTCCGCTAATCGCTGGCGACATGAAATGGTCTTGCAGGTAGTGCAATATGAAAAACCCGGTTCGAAAATGTGAACCTCACGAGTGGCTGAAACCAGTAGCCCGGTGACCGACTTCAGAGGTGTCATGAGATAACTGTCGTTAAGCGTTATCCCTATGCGTTCAGGCTTGAGCGTCTGGAATAGCCGTTTCTGGCCGCTTATGTCCCACCCGCAATACCCGGGGCTGTAGCCCAGTACCCGTGTCTCTGTGTTGGTCTGCCCCCGGCTGGATAATGTCTCCTCGAACATACCCTCACACATCTCTGCAGCCTGATCAGCCGCCAGCGATGTCACGGCATCCAGCATGCTGCCCAGAGCAAAACTGTTGCTGGCAAATAGGCTTTCAATCTTCGCGCTGATGCCCGCTCCCATCGTAAGTGCGAACAGTGCCAGGTGATCAGCTCGCGGAAATATCTGCGCTAGAATGGCATCCTCGGCATTCTGGCCCTCTCCAATGTAGATGTCGGTGAATTCTGCCTGCTGGATTTCCGCCATCATCCCTTCAGGCTTTGCAGAGGATTTGAATTGTTCCATCGCCTGAGTAAGCAGGTCTTGTATCGTATGAGATGCATCCACCCCAATGGGAATACCCTGGTGGTGAAGTACATCAGCCTCGGTCGGAATGATATCCTCCGGTACGAAGCGAAACGTATCGCTCACCCTAGCCTCTTTGGTAATTGCTCCTGCCCGTATCGGCGAGCTTCGCTTTCCATTAATCGAATCAGCTCCCGTTTCAATTCTACGGGACGCTCAGGCAACTCATACTCTCGCAGATGCCTCTCCACCTCCGCGTGGCCTCGTTCTTCAAGGGTCAATCCCCCTTCCTCTTCCCATCTGGGCCGGTTAGCCCGATCGATTACCGGCCCGGGAAAGAAGTGCTCTTCTCTTAAGTAGCGTCGAGTGTGTTTTGAGATCAGTAGATGCTGTTCCTCAAGCATTTCTTGGAATAGGGGCAAGGCCGGAAAATCTTCCTTCGGCTCGATCCCCTCCAATAACCGAGCTACCTTACCACAGATCTCATTATCGATGACCAGCTTTTCCAAACTGTGGCAGCTCTCAAAATCGAGCATCCCCGGACCTGAGACATTATTCACCCCCGAGAGGGCAGCAAGTGCTGCTCCTATGCCACTCTCGAGTCCCGCCTGGGCGTCGAGCTGCTTGGCATCACTGAGCGAAATATAAGCCTGTGTTGGTATTCCGAGGTGCTTACCAATTTCATTATACGAACAGTCGATCATCATGGTCTCAATGGCACCCATCGGCGTGGTCTCGTAACGCACATCGAAGATGGCGGGAGAACCACCATAGAGCACGGGTGTCCCGGGATTCACCAGCTGGCTGATCACCACCCCGCTTAAAGTCTCCGCCGTGTGCTGAATGAGGGTTCCCGTCAAGGTGACCGGTGCTATGAAGCCGGAAAGAGGCATGGATATGAACTCGATCGGGATCGAAAACCGGGCACAGTCCACCACGTTCTGGGAGGTGACATCACTCCATTTCAATGGCGACGTGGGACAACACGAGAAGATACACAGCGGTTTCTCCTTGAGTGCCTGCTCCGAACCACGGATGGCTAACTGCATATCCTTCATGACCTGGAACGATTCCATCGTAAATGTACCGGTTACGACCGGTTTATCTCCGTAAAGCAGACTCAGGAAAAGTCGATAGCTGTCAGAGATCTGCTCATGGACATCCGCGGGAATGAGCGCCGTACTCTGGGAGGCAATGCGTTCCAGCTGGTTCACCAATTGGGCATAATGGATATAATCTTCCGTGGTAGGTTTGCGAATGCGCTTGCTGGGGTAGTCCAGGATATGCAGAGCGGCGGACCCAGGAGTAAAGTAGACATTATGATCCTTGAAATCATGGGTCTTCACACCCCCCACACTGAACAACTTGAATGAATCCGGGGCCGCCTTGACGGCCTGCTGGATAATCCCTGCTGTCAGAACCGCTTTATTGCCCCCCGTATCCACCTTCGCGCCATGATCCGACAGGATCGACAGCACGGCCTCATTCTGGATCTCTACACCCAGAGTGCACAGGATCTGAATCGCTTCTGCTACGATCTTCTCTATTAGGTCATCTTCGAGGAATCTAAGCTTAGGTCTCATCTAATTGTCTGCCCTGCATGCAATAGTTCTTATTCAAACAAGGGACAACGCGTGTTTTTCAATGAGTGCACGCGATGTCCCGCTACTTTTGCTCATCCGGTTAATCGAATTTAATCTTACGTTAATAGTTATTCGCCGTAATATGTTACTTGTGTCTCCCTGCTGCCGTAGAGGATGTGATAGATCCCCGCTTGACACCCTGTTATAGTGTATCTCATAATAAACTCTGTGTGGTCCAAAGCATAAAGGTAGGACATCAATTACTTTAACTTATGAAACTCAGAAATGCAACCTTCAAGTACGGCGGCCCTATTGGAAATGGACCGAATGGTGACGGCAGATCACTAAAATGCAAAATGATATTTCTACTGAAAATTTATCTCCTGTTGCCGTCTACTTAATATAAATTATTCTTCATGTTTTCAGCTTGCCCGCATTCTTCCCAGGTAGGAGGTGCTAAGGAAGTAATTGCCGTACCTTGGATTCATGAACGACACATCGTATCCGGCTAACTTTCTGCGCCATGCTTCAGGAATTATTTATTAACATGGTTCCACTCTGAATCATCTACAACTGCAGGTTTTGGCTTCTATGGGTCCGACTATCAATGTGATACAAACCAGCTATGACCAAGTGGCGGATAACTATGCCGGGCAATTCTTCCATGAACTCGATCATAAACCTCTGGATCGCGAGCTGCTTGCCACCTTCGCCGATCAGGTCAAGGATCTGGGGCCGGTATGCGACCTAGGCTGCGGACCGGGACATATCGCCCGCTTCTTGAAGGCCCTGAACGTCGATGCTTTCGGCATCGATCTGTCCCCCGGCATGGTCCGGCAGGCCCAACGTCTGAATCCGGATATCGAGTTCCGCCAGGGTGATATGATGTCACTGGAGGCCGATGATGATGACTGGGGAGGTATTGTCTGCTTCTATACCATCATCCATATCCCACGGAAACAGGTTGTAAAGGCCTTGTCCGAACTGAGGCGGGTCCTGAAATCTGGGGGATTGCTCCTGCTTTCCTTCCACCTTGGAGATGAGACTATACACGTCGACGATTGGTACGAGAAACCTGTGTCCCTTGACTTCATCTTCTTCCAGCGCCCTGAAATGGAGCGCTACTTGGAATCGGCCGGATTTGAGATCGTCAGCGTAACGGAGAGACCACCCTACAAGGACGTGGAATACCAGAGCCGGCGCGCTTACGTACTCGCCCGGAAACCCGGACAATAGAACCGCTGCCCATGATCAGTTCTGCTTCGGCCTGATCACTCTAGGATATGAAAAGCCCCAGGTATTGACCTGGGGCTTCCACATTTCTCGAAGCTTTCTCGGCTGTTGGCCCCGTCCTTTAAGTTTCGTCTTCTTCCTTAAGCGACTCAGCCAGCTCGCGTCTCTTGGTCCGCATACCTTCGGCCAAGTCTGCCAGGGTCTGATGCTCGAGTGTATCCCGTATCAGATTCTTGATATGTGTCCACTCAAAGTGGAGTGGGCAGGTGGCATTGTCGTCGCAGACGTCCAATCCGATGATACACATCTCGTGTACCGGCGGTGGTCCATCAATGGCATGGACGATCTCTAGCAACCGTATCTGATCGGCGGGACGTGCCAGCTCGATACCTCCCTTGCGCCCCCGGTAGCTCTTGATCAAATGATTACGACTGAGCGTTTGAACCAGCTTGGCCAGGAACTGCCGGGGAATGTTGTACTGCTCGGCCACCGCACTTACCATCGAGAGCTCCTCCCCTTCGTGCTCCGCTAGGTAGATCATGGCTTGGATCGCATATTCGGCTGATTTGGAATAAAGCATAATAAATGGGATATGAATATCCGAAAATAATCAGGCGCACGCCCCTAGTGCAAATCGAAAATGGGTACCCATTTCAGATCAGGATCTTGTCCGCATGGAGCAGGTCGGCGAACTGCTCATTCTTGATGGCCTCCGCGTGCCTGCGGGCCGTGGCGAGCGCACTCACTATATAACGATTGGCAATAAACACTTTTCGGCTCTCCACCTCAGCCTCATCGAGCAATAAATATCCAATATAGATGGAGCTGTAGATCTCCACCAGTTCCTTGGCGGCAACATCCTGGAAATACTTGTCCTGCTTATCCAGCACATACTTGAGGCTGTCCTGGAATATTTCGCGGATCTCCTTTAAATAGTCCGTCAGCTTCAGCAGAACCCCCTTGTAGGATCGCGCCTCCCAACGGTCATATTCGCCGGCCAGCACATCATTGATGACACCTCCCGTTGCCGCTACTATCTGCAGCTGCGAGGTGCCTTCATAGATGTTCGTGATACGCGCATCCCGCACGAGGCGCTCAATGGGAAACTCCTTCATGTAGCCGGCACCACCATGGATCTGAAGGGCATCATTGCAGATCTGGTTGGCGCATTCTGTAAGTATGTATTTGGCTATGGGCGTCAGGACTGCAGCTACCCGGGAGGCCTCCTTGAATCGGCTGTTCTCCTCCTCGTATGGCTTCTCTGACGCCTTCAATGCTGCGATCCGCTCCTCCAACCGGTCCTTGAGATCTACCCATTTGGCTGTCGCATATAGTAGCGATCGATTGCTTTCCAGGGTCACCCGCATGTCGATCAGCATGTTGGTAACCACCGGAATATGATATATCTTCTGGCCGAATTGTTCCCGGGCCTGGGCGTACTTCAGGGCTTCTTCATAGGCCGCCTGCGAAATTCCTAGCGCCTGCGCCGCTACCCCCAGGCGGGCCCCGTTCATCAACTCCATGACATACTTGATCAGGCCAAACTTCCGTTTCCCGATCAACTGGGCCGGCGTGTCGTTGAACTGCAGCTCGCAGGTGGGCGATCCATGGATACCCAGCTTGTTCTCGATGCGTCGCACCTTGACGGTGTCATCTCCATAGCAGACAAACAGACTCAATCCGCGCCCATCCCTGGTCCCCGCCTCGGAACGGGCCAGGACCAGCAAAATATCACCACAACCGTTCGTGATGAATCGCTTTACGCCACGGAGGTACCATTGTCCATCCTTCTCATAAGCCTGCAATCGTACAGCCTGCAGATCGGAACCCGCATCCGGCTCTGTCAGGACCATCGCACCCGTGCATTCTCCACTGGCAAACTTGGGCAGGAATTCTTCCCGCTGCTGCTCATCCCCGAATTTGGCGATCGTGTGACCGATATCCTGTAAACCGAACAGATTCATGAGGGATGCATCCCCCCTGGATATAATCTCGATCGCCATTACGTATATGGTGGTGGGAAAATTGATTCCACCGTATTCACGGGGCAGGGTGAATCCCATCAGCTCCGCTTGGGCCAATTGCGCTAAGGCTTCCTGGGTTCCCTCTGCATATTCAACATTGCCATCCTCGAACACACTGCCCGAGGCATCCACTTCTGCCGCCCGGGGGGCCACTACATTCGCGGCAATATCACCCACAATCTCCAATACCTTCCGGTAATTCTCCAGAGCATCGCTGTAATCAGTAGGCGCAAAGGGGTATGTCTCGGCTTCTTTATAATCGTCCTCCAAAAGGGAGACGATTTCCTCGAGGTTCAAATGCTCCAGGTGAAAAACAATATCGGCGTTATCAGTGAAATAGTTCGACATGGAATTATCTAGCGCAACTTCTTCCGGTAGGCATCCATGAACATCGGCAGTACGTCCATGGCATCGCCCACAATTCCATAGTGGCAGATATCAAAAATGGGGGCTTCGGGATCGGTGTTAACCGCGATGATCTTCTGGGCATCCTGCATTCCTGCCCGATGTTGAATGGCACCCGAGATGCCGCAGGCAAGGTACAGCTTCGGACGCACGGTAACCCCGGTCTGCCCCACCTGACGCTCCGGTGCGATGAATCCCGCATCCACCGCCGCCCGGCTTCCTGCCACCTCACCACCGATGAGATCCGCGAGCTCGTGCAGTAGCTCAAAGTTCTCCGTCGATCCCATACCGTATCCGCCGGCTACGATGATCGGTGCGGCTTTTAGGTTCACCTTGCTCTCCTCGCGGTAGCGCTCTACGATCGAGATCAGCTCGGCCATCTCATCCGGCTGGTATGGAACCTCGGTGATCGTGCCCTCGGTCGGGTGCTCGAGCGTCACTCTCTCCATCACACCCTCCCTTACCGTGGCCATTTGAACCGGCACCTCCGGTGTGATGATGGTGGCAATGACATTGCCGCCAAAGGCTGGGCGAATCTGCAGCAGCAGATCCTGATACTCCTTCTTGAGATAACTCACATCGGCTATCTGAAGGTCCGTACAATCGGCGGTCAGGCCGCTGCGGGTAAATGAAGCCACCCGCGGGGCCAGATCCCGTCCTACGAATGTAGCACCATACAAAACAATCCTCGGCCGATACTGACTCACCAGATCACTAAGTATGCGGCCGTATGGCAAGGTCCGGTAGTCCTC
>CP070656.1:1083886-1093450 GCA_020355065.1 Fidelibacterota bacterium | reverse complement strand
GGGATCGGTGAAGTCGTCGGCGGGCACGTAGATGGCTTCCACGGCCGTGATGGAGCCGTGCTTCGTCGACGTGATCCGCTCCTGGAGCTCGCCCATCTCCGTGCCGAGGGTCGGCTGGTACCCCACGGCGGAGGGCATGCGGCCTAGCAGGGCAGACACTTCCGAACCGGCCTGGGTGAAGCGGAAAATGTTGTCGATGAAGAGGAGGACGTCCTTGCCTTCCTCGTCGCGGAAATACTCGGCGACAGCCAGGCCGGAGAGGGCCACCCGCAGGCGGGCGCCGGGCGGCTCGGTCATCTGCCCGAACACCATGGCGGTCTTGTCAATAACCCCGGACTCGGTCATCTCCAGGTAGAGGTCGTTGCCCTCGCGGGTGCGTTCGCCCACACCACCGAAGACGGAGTAGCCGCCGTGCTCGGTGGCCACGTTGCGGATGAGCTCCTGGAGGATGACAGTCTTGCCCACGCCGGCGCCGCCAAACAGCCCGGTCTTGCCGCCCTTGGTGTAGGGCTCCAGCAGGTCGATGACCTTGATGCCGGTCTCCAGCATCTCGGTAGTGGTGCTCAATTCTTCGTGCTTGGGTGCCGCCCGGTGGATGGGATAGCGCTTCTCGGTCTTGATAGGACCTTTATCATCAATAGGCTCGCCGATGACGTTGAGCAGGCGGCCCAGGGTCTGGGGACCGACCGGCATGCTAATGGGTTCGCCTGTATCCGTCACGGTGGCGCCGCGGGTCAGCCCGTCGGTGGAGTCCATGGCGACGGTGCGCACGAGGTTCTCACCCAGGTGCTGGGCTACTTCCAGTATCAGCCGCTCGCCATCGCCGCGGTCGATCTCCAGGGCGTGATAGATTTCCGGCAGGTGCTCGCCCTCGAAGGCCACGTCCACCACCGCACCCATGATCTGGGATATTTTTCCTACTTCCATCAATTCTCCTTAAATAGAACCGCAAAGACGCAAAGTGCGCCAAGATGTAAGAACATTTAAAAGTCTCATTGCCGATACGACCATCACTGGTTCAAGCTTCCAGCCTAAGGGCTTCGGCGCCGCCGACGATATCCAGAATCTCCTTGGTGATGGCAGCCTGGCGGGCCTTGTTGTACTGCAGCTGGAGATGCTCAATCACCTCCTCGGCGTTCTGGGTGGCATTGTCCATGGCCGTCATGCGGGCCGCCATCTCCGAGGAGTAAGACTCCAGCAGGTAGCGCCAGACCTGGATATTCAGATGACGGGGTACCAGACGATTCACCACCTCCGGCATGGAAGGCTCGAACATCACCTGAGTGGTATCGATGTGCTCCCCCGCCTCCACCACCAGGGGCAGCAGGCGCTCTTCGCGCAGTTCCTGCACGAGCACGTTCTTGAACTGATTGAAAAATACCACGACCTGATCCACCGAGCCATTCTCATAGCGGGTAGTAATCTCCCGCCCGAAAGACATGGCATGGTCAAAGCCCAGTTCCGCCCAGAAATTGGCATAGGAGGCCACGACATTATAATCCCGCTTGGCGAAATGGTCCTGGCCTTTGCGTCCGATACAGATGAGATCGACCCGGTCCGGGCCAAGTTCGTCAATGCGCTGCTCCACCGCCTTGATGAGATTGGTATTGAAGCTGCCCGCCATGCCCCGGTCGGATGTGACCGCAACCACCAGACTGCGCTGAATGTCCTCCCGCACCTGTAGAACGGGCAGCAGCTCGCGGTCGATCTGGGGAAGCAGGCTGTACAGCACATCCCGGATGCGGTTGGCGTAGGGTCGGGCCTGCAGCATGTTCTGCTGGGCGCGACGCAGCTTGGCGGCGGCCACCATTTTCATGGCCTTGGTCACCTGCTGGATGCTCTGCACCGAGCTGATGCGGCGGCGAATGTCTTTCAGGCTGGCCAAGGGTTTCCCGTCACGCGGCGAAGGTCTTCACGAATTCATCGGTGACGTCGACCAGCTGCTGGGCCGTCTCGTCACTCAAATCGCCGGACTCGCGGATGGCATCCAGCTGAGCGCTGGCATTGACCCGCAGGTAGTCCAGGTACTCGGACTCGAAGGCCCGGGCGCGTTCCAGGGGCAGCTCGTCAAGGTAGCCCTTGGTGGCGGCAAAGATAACCGCCACCTGCTCCTCCACGGGCAAGGGCGTGTACTGGTTCTGTTTCAGGATCTCACGCAGCCGCTCGCCGCGGGTGATCTGGGCCAGGGTGGCCCGATCCAGGTCGGATCCGAACTTGGCGAAGGCCTCCAGTTCCCGGAACTGAGCCAGCTCCAGCCGGAGGGAACCGGCCACTTTCCGCATGGCCTTGATCTGGGCGTTCCCACCCACGCGGGAAACGGAGATGCCAGGATTCATGGCCGGACGAATACCGGCGTTGAACAGGCCGGTCTCCAGGAAGATCTGGCCATCGGTAATGGAAATGACGTTGGTGGGGATATAGGCCGATACGTCGCCGGCCTGGGTCTCGATGATGGGCAGGGCGGTCAGGGAGCCGCCACCGTGCTCATCATTCATCTTGGCGGCCCGTTCCAAGAGGCGGCTGTGCAGGTAAAAGATGTCCCCGGGGTAGGCTTCCCGTCCCGGCGGGCGGCGCAGCAGCAGCGACACCTGCCGGTAAGCTACGGCATGCTTGCTCAGGTCATCGTAGATGGCCAGGGCATGCATACCCTGGTCACGGAAATACTCGCCGATGGTAGCCCCGGCGTAGGGGGCGATAAATTGCAGGGGGGCCGGATCGGAAGCACCAGCTGCCACCACCACGGTGTAATCCATGGCGCCAGCGCGCTCCAGCTCGGCTACGGCGGTAGCCACGGTGGAGGCTTTCTGTCCGATAGCCACGTAAATGCAGTAGACCGGGGCATCGGTCTCATGGGTGAATTTCTGATTGATAATAGTATCCAGGGCGATGGCCGTCTTGCCGGTCTGGCGGTCACCAATGATCAATTCCCGCTGGCCGCGCCCGATGGGGGTCATGCTGTCGATGGCCTTGAGGCCGGTCTGGAGGGGTTCTTTCACCGGCCGCCGGGAGATGACGTTGGGGGCTTTGCGTTCGATAGGCATGGTGGCTTCCGGCTCGATGTCCCCGCGGCCGTCGATGGGCTGGCCCAGGGGATTCACCACCCGGCCCAGCATACCTTTCCCCACACCCATTTCCACGACCCGCCCCGTGCGGCGGGCCAGGTCACCCTCGCGCACCAGGTGGCTCTCTCCAAACAGCACCAGGCCGACGTTGTCCTCCTCCAAGTTCAACGCCATGCCGAACACCCCGTGGGGGAATTCCACCAACTCGGAGGCCATCACATTATCCAAGCCGTGGACCCGGGCGACACCATCACCTACCATGATGACCTCCCCCACTTCCGCCACATCCAGCTCTACCTCGAAAGCGTCGAGCTGCTCCTTCAGCAGTTCGGTGATTTTTCCAGAATCGAATTCTACAGCCATAAATCTTCTTGCTCCGTAAACGTGTTAGCCATCAGATCATCTGCACGCGCAGTAATTCCAACCGGCGGGCCAGGGTCCCGTCCACGAGGGTATTGCCCAGCCGCAGTTTGATGCCACCCAGGAGCGACGGATCGGTCACCCCCGTGACATGCAGCGAGCGCTCCAGCGCGGCCTCTACTTGCTCGCCCAGGCGTTGCAGCTCCTGCTCAGACATGGCTTGGGGAGAAAAGATGGTCAGGTCCAGTCGGGTACCCTCCGCCTGTGCCAGATAGACCAAATTCCGGGCGATCCCGGGCAGCTGTATGCCCATCCCGCGGTCCAGCAGTGCCTGCAACACCTCAAATTCCAGGTCACTCAGTACGTCGGCGAAAGCCTGCCGGAGCACCTCCATTTTCGTGGCCACCGGAATGCGGTGGGTAATCAACAGGTGCCGGAAGGCCTTATTGGCACGGAAGGCCAGGGCCAGGAATCCGAACCGGTCCAGGAACTCCTCGGCGACCCCCATGGTGTGGGCCACCTGTAAAGTGGCCCGGGCAAATTGGCGGGTCTTGGAGCCGGCGGCCATCAGGCCTTTCCGATACGGCGGAGACTTTCCTCCACCAGCTTCTTGTTGTCCTCGGTGGTGACGTTGCGCTCCAGCACCTTTCCGGCCAGCGAGAGGGAGAGATCCACGACGGTGGCCCGGATCTCCCGCAGCGCTTGTTCCCGCTCCGCATCGATCTGCTCATGGGCTTTGGTGATCAGTTCATCAGCCTTATTCTTGGCCGCGTCTTCCAGGTCTATCCTGACCTTCTCGGCGGCGGAACGGGCGTTGGCCAGGATCTGTTGGGCTTCCTGGCGGCTCTGCCGGATATCTTCCTGGACCTTGGCCGTCAGTTCCTCCGATTCCTGGCGCGCCTTATCGGCCGCTTCCAGGGCGTTGTGAATCCGCGCTTCTCGTTTCTCCAGAGCCCTGATCATGGGCCGCCACGCTTTCCAAGCCAGTATGGCCAGTACAATGAAGAACGTGGTCCATGTCCAGAAGATCAGCCCCGGATCGAATCGAACCAGCTGCTCCATGTCATCTCCTGATAAGAGGTACGCTGAAAGGGGTGTTTCGCGTCACCGGTTTACTTCAACGCGATGAGCAGACAGACCACTTCCGCAATGATGGCGACCCCTTCCAGGAGGAACAAGGGCAGGTTAATGGCGGTGCGGATATCGGCGGCGGCTTCCGGCTGGCGGGCGGTACTCTCCGCCGCGGCGGTCGCGAATCGTCCGATGCCCAAGGCGGCCCCGATCACCACCATGCCGGCACCGATGGCGGCACCCAGGTAGGCGATAGCGTTGGAGGGCGCAGCACCTTCCTCGGCCCCGAAGACCGACGTGACCATGACACCCATGATCATCATGCACAACAGAAACAAACGACTGCTAAACAGGGACTTCATACGTTTGATTTCCTCTCACTTGTTGTTGTCTGGAAAAACTCATAAGCCAATGAATATTATGAAATTAGTGTTCGACATGAATGGCCGCCCCGATGAAGACGGATGACAGGAGTGTGAAGACGTAGGCCTGCACCAGGGCTACGATGATTTCCAGGAAATTGATGCCCACGTTGAGTGCCACCGATCCGATGCCAACCCAGGCATTCGCCATGAGGAAAATGGGTGCCAGGATGGCCAGCATGGCGATATGTCCGGCGGTCATATTGGCGGCGAGTCGCATGGTCAGGGCGAAGGGCCGCACGACCATTCCCAGCAGCTCGATAGGCACCAGGATAAACAATACCGGCCAGGGAACCCCCTTGGGAGCCATATTCCGCCAATGGCCGATCACCCCGTGCGCCAGACTGCCGGCTACGATTACCGCCATGAAGGTTACAAAGGCCAGGGAACCCGTGACGTTGATATTACTCGTGGCCGTGCCGCCGCCGGGTATCAGATCAAAGAATGGAATCAAGCCCAGGAAATTTGCCGTGAGGATCAGGGTGAAGAATGCCAGGATCAGGGGCGACCAGAACAGGGCGTAGCGGCGGCCCACATTGGGCACGACGATCTGGTTATGGATGAAGTCGACCACGAACTCCAGGAAGTTGGCGAAGCCGGACGGTATGGGCTGTTCCTCCTTCCGATAACGGCGGGTTCCCAGCAGGAAACCGGTCGTCACCAGCGCTCCCGCCAGCCAGAGCATGATCACATGTTTCGTGATCGAGATGTCCAGTCCGAACAGGTGCAGGGGTACCAGCGTCTCGCTGTTGGAAACGTGGTGCAGGATGATTGTGCCAATATTTTCGCCGTGTTCCTCTGCTGCCATTCCAATGAATCCGGATTAGGGGGTGATTCCCTCCTCAACTCGGGCCGTTAATTTACCGAAGGTGGACTGATAGCGATAGGCCTCGAAGATGTGCCAGGCCAGGAAATTCACCAGCAGTGAGACCACGAAGGGCGTACGCGGCAAGGATGTGGTCAGCAGAACCAGGGCGGTCCACCCACCGATGAGGATTACCTTCACCAGGAAGTTGATCAGGACAAAGCGCTGATATCTGTGATGATCCGCCGACCGGGACTTGCGGGCAAAGAATACCACCAGGCTAATCCCGGAGATGGCGATGGGAAGCAGTCCGCCGGTGATCACCGCCACCGCAGTATCCCGGCTACTCAACAGCCAAGCCAGGCAACATCCGGCTATAAACAGACATCCCAAGATCAACGCGGCGTGTCCCGGTCTCACTGCTTGTCCTCCGGTGGGAACATGACTTTCCAGAGATCATAAAGCCCTACCACCACGCCCAGCAGGAGTCCTGTCAGCAGGAGGTAGGGTTTGGTATCAAATTTCATGTCCAGAAGATATCCCAACATTCCCAAACCCAATATGGCCCCGGTTAAGGTATAGGCAGCCGAGATGGCGTGTCGTGGAGGCTCTGGTTGGTCCGACATTTCAGGTAGGCCCCGATTCGCCCGAATGAGCCTGGCAGGAGACTCTACAGAGATCCCGGCTGGTGGTAAAGACCGCGCCCCTAGGTATCCGCCTCGACCTCGATCTCCTCGTCTTTCTGGTCCGAGCTCTCACTAACCGGTGACCCATCCTTGCGCTCCGCGGTTGCCTTGATCTTGGCGCCCTGCATTTTGCACTTTCCGGAATATTGGGCGCCTTCTTCAATGACCAGCAATTCGGCTCGCAGGTCGCCGATCATGCAGGCCGAACTGCCCAGAGTGGCGCGGCCTTTGGTGGTCAGACTGCCGTCCAGTTCACCATCAATAACCGCTTCCTGGGCGACCACAGCCCCCTTAATCATGGAATCCTTCGCCGTGCGGACCTGCCCGTTGCAATGCACATCGCCGAGCACGGTCCCATAGATGAGCAGCGAACCTTTGATATCCAGATTACCCTGGATCACCGTATTGGGACCAACGATGGTGTTGGTCTGTGAATTTTCTTCTCTAGCCATGTGTCTCTACCGATATATCCTGTTTTCTGTAAAGGTCAATCAGAAGCCGGGGATCAATGGATCGGGCATCCTTCCAGATCTCGAAATGGAGATGCGGCCCCTGACTGATTCCGGTATTGCCCACCAAGCCGATGGGCTGACCACGTTCCACCCACTGGCGGGGCGAGACCAGATTGGTCTGGTTATGGCCATAAATCGTGAAATAGCCGTCCCCGTGGCTCAGAATGATCATGTACCCCAGGTCCTCGGTCCAACGCGAAAGCACCACAAGTCCGGAGGCAGCGGCGGCTACGATTTCCCCCGCGGGTGCGGCGATATCGATCCCTTCGTGGTTCACTTGGAGGTCGAGTTCGTGCAGCATCAGACCGCGGGTCACATACCCGTTGACCGGCGGGAAGGTGGGTATATTTTCCAGAAAATTGATGTAGACCTGATCGATGAAGATGCCGCCCTGCCGATCGGCCACCTTTCTCCCCTGCGCTCCAGCTGTATCCTCCAGATCAATGGCCAATTCCAGCTCTCTCAGCAGATCGACACCGACAAGATCATACTGAGCAGAATTGAGGACCGCATGCCGAACTTTGTCCCGATAGCTCTGGAGCTGTCGGTTCTCTGTTAGCATTTCGTTAAAGTCCGAAATCTGTGCCAGGGCAACGACCCAACCAGCAATCAATCCCGCCACCACCAATACAACCACCATAATGAACACGCCCGCATGCCCTCCCTTGAACAGCAGGCTTCTGGTTCTGCCACCCTCATCCGCCATGACGAGAAACTGGTATTTTCTATGCCAGTGGCTTTTCAAAAAGCCCATGAGTTTAGTCGCCTGCAAAATGGGAGTCAACTTAAAATCCACCCTACTCCAAGTCCGCCTACAGGTCCGGTTCCGTCGTCCCCAGGATGATATCCAGAATCCGTTCCAGATCATCCTGTGAGTAGTAGGAGATCTCAATCGTCCCGGTATCGTGGCTCTTGGGCTTCACCCGCACCTTGGTATTCAGACGGCCCAGCAGGTCGACTTCCACCTGATTCAGGAAAGCCGGCTTGGGTGGGGGAGTCTTCTTTGGCTTGGTGGCTCCCGGTGTGGTTCTTTGCTCACCCATCTCGGCCAGGTCCTGTACCGCCGCTTCGGTCTGGCGCACACTGAGTCCCTGGGAGACAATTTTCTTCCAGAGCCGGAGCATGAGGGCCGGTTGAGTCAGCCCCAGGAGGGCGCGTGCGTGCCCCATGGAGATCTCATCCTCCTTCAGGCTCTCCTTGATCGGTGAGGGCAGCCGAAGGAGCCGCAGGGTATTGGCCACCGCCGGCCGACTCATGCCCACCTGATCGGCGATCATCTGCTGAGTCAGGTCGTATTTGCTCAATAACAGGGCAAACGCTTCGGCCTGTTCCACCGGATTAAGGTCCTGGCGCTGAATATTCTCCACCAGGGCATACTCCATCATGTCCACATCCGAGTCCACACTCAGGATGTACACCGGCACACTATCAATTGCCAAGGACTTGGCCGCCCTCAGACGACGCTCCCCGGCCACCAGCTGGTAGCGCCCATCGCCCGATTCCCGTACCGTGACGGGCTGCAGAATGCCCTTGGATTTCACGGAACTGATGAGATCCGCCATTTCCTCATCCCCAAAATCCTTGCGGGGCTGCAGGGGATTAGGATCAATAAGGTCTACCGGCAGGTGCGGTTGACCGGTATCGGCGTCGACCTCCACGTCATAGACGGGAATCAACGCCTCCAATCCTTTGCCTAAACGCTGTTTAACCATTACGCTCCAATACTTCGGCGGCTAAGGCCATATAATTCTGCGAGCCCATGGATGAGGCGTCATACAAAATGATCGGTTTGCCGTAGCTGGGCGATTCACTCAGCCGCACATTCCGCATGATGGCGGTATGGTAGACCTTCTCCCCGAAATACGCCCGCACCTCTTCGGCCACCTGTTTGGAAAGGTTCAAGCGACTGTCATACATGGTGATCAGGACGCCTTCGATTTCCAAGTCCCGGTTCAATTGACGCTGGATAAGCCGGATGGTGTTCAGGAGTTGGGAGAGTCCTTCCAGAGCGTAGTATTCACACTGGATGGGGATGAGGACCGAATTGGCGGCCGTCAGGCCGTTGACGGTGAGCAATCCCAGCGAAGGGGGGCAATCGATGAAAATGTAGTCGTAGTGGTGGGTCATTTCAGTCAGGGCTTTGCGGAGGATGTGTTCGCGTGCTAGCATGCCGACCAATTCCACCTCCGCGCCAACCAGCCGGTGTGAGGAGGGCACCAGGTCCAGATGCTCCAGCTGGGTGCCCACGATGGTTGCATCCAGGGTAGTATTGTTGGTGAGTACATCGTAGATCGAGCGCTGGATGGTATTGACTTCCACACCGACGCCACTGGTGGCGTTGGCTTGAGGGTCAATATCGACCAGTAAGGTCGGCACCTCACTGGCGGCCAGACCGGCCGCCAGGTTCACTGCCGTGGTCGTTTTCCCCACACCACCCTTCTGGTTGGCAAGGGTAATGATCTTCGAGTTGCCTGACACCTGAATATCCTAAGAAAATGCCCCTATTTTAGCTTAGGAATCTAAGATTCCCGCTTCATCCCTTGCAAGGAACTCCACCGGTCGGACAGTGCTATTTCCCGACGGGATTTACGGAGTAATATCTTGCTCCTGTAGAGGGGAAAATCTAAATTCTTTGCCACATTTCTC
>CP070656.1:1073241-1083786 GCA_020355065.1 Fidelibacterota bacterium | reverse complement strand
CGGAGACAGCTCGGTGGACCTGGACCTGCGGTTCTGGATCGATGATCCCAAGAACGGCATCGGGAACGTGAAGAGCGAGATTCTGGTGAAGGTCTGGGACAAGTTCCATGAGCATGGCATTCAGATACCATTTCCGCAGCGGGATGTGCACCTGGATACCAGTGAGCCGCTGGCGGTGAGCCTGGCGGAGAAGCCGCCGGAGTAGGCACGGGCGATCGGCCGTATCCATCCGGGGTGGACAAACCAGCAAAACACATCCGGTGAGCGCCATGCGGCGGGGGAAGGACCGGGCTTTCCCGGAGGATGGGGTGTCCGACCTTGCACTAGACTATTTCACGAGACTTTCGCCCTTTGTGAGGGGTCATCTCCGGTCCTAGCTTTCGCTCCGCTTAACATTTCGGAAGGACCAACCCATGGGATCGTTCAACAAGGTATTCGGAATCGGTCTAAACCGGACCGGGACCAGTTCGCTCAACGTGGCGCTGAACATGCTGCTTGTGCGGACCATCCACTATCCCATTGACCGCACGACCTACCAGGAGCTCACGACCGGCCAGTATGACCTGACCATCCTGGAGAAGTTCGACGGGATCACGGATGTGACGGTGGTGCCGTATTACCGGCAGCTGGACCGGCATTACCCGGGGAGCAAGTTCATCCTGACCCTGCGCGACGTGGATTCGTGGCTGGTATCGCTCGAGCGATGGTATACGGATCCCCGGCGGCTGAAGCGGTTCTACCGGAACAACCTGAAGGGTGCCATCCGGCGGTTTCTGCGGGCGTCGACGTACGGCATCTACCATTTCCAGGAAGAACGGATGCGGGATGTCTATCACCAGCATCACGAGGCGGTGCGGTCCTATTTTGCGGGGCGGGAGGGGAACCTGCTGGAGATGAATATTTTCGAGGGGGACGGCTGGGAAAAGTTGTGTCCGTTCCTGGGCCGTCCGGAGCCGGAGGAGGAATTTCCCAACTGGCAGCAGGATCACCAGCGGTACAACCGGCTGCATCCCAGGAGAGATTTGCATTTTGATTGAGCTGCAAGGATGGGGGCGGCCTGAGGTCACTCACAACCTTCAGTGAAGTAAAGCCCCCCTACCGATGCAAGGTTCGGGATGGCGGCCAATGCAGGAGTTCGTGCCCAGAGTTTAGTGGTTCCTAGCCGATGATAGCGATCTAACTTACCGAGAACATCGAACGGGGCTGGCCACCATCGAGCCAATTGGGTGAGTACGAGGCGGGTGTACAAATTCACAAGGCCAGTGATGCAGAGGAATTCGGAGGATCCTATCCGCGTAGAAGTGCGCTGTAATCCTTAAGCGGCAGGAACCGTCATGAATACGGAACAGATTATCGTACTGGGGACGCTTGTTGCGGCACTGGTCCTGTTCGCCTGTGGCCGCTGGCGTTATGATCTTGTGGCCTTACTCAGCCTGTTGGTTGTGGTACTGACGGGTGTCATTGCGCCCAAGGATGCCTTCCTCGGCTTTGCCCATCCGGCAGTGATCACGGTGGCAGCGGTGCTGATCATCAGTTACTCGCTGCGGGAATCGGGGCTGGTGGATTATCTGGCGGGTTTACTGAACCCGCTTTCCCGGCGGCCGATGGTGCACGTCTCGGCACTTACGGGTCTGGCGGCGATTTGCTCGGGATTCATGAATAATATCGGGGCGCTGGCTCTCTTGATGCCGGTGGCCATTGCCACGGCCCGCAAGAACAATCGCTCCCCGGGAATGATCCTGATGCCTCTGTCCTTTGGGTCCATCCTAGGTGGACTGCTGACGCTGATAGGTACTCCCCCCAACATCATTATCGCGAGCTATCGTTCCGAGGTGTCGGGTACACCGTTCGGCCTGTTTGATTTTACGCCGGTAGGATTTGTGATTGCGCTGGTGGGGGTCACTTTTGTGGCCGTGCTGGGGTGGCGCTTTCTACCATTTCGGAAGCGGGTGGCGGAAGGAGAGCCGACCTTCGCCGTGGAAGAATATATCACCGAGCTGCGGATCGTGGCCGATAGTGGGATCATTGATCAGCCTTTGGGGGAGCTGGAGCGGCTGAGTGATGGTGCCCTGGTGGTGGCGGCCCTGATCCGTGGTGAGCGGAAGACCCTCAAGCCGTCACGTGATCGGCAGCTGCGTGAGGGTGATCTGCTGCTGGTTCAAGGTGATCCGTCGGAGCTGGATGAGCTCATTGAGAAGACGGGGCTGGAACCGGTCAGTCATGAGGGACTCAACCGGGAGATCCTGGAGTCGGAGAGTGTGGGTTTGGTGGAGGCGGTGATCACGCCGGGGTCACCATTGGAAGGCCGGACCTCATTATCTCTTCGTCGCAGGACCGGTTTCCAGATCAATCTGTTGGCGCTGGCCCGTCAAGGCAAGCCGGTTCGGGAGCGTTTGCGGGACGTGGTGCTAAAAGCGGGGGATCTGCTGCTCTTGCAGGGCGAATACGACCAGATCCATAGCATGCTTCCCAGGCTGGGGTGTCTGCCCCTAGCCGCCCGAGGGCTCCGCCTGCCGGCGGGGAGCCGGATCATGATCACCATGTCGGTATTTATTGGAGCTCTGGTGGTTTCCGCCCTTGGGCTGGTGCCCATCACTATTGCCTTTGTGGCCGCGGTGGTGATCCTAGCTTTGACCAAGCAGATCCCCATCAAGAACCTGTATCAATCGATCGACATGCCGGTGATTGTATTACTGGCGGCCATGATCCCGGTTGGTCATGCGCTGGAAATTTCCGGGTGCACCGAGCTGTTCGCCGACGGTCTGCTCGCCCTGGCCGGTTCACTGCCGACGGTATTCCTGCTATTTCTGATCATGGTGATCACGATGACGCTGTCGGACATCATCAACAACGCGGCCACAGCGGTAATCATGGCACCGATCGCCGCCACCATTGCATTTCACCTGGGCGTAAATCCGGACACGTTTCTCATGGGGGTGGCGATTGCGGCATCCTGCGCTTTCCTGACTCCGATCGGTCATCAATGCAACACACTGGTGATGGGACCAGGAGGCTACCAATTCGGGGACTATTGGCGCATGGGATTGCCCCTGGAGATCCTGATCCTGGCGGCAGGTATCCCGATGCTACTATGGATCTGGCCGCTGTAAGCAGGACGCCCCGGTTTGTGCCGACGTGGGCCCGGAAGTTGGGTACCGCCGATCGTACAGTGCGAGTCCAGCGGCCATTTGCAGGATTCAAGAGCCATGACTTCATGGGAATCGGATAGCCTTTCGGCGATCTTACGGAAGTATCTCTCGCGGGCAGACCACCCGGCAGATGTCGTTCGAAGGGCGGTCCTCTACTTCTCAGGAACCATATTTTCAGCTGCGCCGGTGCGCAGCAGGAGCTAACCAAATCATGGAAATCCATGTCTGGATCGGAATTGCATTTTGTCTTTCACAGTCGGCCGTGTTTTCGGGACTGAACCTAGCGGTTTTCAGCATCAGCAGGTTACGTCTGGAGGTTGAGGCCTCGCAGGACAACCGCCACGCCAAGAAAGTGCTGGCGCTGCGGAGTGATGCCAACTTTCTGCTCACCACGATCTTGTGGGGGAACGTGGGGATCAACGTCCTGTTGACCCTGCTCTCCAATTCGGTACTGGCGGGGGTGATGGCCTTCGTCTTTTCAACGGGAGTGATCACCTTTTTCGGGGAGATCGTGCCGCAGGCCTACTTTTCCAGACATGCCCTGCAAACCGCGTCGCTGCTCACGCCTGTGCTCCGGTTCTACCAGATCGTCCTCTTCCCGGTGGCCAAACCGACGGCCTGGCTTTTAAACCTATGGTTGGGGCACGAGGGGATCAGCTATTTCAAGGAGCAGGATTTCCAGGAGTTGCTGAAGCTGCATATGGAGACGTCGAGCACGGAGATCGATCACGTGGAAGGGCGGGGGGCGTTGAATTTTCTGGCTATTGATGATTTGACCATCGCGACGGAGGGGGTGCCGATCGATCCGGAGAGCATTCTGCAACTCCCGTTTAGCGGCGAGCAGCCGGAGTTCCCCTCCTTCGAACATGTTTGTACCGATCCCTTTCTCCACCAGGTTCACCGCCCGGACAAGAAATGGATGATCATCACCGACGCGGAGGGTGAGCCTCGATATACCCTGAACTCGGACTCTTTCCTGCGGGAAGGCTTATTCGAGCGCGAGACTTTCCAGCCGCTGGTGCATTGTCACCGCCCCATCATTGTCCGCGATCCGGGCACGCTTTTGGGGGAGATCATCCTCCAGTTGAAAGTACATCCCGACCGGCCAGGTGACGACGTAATCGACCGTGACATTATCTTATTGTGGGCCGAGGATACGAAGCGGGTGATCACCGGGGCGGACATCCTGGGACGACTGCTGCGGGGGATCGCCCAGCAGGAGCGGGTGTACTTCTCGAAGCACGACTAGCCGGGAACGATTCCAGGGCTGGACGTTACCCGGCTGGAGTTTGATTCTCAGATTCCAGGACCATACTGATCAGGACCTGCCCTTTTTCGGGAGTCAAGCTATTGGCGATGGTGAATACGCGGAGGTTGCCCTCCTGGTTGATGAGGAAGAGGGGGATGGTACACCTCTTCACTGGGTGAATCCCCCTCCCCCCGCTTTCAGCGGGATCGTAGACTTTTGAAGGGAGGAGGTGTAAGGGAATTGGTCCGAGGATTCACCCTTCGACCCTTCGACTACGCTCAGGGCAGGCTCTGCTCAGTATGACGAGGCCAGCGGCGGGCGGTGGCTGGGCGAGGCTCCGCGCGAGAGTTATCAATCCCGGCGGTGTTTTCCCCCAGTTCCCGGCGACCCGGCATTCACCAATTCCGCCAAGGCCGGCAAGCTGGCCTCCCCGAAATAGATGGAGCGGTGCGGGAAGGGGATTTCCACCCCTTCAGCATCGAACGTCTTTTTCACCCGGCGCAGGAACTCCCGACCGACGAACCACTGTTTGACGGGCTGGGTGATGATGCGGCCTTTGATAACCACGGCGGAATCGGCCAATTGATCCACGCCCAAGACCTCGATATTTTCCTGGATGAGAGGGCCGTATTCCTCATCGGCCCGGAGCTGCTCGCCCACTCGCTTCAGGATTTCCACCACCCGGTCGGTATCTTCCTTGTAGGCTACTCCGATCTCGAAGACATAGGCGGACCACTCTTTGGACATATTGGACAAGGTATTGACAGATCCGTTGGGGAAGACGTGCACCACTCCGCCCAGATCGCGCAGCACGATGGTGCGGAGATTGATTTTATCGACGATTCCACTGGTGCCATTAATGATCACGGCATCGTTGACGCGGACCTGGTTTTCAATAATCATAAAGAATCCAGCGATGAGATCGCGCACCAGATTCTGAGCGCCAAAGCCGAGGGCCAGTCCGACGATGCCGGCCCCGGCCAGGAGCGGTGCGATATTAATGCCCAGTTCCCTGAGGATCATGAGGCCGGCGGCCAGCCAGAGTGCGATGGTGATGGTCTGCCGTAGAAGCCTTACAAGAGTCTCGGTGCGTTTGGTCTGTTCGTTGATCTGGCCTTCTTGAACGCCCATCTTATGGATCAAGCGTTTCTGGAAGCGTTTCAGGGCGATGCGTACGAAGCGCGTGACGCACCAAGTCAGGAGCAGGATGACAAGGATTCGGAGGCCGGCGCTCAGCGCGGCGGTCCAATCCACCGCGGCATTCAATTGCTCCCAGAAATTCATGACTTATCCCCGTGTGTATCCCAGTTCAGATCCACCGTCTCCTTTTGAAGAACCAGAGTTGGACCAGCAAGATCGCGAACAGGATCAGTGCCACTCCCAGGAAGGCCCAGCGGTTCTCCGCCCCGGGTATCCCACCGACATTGATACCCAGCAATCCGGTCAGGAAGGTGAGAGGCAGGAAGATGGCGGCCACCATGGCCAGCAGATACATGCGCTTTTCCACCTGTTCCGACAGGCGGCCGTTGAGTTCTTCGTGGGTGACGGTAGCGCGGTCGCGAGCCGAGTCGAGCGCTTCGACATAGTGTATGGTGCGATCCATGATTTCTCTGAGGCGGCCGCGGTCCTCGTCGGAAAACCAGGGGATGCGTTCGAGTTGGAGGCGGTTCAAGGCTTCCCTTTGGGGTGCGAGATAACGCCGAAGGGAGATGATCTGCCGGCGGGTTGAGGCCAGTCCGGCTCGCAAGTGCTCCGGATCAGCAGACTGGATGTCCTCCTCCAGTTTGTCGACGGAATCGTCGGTTTCCTCAATGACATCGGACATGCGTTCAACCAGGCGGTCGGCCAGGCTAGTCACGAATTCGCCCAGATGGGAAGGCCCCTGTCCCTTGGCGAGGGCTTTCTGCAGGTCAGTGATGGACAGCACAGTACGCCGTACGGTGGTGATGACACGATTCTCATCGACCCACATTCTGATGGACACCATATCTTCGGGATCGGCACCGGGATTGAGGTTCACGCCTCTGAGAATGATCAGGGTACCGTCCTGGCTCACGACGGTACGGGGGCGTACCTCGCCGGCGAGCAAACCCTCCCGGGCAACTTCATCCAGGCCGCTCTCTTCCAGCAGCCAATGTTCCGTACCGGTGGATTTGGCATCCAGATGAATCCACAGGAGTCCGTCGCGGGGAGTCCAGGCTTTGATCTCATCCCACTGGACCTTGCGGCCATCGCCGCGGCCGTCCAGTGCAAAAGCGAACAAGAGTCCGTTCTGATCCGGTTGCTTATCGCTCATGGTTTACCTCCCCTCGCTGCCGGCCGGGTCCGTGATTATCATCCTATGATTAGATAGTATACTCGAAACCGTTGGTCAGGTCAATATCGAATGCTTCAACATCGCCCGGCGGTTCGCTGTCATAGCGCAGGTTCATGTCGATGGTGATGGCCAAGCGTTTGGTGACCGACACTTTTAACGTGGTCTGGGACAGGAGGCGATAGTCCTGAGTTCGCCGGGTGTCTATCTGAAAGTAGCCGGTGGTGAGAATGCGCAGGGATTCCTTGGGTTTCCACCCCAGGACGATATAGTTGGTGGAACGGACGAGTTTCGCCAGGTCACCATGAACCGGATCGCCCTGGGTGCCATCGGGTCCGATGTCGATCGCTTCCCGTTCGTGCATGAACCCCACCCCAGTAGCCAACTGGAGGTGCTCGAATTTGCCGTGGAACGGTTCCAGTTGGTGCCACTTGATGCGCAACCCGAGGCCGACCAATTGCCGATCCTGGAGTTGAAGGAATTCGTTGAATTCCTTCTGCAAAAAAAGTTCGGCGGAAAGTGCCGGCCAGAGGGGTTTGGCAGCACGGAAGTGAGTGAATCCTTTGTTGATGAAGTTGGTTTTATCCTTGCTGCCCAGGCGATAATTCGCCACCAGGAACAGGTGTCCCCAGTCCTGTACGTAGTCCAGGCGCAGCTTGGAGCGATTCTGGAACAGGTTGGAGTTCCCATCGGTGTAGCCGACGCTGCCGCCCAGGTTGATGTGCGCTCCGGGTTCGAGATCTTCCTTGCGCATGGCCTCGGTGTTAACCTGGGCGATGGCACCTGAAATGAATATGCATCCCATGAGCACGACCAAGCAGTTATGTTTCGAATGGAAACACATGAAACGACGATCCATCATCCTCTCCTTAGTTTTAAAACATCCTCCAAGCTGAGCGGCGTCGGGTGTTCCAGGCGCCGATGCCGGCAAGGTGCGCCCGTTTCGGTCGAATCACCCCGTTCCCGAAAGGAAGTATCTGTGGTGATAAGAGAAGATCAATCTCCTATGGGCATCAGGATGATCTCGATGCGCCGGTTTCTTTTTCGGCCCTCCGGGGTTGTATTGTCCGCAATCGGTTTGTATTCGCCATATCCGCCCACAGAAACCAGGATTGGATCGACTCCGCGCTGTTCGATGAGGTAGCGGGCAACGTTCGTGGCCCGTGTGGTGGACAGTTCCCAATTGGTGGGATAGCGGTCGCGGAGTTTTTCACCGATCGGGACATTATCGGTGTGGCCTTCAACGATCATCCGCTGTCCCCTGGTATTGTTGAACACCTCGGCCACCCGATCGAGGATCTTCTGTCCGGTCTTGCGCACAACTGCTTCGCCGGACAGGAACAGTACCTGATCCATGATATGGACCTGCAGCTTGCGGGCGAGGCTATCAATCGCGATCTGTCCGAGCGCGATCTCTTCCTGGAAACCCATGAGCAGATCTTCATAGGTATCCTGCAATTCCGCCAACCGGCGGTCATCCTCTTCTTTCACCCGTTCGATCTGCATGCGGAGAGTGGCGTATTCGGCTTCCAGTGCAGCCAGTCGCTCTTCGAGGTTTTGCCTGTCATTGGTCAATTGCAGGATCAGTGCGTCTTTTTCGGTCTTGTCGGCTTCCATGGCGGACTGCAGCGTCTGATTGGCGGAGAGCAGCGCGGCGTGCTCCATTTCCCACTTGCCGACAAGGGCGAGCAGGGAATCGCGCTCTGCGGTAAGGGTGGTGAGTTGTGCCTGCAGCGCGGCTGCTTCGGCCTTGAAGCGTTTCGCCTGGTCCGATTTGGCCTGAAACCTGCCGGTCGAAACGCAGCCCGCCAGCAGGATCAAGCATAGACCGGGCAAATAGATCTTCATTCGATGCATAGTTGATACCCTCCAAGATGTGGTTCTTTTCCCGGAAAAATGCAGGTAAATATATATTTCTTTTAGAGTGACTTCAATTAAGTTCAGAGTGCGTGTTGATAAGCCAGAAACGTCTTGGATCAGGCTGCCATTTTTCATTGTTCGGTTTAGAAAGCCCATTTCGCCATCAGATCAACTGAGATAAATTAACTGCTGGTATGCTCTTCGAGATCGGATCCGTCATTGTTGGATTGATACTGCTTATCGTAGGTGCCGATAGCCTGATACGAGGCAGTTCGGGACTGGCGTTGCGATTCGGCATCAGCAGCCTGGTGGTGGGATTGACGGTAGTGGCTTTCGGCACAAGCGCGCCGGAGCTGGTGGTTAGTCTGAATGCCGCCATGAGGGGCAATGGGCAGATCGCGCTGGGCAACGTGATCGGCTCGAATATCGCCAATATTGCCCTCATCCTGGGATTGAGTGCGCTCATCAATCCTATCCAGACCCAGGCGCAGCTGATCCGGCGCGATGTCCCGATCATGATCCTGATGACCGTGGTGCTGGTGTTGATGCTGACGAACGGTGTTCTGGGACGCTGGGAGGGCACGATCCTATTCCTCGTCCTGATTGGTTATGTTGGGAGTACGGTATATCTATCCCAGCGCGAGCGGAATGAGGCTGTCCGGGAGACCTTCCAGCAGGCCGTTCCAGTCCAGCCCCGTAAGCCGATCATCCTTCTCATTCTAACCCTACTGGGATTGGGGCTCCTAGTGCTGGGGGCGCATTTATTCGTGAAAGGGGCCGTTGACCTGGCCCGCCGCCTGGCGGTCAGTGATGCCCTGATCGGTCTGACGCTGGTGGCGCTGGGCACCAGCCTGCCCGAGCTGGCCACCACGGTGGTGGCATCCCTGCAGCACAAGAATGATATCGCGGTCGGAAATGTGATTGGCTCGAACATATTTAACATTCTCTGTGTCCTGGGGTTAACGGTAGCGATCAGTCCCTTTGCCGTGGAGGGATTTTCGGTGATCGACCTGGGAGTCATGCTGGTGACCGTGATGCTTCTATTCCCGCTGGTGCGGAGCGGATTCGTGCTCAGCCGGTGGGAAGGGGGTTTGCTGCTGGCGATCTACGTCGGCTACATGTGGTATCTGTTGAGGTGACCGTGGTCCAGTGCGAAGGGACCATCATCTGCAGCCGGAGCTAGTCGCGGAGGCGAGTCCGGGCGGTGGGGCAAGGTATGACGCAGCAGCTGACGAGGTGGACCAAGTTCTCGTACGGCATCGGTGATACCGGATTCAGCCTGACCACCACTATCATCGGGGTCTATTTCCTGATCTTCATGACGGATGTGGTGGGTCTGTCGCCCGGCCTGGCGGCGATTGCCATTTTTATCGGGCGCAGTTGGGATTACATCAACGATCCGCTGTTCGGGCATCTATCGGACCGGACGCGGACGCGGTGGGGCCGTAGGCGGCCTTACCTGCTGTTGGGAGCGCTGCCGCTGGCGATCACGTTCACCATGCTGTGGTGGCGACCACCGTGGGACAGTTCGCTGTACCTGGTGCTGTACTATGCCGGGGCGTACGTGCTGTTCGATGCGGCGGCGACCATGATGTACATGCCCTATTTCGCCCTGACTCCCGAGCTCACGAGCGACTACGACGAGCGGACCAGCCTAACGACGTACCGGATGTTCTTTTCCATTTTCGGGAGCCTGGTGGCCTTCACGGTGCCCCTGATCATGATCGGATCGTTCCACCCGGAGAATGCCTCGCGGGTGGTGATGATGGGACTGCTGTTTGGAATCGTATCCGCCTTACCGTTCGGGCTGGTCTTTGTCGGTACGCGTGAACGTCCGGAATACCTGGCGCAGTCCCGGCCGCGTTTGGGGCACTCGCTGCGGATCGCATTCAAGAACCGTCCGTTCGTGTTCGGTATGGTCCTGTTCCTGCTGACGTGGGTGGCGGTGGAGATCGTGCAGGCGACGCTGCTGT
>CP070656.1:1063442-1073141 GCA_020355065.1 Fidelibacterota bacterium | reverse complement strand
CCAATAAATATTATCCTGAATTACACTGGTTCCCTTCGCCTGGGTCATGAACGCCATCCACTGCGCCTGTAGATCAGTTGGATAACCGGGATAAGGCGCTGTGACGATGTCTACTGGACGAGTCGATTCTGGCCGCGAGACCTCAAGCACACCGTCTTCCTGCTTTATGACCACTCCGGCTACCTTAAACTTATCCAGCACCACAGCTATGTGCTCTTTACATACCCCCTTTACCCTGACTCCCTCACCCATCATAGCTCCGGCGATAAGAAAAGTGGCGGCCTCGATGCGGTCCGGGATTACCTGCTCCTCAATCCCCGTTAACTCCTTTTGACCGATGATATGCAGCGTATTCGTGCCAGCACCCTCTATCTCGGCTCCCATCTTCTGTAAAAATTCTATCAGGGCGGTTATCTCGGGCTCCTGAGCTGCGTTATTGAGCGTTGTCTCTCCCTCCGCCAATACGGCCGCCATAAGCGCATTGCCGGTGGCTCCCACACTGCTGATGTCAAAGCTGATGGTGGTACCTCGCAGAGACCCCTCAGCCACGATATACCCACCCTCCAGCCTGACATCGGCACCGAGTGCCTCTATGGCTTTCAGATGTAGATCCACCGGCCGCGGACCCCAGTTGCATCCCCCCGGCATAGAGACACGGCATTTCCCGAATCGGGCCAACAGCGGACCCAACACATAGAATGAAGCCCGCATCGTCTTCACCAACTCATAGGGAGCCTCAGGACTATGGCAGGCAGTGGTATCAATCAGCATCTTGTGGTTGGCAAATGATACTTCCGCACCTATGATCTCCAACAGGCGGGCCATGGTCCGCGTATCCCGGAGTCGCGGGACATTATGCAGCACGTAGCGATCCGGCCATAACAGGCTGGCGGCCATCATGGGCAGAACGGCATTCTTCGCCCCCGAGATCGTCACCTCCCCCGAAAGTGTGTGCCCCCCCTCAATGAGGAATTTATCCACGTGAGTCGGCCCCCTGTTTCTCGGAAACTGGAGCCAGGAGCTCCAACGCCTGATCCATACTCGCCTGGGTGATCTCGGCGCCACTCAGCAACCGGGCAATCTCCAGGCGGCGCTCCTCCCCTTCTACTACGCGTGCACGACCCAGCGTACGGCCTCCTTTCACCTCCTTGTCCATCGAGAGATGGTGATCTCCGCTGGCCGCAATCTGAGGAAGGTGTGTAATACAAATCACCTGCCGCGACTTTGCCAGACCCCTGAGAGCCGCTCCCACGGTCTCAGCCGTTGAACCCGAAATACCATAGTCGATCTCATCAAAAATGAGACAGTCCACCGGATCGTAGGCCGCTAAGACCGTCTTGATACCCAGCATGATACGTGAGATCTCTCCCCCGGATGCCACCTTGGCCAGCGGCCGTAACTCTTCCCCTGGATTGGGACTGATGAAAAACTCGACTTGATCATAACCGCGTTCATCACCTCGGTAAGTATGGCCATCAATGTGGCAGAGCCCCTGCTCTGCCAGCAAATGCTGGAATCGTATTTCGAACCGGGTTCCGGGCATGTCCAGATAGGCCAGCGTGTCTTGAATATCTTGTTCCAGCTTCTGTTTGGCTGCTTGGCGTTGCTGAGACAACTCTTGGCATTGCGCAGCGTAGGCCTCCTCCAAATGGGTCTTCTCGATCCGGAGCTGATTCAAACGCTCATCAGTCGCACTCTTCTGGGACATAGCCTCTCTTAACCAGGCAAGTTTCTCAAGAGCGGTATCCAGTGTACCACCATATTTCCGCTTAATGGTCTCTAGCTCCCCAAGACGTTCCTCAACCTCCGTCATCCGCTCTGAATCCGGATGCACCTGCGAACCACAGCGCTCCACTTCAAAGGCTAAATCCTCCAGCTCAACGGTCAGAGAATCCATGCGCTCAACGATACTTTGGATATCCTTCGACAGGCCTGCGAACCGCTCCATCGGCTTGCGCAAGCCATCCAGTTCGCTGGCTAGGGATAGGTCATCCTTCTGCAGGCGCTGTGCTAAATGACTCAGATGTCGTTGGAGCTCGTCCGCTTGCGCGAGCAATTTGTGTTCCTTATCTAGCTCATCTGCTTCGCCCGTCGAAATTCCTGCCGCCTCTAACTCTTCGAGCTGAGACTGATGGAGGGCGTTGAGCTCCTGCTCCCTTTCTATCACCTCCGTGAGGTCACGTAGCTCCTTGGATACCTTCGTGAGATGATGATAGGTGTGCGCCAGCACCTCCCGATCCGGAAGCAGCCCCGCGTAGGAGTCCAGAAAATCCAGATGCGTATTGATCCGCAAGAGCGACTGGTGCTCGTGTTGACCGTGCAGGTCCACCAGGTTGCCGGTAAGATCCTCAAGTTCGCTGAGCTTGATGGGCTCATCGTTAAGAAATATCCGTGACGACCCGCCAGCACGGAGAACGCGCCGAATCAAGTGGTTGTCCTCACCACTGACCAGCTCCCCTTCAACTATCGCGACCTCCTCACCCGTACGAATGATATCGCCCGGGGCGCGCCCCCCCATCAACAGGCCAATGGCATCGATAAGGATCGACTTCCCCGACCCGGTCTCACCTGTGATCATATTCAGGCCTGGATTGAAGTGAACTTCCAGCTCCTTGATAATGGCCAGGTTCTTAACCAGCAGTCGCCTGAGCACGGTAATATTTCCAAACCATGTAGATTAGGCCTCCGATGGCGACACCAACGAAATCCGCCACCCAATCCCGGAGACTGGGAAGACGACCCGGGATCACGAACTGGTACGCCTCATCCAGGGCGGCAAATGCTCCCGCCAGTACCAGAGTGCTTGGATACAACCGGCGGACATCCGGACGATAGGAAACCCGGGCTGCGGACACTAGAAATCCGAAAATCATGTATTCACCAAGATGAATAACCTTATCATGCGAAAGCCACTTTACGTCGGGAAAACTGTGCCCAGGGATCGAAGAGAGACCGATAATCAACAGGGCGTATAGGAACACACCCAGAACCGGTAGTCTCATGACCCGCCTTTTAATACGTCGAAGGCCTGTGGCACCTGCTCCAGTATATGCAGGCTGGACATCCCCGGGATGCCAAAACGCCCTCTCGCCATATCCCCGGCTTGTCCGTGAAGCCAAACACCCATGATGGCGGCCTCATCCGCACCATACCCTTGGCTTAGCAGTGTACCGATAATCCCCGATAGCACATCACCGCTGCCGGCGGTCGCCATCCCTGGATTGCCCGTACTGTTCACCACGATCTCCCCCGTCGCTCGAAGGGTTAGGGTCGGCGCACCCTTAAGAACAACGGTGTGGGGAAAATAGGCCTGTACCTCGGAAAGAACCCGCACCGGATCGGACATCACTTCTTCAAGATCATGATCGAAAAGCTGGGCAAACTCCTGGGCATGGGGCGTGATTACCAGCGGAACCTCCGCCGCACTGAGCATGTCAACGCCCTGATTGAAGGGCGTCAAGCCATCAGCATCCAGTAGCGTAGGTGCGTCCAGGTGTTCAAATATATCCCGAACAAATTCCTTCACCTGCGGACTACGTGATAATCCGGGCCCCAGAACCACTCCCGTACACCAGGCCAGGGATTCCCGGATCGCCGAGACGTGCTCCGGTAAAAACATACCCTGACCATGATCCTCCAAACTCAAGGTGATCACTTCAGGCATGGCTGGAACATACAGGTGTTGGATACTCGCCGGACAAGCCGCTACGGTCAGACCGGATCCTGAAAGAATCGTTGCCCGCGCTGCCAGCACTGCTGCTCCGGTCATACCCAGCGAACCGGCGATGACGAGGGTCTTCCCTTGGCGGTGCTTGAAAGTCTGCCTGAGTGGCAAACGGTACAACTTTCGAAAATCGTCAGATATAAACTGGGCGATCCCCCGCTCGTCCTCATCGAAATAGGTGCTGTCAAAACCGATGTCAGCGGTCACCACCTGTCCACTGTAGTCGGGTCCGGAATTGATGAGTAAACCCAACTTGGGGTAGCCCATCGTCACGGTCACATCCGCCTGAACGGCATCACTATATACCTTGCCGTTATCCGTGCCCAGTCCGCTCGGAACATCTACCGCCAGCACCAGTCCTTGGTACTCATTGATGGCCTGCACCCAGCTGTCTACGGGTTCCCTCAATGGTTGGGTCGTACCAATGCCGAGAATCGCATCGATGACCAGACCGTGGTCTACCCACCCAACATCGTCGGGGAGCGTATTCTCCCGTACCTCGATGCCTGCTTCCCGATAGATCTCGCTTACTACCTCGTCCATATCCGCTAGGGTACCCAGCAGAGCTACTGTGCATGAATAACCCCAGGCAGAAAGGAAGCCGGCTGCGGCCACCCCGTCACCACCATTATGCCCCTTACCGCAGACCACGAGAACCGGACGTCGCGTATCGGCGCGGAGTAGCCTGCCAGTTTCAATAGCTATCGCCCGGCCTGCATTGCGCATCAGATCCACTTCCGAATTGTGGCCGGAGCGTACTGTATGCCTGTCCAGGGCTTGGCTTCTTGCGGTCGTCAGTACCTTGATCATGGTGATTCCAGAATGGCGGTGGCCACCGCATATCGATCTGTATGGCTGATGGATACTTGAGGAATCTCGGACAGTCCCCTGAGACGAACCCAGGGCGCTCCCTGCTGGTCACGGTTCACTTGAATCTGCTTGAAAAGCACCGGCTCAGTCTGGCCGGCTGAATATAGCGCCTTCTTCACAGCTTCCTTAGCCGCAAACCGGCCGGCAAAATGTTGGGCCGGCCGGACTTGTCGTTGACAATAACTGATCTCCTCAGAGGTGAATATCCGTTCCAGAAAACGATCGGCCCATCGCTCAATCATCTCCTGGATACGACCCACTTCCACCAGATCGGTACCGACCACCATCATGATCTGTTCCGCTGCTGCACGATATCAACTAATTGGTAAAGATCCGTAAGATCATAGTCAGCACCCGAATCCTGAACTCCCAGCGTATCACCATAGCGGGCAAATGCCGTCGTCATTCCTACCTGCTTGGCACCTACCATATCTTTCTCAGGCCAGTCTCCTACCATTAAAGCTTCCGTGGGCTTGATCTGGAGCAAGTTACAAATTTTATGGAAGGGTTCGGGAGCAGGTTTGTGGACATTGGTATCTTCAAAGGTCACCACCGCGTCAAATAGGTGGTGCAGGTTCAGATAGCACAGCCGCATCCAGGCTTCGCGGCTGGGCGCATCGGAGACAACTCCCAACTTTAAACCCATTTTAGCCAATGTCATCAATGTGACATTCGCATGGGGATACAGCATCAGTGAGGCCTCCTTCGCCCGGCGGTAGGCCACTATGGCCGAGGCCAGGTACTTATAATCCACCCTCCCCGTTGATCGGAGCAGGAATTCGTTGAAAACCTCCTGATACTCATAGCCCTTCTCATCGTAGATCCCCTTCAACGTCTCTACCGCCTGCTCCTTGGCCAGCGGAAGCCCCGCCTCCGCCATGGCATCCACCGCCGAACGGATCGCGGCATCCTTCATCTTCATGAAATCAAGGAGGGTGTTGTCCAGGTCAAAAATGACCGCTTTGATCGCTTTAGCCATATCCTATGCTATCGGAACGGGCAGAAGAAAGCCCCGCTCTAATACCCGGTGAGCGGGGCTCAGGTCATCGAGTATCGATAATTCTACCTGTTGGGCGACTCCAATTGCTTCAGCTCGTACTGGGCTGTCCGGCGAATGCTCGCATCCCGACCCTTCTCAGCATTCCTAAACGCCTCGATCGCCGCCACCCGGTTGCCCAGCGCTTTCTCAGCTATACCTTTCTCATACCACCCATATTCGAAAGTCTTCTTCAGATCCGTGCTTCGTTTCGCCTGCCGTCTGGCCAGCTCATATTCACCAATCTCATTATAAACATGGGCCAGTCGCCAGGCCGTCACATGATCATCTGATTTGATCTTGACCGCACTCTCGAGATACTTCCTGGCCTCAGGCCAGTTCTCCTGCTCGCTGAAAATCTCGCCCAGGTATTCAGCCGCGTCACCATTCTTTCGATTGATCTCGATGGCCGTCTGAAAAGCCGTGATTGCCTCACTGGCCCGACCTTGCCGCAGAATGGAGCCCAATCCCACCCACGCGTCATCAGAACGGGGATCCACAGTGATCGCTTGACGATAACTCGCCTCGGCCTCCGCCAGACGATCCTCGCGCTTTAGAATGGCCCCCTTTTCCACATAGGCGTTCAAATAGTCAGGTTTAACGACCAATACCCGATCCAATGTCTCCAATGCCGCCTCGTTATCGCCCATGAGCCGGTTAACTCGCGCCAATCGGTAGTATGCTTGGTGAAAGCTGCTATCCAGGTCAATGGCCATCTGATAGGCTTCAGCCGCTGATTCCCAGTCACGGGACCGGTAGAACCGGTTGCCCTCATTGTACTGATCAACCACGATCTTTCGTAAGGCGCTGGCATAACTCTCTTCGTTAGGATTGTGCTGCTGGGCTTGACGGAAAGATTCCGCGGCCTCCCGGAGCTGCCCGGCTTGGGCAAAGGCCATACCCATACCGTAATAGGCGCTGGCAAAGGTCGGATGATTCTCAAGGGCCTTTTCATAACGCGATACCGCTCCCAGGTAGTCCCGTTCATCATAAGTACGCTTGGCATCACTCATGATGGAACTCAATTCCGCTATCGTCTCTGCTTGGGCCCGGTATTCTTCATTCCGGGGATCATTCTCGATAGCCGCAGCTATGTTCTCCTGGGCGCCCTTCAAGTCATCTTGAATCAGCACTACTTTGCTCAGCTCGAAATACGCCGGAGCATAGGTGTTGTTCTGCTGCAGGATCTGCTCCAGTTTCTGCCGGGCAGTATCGTAGTTGCCGGCTGACATCGCTTCCCGGGCCTCGACCAGGATGCCCTCCAGATCTTGCGCCGGAGAACTCGTTGCGAGAAAGGCTGCCATGATGACAACCGCTAGTACGTGAGATCGTTTCATGCGTCTTACCTTGCTCGTTGCCAATAAATGCTTTCCCTGTTCTCCAATGACATGGCGATTATGTCAGGCTATGAGCTAGACACTCTCCGGGGCGTTACGCCCCGGATTCGCCACGAGGTATAAAAATAGCCCCCGAACATGGGGTTCGGAAAGGCTTCTCTATACGCTCTTCCCACTGGGGCGGGATAGTCGAACGGGTTGTGCCGAAGGCGGGACTCGAACCCGCACAGGATTACTCCCACTGCCCCCTCAAGACAGCGTGTCTACCAGTTCCACCACTTCGGCTCAAAGAGCCAGCCAGTCGGTTAAGGAATGGGCGAACTTTGATCGTCCTCCGGCGGCAAGGGAAGCTCAACCGGGCTCGCCGCTTCCGGCATCTCCATCTCGGTAACCGGCTGGAGAGGGACCGTCTCCTGTTCTATCGCCCGCTGACGCACAATGCTGTCACCCATCGTCCCTCTTGGACGACCCGCAATGGATATCAGGATCGCCAAGATCATGAACGCGGCTGCCAGACCGGTCGTCAGGCGGGTCATCAACTTGTCTGCACCCTGCCCCCCAAACATCGCTGTGGATATCCCACCGCCCAGGGTACCGGCCAAACCGCCTCCACGCCCCGACTGGAGCAGGATGACAATAACCAGCAGAATCGAAACTAATATATCCAGAAATATGAGAATACCGTAAATCAATGAATCACCTAAGCTTCTAGCTGTGAAAGTTCTGCAATTTTAACGTACTCGTCAATATCCAAACTAGCTCCTCCGATCAGGAATCCATCGATACCCGGGATGCCTATCAACGAAGCGGCATTGGATGACTTGACGCTGCCCCCGTACAACACCCTGAGCTCCGAAGCATTCAGGGTCGGAAACAGACCTTCCAGAATCGCTCTTACCTGCGCGTGAGCCTCACCCGCTTGCTCCGGGGTGGCCACCACGCCCGTCCCGATGGCCCAGACCGGCTCGTAGGCAATCACGATCCGGTCTACGGGGAGAGCATCCATGCCGTCCAGGTCTGCGCGGAGCTGCCGCTCCAGTACCTCACGGGTGGATCCCGCTTCTCGCTCCTCAAGGAGCTCACCGATGCACAGCACCACTTTCAAACCCGCGTTCAAGGCCGTCGCGACCTTGGCGCGCAGCTCATCATCCGACTCATGGAATATGTGTCGTCGCTCGGAATGCCCAATGATTACCCATTGGCAACCGCAAGCCTTGAGCATGCCGGCGGATGTTTCGCCCGTATATGCTCCCTCCTCCGCGGAGTGAAGATTCTGACCCCCTAATCCGATCGCAGTGTCCTTCAATACTTCATGAACATGATCTAGACCGGTGGCGGATGGAAATAGAATGAACTGCACACCTGGGAGGTTTAAAGCCTTCGCCGTCAACTGGCGGGCAAACTGATATCCCTCCTGCGGCGTCTTGTTCATCTTCCAGTTCGCCGCGATGATAGGTTTGCGAATACTCATGCCAGTACCTCCAGGGCGGGCAGGACGTTCCCACTCAGCAGCTCCAGAGATGCACCTCCGCCGGTGCTGATATGAGTGAAATACCTGGGATCCGACAACTTCTCGATAGCGGACGCCGAATCACCGCCCCCCACTATCGAAACTGCTCCTGTGGAAGTGGCACTTGCGATCACACTCATGATCATTTCCGTACCCGTCTGGTAAGCGGGATTCTCGAACACTCCCATGGGACCATTCCAGAAAATCGTCGCTGCTCCATCCAGGGCTTCAGCAAATTCCATGCAGGTCTCTGGCCCGATATCCACGCCCATCTCATCAGCTTTGAGCCCGTCCAGGGGTGTCACTCCCCAGGCTACACCCTTCTCCAGACTCGCAGCAGCGGCCACATCCCGTGGCAAGAAAATCTCGATCCCTTGGGACTCTGCGATCCTCAGGATATCTGCTGCCTCATCCAACAGCGACGCATCCACCAGGGAACGGCCAACTTGAGCCCCTTGCGCCTTCAGAAACGTAAACGCCATACCGCCACCGATGACCAGACGATCAGCCTTGGCGATCAGCTTACGGATCAGCTCCAGTTTGCCTGCCACCTTGGCGCCCCCCAGTACAACCGTGAACGGCTTCTCGGGCGTCTCGAGCCGGTCGCGGAGAAACTCCAGCTCCTTCGCCATGAGAAAACCGATCCCCTTCTCCCGAAAATGGGAGACAACCCCCACGTTGCTGGCATGCGCCCTGTGAGCCGTCCCGAAGGCATCATTGATATACACCGTACCATGTTGGGCTAGTTTGCCGGAAAATTCTGGGTCGTTGGACTCTTCGCCCGGATAAAATCGCAGATTTTCGAGCAGATGGATTTGTCCCGGCTCCAGCCCCACGCTCACACCAATGGCCTGATCCGATACACAATCCTGCGAAAATACGATCGCCCGTTTAGCCAGCGATTCCAGCTCCTCGGCCACCGGAAGCATCGTCAGGTCTTGTACCACTTGGCCTTTCGGCCGTCCCAGATGCGACATAAGGACCACCGCCGCCCCCTGCTCTACACAGTACTTGATAGTCGGTAAGGCTGCCCGTATCCGGAAATTATCATCCACGATCCCCTCATCGAGCGGTACGTTGAAATCCACCCGGATCAGAGCACGCTGGCCCTTCAGATTAAGCTGTTCGATCGTCTTCATTGCACAACAGATTATAATTTAGGCGGTTAAATTAATCCCCTTTTCTCGGGGTCGCCACAGTTAAGACGGCCGCCTCCGAACAT
>CP070656.1:1046994-1063342 GCA_020355065.1 Fidelibacterota bacterium | reverse complement strand
GGATCCGCCCGCTGCGCACCGCCTTCAGGACCGCCTCGATGATGCGGATCCGCTGCGGACTCTCATCCCGGTACAGCACCAGGTCGTTGCCGGCCTCGATCGTCCGGATCACCGCCTCCCGGATCTCGAACCGCTGCAGGATACCGCCCATCATCATGTTATCCGTCGAAATAACGCCCTTGAATCCCAGCTCCCCCCTCAGGATATCCAGCAGGATCCGCTTCGATACGGAACTGGGCTCATCCGGAACACCCAGCGCCGGATAGCGGCAATGGGCCACCAGGATGGCGGGAATCCCTGCATCGATGAGCGCCCTGAAGGGCGCCAGGTGGACCTTCCGCATGGTATCCGCATCTACGTCCATCGAGGGCAGTCCCCACTGGGCGTCGGCCACGGACTCGCCCCGCCCGGGAAAATGCTTGCCCGTCGCTATGAGTCCCGCCTCCTGAAAACCGCGCACGGATTGCAGAGCATACTGGATGACCTCCTCGGGCTTATCGCTGTACGCACGCGTACTGATCTCCGGATTGCGGGGATTCGTATTCACATCCAGGACCGGCGAATGGATCATGTTCGCACCGACTGCCCGTGCCTGCTTGCCGATGGCCAGGGCCGCCCGGTAGGCCAACTCCGGATCACCCGCGGCTACAAAACCCATGGGATGGGGAAACAGACGCTGGCCGTTGATCAGGTCATCCGAGGCGTTGCCTTCCTGATCGATGGTAAAGTGCAGGGGAATACTCAATTCCCGATCCAGGGCATGATCCCTGAGGCGGTTGAGCACCGCGGTATACTGCTGCGGTGTACAGGCTGTACACTGACGGGGATCAGCATAGTCACGATTCAGCCCGTGGGGATGCTGGAGCGACCGCAGCACGTTCTCATCGGGTGTGGTCCCGGGCTTGAGATCGTGGAGCAGGGTCTGCGTCCGGAACTTCAGTGCGATCCGCAAGCCGCCCACTTGATATTTCGTGATCAGTTCAACGATGTCAGGCGTAATCACCGGTCCGGCAAAGCCGAATACCAGCATCTGGCCTACTTTCTGCTCCAGGTCCATCCTTCCAAGTAGGTTGTCAATCCATCTCTCTTTCGACACGGTCATGGTTTACTCCCTGATATACTTTATAGCAGTCATCGATACGCGCCTGACTTACTCGGGTGAGTCAGTATAGGTGAAGTCCTGCACGTGCCCGCCGGCATTTCGCCGGGCATGCAGCACCTTGTAGTTGGTCCGGGTTACCATATCAACGAAGGGCTGATACGGTTGGTTCTGATCGTCGACGATCCCGGCATTCCGGCCGCGATACCGGCCTACCGGGCCATACCCGTTGCACCACTTGTAGAAGTGAGCGCCCACCATGTACGGCAGGTATACCCAGGATAGCATCGTCCGGTTGTAGGCCTCTCCCCGATCCTTCATCGTCGCCACCACCTTCTCACCCCAGCGGTCCAGGGGAATGTTCGACTCATTGGCGTGGAAGGAGAATTCACCGATGAGCAGGGGGCGGCCCGTCTCCTCGTGAAGGTACTGGAGCAGCGCCATCTGGTCAGGAATATAGGAGCCGCCGGACTGGGCATACAGGTTGGTACAGACGATGTCGTACCGGCTGAACAGGTCCACGTATTTCCCGATTTCCTCCACACCGCGGGTCCTGGTCCCCAGGGCAAACCGGTTGCTGATGATCAGGTGGTTGGGATCGTACTTGTGAATGATATCCACCGTGAAGTCGATGTAGGTCTTCATCAGGTAGCGGACGAACTCCTCCAAGGCCGTCTCCGCCGGTGGAGACGGCTCCTGGTCAGGAATGTTCTTCCCGATCTGGTTGAAGTTCTTGTAGCGGTATCGCTTGCCCCCGGCCGACCATTCCTGGTTGAGCGCATCGATCCGGCCTTCGTAGCGTTCACTCAACCACTTGACCAGCTCCTGGCGGCAGGACGGCGTGTGGAGGTACCGGGTGAGATTCCGCATGTTGATCTCGTTGTCCACAAAATAACCCACCAGCCAGGGGATACCCTCGTAGAGTGCGGTGATCTCCTTCACCTTCTCTTCGGCTCTCAACCGCCATTCCGCGTTGAAGGGATCCACCATGGCATGCTCGCCAAAATCGTTCACGATACCCTCCCGGTTGCGCAGGGTATAGGTCTGGTCGCCAACGGTAGTGAATCCGATAAAGTGGAACGATGGGAACGGTTGCTCACCCCTGGACGTGAGGCGCGTGTTCAGGTCGTAGAAGGCCGGTCCGGACCACGAACCTGAGGTGGTGAAATTCCATTCGCGCAGTCGCGGGATCTGATCCTCGAGGTAGCGGGACTGGTCGCCGCCGTACTGCTCTTCGATTAGCTTGCTCAGGCTGGGATTCTCCCACAGGATATTCCCCATGCTCTGAACGCCGATACTCCAGGTGAGAAAGCCCTCCGGGTCCACCATCCACCATACACCGTCCACCTGCTCCACCCGGTAGAAACCGGTCGCTTCGATCTGCGGCGGCTGTTCCACGACTTCGATGTCGGGAGTAACCTGGTTGTAGGGTGGTTCTAATTCGGCTGCTTCATCAGGTGTCAGCGCACGCACCGAAATATCGTCCACGTACACTTTGCCGGTATTGATGAGCCGCATGATAATCCGCATCTTGGCTTGCCCGGGCCGGGGACGGATGTACACTTGCTTGTGCCGCCAGCCCATTTCACCAAAGTCTTATGACCGGATGTTCCTCGTTTCCGCCCGGGCCGATACGATCTGCTCGTACCCAAGACATTCACCATCCTCATCCAGTATCGAGAAAATGATGCGCACAAAATCGTGGTATCCCATCCCCGAGGGCTCGATATACGCTTCCGCCAGGTGAGCGGCATCCGGCTCCAGGTCAAAATCCTCCGAATACCAGGCCGGGAAAGCCGGGGCGTTGGCTAGCATCAGGCTGCGCTTGCCCGTGCGCCCTTTGTCCGCCACTCCCCAACCCTGCTCCTTGGGGAGATATCCCCGGGAATAGGCACTCACGATCCGCCAGTGGTCGGGAATATTCACCTTGTATTCCGGTGGATCCGCCTTCGTGGCCGGCCGGGCCAGCTGGAAATTGATCGGCGGAATCGACAGCGTCACCTCTTCAAAACTCGGATTGGGAAGCAGGTTCGGTCCCATACCCCACAGTGAGGAGAATAGACTGATCAGGATCGATAACGGAACTGCCATCGGGACTTTTCTATTCATATGATCACCTCATTCAGCTTGTGCTTTTTGCCTGTCTGGTCTGTTTTAAAATGATGATAAGAGTGTGTCCTCACATCTATTGATGATTGCGGTCCCTGATCATACCCGGAACCACAGCATTTTCGACTCCTCCTCTTCCACGGCTCCCAGCTTCACCGTTACCCCTTCTCCGTCATTGAATGTGAAGGTGACACGGCGCCCTTCCACGGCGTAGCTGGCCACCAGTGCCAATTCTTCCTGATAATCGAAATGCCCCGGCCGGGCGATGATCTCACTGGCCAGGATCGCGTGGGCCAATACCGGTTGACTCGTCCGAACGTAGGGCAGGCGGGTGAACTTTCCCAGCGGGTTTACTCCCTCGGTAACATCGGTCCCGGTTTGGTCGTACGTGAGCAGCGCCCGGATGCAGCTCTGATAATCATTCGTCCGGATGCCGATCCAATCCTCCCCCTCGTCAACCATAGGTTGCTCGTCATCATAAGCCACCGGATACCCCCCCTCGAATACCAGTGGCCGGTTGGGACTGATGACCCAATGCACCCTGAGCTGATGGTCGCCCTTCATGATGATCGCGGTCTCGATCCGTGAATCCCGCTTCTGATTGTGCTGTTCCCCGAAGGGGAAATGATACGCGATGGCGACCCGGTCCGAGATATGGACCGGGTAGCAACGCTCCCGGTGACTGTACCCGCGCTTTTCTTCGAAAAGACTGATCATATTGCCACACACCAGCCCGGTCCGGGTGGGGCCCAGATCGTTGAAGAAATGGCTGGAGTAGGCGAATTTGATATACTGGAAGTCCGAGGCCGGGGTTTTCCAGTCCGTGGTTGCATTCACGTAGGAGTCGCTGCCCTGGTTGATCAGTTGAACATGTCCGGTATCGCGGTGTCCCTGAACCAGGAAGCCCGGTACCCGGTGGTGGACACAGGTATCCCCTTCCTCGATGGGCAGCGGCTCTTCGGTAGCGGTCCAGAAGGGATGATCCTCCGGCAATAGGAAGGCGGAGAAGGCTTTGTTCATCCACAGGGGCGAACCGGGACCGCTGTATTTCTCGGCCATCAGGAGAAACTGGCTATTCCACCCTAGCGTGACTGCACCGTCGGCATTAAAAAGGTCATGTTCCCAGAAGTATTTCAGACTCTGGCTGCACAGCCGCCGGCTCAATCCCGGTGACAGCGGCGAGAAATCCTGCCAGGCTCCCATCGTCACCGCCGACACCAGGGCACAGCGGTAGATGGAAGATCGCCCGAATGCCGGGTGAGACGCCGTACTGCTGAAGTAATAGGGAAACTTCTCCAGGAACAGCCGGCTACGGTCCCGGAAGATCTTGATCAGCTCCGGCCGGCGGGGAGCAGGATCCATCTGGGCCCACAGATGGGGATAGAAATGCAGCGCCCACGGATTGTAGTGGTCGAATTGGGGACCAACCCCGTCACGGTACCAGCCCTCGGCTTCGTAATACGAATCAAAGCGGTCCAGGTAAAAATCGATCTGTTCCTGGTGATATTCCTGATCAACCGATTTCAGGAACGTATTGATGAGGACGCCGAAGAGTACCCAGTTCTTGTCCTCAAAGGGATAGCGCAGAATATGCCGCAGCCAATCCCCGATCTGTTGTCGCTCCTGCGTGGAGAAGCCCTCCCAGATCAGGTGTCGTGAGAAGTGCAGTCCCACGGCCATCGACGCGGCTTCCACCATGTACTGATGCTTCCCCGAAATCTCCCCCCAGTATTCCGGATGCTCGGGATCCGTGCCATTCAGCATCCCCTGGCGGTACAGGTCCACCCAGTCCACTTGGGTGCCGTCCTCCAGCGCGTAAAGCCCGTCCCGGCGGTGGTGCAACCAGAATCCCACCAGCAGGAACATCCGGGCGAAACCCTCCACCCCATCGGATAAGGCTCCGTAGATGCTGGGGCGGATGCCGTGAAGCTGGACCAGTGCCCGGCCGGGTGAGTAGTGGGGATATATATTACTGAGTAGTCGAAGTGCAGCCTCCCACCAATGCCGGATCGTCCAGCCGGTGTAGGGGGAGAGATCCTCCATTTTGCACTTCTTTTGCACTCTCACATGCTCCCTGATCCTGAATAATCCCTACCTGCTGGGGACTCCAGTTAACCGATACTAATCCACCAGTGTGTCTCTTATTGCTTGCACCTGAGCCCTTATACCTGGCCACTCAGTCCATAATTCTTTATCACATTCTGCGAAATCGCTACAGTGCGCACATGTAGTGACCCGTTTATCCTGGGCACATTGCCGGACGGTACAATCCTCCTTAAAACTGCCGGGAACCTCAGTGGTATCTCGGCAGCCGTAGCAAAACACCTGTTCAGGCAGTATCTCTCGTTTATTTCTCTCCGACCAGCGCTTCGCAAGTTCTACCTTGGCCGCCATATCGTTTTGCATCGTAGCGGCAAATACCTTGCACTTCTGCTCACAATTGTAGGAACAGTACCCCAAAGCAGCGAATGCTTCCAAGGCAGAATCGTCTCGTACCATCTCAGCAAGGGCCTTTCTCTTGAATACCTTGGCACAACAGGAGAGATTAATACCACCCAGCGCTATTCCAGTGCAAGCAGTAAGGCTCTGCTTCAGGAAATCGCTTCGGTTTAATCTGGTGGTCATGCTATTCTGCCTCCTGAGTTTTGATCAAGACCAACGGGATATCATCGATGTGCATGGGAGGCCTCGGGCAATCAGTTACGCTTCAGACATGGATTGAGTCAGGTTCCTGATTTTTTGCCGTCCCTTCAGAAACATAAATGAGCCCAACCCCATGAGAAAGAGGCCTTCGCTCAGCGCGATAAGGATGGACGACCACTGATCCAGAAATACAGTGGGCACCACAATGATCAAGCCCACCGCGAAGAGCAGCACACCGACCACCTGCAGCATGGAGACCGCATCCGCCGCCACCGGCTCCGAAAGTTCCCGGTCCACATCGATGGGCGTATCCAGTTTGCGGAAGAAGCCCTCAATTCGCTCCCGGTCCACCTGGGGCGCCCGGTTCCAGAATAGCCGCATGACCGTGAAACTGGAGATCGAGGTCCCCACAACTGCCAAGGCCTGATAGCCCAGGTGCAGATCATAGACGTAGCGCGTGGTATAAGCCACGATGAAGGTGAGCACGAAAGAGAAAACAGCGGTCCAGGGTGGTGTTTTCCGCACAATAAGCCCGAGCAGCAGAGCCGTGGCCACCGGCACGGTAATGACCTGTGAGATATCCTTCATCACACCGAACACGCCCCCACTGTGGCTGGTGAGGACCAGCGCTAGCCCGGTTGCGGATGCTCCGATCAGCAGGATGCACAGCCGGCTTACGAGCAGCAGATGCTTGGCACTGGCCTTGGGATGGATCCACCGGTGGTAGACATCCTTGACCAGTACACCGGCCATGACGTTGTAACTGGAATCCAGGGACGACATGGTCGCGGCGAAGATGGCCGCCAGCAGGACACCGATCAGCCCGTGCGGCAAAACCTGGATGCACATGACCACATAAGCGGCCTCGGAAGGATTCTGCAGTCCGATCGCCATGCCACTCAGATCGGGGTACATGATCCGCGCAACCATCGAGGGGATCATCCACAGGGAAACTCCCACGAAAAAAAGCACCGCGCCCGTCAAGGCCACCCGCCGCGCGGCGCGTTCATCTTTCACGCTGAAATAGCGTTGGACCGTGGCATTGGAATTGTTGCCATAGAACATCAGCAGCATCCAGCCGAAGATGAAGAACAGACTCACTTCGTCGTTGCCCAACCGGAAGAATCCCTCCGGCACACGGGCGATAAAATCTCCGATCCCCCCCACGGCATGCAGACTGAGCGGGGCCGCTACCATCGTCACCGAAGCCACCACGATAAACTGCAGGGTATCATTCGTGGATACACCCCACAGACCCGACAACACCGAGTAGGTCAACATCGTCATCCCGGCCACCACCACCACGATCCGCACGTCCACTCCGATGGCCACCGAAATGAAAATCGCCGTCGATAGCAACTGGAGCCCTACGATAAACCACTTCATGATCACATAGACCCAGGAGTAGAATTGATGGGTGAACCGGTTGTAGCGTTCACTCATGAACTCCATGACCGTGGTGATCCTGCTCCGCCGCCAGCGTTTCGCAAAGATAAAATAGGACAGCATAACGGCTACCGAGCTGGCCCAGAGAATAGCTGCACCGGAAATTCCGCTCTCGTAAATCTTGCCAGCTCCTCCGGTGAATGTCCAGGCACTGAAGCCGCTCATGAATGACGACAGTCCTGCCACCCACCACGGCAAGCGGTTACTGCTCTTGAAAAAGTCGTTCGCGCTCTTCACGTACCGGTAAAAGAAGAAACCCACACCCACCATGAGCAGCAGGTGACATCCCATAACCAGGTAATCGATCAACCAGAGTTTCGGCACAGGAGTATCCTATCCATTAAGTGCTGAAGAGTAAATACATATTCTGATCCATCCCGGAAGCCTACGGTAACCTGCCCCGGAGACAACTGTACGCCCTCCACCAGGCCTGCTCGCTCTCCATAGCCCCCCCTGGAATCGAACCAGGTCCCGGAAAGACTGATGAATACATGCTGGCCGGGTTGGAGACCCTTTCCGATTAAAGTCGGTGTTACCGAAGGCCCGCCAAGCGTATGGTGGTTCTCGGTATTCTCCAACAGAACCGCGGCATCAGCCGGCCCGGTAAAGCCGGACAGGCTTCTAATAAACGAACCCCGCTCGCCATTCCAGAACGCGATTAGATTCTCCTCCACGATGGCTTCCGGGATCGCTTCCGCATAATTCAAGGCGAAACCGCCCTCCCTCACAGCCGCCAGCTCCCGTTCGTTCTCGACGACATGGACCCGGATCTGGCAGAAGTCCTTCACATAGATCTGGGTCGTGATCTTCACCGACCGGTCCTCAGCCACCTCTACCTGCTCATCAGCCGAATACGAGTGATCGCCCTCCTCACGGAAAGGGAATCCCGAGAGGGGGTAGTGGCAGCTGGCACCGTAATTCTCATCCATTCTGATGAACACGGGTACGATCCGTTGAGAGTGCTTCAGGCCGTCTGGTGATACGGAGAACATGTTGTCGCAATTATAGCCGTTCTCATCCCGCCGCAGATCGATCCCGAAATGGGAGGAATAGGCGAAGTTGGTGTACTTCTTGGCGTATTTGGTCTGGGAGCCCTCTTTCTGGTGCCAGGCACGGTGGTTGATCATCTGTACTTCACCCGTCCGGTGGTTCCCATTGACGATCAAGCCGATCTCGGGCAGCGACACCGAGAAGTCTTCCCGTTCAACGGGCAGCGCCTCCTCCTCAGCCGTCCAGAAGGGGTGGGACGGCGGCAGCAATAAGCTTAGAAACGCTGCACTCCCCCAGTAGGGTGAACCGTACTGGCTGTACGGTTCGATGAGCTCCAGGTTCTCACCCACCAAGCCCATAGTGGGCGTCATGTTCTCCTGGAAATAGTCGTGTTCCAGGTAGTATTTCATCTGCCCGGAGGCCAGCCGGCGCGATTCTCCCGGTGAGAGAGGCGATACCCCCAGCAGCTCACCCCACAGGAAAGGTGCCGTCAGGGCCGGACGGTACGCCCAGGATCGCCCCCACATGGGGATCGCACCGTTGGCGGCAAAGAACAGTTTGAAATTGCCTAAATATTCCACCAAGCAGTCGGTGATATAGGACTTCCAACCCTGGCTCACACTGTTCATCAGTACAAACGCAGGCAGAAAATGATGGAATCCCCACGCATTGTAGTGCTCGATTGAGTAGCCCCGGTTAAGATCCCCGTCCAGGAACCAGCCATGGCCGGCATAGAAGGCCTTCACCTCGGCCAGGCAGTTTTCCAGTTCGGCCGGGTCATGTTCTTCGCCCAGGGCTTTCAGGACACAGTGGGTATTCGCGACGAAGAGGTACCAGTTATTATGCGGGATGCTATGGCCGGTGGCCGACAGCATCCATCGGCTGACCTGCTCCCGCTCCGCGGACGTCAGCTTATCCCAGACCAGCTCACGGGCCAGATAGACCGCCAGGGCCACTGCGGATGTCTCCGCGATGTACTGCCGGTTCCCGTACCGATCGCCAATATATTCCGGATGCTGGGGATCGGAGGCGGAAAGCAGGCCTTCAATGAATTGATCCAGGATGTCGACCGTGCTGCCGTTCGTGGTGATGGTCGTCCGGCCGGTTCCGGTCATGTAGACAGCCAGCAGCAAACGGGTGCGGGTAAAGCCTTCCATCCAGTAGAAGGATTGCATGTTCTCCGGGTCCGGTAGGTAGGCATCCTGCCATCTCACCGGGTTGGGCAGGGCCATACCCCCCTTGCCTGGGGTTACATAGGGTTGAAGGGCTGCTATCATCCGCTCCGCTAGCTCCATCCAGCGGGCCCGATCCCATCCCGTATAGGGCGATAGTACTCGGTCTTCCGGAGTCTTAAAAGTAATGTCCAAGGCACTCTCTCTTCATCGTTAACTGGTCACGGATCGACGATACTCCGCTGCGATCTCAAATAGAGTCCGTATGTTCTCATCCGGTGTCCCATAGTCCATATTGATACAACATAAGCCTGCTTGCTCGATGGGTCCGGCAGCCTCAACCAGCTTTCGGATATCCTCAGAAATCGCGTCCGGGGATTCGGACATCATACGCACCGGACTCAACCGCAGACTCAGGAATTTGTCCGGTAAAGCTTCACGGCATAATCGCACGTCAGAACCCCACCCTACATCGACAAATGATAGCCCTTTGATATCGGCGAAGTCGGTGCTCATCCGCTCCAGATCCTCGCCGCAGTAGTGGATGCCATACGGCTGGTAACGATCCGCCAGCAGCTGGTCATATTTGAATACACGCTGGCGGTAGTGCTCGGCCGAGATCATGGTCAGGGTACAATGGGAGTGCAAGGCCATCTTTGGGTGAACCCGACCGACAATACGATTGACAGACACTGACGTGGTGTCCGTTTCGGAATACATGAAATCCAGGAACTGAATGATGACCCTCGTAACCGCCTCCAGCAGCATATCGGCGGCGTCCGGATTCTGGAGATAGTCGGCGAAGAGCCGCGTGCCACGCAGATTCAAGGCAACATTCTGCACTCCCTCCCAATTGATATCACCCTCCACGTATCCGAACCGTTTTCTAAACGTAATGATCAGCCGGCTTAGATCCTGCATCACCGCCGTATCGAAGATGTTGAGGTTACCCAACGCTTCGATCTGCTGTTCGGTCAGGGCAGCTGGGATGACTTCCGGTGAGGCTCCCTTGAAATACTGCACCTCGCACCCGAGTATCTCTGAAACGATGAATCCGGCCGCCAGCAGGGTTCCCCCGATCATCGGCCGGGCTTCCTCGGCTCCGCCAATCGCCAACTCCGGGAACCTCTCCGCCAGTGCGGCGCGCATCCGCTGGGTACTCGCAATGGATGTGTCCGGATCGAAGAAGTAGTCCCTCTCGAAACTGATGCCGTAATTCCGGTGCCACCAGTTGGCATGGAAAACCACCTCTACTGGTAGAACCACCTGCCCTGCCTCCTTTGGCTTGGGATCCTGCATCATACTCACCGAGTCATCGTCATCTTAATTACCTTGGTATACTCGCCCGATTGCAGCCGACACAGATACAATCCGCTTGGGAGCATCCTCCTCCCGGATGTCTCGGCACCCCATTTGATGGTGTACTCTCCCGCGGAACGGACACCCTTATAAAGTGTTGCTACCTCCTTGCCCAATAAGTCATACACCGCCAGGTGAACCTCCGTGGTATACGGCAGTGAGAACCTGATCAGGGTCGTGGGATTGAAGGGATTCGGGAAATTCTGTTCCAACTCATACCAGCCGGGCAAAGGATCGTAGCGGACATTGCCGCTCACCGGGCTGCCGTCCCACACCACGTAGGGCCATCCCGCGTTCTTGCCATGCTCCCATACCCGCTCGGGCTGGCCTTCCGTCCAACTGGTGCCATAGGTATCATCGAAGAATGGCAGCATCCATAGGTCATCTCCGTCCGCTTTCCACCCCCCGTAGGTCGCTTCCCAGCGGACCTGGAAGGCATAGCCGGCACGATAGATGGCGCTATCGGCCACGTCCCAGATGGACAATCCGAAGCGCTCCAGAATGCGGGCGCCGATGACGGTGCCCTGCAGGAAGCCCCAGTGGTAATCGGTGGAGCGGCTAGGGGGCGGATTGCTGAATGAGCCGTTTCGGCGCATGTCATCCGGCATCACACCATCGATGTTCAATCCCTGCTTCACGGCGCCCTTGGGATTGATCAGCCGCAGATTGTTCGAATCCACGTGCCACGATATCTCACCGTATTCCATCGTCTCCGGCTTTGGTCCGAGCACCGCCTGCACCCAGTAGTCCCGGACCTCCGCTAACCGGGTCGTGTCCTGGAGAAAGGCATAGATGGCACAGAGGCTGCCGAAAGCATGGGTGCCCCAGTTGTTGGGACGTAGCTGGAACATGTAGAGCAGCGTCCGGTTATCGGTGCCCACGTAGACCTCGGCCATGTTGCGCAGCCAGGTCCCGAAGGCCGTCGTCCGGTAACCAACCAGGTCGGCCGCCAGGGCATAGGAGCCCGTCTCACGCGCCCAGGCCAGCGTGCGGTTATCGGCCTCGTTGCCGTTGATCTCGGGAGACAATACGGGATAGCCCGCATTCGCCAGCTGCTCGCAGGCAGCCACCACCTTGCCCTTGTACGTCTCGTCCCCGGACCGGGCATACACGATGGCCGCCGCCAGGATGTGTGAGTTATTGTTATTATCCTGGTTGGATACATACGCCCACGCCGGATCGACCTCATCCGCTGAGGCCTTCATCACCTCCCACGGCGGTCCCGACATCGGCTTGTCCGCCAGCTCCTCGGCGGATGTCCAGATACCGATTTGAGCCAGACATACCGAACAGAGTAGCAGATTACCCAGAAAAATGCTGAACCGGCGATCAATGGTCATGGTGGTCAATCAATCCTTGGCTTTTTGATCTTGAACTTCAATCCTCTCCAGCCTGTCCTGGATCTCGCTCAAAGTGCCCCCACCCCGATTAAAATCGTCGGGTGTCCAGCGACGCAGCTCATGCCCGGTACTACTGAACAGGATCAATTCCGGAATCCGGTAGACCCGGTGATCCGCGGCGATATGCCGATTTTCCGATACGTCCACCGCCAGAATCCGCAGATCGGGGCGCATCTGAGCGAGTTGAGTAAGGACCAGCTGGATCTGCTTGATGAGATAGTCCGTATGGTTGGAAGTCCTGGAGTATTCTTTATCAGCAGTTGTGAAATCAAGATGCTCAGTAAAGAAAAGAACAAGTGTTGGACCACCCGTGGGATTGGCAAGTTCGGGGAAAAATTGCCCATGAACAGCTACTTCCGGGGCGCAGTTCTGCGACAACAGAAATCCACAAGCGATTAAGAAAAGGGGACTATGGATTCCTGACCCTTTGTGCCACTGCCCAAGGTGAAATCCATCCAAAGAATTATGGCTCTGACGCTGCACTCCGGACCTATTCAGCTAATCTCAGACTTACATTATCGATGTAGAGATCCATAGGGCCGGAATACTCCCCGACTCCTGTGACGGTGATCCGCAGCCAAAGGGCGTCCTCGGAAACCCTGCCCGTAGCGCGGCAGTGGTACCATTCACCTTTCATTTCTTCCGAGGGGATATTGTATTCCGGCTCCAGATCCTCAAGGGACGTCTCAGCAACCAGCCAGTGCACATTGTAATCCCGAACCTCCGTAAGGTATACCTGTGGTGGATCCCGCGGGATCTCGCCCACTTCCGATCCGCGGCTCCAGAATTCGGGCAGGTTTCGATCGATAATGAAGACATCCATTTCGACAGCCACCTGCCGGTCCCGCATCAAGGTTGTGAAGTAGGGATCAATTTTCTGGAAGATCCAAGTGCTGGTTTCGCCGGTGGGCCACTCCTTGATCCTGCCACTGGTGGTGACCGGAATCTTCCCCGCTTTCTCAAGGCGCAGCTGTTCCCGATCGGCAGGTATCCTGCTGGGCACGTCGGGATAGGCCTGAGTCAGGTGGAATCTGGCGGAGTAATCGCCAGCCGCCGCCTGAGACTTGCTGATGGCGAAGACGGGTTTTTCCCCACGGGGAGTCGTTGGTTGTTCCAGACTCCAATGCTGGGGCGCTCCGGCCTCGTCCAATTCCTCAAATCCCGGATTCCTGACAAAATTGGAGCCCAGAAATCGGTCGCGCATATGGAGGGCTGCGCCGTCATCGAGCCCCTTGGAAAATGAATTCCCGAAATGAGCGACCCAAACCTCGGCCGGATTGTGCGGATTCAGATCGACGGAATGGAAGCGCCGCTGCATCCGCTCCATGCTCTCCATGCCCAGGGGCTCCCAGGACTCTCCCCCGTCGAGGGTGCGGTAGATACCGTAACGCTTGACCGCGGCATAGATGATTTCCGGTGCCACCGGATTGATACAGACACCGGCAACTTCGCCTCTCCCTCTTAAATCGTCCTCCGGGGGATCAAAGACCAGGGTCCACGTCTGTCCGCCATCGCTCGATTTGAACACTCCCCCCTCTTCCCACTCCGGGTGGCTCGCTTCTTCGGGCACCAGGTATTCCTCGTGGAAGACCGCAATGTAGAGGATATCCGGATTCGTGGGGTGGACGGCAATATCCTGCACGCTGGGGAGTTCCCGCGAGCTGTTCAGCTTGGTCCACGACTTGCCGCCGTTCACCGTCTTGAATACTCCGCCGTACTGTCCCGGCTTCAGGGCTGGGTAAGCATCCGGCCCGATGTAGATGGGACGAATGCCATCGGTACCTCCCAAGGCGAGATAGAGGATCTGCGGGGCGGAAGGGGCCTGTTCCAGCCACATGAGGCGCGTGTTCCCCTTAAATATCTTCAAAGGAGTGATCCGCTTGAAACTCCGGCCATCGTCGAAGCTCTTATACACGCCATTGCCATAGCTCGCCACATAGATCGTCCGCTGGTGTACCGGTGACGAAGGATCGATCACGATGGAACGTACGATGCCGTCGTCCAGCCCGTGCTTCTCATAGATGGCCGTCCAGTTCCATCCCCCGTCGACGGATTTGATGACCATGCCGCCCACGGCAGACCGGTCGTTGGCATTCTTCCCGCTGATAGAGGCATAAATGGTCGTAGATAGATCAGGATCGACCGCCATGGAAACGCAGGAGCCGGAGGAATGCACTAACTTATCGCGCCAGTAGGCTGCCTGATTCACCTCACCCCGATGAAACGAGATGACATTGATGACACTGGCACCCCCATCCTCCGAGAGCATCAATCCCGTATCCGAGAAACCCAACCACACGATGCCGGGACGGTTGGGATCAAAAACAGTCCGGTATTCGGTCAGCAGGGTGAGACCGGTCCCCGTATAGCGGTCCCGTCGCACTTCCTTAAATCCGTAGTGCTGCCAGGTCTCCCCCCCATCATGGGTTTTCTTATTGTAATCTGAGTAGAGGGTGCGCGGATCGCTGGGATCCATGAGCATGATCTGGCCGGAGACCGCCTCATGCTGCCGGTAGTTCATCGGCCAGTTGAAGTCGGTGTTGAATCGCCGAAACGTCAGCAGCCGGAACGAGTCCCCACCATCCCGGCTGCCGTAAATACCCTTGTCCCTGACCGTACCCACGTAGACGTAGTTGGGCGCTCCATCGGTGACCTCCACCTGGAAGGACGTCTTGCCATCCAGGCCGTTCTCCAACCTGATCCACGACTCCCCGCCATCCCGGCTACGGTACAGACCGCTCTCCGGGAAGGTAACGTAGATGATATCCCCGTTGCAGACCTCCACGTCGGTGCAGATGCCTTCCGGCAGGTCAGCTACCGGCTGCCAGGCCTTTTCTTCGGCGTCGAACCGGTACAGTCCCAGGTTCGTGGGGTAATAGATCCGTCGCTGCTCCAGGGCGGAATTATGATCGAGCTCCAGGCTGTGGCAGTGTCGATAGGGGTGCCTCAACTCATCCAGTGGGAGGCCGGCGCTTATGTCTTCCCACGTATGGCCCCCATCCCACGATCTCCGGACTCCCATGTCAGCCGCTGTCCAGTAGAGTACCCGGCTGTCGCTGGGATCTACCAACCCCGATTGACTCCGGCTGATGCCGAACTCATCGCTCTGATAGAGCTGTTCCCAGGTGTCACCATCGTCCGTGCTCTTCCAGATACCCGAGGCTTTCGGAGCCTCTCCTCTCTGATTCATGTAGAGGACACCGGCCGCATTCGGGTCTCCCGCCAGGGAGTAGGTCGTGCTGGGGATGGGATTCGCGATTGGCTCCCAGGTATCGGCCCGGTCGGCACTGCGCAGCAGCGACATCCCCATATCCGACGAGACGTAAAGGTGCCCACTGGCGGGATGGGCATAGGCCGTCATCAACCAGCCGTTGCCTCCTGGGCCAACCGGCTGCCACACCGTCTCTTGCCCATAACCGGTTACCAGGCCAGCGGCTAATAATAGTATCACTCGTCGTATACAGATCGATCGCGCTCTATTCCGGAGATTCATTCCCGGCTCCTCCTATTGGTGGGCTCCTGCGTAGGTGACTTGGGCAAAGATCAAGGCCTGCCGCTCGATCAGCGGCAGACGTGTCATCGCCTGATCCCGCGCCTTACGGGCTTCGCTCTCCCGTCCGTACGCTTCATGGACCTTGGCGAGATAATAGTGTCCCAGGGCGAACAGAAGGTCATCCCCTTGACGCTCGTATCCCGTCTTGTCGCCGGCCAGTATCCGCTGGGCTTCCCGCTCCAATGCTTTCAGAACACGATCGGCCTCATCATCCTGGCCCAGTCTACGTAATGCTAACGCCTGGTAGGAGTTCGCTAGCGTCGGCATGGCCGTGTGTTCCTCAGCCGTGATTATCAGCAGGCTGTCCGCCCGCTCCGGATCGTTCAATTGCTGGTAGAGCAGCGCCATTGGATAATACAGGAATCCGCGCAGGTTGGGCTCGCGGGGGGCAAACTCCAGGTTGGCAGGATATTCACACGCTCGTTGGTAGCATTCCAGCTTCTCTTCTGGGGTTTCGGCTTTGCGTGCCATCCCGAAGTTGGCTTCCATATAGGCATTGTGTATCGAGTAGCCGCCTTCCCAGTTATGGAAATGATGATCGCGATAGTACTCCAGCGCCTGCTCATATTCCCCTTCC
>CP070656.1:1040334-1046894 GCA_020355065.1 Fidelibacterota bacterium | reverse complement strand
GGAATATCTGTTCATGATACCACCTCGTGGTCTTACGGGAAACGCTTTAATAGAAGATCTCAATCCACGTATGTGCATCGTTGATCAGCACTGCCCGGGATTCTTCCTCGGGCACATCCAAAAATTCGGCCACAGGGACAGGCAGCTTCCGGTAGTACATCTCTGCTCGTATCTCCACCCGGCCTTCCGCGATGTCATCGGGAATCTGCCAGGTATAGGTCTCAATCTTGGTCTCCCTGGGGCCGATGCGGTAGTCCGGCCCGAAACTGGCCGTGTACCACTGCATGATGGTCATCTTTCCATCGGGATTCAGATAAGGCAATCGGAAGATACGGTCACCCACCGGGATCATTTCCCGGCGGATACCGGGAAAGTCCGGGATGCCCAGGGGAATCCCCAGGTCCTGGTAGGCCAGAGCTTCGGATGCAATGGTGTACTCCTCTCCTTTGAAGCCCTTGGGATCTACGGGTATATGGTAGACGTTCCCGTCCTCATCGACGGCCTCGACATGAACCCACAGTACCCGCTCTTCGGCCGAGCCGGAGGGGAATTTGTGCCCAGTCTTGGCATTGAACAGCTGCATGCTGAGGGTCACGGTTTCACTCGGCTCCAGCTCCCGGGTATCGGGATTGAGCCGCAGCTCCACCACGCTGCGCAGTTTGCCATCGTCATGGGCCCCGTGGAACAGGTGCTGGGCAACCATGGATTTCTCTTTCGCCATGATGGCGTTGATCCCATAGGCCTTGGGCATGTGACAGGTCATGCAGGTCACACCCTGCTTGGGGTAGGGTCCTTCCGCCCACTCCAGGTAGGTAGACTTCACCCACACACCATAAGGACTTTGTTCATTATGGCAGGAGCCGCAGAGTTCAGGTGTGCCGGTGAAGTCGTTCTGCACTACGGTGTGGTAGGGCGACACGTTACGGCCTTTGGCACCGTACTTCACCTTCCCGGGAGTGGAGACGAAGTTGAAATTGAATGGGGTTTCACCCGCTACGGTCTTGATGGTGTGGCAGACATCGCAGGAAACGCTTTCGTTGGCCCGGGAGCCTTTCGACGGATGCGGTGGCGGGGTATCACCCGCCAGAAAAGCGGTCGGAGCATGACAACCGTTACAACCGTCCTTCACTTCCGCTACTTTTGGCTCCTTGTCCGCGTGGGGCACCGCCAGACGGAAGTATTCGATCTCATCCCAGTGGTGAGTGTAGGCCTGGGACATCATGGCCTGCTCCCACTGGTGATACAGATCCACGTGGCAGGGACGGCAGGCCGTAGGAGCCTCGAAGTCGCTATAAGTGAACCTGCCGTGTGCTTCGCTGGCGGCCTTGTCCTGGGCGAAAATGAATCCGGTAACGATGACAATGGGTAGCAGATATGCATGCATGGCTCGACTCTCCCAAGATTCGATCCGAACGTGTATTGGTCCAGACCTGAACTCCCTCAACTCGTTGAGAAGGAACTATATAGCAATAACACCTTAATGCCCATTTAAATCTGCCTTGCGGAAATGTTATGGTACCTGCCGGACAAGCCACATGGCGGTCATACAAGCAGGGGCGGGCTAATGCACATCCCATCTGGATGGAATGGTTGTCACACCTTTCGAATTGCAGGAACTGAGGATTCCGAAAAGGTAATCCGCCTATTCCCCCAGCACGTTGAGTTCGTTCAAGCCCTCCAGCGAACTCACTTTCGACATGAAATAACGGGCAATCTGCTTGTGGTATTGGCGGGTTTCATTGCGGAAATAGACCGTTTTCCTCTGTTCGTGATTGGGAGGCAGGAACGACACCCGTCCCTCTACCAGGAAATCCTTGTACTGATCGGGATCAATCTCGTCCCCGGCGATCTCGTGGGCGTAATCGGCAGTAAGCTGGTGGGCGGCCATGGTCACGATGTACTCTTCCAATGGGTAGCTCAGGATGTTCCGTCCCCCCTGGACCTCATCGATCATTCCGTGGGTGACCTCATGCAGTATCCTTTCGAAGACCCTCAGTTTTGATCCGTGGCTACCCTTGCGGCCCTCCAGAATTTCGATAAGCCCGGGACCGATCAGGCAGGTCTTGAGTGCATTGGAGTAGTGGGCATCCCTGGCCCCCGGTAAGTTGACCTGGTAATGCAGATCGTCACCCCTGGCCTTCGTATGCTGCTCCATTTTCTCCCGGAACTCCATCTCATGAGCAGCAAAGAACAGCACGGGGCGGTAAGTGGAGTGATAGCCCTGCTGGATGATCTCCGTAATCCTGTCCACCAAGTCCAGGCCAGCATCGATCTCAGGCTTCACCTCCTGCGCTTCCGCGGGCAGGAGGGTCATACAGTATGAAGCCCCCTCGCCCAGATTCAATCTGGGATGATGAGGCGGATTAGCAGCCAGGTCATTGAGGCTGGTGATGAGCCGGTCACATATCTCCCGATTCCGTTCCATGTTTCCGAACAGATTGTTATGGATGCTCACGGTAGACATGTTCAGGGCAACCTTCTTTACAATGAGGAGTGGGTGTTCCAATCCATCTGAGAGAATATCGACCAGTCCGCCTTTACTGGCGGGCGACAGCTCCATACCTGGCGTTGAATCACGCAATACCGGCGCCAGTTGGCGCAGGTTGTAATATGTGTTCCGGAACATCATCCGCAATCACACAGTATCTTTACCCTGGTCAACAATGTCCTGCGTCTTCTCATTTCTCGTCCTATCGGGGACATCCTTCAGGCTATGGCGGATGATTCAGGCCCGCATCCGGTCTCAGCACGCTTGGTGACTCGCGTGCACCCGCGTCCCCAGATCGTCGCGACGGGCACACACTATCGGCTGGTGAGGAAGCTCATCAGCACACCAATGCTTCGTATAACTTTCGGGTACCTGCCTCCCAAGCGCGGCAACCTGATCATGCCGCGATCCGGTTTGTGCAACTTGATACTGGGCCTCAAGCGAGACACTACGCCGGGGTGTGTCAGATCTTATCTGTCAGTCGAGCCTGAGTGCCCAGATAATTTGCCTGGCCGGACTCGCAACAGTGTAAGGTAGGTGTGAATCCGGGAAAGATCAAGGTTTCACATATAAAAATCCCAAATAGTTGATCGAATCTGTCAGATTTGCGACATCGTTATCAAGAGTGGAAGAGCCCCAGAACACCTCCCGGGGCTCCCACTGAGAACAGTCAGGTTTGCCCTACAGCTCTAGAACACTGGCTCGGACAATCTTAAAACGTCAGTAGTTTCCACCCATCATCTTTGAGGACCTCGGTCAGAGGCACACCCATCGGTTTGACCTCAAATCCTAATCCGCGCAGCTGCTCGGTCAAGCCGTACGACTCCGCACAGTAGAAACAGACCTGTACCTGGATGCCATCCTTTTTCATCTGGTCGACTTTCGCGCGAACCTCCTCATCTGAAGCTAACAGCTTCTGGGAGGGTCCCCAGACAATCAAGAGTATCTCGTCAAACCAGTTGGCGGTCTTAGCCACGTGGGTATACATCAAACAGACCTTGTGGGCCACGTCGGGATCGCCGCTGGTCCACAGGACTGCCAGCCGGGCAGGATTATCAACGTCCGGCGAGCTGGCCTGCAAGGGATGGGAAGCAAGCACCAGACACGACAACATGATGATCAGGGGAACTGAACTGCGTATACGCATGAATACACCTCTTTTCTTTGAGTGATGGACGCTATAATTGACAACCTAAAATCCTGTTTGGTTGTCGCCTTTCTGCAGCTGTATTCCCTATCTAATGATGTACGGACCGGTAGTCTGAATGGCCTTGGCACGGGTATGTCGGCGCTCGATTGAGGATTTACTGGTGGGAGTGGTTTGATCCGGTCGGTACAGAGGCGTGTCGGCCAGCTCGTATGCCCGTGCTAGTCCGGCTCGGCCGTGTCGGGCTTGAGCTCGGTCAGCAACTGGGTCAGGTTTACGAGCAGCTGGCGCTTGGTCAGGGCATCCGGCGTCCCCACCGCCAGGGCCTTCTTCAGCGAGGAGACTTCGTATTCGACATATTCCCGCAGATAGTTTTCCGCCAGATTCGCGTACTCGCTGTCACTGTAGCGTCGGAGATAGTCCTGAAAGGGTACAAAAGAAAGCGGCCAGACTCCCTGATAGTCGTCCCACAGATCATGGACCGCGGGCGTGGCCAGTTCCAATACGACACGGTTGGACGACAGGGAACGGTTGGCCATCATCTTGTGTGCCAGATGGACGTAGTGCCGCATCATATCCTGATGCGCGTTCCGCCGGTTCTGGTCCGTCCCGGTCACAGCTGCAGCTTGATACTCCCGCGCCGCGCGCAGCCAGTCCTCCAGGTCGATAAAGGTCTTCAGGTGATCATCGCACCGGAACACGACAGGCATTTTCATCCAGAGCGCCTTCGGTTCGCCACTGACCAGTGCCGGTGTGAAGCGCAGGATGCGGGCCATGGTCAGGGCAGCTTCATTCAGGATATCATGCCGGGAGGTTTCTTCGACTCTTGCCTCGCTCACGCTGCCGTCGTTCTCGATCCGTATCAGGAGTACCACCTTACCCTCCAACCCTTGATCGTAAGCCTCGGGCGGGTAGAAGTGGGTGAAGTCCTTCGAGATGATCTCAGGCAGGACCAGATCTCGACCTGTCTCTCTGGGTGGGTGACAAGCCCAGAGCAAAAGGATCGCGCCTGAGAGGATCCATAGCCGGGATAATAGTCCCCGGCCGATGGAATTATGATATTTGTTTGTGCTTGGGAAGAGTTTCGGCATGTTCATAACTCTGGTCTCCCTTCAAGATCGAAATCTTGTAATTGGCCTAAGATACGGGTTGAAAGGGTGACTTCAAAGTAGTGGGTGTGAATCTTCTACCTCACTACCACCCCCGCATGCTGCGGGACTGCTCTGACACCTACTTCAATAACAGCATCTTGATCGACTTGCTATACTCCTGGGTTACCAGTCTTGCAATGTAGATTCCAGAAGGCGCCTCCCGGCCGCTGGCTGTGCGGCCGTTCCAAGTGATGCTATGGAATCCCGCCGGACACCACTCATCCACCATCCGCGCCACTTCCCGGCCAAGCAGATCGTAGATCACCAACCGCACCTGCGCAGAATGCGGCAGGTCGTAGATTATCGTGGTAGCGGGATTGAAGGGATTGGGGTGGTTTTGGTGGAGACTGAACAGTATTGGGATTTCACTGTTACTGGTGAGATCAAGCGTTCGCTTCTCCACAACCGCTCTCACAGCATAATCAAAAGCTACGCGCCAAGCCCAACTACCGAAAGGATCCATGACATACATATAGCTATGGTTTGAGATTGGAGAGGTTGTATCATAGGCTGTAGTCATCAGTGAAGTGCCCGTTATCCAAAAGGAGTCTACCTGCAGCAAGATTGTGACTTCTTCGGGGATTGTAGCTATCTGCCAATGGGGATAGAATTGAGAAGTCTCTCTAAGTGTAAATCGGATCGTATCCAGGAATTCCCCTGGAGTATTATCAATGAGATTGGATTGTAAGTAATAAACATGAGATAGACTGTCGTATAGAAGTGGGAATGCTTCTCGATTGGTAGAATCGAAAAGGACATGCACCTCCCTGAGTGTATAAGCTTCCCATGAACTATCGACTACAAAGCGAACACCGAATCCCCCGACGTTCCCAGTAACAGCGTATGTCTCATTAATGAGTTCGCCAGGCTGGAAGTAGTAAAGAGTATCTGTTTCTATTTCCTGCCCTTGGTTTATTGTCAGAAAAGAAAAACATAGCAAGTACATCAAAGGAACTATAACACTTGATTTATGAGGTTGAATAGTCAAATACATGAGTCACTTAGGGATAGAAAAGTATTTTTATCAAAGGATATTACCTTGTCAAGCCCGGGATGATTATGGTGCTTGCTAGTCAGAATATTTCTACCTCACCAGCACCATCTAGAGGTTTGGATAAACACTCTGGGAGTAAATCGCGCGATGCAATTATACGGATACCATTGATGGCCGTAGCCGATGCAGCCTTTTCCTGAAGGAGCTGTGCAACGAGTGTTCCCCCATATCCGTCACCGAGGACAGAAAAAGAAATCTTTACGGCAATCTACGACCGGTTTACGTTAGACTCAAGAGATTCGAAAAAGGGGTGATGATCCGTCCCAGCAAACGGGCAGGTAAAATCAGGTCGGTCGCAGGTGACGGCGGGCAAACAGCCACACCCCCAGTACGTAGAACACCACCGTGAGCACGGCAATGGCCGCCAGCTCGTAGATCACATCGCCCAGGCCCAGCTTGACATTCAATATCTTGTCGAAGGCCGCGATGGCATGGGTGGTGGGCAGGACCTCATTGATGTCGATGGACCGGCCGGCCACGGTAAACAGTCGCAGCGGAGGCAGGGGGAACATGCCACCCGAGAAGAACATGAGGATGAAGAACGGAAAACAGCCGATGGTCATGAGGTCGAAGATGGTGCGCAGCCAGGCGGCCACCAGCACGCTGATGGCGATCATGGCCATACTGGACAGCAGTGCCACCATCGTCACGGCCACCAGGGAGCCGGTGGAGCGGTATCCCAGGGCCGCCGCCGTGAGGAAGGTCACCGCCACCGCCAGT
>CP070656.1:1030939-1040234 GCA_020355065.1 Fidelibacterota bacterium | reverse complement strand
GTCTTCGTTGCCGCCACGGACTACATGAAAACGGTCGCTGCCCAGGTCTGCCGCTGGGTGCCTGGCGGCCTGTTCCCCCTGGGCACCGATGGTTTTGGCCGCAGTGATACCAGGGAATCTTTACGCCGCCATTTTGAGGTCGACGCGGAAGTGATCACTCTCGCAGTGCTTCACCAGCTGGCCCGGCAAGGTGAAATCGAGAATAAAGTAGTCCAGGAGGCTATGGTGGAGTTGGGTATCGATCCGGAAAAATCTGATCCCCTGCTCGCTTAGTGTCGGTCTCCACAAGCCGCACTCTTGTAACGTTGGTCACGATTGTAGTACTAACAACGATAAGTATTACGACATTTACCCCGCAAGGGATTCTATTGACAACCTTTTAGCATCTCACCTGTCTAAGCCTTACTGGTAGTATTCCGATACAATGTACCATAACCGCACCGCTTAGCTTTGCCAATCGCAGTAAGATACTCCACATACAGGACCGAGGTATCGTGCTTTCTTCCAATAGCTATATGGTTACTGTATACATCATATAGCGATAAGTAACTATATAATTCAAGTGTAAGAGCTTATGAACACCGTCGAAATACGAAATGTCACCAAAACCTTTGGTGACGTCGTAGCCGTGGATGATCTATCGCTCGATGTCCCACAGGGTAGCATCTATGGCTTCATCGGACCCAACGGGGCGGGCAAGACGACCACTTTGCGAATGATCATGAATATTTTCTACCCTGACAGCGGTACCATTCATGTATTCGGCAATAGGCTCCAGGGTGCCTGCACTGACGCTATCGGCTACCTGCCGGAGGAACGTGGTCTGTACAAGAAAATGAAGGTCCGCGAACTGCTGCGATTTTACGGGGAGCTCAAGAACGGCCGGGATCTCAAGCGCGAGGTGAACCGGTGGCTGGAGAAACTCAGTCTGCTGGAATGGGCTGATAAGAAGGTGGATACTCTCAGCAAGGGGATGAGTCAAAAGGTCCAATTCATCGCAACCATAGTCTCGAATCCGGACCTGATTATCCTCGATGAGCCTTTTACAGGCCTCGATCCCGTCAACGCGGACGTGATCCGTGAGGTGGTGCTGGAACTTCAAGCGCGAGGTACTACCGTGATCTTCAGTACCCACGATATGAACATGGCTGAGCGTATGTGTGATTTCATCTTCATGATCTATAAAGGTCGCAAGGTATTGGATGGCACCTTGACGGATATTCAAAATGAGTATGGCAGTGACACGCTCCGTGTTCGAGCGGAAGACGGAGTACCTGCCCTGCAAAATCTCGCTGGTGTGGAGAAAGTGACCGACTTTGGCCAGCTGCAGGAACTGCGTATCACTCAGGGACATGATCCGCAGCAGATCCTCGCGGCGATGATGGCCAACACCAGGATCACCAGCTTCGAAGTGGCCAAACCGTCATTACATGACATCTTTGTCCGCATTGCCGGACCTGAAGCGGAGGAGAAGAGCCGTGTCGAAAATACTTAAGCTGCTCCGACGCGAATACCGGGCTTCAGTGCGAACCAAGGGATTCATCATTGGCTTGGCTTTGGCACCGATACTCATGAGTGGCAGTCTGATTGCCATGGCCTTGTTCCGGGGTAAGGTCGATACCTCGGACCGATGGATTGCAGTGGTTGACCATTCCAATGAAGTGGCTGGGGTGATATTGGCGGCGGCCGAGGCACGCAACGATCAAGTGGTCTATGACAAGGAAAAAGACAAAAAGGTCAAATCGGCCTATTTTATCGAGATCATCGATCCGGATACCCTGAATCCGGCCATGTTGCGGCTCCAGCTGTCAGACCGGGTGCGCTCCCGCGATCTGCATGCTTTCGTGGAGATTGGATCGGGGGTTCTCTCTCCGCAGGCGAATCCGGAAGAGGCTCGCATTACTTATCACGCGGAGAACGCAGCCATTGACGAGGTGCGGGGATGGTTGTCTGGGCAGATCAATAACTATCTGCGTCACGTACGGTTGACCCGCGCTGGGATAGAGGAGGACGCGGTTGGAGAAATGCTGACTTGGCTCCCCGTGGAAAGCATGGGACTGATTAGCCGGGACGAGGAGACCGGCCAGGTTCAGGAGGCTGAGCGTAGCAGTGAGATGGAGGCCGTGTTGACACCTATCTTTACCATGTTCCTCATGTTTATCATGGTCATGATGGGAGCTGTACCGCTGCTCAATGCCGTCATGGAAGAGAAAACCCAGCGCATTGCCGAGGTTATCCTGGGTTCCGTGCGGCCTTTTCAATTCATGATGGGGAAACTGTTAGGCGGTGTCGCGGTGTCGCTCACGGGATTGTCGGTCTATGCTGTGCTGGGAGGCATCGTTGTGTACCGGCTGGATCTGGCGGACAAGCTGCCTCTGAACGTCCTTCCCTGGATCTATGCCTATGCCGTTCTGATGATCTTCATGCTGGGTGGGGGACTGGCTGCCCTTGGCGCCGTCTGCAATGATGCCAAGGACGCCCAGAATCTGACCATGCCCGCCATCTTGCCGGCTATGATCCCCATGTTCCTGCTTGTGCCGATCATTGAGGCTCCCAACAGTGCTTTCGCTACTACGCTTTCACTGTTTCCACCCTTCACCCCTATGTTGATGTTGCTGCGGATGAGCGCGTTCGAGACGATCCCCCTCTGGCAACCTTGGGTGGGGTTGCTTGGTGTGCTCCTGTTCGCACTGATTTCGGTTTGGCTGGGAGGACGGATCTTCCGGGTGGCTATCCTTATGCAGGGTCAGCCGCCCAAGCTCAGTCTGATTCTGCGGTGGGCTTTCCGCGGTTGACCTGCGGTCTGTTGCGCGTAGCCAAAGTCGGGTGTTTCTGGGCGCTGAATCTCCCGGGAATTAGTTCTTGATCTCCACCGCGCCAAAGGCCGCGCTGCAGCGGCAGATAACTTGAACAGCACTCTCAGCACCCTCGATCGGCCGGGTTGCATCCTCGATAGCTCCCAGAATTGGGGTTCCTGATACCGATACCTTCCATTCCCGTGGCAGGATGACTTCCACTCCGCCAAACAGAGCTGTCAATTCCAGGTGGCATTCCTTTTCTGTGGTTTTTGCGTCACGGAGATCCAGTTTGACGCCTCCGAAAAGGGCTTTGGCCTCCGCACCCTTGAAGTTCTCAGAGGTTACCGTGCGATCCACTCCACCAAAAATAACATTGGCCTTAAAGAAGTCCTCAGAAGTCTCGCCCGAAACACCACTCCCCCACCAGATGCCTTCCTTCGCCCTTACCAGCATCGAAATCCCGATCAGAATCAGAATAACCGGCCAGAAGCGGAAGATATTGCCCCAATCCACAATATCGAGGGTGGCCGATAAAAACGCGAGGCCTACTACCAGAAGAATGGTTCCACCGGTCTTATCCTGGCCACGCAATTTGAGCAGTCCAATGGCTACGATGATCAGGGGCCACCAATTGGAAAAAAGATTGCCAAAATCAAGAATATCAAATGCGTCGAAGAGAAACAGGCAGCCGAGTATGACCAGGATGATACCTACTATATTCCGCTGGGGGGTTGTCTCAATGTGATGTGGCATGATGAAAGCCCTTCCTTATTTAATACCGAGGAGCTGAATTATTCTTGGCTTGAACATTTCTGGTCACCACAACAAGCCTGAATCTAAGAAGGTCCGGTTTATTATCCCAAGAATTCACATCCTTACTCCCACCCTTCGAACTTGATCCGCTTCCGTTTAATCCTGCCATACCAGGGACAAACATTCCTTGAATCAGGGGCATTGAGTTCCTACACTAGCAGTAGAACACGGTTGTTTCAGCAGGAACCAAAGCCGCGAGATATGTCAATCGAGGCTCATATGTAATGTCCGTTTGAGGCTCTCATAATGGATAAGTCTAAAAAATCACCGCGCATCACAAGCCTCTCTTGGGGAAAAATAGTAGTTGAAGGCTATCCCCCCTATAAGGATGTCAAAGTCTATCCCGGCGGAAGCCGGGGCTGGAACTGGGATGAGACCGGTACACGTCATGCACCGGGGATCCAGCCGGCTGACGTGGAAGAGCTCCTGGCCAATGGAGCTGAGGTATTGGTGCTCTCGAAAGGTATGTATGGACGCTTACAGGTTTGTACGGATACAATCCACCTGCTGGAAGAGCGCGGTATACCTGTACACCTCAAGAAAACCAAGGATGCGGTAAGGATCTATAATGAACTGCGGGAAACCGAACTTGTTGGTGGATTGTTTCACTCTACCTGCTGATACCGCCACCTGACGCATAGGATTCTTCGCTCAGTAGAACTCGCGGCTGCATGTCATGAGTAGTTGGCCAACCACAACCGGGCAGCTTATTCAGGTACAGGAATCACTTAAGGACCTCCAACCGCCTCTTTGGATACCGGAAGGCGATAACTACCTGGTTGGCGGGTGTTTCGTGTGCTTCAATCCGGGAACTTCAGCTGTGGGGGCGGCAGGCGACACTGGATGGGCGGGAGCAGCTTTATGGCGCCCAAATCGGACTCTTGCAACTGCTTCTATTCGAGGAATGACGAATGCGACTTATCAGCCAGGGCTACTGGCCTTACGGGAGGGTTATCTGTTGGAGGAGGTGGTGCGAGCATTGCCAGACCTACCGGATGTCCTCTTGGTGAATGCTACCGGACGTGATCACCCCCGTCGTGCAGGTCTGGCCCTTCACCTGGGAAATATACTGGAGGTGCCGACCGTTGGAGTGACGAATCGATCCCTGGAAGCTAAGGGCGACTGGCCGCCACCATCCCGGGGGAGTGTAACTTCACTTATGATTGGGAGTGAGCATGTAGGGTCGTGGGTGCGGACTCAAACGGGTGGACACCCGCTCGCAGTACACCCGGGTTGGCGAACCGATATGGCTGTGGCGCTGGAAATAGTCTTATCTACAACTCCCCGGTTTCGGACACCAGAGCCCCTCCGCCAGGCCAGGTGTGCCGCACGAACAGCACGTAGCAAGGACATAGCCGGGTCTTGGTCCAAAGCCCTATGACTGATATGAGTAGGTAGTCAGCTGTATCGTATTGCCAACTCACATGCGACCCCGATTATTCCATTTGAGCTATGCGCTGACTTGGCTCAGCCAGATTCTCAGGAAGAAACCACGCAGTTATTCACAGAGTAAGGAGGAATTGATGACTGGCAATCCACTGGATTGGATATTCGCCCGCCGGAGTATTCGCAAGTACCATGCCAACCAGATTGAAGATGAAAAGGTCGACTTGGTCTTGCAGGCCGCTATGGCCGCTCCCTCGGCCAATAACGCCAAACCTTGGCATTTCATTGTGGTCAAAACCCGCCCGGTGCTGGATCAGCTGGCCGACATTCATCCCTATGGAAAGATGTGCTATGAAGCTCCCTTGGCTATCGTGGTCTGTGGGGACCCCGCGATCTCGGAACGCTATTGGATTCAGGATTGTTCAGCGGCTACGGAGAACATTTTACTGGCCGGGACGGCCCTTGGCCTGGGGACGGTTTGGCTGGGAGTTCATCCGAGACCGGAAAGGAAAGGGCCGCTCAAGAAGCTGTTCGGCGTGCCTGATAAGATGGAGATCTTGTCAGTTGTAGCTCTGGGGTACCCCGCCGAAAGTAAGAAGGCCCGAACGCAGTATGACGCCAACAGAGTACACCATGAAGCCTGGTAAGCACACTGTTGGAGACTCGTGTTTGTGCGTTCCACGCGGAGTAGTCGGTTAGCGCACGTCCTTGGCACAGCGAAAGCCCACATTGAAATCGAGCCAGTTTCCGGGTAGAGCGTTACGGAAATAGACCCGGGTACAGCCCGGACCTGAGTGCCAACCTCCGCCGCGGATCACGCGGAATTTTCCCTCCTTGGGGCCCGGTGGATTTCGCCGCGGGCTCTTGCGGTAATACGACCCATCGTAATAATCAGCTACCCACTCGACGACGTTGCCCACCATGTCGTATAATCCATATCCGTTCGCCGCATAACTTCCTATGTGCATGGTACCCCTGGTGATTCCCTTCCATGAATAGTTGGCCAATGTAGTATCAAGATCGTTGCCGTTTGGGTAGTCCTTCCCTGCCAGCCCACCCCTGGCGGCGTATTCCCACTCTGCCTCGGTCGGGAGTCTCTTGCTCGCCCACTTGGCGTAGGCCGTGGCATCGGACCAGCTCACTCCTACCACCGGGTGATCAGGAAAATCCGGCCCGGAATGGAAAGCCTGCATACCCCAGAATTCTGGCAGCTTCCGATCGGTCTGCTGGCAGAATTCGTAGTATTCGATGTTCGTGACCTCATATTTGTCCATGTAGAATGAGTCAATAGTGACCTTGTGCACCGGGCTGTGCTCTCCCATAACGCCTTTTCCCATTCGGAATTCCCCGCCGGGGATCAATACCATCCCGGATGGGGGCTTCTCAACTGGATTCTGGTCTTGTGTGGTTTGGGCAGGGGTGAAACTTGCACTGCCAAAGATCAGTGCAAGTGGGATCAAGGATTTAAGGGGAAAACTGAAATGCGGCATAATTCATCCCTGTTGAACAATACTGGTGGGGTCTGTGTCTATCGGGAATTTAGAAAGCAGCCACCGGAATGAGACCTAAAAGATGAAAGCCCCGGGACGAATCCCGGGGCTTATGATCATGTCGTCCTATTTTGGCGATGCTTTGCTTACTGGTCCGGGGGAGCCTCCACCTCAGCGGCACCGCCTTGACGTCGGACCTTTCCATTCAGGTATCCTGACAGACCTGCCAGGGGCGGAATTATCAGGACCGAAGCTACAAAACAGGCTCCCACTCCAATAAACAGAGCAGTCCCCAATGAGCCCAGACTTCTCATGGTCGCGAAATAGAGCGACCCGAATCCCAGCATCGTCGTCAGGGAGGTGAGCAGAACTGCCCTGCCCGTTGAGGCAAACACCGTATGGTGCGAACCATTCCCCTCAACCTTGTAGCGATGTACAATGTGCACTCCGTCATCCACACCGATCCCGATGATCATGGGAATCGCCATGATATTCATGAACGTGATCATCAGGCCGGCCAGTTCCATGGTTCCCACCATGAGCAGCACACCGATGATCAGCGGAACGACCGCCAGCAGAGCCTTCTTCACACTTCGGAAATCCAACAGCAACAGCAGGAAGATGACCACGATCGCCAGCTGGATCGCCAGTCGGCCGTCCTTCTTGATGGATTCAATGAAGGTGTAAACCATCGACGGCATCCCCGTGGCCCGTGGGCTGAGTTCAAGCATCTCCTTATGGAAACGCTGCAGGAATTGGAGTTCCCACACGTTTTCCCTGGGATAGATGTAGACCAGGAAATTCTCCCCCGATTTACCCACGTATTGCATGCTGAATTCCCGCGGAAGGTCCTCCAGCGCAATGGTTTCTGTATTGGCCATCCCCAGGACTCCAGCCTGGTACGATCTGCCGAAGTCCGTTTGAAATTGTCCCAAATCCTCAACTCTCGTATTTCCCACATCCTCTAACCGTTGATACATCGCGGTCAAAGCGCCCTGCGTGATATCAGGCATCAATGGCTGCAATTTTTCATGCAGCTTAACGAGGGTCGGATCGTCCTCTTCAGGGACCGTACCTACTAGCAAGGCCGATTTCAGATAGACCTTGTCCTGCCCACCCAGAATGGCCATGGACTGGATCTCCATGATATTGGCCTCCAGGCGTGCGACCTCTTCCTTCAATGCGTCCACATCGCGTGCCGTGAGGTCCGACTTGACTGCCGTATTGGCCATGGTACGGCGAATGGCGGTTATGAGGGCTTTCCGCTGCTCCTGTTCGTCTGCCGGTGGCAGCAGGTCGGTAATGGATTGTACGGAACCGGCGATCGACATATCGCGGGCCTTCTCGGTAAGGATCCGGGCTTCCTCCAGCGACTTGGCCGTGAGCATCGATGGTTCGATATCCATGTCGAAACTCTCCAGTAGCCGATCAATCAGTTCGATGGATTTCAGTCCCTTCGGCTCCATGTTCAGCATGTTGTAATCCCATTCCAGCTTGGAGCCGCGGTAAGCGAAAAAGCCAACTACCAGGGCAGCCGCAACCAGCGAAAAACCCCAGTGCCCGGCAAGCCATTCGGCCGTGGAACCCAGGAATCCGTAACGAATGTCACGAACAGGCTTTATCTTTTCCTTTCTTCTAAATCGCGCCTTGATCCTTTCACGTAAAACCAGGAAAGTGGGCAGTACGGTCAACGCTGCGATCATGGTCATGATGATACCCACGGCTAGCACCCAGCCGAACTCCTGCATGCCGTTCATCTCCGCCACCAGCAGGGTCAGGAAGGCAATCGCCGTAGTGAGCGCTCCCGTCGTGATGCCCGCCCCGGATTTTCGGAAGGTCGTGACCATGGAAGTAAGGACGTCTGCACCCTGGGCGCGCATCTCGGTGTATACGGAAATGATATGGATCGAAAAGTCAATTCCCAGACCGAGCAGGATGACGCCGATCATCGCCGTGAACAGGGTGAGCTTCCCTACTAACAGCCAGATCAGGCCCATAGCCCATAGAATGCCGATGACCAGGGTGAGGATCGCCAGGATCGGACTGACCACCATGCGGAAAGCCAGCATGAACAGGATCAGGATTCCTACGAGCGCCAACAGGGTGATCATGAAGGTATCGCTCTGTACGGCCTCCATTTCATCCCGTTGAATCGGTATCGATCCGGTGAGCCCCACTTCGATGCCATACGGCGCCGCGGTTACCTCAATGATTTTATCCACTGCATTTGCCATGGCAACATCCGCGTCGATGTCCATGACGTTAAAGGTGGGGAGGACCTGCAGGATGATCACCCGCCGGTCCCAACTCTGCAGGTAGTTCTCACCATACAGGATCGCCTCGCTGGCCGTCTCCCCCGCCAGCGCTCCATCCCCCTGCAGTGCGCGGTCAAACTCCGCCGTCCAGGTCTGGATCCCATCCAGGAAGCGTACTGCCCCTTGCTCCTGCTCCACGTTGGAGATCTGTTCATCACTCTGGATGTATTCCTTTTCGAAACTGTCGTTCAGGTTCGTGAGGAATCCAACCAGGTTGGGATCCTCGAACAGGGTGCGGCTGTTCTCCAGGTCGCTGGATTTCATCAGCATCATACTGTGGTTCGCTAGAAATTCCTTCGGTATCTTGTAGACCACTTCTTTGACCCACTGCTCCAGGGCTTCGATCTGCGGCACCACGTCTTCCGCGAACTGCTTCAGGGCCTCCTCTTCACCCTCGGCAACGATGAAAAAGGAGGATGCCCCATCATAGTCTTCCATGATGGTCATATACTCCTGGACCGCGGGATCATGCTCCGGCATCAGGGCGGTAAGG
>CP070656.1:1028338-1030839 GCA_020355065.1 Fidelibacterota bacterium | reverse complement strand
GACCGAGCCATTGACGAGGGCGCTGCCGATCCGGGGTGCGAAGCCGAAGCCGGTGCGGAAGGCCTCACGGGTGAGTTCGGCACCAGTCAAGTCGGTGGTATTCAGCACGCCGGTGGTGAGGATGGCCAGGCCGGTCATGGAGCAGATGCAGAGGGTATCGATGAAGGGGCCCATGAGTGCCACGGCGCCTTCGCGCACCGATTCCTTGGTCTTGGCGGCGGCGTGGGCGATGGGTGCGGAGCCCTGTCCGGCCTCGTTGGAATAGAGACCGCGGCGAACTCCCCACATGATCACGATGAACAGGCTGCCCCAACCGGCCTTGAGGGAAAAGGCTTCCCGGAAAATGGAACTCAGGGCGGGCATAAAGTTCTCAAGATGGGTCGCGATGATGAGCAGGGCGCCGCCCACGTACAGAATAGCCATGGTTGGTACCAGCCGGCTGGCCACGGCGGCGATACGCCGGATACCACCGATGATAACCAGTCCCACCAGGGTGGCGATGAGCAGGCCGGTGGCCCAGTAGGGTACACCATAGGTTCCCACGGTCTGGGCGATGGTGTTGGCCTGATTCATGTTCCCGGTGCAGAAGGAGCAGAGGGTTGCCAGGACGGCGAAGGAGACCGCCAACGGTTTCCAGGCGGGACCCAGTCCGCGCTCGATGTAGTACATGGGGCCACCGGAGGCGGAGCCATCCTCATGAATGGTGCGGAAACGATGGGAGAGGGTGCACTCGGCATATTTGAGGGCCATACCCAGGAGGGCGGTGAGCCACATCCAGAAGAGGGCGCCGGGGCCGCCCAGCCGGAGGGCCAGAGCCACGCCGGCGATGTTGCCGATGCCGATGGTGGCGGAAAGGGCCGCCGAAAGCGCCTGAAAGTGGGTGATGTCGCCTTCATCGGCGGGATTGTCATACTTACCGCCAACGACATCGAAGCTATGTTTCAGCTTCCGCACCTGTATCCAGCGCAGGCTGAACGAGACAAAGAAACCCGTGCCGAGCAGAATGAAAAGTAAGGGAACGGAAATCCACCCGCTGACGGTTTCGGTCCAATCGGTCAATTGCTGTGTGAGATTACCTACTTCCTCCAAAACATCTCCTTGCTGATACTGCTGTGCCGCGTTATAGAGACAGGGGGGATAAATTTTGTTTCGAGGGTAACATGCGTAAGGGCGGATAATAGCCAAGGAACAGGGAATCTTCCAAATAAAACTTATTCTCCAGCCGAGAAAATGGCACAGGGAGTGTTTCAGACTTGACTGTATTTGATTGTATATTCGCAGAGTGAAGCAGCTCGTAATCAAGGAAGTCAATATCTGGTCGGTGGCGCGGACGGTCTTCCCCCTGTCGTGGGTGATCTCCATCATCGTGATCTTCGGCGGATATCTCCTGTTCGGCAGGATACTGGAATCCGCCGCCAGCGAATTCACCGATGCACCGCTGGTACTGCCCGGTATCGGTGCCGTGGCGGGATTCTTCCTGAGCATCGGGCTGGGCTTCCTGAATGCCATTATCAGCACCATACTGGCATTGCTCACCGTGGTGGTGTACAATTTCCTGGCCAGCCTGGGGGGAGGTTTTTCGGTGACCATGTCCGAAGAGCCCGGGGCTATTGCTCATGTGGGGCACGCGAAAGGCGAGCAGGAAGCAGATGCGGAAATGCGTTCGCAAGCGTAAATTTCACGATACCAAATTCGAACCAGTACATTTATCGCAGAGAATTCTATGAATCGACCCCATCCCTATTCGCAAGTCCTGCGCCGGGTTCTGCCGGCCGTCCTGGTGATTGTGAGCGCAACCGGGGGAATATTCGGCCAGGTGCCCCCGCCGGACCAGGACATGGTGACCCTGTTCGTGCTGGATTTCGACAACCGGTACGGCGATCCGCGTCTGGATTGGTTGACGAAAGCCTTGAAAGATATGGTGCTGCTGCGGATGGAGGAGGAGCGACGGATCACCGGCCGGGATGCCGGGGACGTTACTCCGTTTCTCGCTGCGCGAAAAGAGGAACGCGCGGGAGAGCACACCGGCCTGGCGAGTAATAACCTGGTGCTGATGGGATCGTACTGGCGGGAAGACGCCCGCCTGGTGGTGGACCTGCAGCTGCTGGACATGCAGGACTGGTCCAGTCTGGGCCGTTCGACGGTGGAAGCGCTGTACAGCGACATACCCCAGTTGAACCAGTTGCTGGCCGCCAGGGTGGGGGAGATGGTGCGGAAGGTTAAATTTTTCAGCGGGATAGACATCGATGCCACCATCGAGGAGGAGAAGCCGCGAGCGGTGCTTCCGGAACTTGACGAGAGACCGGCGTATACTCCACCGGCAGAGGACTACCAACGCCAGATCCTGAGCCGGCAGGAGGACCTGGCCCGGGCCGTGGAGGACCTGGAAGAGGCCATGGACCTGTACTCGGGATACAAGCAGGAGCCCAGCGGGACGCAGCAGACGGGGGAAGCCTATTACCGTGATTTCAGCCTGGAAGGGATGGGGGCACTGCCGGCGG
>CP070656.1:1025070-1028238 GCA_020355065.1 Fidelibacterota bacterium | reverse complement strand
TATTTCCCTTGTGGCTTTTGATCAAGGGTGTAAACGTCGAACAGTGGGAAGAATGTGCTCTTAAATCTGCGTGAGTACAACCTGTGCTGAGGAGAGGGGAACCTTTAAAGTCACCGCCCGGCGAGGAACGCGGGGCGGGGCCGAATGAATGCAATCCGGAGGAAGACAGATGAAAGCAATCGTGCAAACCGCGTACGGCTCACCAGAGGTCCTCGAACTCAAAGAGGTCGACCGGCCGGAGGTCAAGGAAGATGACGTGCTGGTACGTGTGCACGCCGCCGGCGTCAACGCAGGTGATTACTTCACCCTGAGTGGCTCGCCGTGGCTCGTGCGTCTGATGGTCGGCTTTCCAAAACCGAAGAACTATATTCCTGGTTGGGACTTGGCAGGGCGGATTGAAGCGGTCGGCAAGAATGTGCAGGGATTCCAGCCAGATGATGAGGTGTTCGGCGCCTGCGAACACACCTTCGCCGAATATGCGAGTGCCAACGCGGATCAGTTCGCGCTGAAACCGGCCAACCTCACGTTCGAGCAAGCGGCGGCCGTGCCTACCGCAGCCATTACCGCCCTCCAGGGGCTTCGTGATGCGGGAAAAATGAAGGCCGGGCAGAAGGTCTTGATCAATGGCGCGTCGGGGGGCGTGGGAACGTTCGCCGTACAGATTGCCAAGGCTTTTGGAGCGGAAGTAACCGGCGTCTGCAGCACCAGAAACGTGGACTTGGTCCGCTCGATCGGCGCAGATCATGTCATTGATTACACCCAGGAGGACTTCACCCAAAGTGGGCCGCGCTACGATCTCATCCTCGATAACGTGGCCAACCGTTCATTCTCCGACCTGAGACGCTCGCTCACTCCCCGTGGTGTCATTATACCCAACAGTGGGCATAGTGGCATGGGCTATGTTATCAAAGCGTATCTGTTATCTGCCTTCATGCGCCGGCAGGGTCGCCCGTTTATGGCGGCAGCGAACACTGAGGACTTGGTTGCTCTGAAAGAACTCATTGAATCCGGAAAGGTTACACCGGTTATCGACCGCACGTATCCCCTGAGCGAAATCCCTGAGGCTTTGGGCTATGCAGCGGAGGGGCATGTCCGGGGCAAAGTCGTCATCATCATGGAACATATCAACGACGCCTGACAAATCAGGAGGAGTCTAAAATGAATAAGATAAGTAAAAACGATAAGAGCACCTGGGCTATTGGTGGAACCACACTTATTGGGATAGGCGTAGGGTTCATTTTCCTTCCGAAATCAGCTCTATTATTCGTGGCATCTATACTCATCGGAATAGGTGTGGGTCTGGTGATAACTCCTATCATTTCAAGAGGAAAGGATTAAGAAAAGGCAATTATTTAAATAGAGACAAATAAGAGAAATTGCCATGAAAGCAATTGTGTGTACAAAATATGGCCCACCAGAGGTCCTTCAGCTTAGAGAGTTAGAAAAACCTATCCCTAAGGACAATGAAGTACTGATAAAAGTGCATGCGACAACCTGTCATATAGGGGATGTGCGAATTCGGAGCTTCAATGTCCCCTTCTGGCAAATGATCCCTTTTCGGTTATATCTGGGTATCAGGAGGCCGAAAAGAAGCATTCTGGGGATGGAGTTGGCCGGGGACGTTGAAGCGGTCGGCCGGGATGTTAAGCGATTCAAGGAAGGCGACCAGGTCTTTGCATCGGCCGGGTTTGTGTTCGGTGCCTATGCCGAGTACATCTGTTTGCCTGAGGATGCGACGGATGTCAATAAGGGTTTGATCGCAATCAAACCGGCCAGTATGACCTATGAGGAGGCCGCCGCCGGTGCTGCGTCAGGGGGGCTTACGGCATTGCATGTCCTTAAGAAGGCCAGTATCCGTAGCGAACAGAAAGTCCTGATCTATGGAGCTTCCGGAAGCGTGGGTGTTTTTGCAGTACAACTGGCCAAGTACTATGGGGCCGAGGTAACTGGTGTATGCAGTGCGGCCAACCTGGAGATGGTGCGGTCCCTGGGAGCCGACAATGTCATCGACTATACCAGAGAGGATTTCACCAAACGGGGTGAGTCCTATGACGTTGTCTTTGATGCTGTAGACAAGCTGTCATCCAAACAGGGGAAGAAATCACTCAGGAAGAACGGTATCTATCTAAATGTTAACAGGCATTCCGGTTCCGGAGGCGGTATAAAGACTGAAGATCTGCTCTTCCTTAAAGAGCTCATCGAGGCGGGAAAGCTGAAAACAGTCATAGACCGACGCTATCCGCTGGAACAAATTGTCGAGGCTCACCGGTATGTTGAAAAAGGGCATAAAAAGGGACATGTCGTCATAACCGTGGAGCATAATGATGAAATCCGGTAGTACTATGATACATCATTATCTGGAAATGGATAAGCAGCCAGGAGGGACGCCATGACAAAGGAGCAATTCTTGACCGTACGGTGGAACAATTGGCTTACGCTGGCCTTGGGACTTCCCACTCTGGGTTATGCGATCCTCATCTTATCCACTCCGTTATTGTCAGACTTCTGGGGCTTTATCGGAATGGCACTGCTGGGGGCGGTTTACTGAGTGGTTGTCGAAGTTCATTCAAACCTGCGGTTCGCATGGTTACGGAAAAACTCGGGCGATCCCGTCCCAGCCAAATTGAGGTTCACTCACCCACTGCACCTGATCTTTGTGGCCTACAATGCTGTCTATTGGATACCTATCATTCTTCCTTTCACCAGGGCAATCGACTACCGTACGGGTGCTATCGCGTTTTTTGTAGTTATCATCATTAGGGGTATCGCCAATCTGGTAAGGAACAACGTCCTTACACCTGAGCAGGGCGAGACATTTCCCCTTCGGATACCTTGAATAGCTGCAACATATTCCTGGAATAATCGATTCTAGGCAACGTGCAGGAAGACTACTTATGAAAGCAGCTGTGTACACAGAATTCGGGCCACCGGAGGTTCTGCGGCTCCAAGAGGTAGAAAAACCTGCTCCCAAGGATAACGAAGTACTGATCAGGGTACATGCCGCCTCTGTGAATTACGGGGATATTGTAGCTCGCAATTTTGCCAATATCCCCTCAAGCGAGTTCCATATGCCGCTGCTGTTCCTGTTCCCCACTCGTTTCTATTTTGGCCTCAGAAAGCCAAGAATAACCATACTAGGGGCTGAGTTAGCCGGGGAAATTGAAGCCG
>CP070656.1:1011420-1024970 GCA_020355065.1 Fidelibacterota bacterium | reverse complement strand
CGCCTCGTCATAGGACAACCGAGCGAGCTCCGATATGATTCGCGCCCCACGGTCCCACAGCTTGGCATTCAGGGCCTTCAGGTCCACCATCAGGTTGCCGTATGTCTTGTTGATCCGGACCATCGCCGTGGTCGTGATCATGTTCAGCACCAGCTTGGTCGCCGTACCCGCCTTCATTCGCGTGGAACCGGTCACGATCTCCGGACCCACCACCACAGGAATGGTCACCTCCGCCAGGCCGCGAATGACCTCCTCATCCGTACAGACCAGAAAGCCTGTGAAAGCCCCCAACTGGCGGGCATATTCCAGCGCTCCATGCACAAAGGGCGTCGTCGCGCCGGTGGCAATGCCCAGCACACAATCGCGCGGCGAAACATCCAACTCCTTCATACTGGCCGCCCCATCCTCCGGATAATCCTCCGCCCCTTCAATGGAACGCGTCAGGGCCGGCATCCCGCCTGCGATCACTCCCTGGACCATCTCCGGGGAAACCGAAAAGGTGGGTGGGCATTCCGATGCATCCAATACACCCAACCGACCACTCGTTCCGGCCCCCACGTAGATCAGTCGACCCCCCGATAGGAAACTCTCCACCACCCGCTCCACGAACTCGGCAATCCGCGGCAACGTCTCCCTTACCGCTCCGGGAACCGCCGAATCCTCGCCATTGATCAGCTCCAGCACCTCGAGGGTTGATAGACGGTCCAATTCCTCCGAACGGGGATTGCGATGCTCGGTGATGAGATGTCCGCGGCCGCGCGATGGCCCAATCCTTCGGCGTGCTGCTTCCTCTTGCTTTTTCATCGTGGATCAGCTATGTTACGATACGATTATGTTCGCGTATGAATTTTGAATTTAAACATGCCATTCCTGTGACTCGGATAATTATGTCACACCCTGCGCCACCCTGAAGGGTGATCATGCTCCCGGCCTGCCCATTAAGGTATCCCGGCCGCTGCACAGGCCAGGACGGTCGCGTCGCAAATGGGGATCACTCCCGCCATGCTTGAGCTGTCTCTCTCCCTCCTAGGCTTGGCCTTCTCCGCGTTTTTCTCCGCCACCGAACTGGCTTTTATCTCCGCTAATCCGCTCCAGATCGAGGTGTGGTCTCGGCAGAACCGGCGTGGCTCGGGGCATGCCCTCCAACTGTTCCGGAAACCGGAGGATGTCCTCGTCAGCGTACTGGTCGGTACCACCCTTGCTAATGTCATCGCCACCAGCTTCGCCACTACCTACCTGCTGCGTCACGGCCTGCAACCGGTTTTGGCGCTGGTCTTGATCACGACCACCATCCTCCTGTTCGGCGAAATCCTGCCCAAAACCCTCTCCGGAGAACGCCCCAATCACTTCCTCCGGATCATGGCACCCCCCCAGCGACTCTGGCAGATCCTGCTCGCCCCCATTGCCATGCCCCTACGTATCCTCAGCGACCATTACGCTCCCGCCCATCGAACTGACCACGGATCCACCCGCGAAACTACCCTGGAACGGGAAGACTTGAAACTGCTGTTCGCCGGGCAGAAAAATCCCCGCGTGCTCCCTCAGAGTGAGAAAGAACTGATCTCCCAGGTGTTCGATCTGCGGGAAACTCCCGTCTCCAAAGCCATGACGCCCCGGACCGCCATCAAAGCCGTCTCCGAAGCGGACGAGCTCGAAAGTGTCATACACACCCTCATCGAGTCAGGCTACTCCAAATTACCCGTGTATCGGGAGAACCTGGATCAGATCGTGGGTGTGGTCTACTTGTATGACTTGTTCAAGGATCCCACGGACCTGGCCTCCATCATACACCCCATCACCCTGGTACCGGATTCCAATACGACCATGGATGTGCTTCGCCAGCTCCAGCGGGCTCACCATGCCATCGCCATCGTGCTGGACGAGTATGGCGGCACCGCCGGTCTCGTAACGCCGGAAGACCTGTTCGAAGAACTGTTCGGAGAATTCGAGGACGAGTTCGATACGGATATCAGCGCGTCGGCCCGCTTACCTGACGGGTCCATCATCACGGATGGACGCATGAAAGTCGAGGATCTCAACCGGGAGTATCAGCTTAACATCCCGGAAGGTGATTACGAAACCATCGCCGGTTATCTCACCGCTGCCCTGGATCGCATCCCCCATAAAGGCGAGCGTATCTATCTGCCCTTCGGTCAAATTGTGATCAAGAAATCTACCCCCCGGCAGATCGAACAGGTTCAGATACACCCGCCCGCCGGGCCGGGACTAACTCGCAGAGACTAGCTCCCGCTCAGGATTCTTGCCGAACCGCCAGATCACCAGCGCCAATAGACCCAGCGACAGGAGATTACTCACGAAGGGATTCATCCCGAATCCGGCCGGAATATAGCCGAAGGCCATCGTGACTCCGCCCACCAACAGGCCGTACGGCAGCTGCGTCCGCACGTGATCGATATGGTCCGCCCCGGATGCTATGGAAGACATGACCGTCGTGTCGGAGATGGGCGAACAGTGATCCCCAAAAATCGCTCCCGATAATATCGCCCCGATACTCCCTAAAAAGATCGCCTGCTGCGACATCTCCGAAAGCCCGGCGCTGGCCGGTACAATGTACGCCAACGGGATCACCAATGGAATCAGGATGGCCATGGTTCCAAAGGATGTACCCGTTGAAAAACTGATCAGCGCAGCGATCACAAATGTGATCGCCGGAAGCAGACGGGGATTCAGAATGTCCTCGGTGACGTGAAAGATGTAATCGGCCGTATGCAGATCACTGGTGACCAGCTGCAGGGATCGGGCTAGCGTCAGAATGATGATCCCTACGATCATGGCTCTGAATCCCACGATGAACGCGTCCATCGTATTGCCGATGGAGAGGATCCGGCCTCCCACTGCTAAAAGACCGGCCATGATCGTCCCACCGAACGAAGCCCAGATCAGCACGACGAACGAATCGGCGGCGCCAATGATATCTCGTAAGGAATGGTCCCCTGGGCCCATCGACGACTTGCCATCCACGTACAGGCCGATGGCCAGCACCAATACCATCGTTAGGATCGGCAGGATGGCATTATACCAGTGGCTCTTGACACCCTCCGGCGGCATGAGGTTGGCCAGCTCCTGGTCCAGGAGCGGCTTGGCATCGTCCCGCAAAACCTTCCCCTCCCCCAGGCTGCGACGCTCTGCCGTGAGCATCGGCCCCAGATCCCGCCCCGTGAAAGCAATCAGCAGGACCACTAATAGGGCCATAATGGAGTAAAAACTATACGGGATGGCCGCCAGAAAGGTCACGTAAGCATTATCACGAATGCCCAGATCACTGAAGCTGCTGTCCAGCAGACCCAACTCGAAACCGATCCAGGTCGAAGCCAAAGCGATACTGGTGATCGGAGCGGCCGTGGAATCCACCAGATAGGATAGTTTCTCCCGGCTGATCCGCAGCTTGTCCGTGAAAGGACGCATCGTATTCCCGACTAGGAGTGTGTTGGAATAATCATCGAAGAAGATCAGCATGCCCATGAGCCAGGTGCCCAACTGCCCCGTCCGGCGATTGTGGGCCCGCCGGGCCAGCGCCTGGACGATACCATGGGTCCCCCCACTACGGGACACAATCCCTACCATGCCTCCCAGCGTCATCGTGAACAGCACAATGCTCATGTGATCGGGATCGGTGATAGCCCGGATGAGATAGGTGTCCACCGTCCGTAGGAAGCCGGCGAACGGATTATAGGCCCCCAGGGTGAACACGGCCCCCAGCCAGATGCCGCAGAATAGGGAGAGCAGCACTTGCTTGGTGATGAGGGCTAATGCGATGGCCATCAAGGGGGGCAGGATGCTGACCAATCCAGGCAGCCCATAGGTGTGGGCTCGACCCACACCTGCGGGTGTGTGAACCTCCAGTTCCTGAGAGCCCAGGGCGGATACACTCACTCCGCGGATCAGCGTCTGTTCGCCATCCCATTCAACTTGGTCATAGCTGAGCAATCCACCCTCTAGAAGAACTCGGACCGAGTCGACCTGCTGGGATGGGATCGTGACCGTAAAGGGTACATTCTTCAGGATATAGGGGGGCACCTGCACGCTCAGCTCGCTGGCAGACCGGGCATGATCTTCAGCGGATAGAAGACCACACCCCATCATTAGGATGATCAGCAGCCAATGCGTCTTCATAATAGTCGGCAATTTATCCGTCCGGAGGGTGGAATGCCAAGCACCTCTCGTCATGACCGGTAAAAATGCTGTTCTTGGGCCGCTGGACCTCAACCGTATTTGACACGTGAAGTTATACCCCTCGCATGTGTACCTTTGACCTATGCTGAAGCTACTGGACCGATATATCCTGTCCCGCTTCCTGAGCATTCTCATGGGTGCCATGGTGGCCTTCGTCGTCATCTTCCTGGTCGTGGATGTCGTCGAAAATCTGGACAAATTCATCGATGCCCAGATGCCGCGGCAAGCGGTCGTCAACTATTACCTCTATACCATCCCCTGGTTTATCAGTATCGCCCTACCGATGGCCACACTCCTGGCCACTTTCTTCTCCATGGGCCTGCTGAATAAACGTAACGAGATCACGGCCATGAAAGCCTCCGGCTTTAGTATCCGGCGGATCGGAACCTCTCTGCTCCTTGTCGGACTCCTTATTAGCGTAACCTCCTTCTTCTGGGATGACCTGCTGGTTTCCGAGGGCATGCGTCGTAAATCTGAGATTCAAAGTGAGTATCTGGCACGCGATTACCGGCGCAAGCATCAGGTCAAGAAACAGAACATCTTCCTCCAGCAGTCCCCCACTGAACACATCGCCATCGATCGGTTCGACTATCGCGAGCAGCAAGCTCATGGCGTCTATATCCAGCGCTATCAGAGCGGACGCTTGGTACAGCGTATGGATTTTGGCAGCCTCAAGTGGGACGAACAAGCCCAGCAATGGCAGGGACTCAATTATCGCATTCGAAGGTTTAGCTCCCTCACCGACACCATGGAGGTCACCGCTCAGGGACAGGATACCCTCATCACTCTCGCCATTAAACCTGTGGACCTTATGAAAATGTCCGTCACTCCCGAAGAAATGCGCTTCAGCGAGCTCCAAGACTTCGTGGCCCAACTGATTCGAAATGGGATCGATCCGACACGCTGGGAAGTCAACATGCACTTCAAAGTGGCCTTCTCCATGACCAGCTTCATCATGGTCCTGTTCGGACTGCCCTTGAGTATCGGTCGCCCCCGGTCCAGCCTGGCGTTCGGGGCCGGGATGAGTATCTTCGTGATCTTCGGATATTACGTGGCGATTAAGCTGGGGCAGTCGCTGGGCTTTAAGGGAGTTCTGGACCCCCTCCCATCGGTTTGGCTGCCCAACATCGTCTTTCTTGTACTGGGATTTATTCTGCTTAAGCGACAGCGGAGCTAATACACCACCGCTGCACACACCTCAACCGGGGGATGTCGACGACTGCTTCCTCATCGAACCAGGGTCAGGCCTAGGGCTAGACTGAATCCCTTGGTGGTGTGTAGCCAGATCCCGTTATGCAAACTCATGCCCATATCGAATTGAAGAGGCCCTTTATGGATCCCGAATCCAATCGACAGCTGGGTCCTATCCGCCCCGCCATAGCGCAGCCCCATGCGTAAGGGGAAACTGGGCGCACTCAGGATCTCCGCCCCCACCAAGAGCTGCCATCCCCGGCTCGCCCAGAGATAATCTCCAAATCCGGTAATCAGATCCACCGATACCAGCCCAAACTCCTCAATACGCTTGGAAACACCCATGCGAAAGAGGGTTGGATAGTCTGTCACGAATGGCTTGAGATTTATGTCCTCCAGCTCCGCACTCGTGAGCTTCTTCGAGCGTACGAGTCCAGTATCGGTCTCTATGACCGTATAACTTTCATTCTGGAATAAACTATCCGGAGGATCCCCCTGCAGATAATCGAAAGCCGTGATCTCCTTCACCTGGTAGGTGTACAGGAAATACTCGTTCTCCCGCCACGGCATCAGGCCTTCGATTATACCCCCCAGAAGGTCCTTGGTCAGTGAGGGTCCGTGCCAGCGGACGCGGCCCAGTGCATTGATCAGCGAGATGCCAAACCGGTAGCCGTCTATCTCTTCCGTGGCAAAACCGATATCCAGACCAAAACCGCTCCCTCCAATCGCCTGACGGATTAAATACCGCCCCTCACCCTCGAATCCGGTCGTATCGGTTAGGAAATACCCCGAACTCGAATCCTGGTCGACACCCAGGTGAAATAAACCCTGCAGATACTTGAGTGTAAATCCGAAAGCCGCGCCACCCGTGGGCACTGCAAAACTGAAACTCCACTCCACCGCACCCTGCAACTCCTCATTAAGGTCCAGATCCAGACTATCACCGATGGTATTGCCCGCCATCATGAGATCAAACAGCCCCTTCGGCAGACCCAGATCACCAAAAACAACCACCTCACTCGAGAACGCCGTGATCCCCCGCGACCAGTTGATGCCCGGCACCGGAAAATGGAGAATGGTCCGCAGTCGTAAACCGTCATCAGGCAGTCCCGCCAACCACTCTCCCTTGTTCACATAGTCGGCCGACAGCGTATCAACAAAGTCGGCCCCGTTGAACTCATTGTAACTCTCAATCGAAAGCAGGTTGTTCTCCAGGGTGTAGGCAAAGCCGCCCAGGTTCATGTAGTAATCTTTCGTCGAATACGCCAGATTCGCCGGATTGTACCCCACGGCATGAATGCCCTCCGCCAGAGTCGTGACCGCACCCGCCAATCCAAGGGAACGCGCGTCCGGTATATGTGATTGGCCCCAGAGCCACACCGTGCCAACCACCAGGACTACTATACCACCGCGAACCCGGCTCCCTGGCATCACCGCAGCCCTCCCCTCATCCGTATCTCCATCTCTGGCCGGGAGCGCATCTCCTCCACCTCAGGATCCCTTACAGTCACTAGGAACGAGGTCTTCGCCGGATTGATCTCATCGTTGGGATCATCATCGGCCGATACTGTGATCTTCGCCGTCCCCAGTCCGGCAGCCGTGATCTGCAGGATCTTCCGGATCCCCTCTTCCCCCCTGATCGTACGTATCGTCACCTTGGCTATACTCGTGAAACTGCTCGATGCACTTACCTCCAGATCCCCCATCTCGACGCCGGAGGGCAGAACTAGGACCGTGTCCAAATCCACGCTCACTGTGGAATCGCGGTACAGCACCATGTTGGGTATCGATATAAATCGGAGGTCCGAAGTATCCGGCTCCTCTTCCTCCTCAAAAATACCGCTGGCCAGATTGAAGGTTATGAAAATCGCCATATCAATGGAATTCGTGGTTTGAATCGTCCGGGGTCCCACGGCGCCAAAGAAGGTGAAGAACGGCTTCAGATATAATTCCTGGTCTGATGCCAGCCAGGACACCCGCTCGGCACCCAACGTAATGATCCGGGTCGTGTCTCTCGGGGTTACCAGGTGCCCCAAGGCATCCACGGCCGCCGGACGGGGGATCGGTATCTCGAACAGACGACCGATCCAGAAAGCCGGAAGGGTATCACCCACACCGGTATAGAAGTCGACCCGGCGAGCCCGGGTCTCCCGGGGATCCGTCGCACTGGCCGTTGCTTGGTCTGGATAGAATACGATGTGCGACACACCCGTGATACCGTCGAGGGCCAGGACGCTGTCGATGTTGTCGTAAATGGTGGTGTCACCATTCCTGATGGTGGTGTCCGGTATGCCGTAGGCAATGTCATCCAACTTGTCCAGCGCCAGCGTGAACAGCGTGGTATCTGAGGCCAACATCGAAATCTTGCCGCCAATCGGAAAGTTGTTTTCCACGCTGGCGGTCAGGCTGGCCGACAGCAGGGCCGTCTCTATTTGCGCCCGCGTGTCCTCTGCCATCGGAGACCACGGGGTATAATCCACGGGAATGAAAGATATATCCTGGGGCAGGACAAAGGCGAAGGGAGCCACCAGGTCGAATTCTCCCCAGACTCCTTTCCCCGCCGCTACCGTTCCTTCGCCCTCGATAATGGCCGATCCACTCACCTCAATCGTATCCGGCGCCAGGTTCAAAACGTCCACGATCGACTCCTCCGGATTGGGATCGATGCTGGTAAATATGGCGTCGCTGGTATCGGTGGACCCCTCGGGAAGCCAATACGTCCGGACGTAGTTCTTGCCCAGTATGATGAGCGTATGAGCCGTGTCCCCATTCTCGACCGAAGCGCTGGGATAATTAATGGGAGCGTTGATCGGCACCCGCGCCGTACCCACTCGATCGTTCACACCCACCAGCTCAATATCCAGCTCTACCGGTAAGTCGATTTCGTTGTGCAAGGCCATTTGCAGGGTCAGACGGTCAAACTGAAAACCTTCGAATCCGGTGGGGATTTCATCAATGGTGGTCGGCACGGTCGGGAAGGATACCTCAAAATTCCCCGTGATGCTGGCAAAATACAGATCCCCCACACTGAAGCTGGCCTGGAAGGCACCCAGGGCCGAACCGTCCAGGGGCAGAACGATATCCTTCTCCAGCACTTCTGCTGTGATCTCGTATTCGAAGGCCTCGACCGGCTCGTCACCCGCCGGATTGCGGAAGGAATAACCCGCCAGGGAAACCGTCTGATCGATGGGTGCCTCCCCGTCCACCAGGGTATATGGCCCCAGGTCCAAACTGTCCACACCTGCCGTGGGCGAATCAAAATTGGGGAACGTCAGTTGAAAGTATATGTCGAACGGAAGCGTATTGCTCAGATCGGCAACCGAAATATAATTCACCTCCGAAGAAGTGGTGTCACGCAGTACACCCTCTTTGATCTGAATGTCAGTCGGGAGCGGCAGCGGCTCCAGCGGATCCTCCACCAGCGGCACCCTGGCCGTCGTGATGGCCAGACTGTCCACCCCACCCACACTCAGACGAATCGTGAAATCCAGGCGGGGGGTATCCCCGGCCGGAATGACAATGTCCGAAGCAGCCGTCGGCAGCCGCATGCCAAAGCCCATGGTCAGATCACTGCCCAGGCGCTCTGATGCCAGGTCTGTTGTCTCCGCAAAAGTGTTACCCGCCGTCAAACTGGCGGTCTCGTGGCTGACCGACAAGGGACCTGACGAAAGATCCAGGTGAATTGAATCCACACTGGTGGGAAAATCTGTGTTCACTACCGAGGTGGCGAACTCACTCTCACCCGGTGTACTCGACAGCTGCAAGTACCGGATTCGCTTGATGAAGGGATTGTCCTCCGTCAAAGCCGTGGTATCGATCAACTCATACGGTCCTTCCTGCTGCTCGATCGTGGTGTCCGCTAGGAAATTGTTCCAGATAACCTGAGGCACCACCACGGGTATCCCACTCGGGAAGGCGACGTCCTGAAATTCCGGCTGCCCCGTGGATCGCAGCAGAGAGTCCAGGGATATGGTCACCGTGATGGATTCTTCCACTGCCGAAAAGAAATCTCCCGCGTCAGGTGTGTTGACGATCTCACTGATGGGATCCGGTGAGGCCGAGGGGGGTAAAATCACCTCCAGGAAGGTCGGTGAGATGGAGGTGGTGTCCAACTCCCCCGAAAACTCGATCTGGATCTCATTGCTGGTCGTATCCTGAAAAATGGTGGAATCGTTGACCAGTCCCCCCAGCTCGTAGGTGGTATTGATGAGCGGAAGGGTGAGCGAAACGCCCCAGCGCGGAGGGTCCCATGGCTCTAGAACCTGAATCTCGCAGGCCCCGGTCATGATCAGGACCGCTAGAGCCGCGGTGGGTATCAAGCTCCTCAGAACCGCGTAACACCTGCCTCCAGGTGCATGACCTCGTGGATCTCTTGCCAGGATGTATCGTCGCATACGGATGGCCCGCTTAGAATTGGGGGAATCTAGGAAGGATTATAGGCAATCCAAATATTTTCGTACCCCTGCGGGCAATCCCGGTTCTCCTCAGATATGTCCGGATGTTCCGGGATGACCGCGTATTCTACTTCATATAACTGGCCAGGGCTTCTGCTTTATCCAGAAGCTCCCAGGTGAAATCCTCATCCTCCCGCCCGAAGTGACCGTAAGCGGCCGTCTTCTGGTAGATCGGACGTAAGAGGTCTAGATGCCGGATGATCTCCCGTGGCCTGAGAGGAAATTCCTTAAGGATGATCTCCCTGATTTGCTCATCTTCCAGCTGGCCGGTTCCCAGCGTATCCACACTGACCGATAAAGGATCAGCCACACCAATACTGTAGGCCAACTGCACTTCACAGCGCCGGGCCAGCTGCGCCCCGACAATATTCTTCGCTATGTATCTTGCCATATAGGCCGCCGAACGATCCACCTTCGAGGGATCCTTCCCTGAAAAAGCGCCCCCGCCATGACGGGCATACCCGCCATAGGTATCGACAATGATCTTGCGGCCTGTCAGACCGGTATCTGCTTGAGGCCCCCCCATCACGAAACGGCCCGTACCGTTCACGATAAAGTGCTCCTCAAAATCCAGCCCGCTCTTCACCAGAACCGGCAGGACAACGTGCTCAACTACCTCGCGGGTGATGAACTGATGCTCCATACTCACGTCGGGATAGGCGTCACTTAAATCATCGTGCTGCGTAGCCACCACCACCTTCTTTACTTTCACCGGACGGTCACCCTCATACTCCACTGTGACTTGCGTCTTGCCATCCGGCCGGAGCCAAGGCAATTCCTCACTCTTCCTCAACTCGGCCAGCCGCTTCGTCAGGCCATGAGCCAATTGGATCGGGACCGGCATCAGCTCCGGCGTCTCATCACAGGCAAACCCGAACATGAGGCCCTGGTCGCCCGCTCCCTGCTCGTGATCCTCAGACTCGTCCACACCTTGGGCGATCTCCGGGCTCTGCTCATCGATACTTGTTAATACCGCCGCCTTCGTGGCACTGATACCATACGAGGCACGCGTATAACCGATATCTGCCAGCGTCTTCCGGACGAGACTCGGTATATCGACATACGTAGAAGTGGATATCTCACCGGACACCAGTATCAAACCGGTTGTGGCCAGGGTTTCGCACGCCACTCGTCCGTTAGGATCATCCCTTAGGATCCCATCGAGAATGGCATCCGATATCTGATCGCAAACCTTATCTGGGTGGCCCTCCGTAACTGACTCAGACGTGAATAAATGGCGGTCCGGCATACAGGCTTCCTTGTTCTTTCAATCGTTCCTGTGAGTTGGTAAAGTGGCGTAAATTACATCGGCCGGGATTGTCTTGACCAGCTATTGCTCTTGTAGCCTCCAGCACAATACCTGGATCCGGCGGGGAACTGCCCCCGCGGCTCAGCTTCCACTTCAATAGGACACGGTGTAGGTCAACCCGTAAAAAACCGGCTGCTATATAGACCTCAAACAGCCGGTACCCCATCCGGATCGGATGAGCGTCGGGCTCTCCCTAACTCTCTTGGGCTTCGGTTTCCTTCAAAAACTCGTCTATATCCACATCGCTGGGAACCGCTACCATACGGTCAGAAAACCGGATCGCACCCGTCGCGGGATTCTCTACACTCTTCACGACCCGCACATGGCGCATATCGCTCTTGCGCTGTGCGGCCTTCCTCGCCTTCTCTGCAAATGAGGTCTGTCCTTTCGACATAATTACTCCTGTTTCTCTTCTGCTTGTTCTATCTCCTCGGTGTAAACGATGACCTCATTCCCGCCGCGGCGCTTCACGGCGTACATCGCCAGGTCAGCCCGCTCGATCAGCGTGTTGATATCGCCCCCATCCGCAGGATACTCAGACATACCAATACTCACCGAGATCCGGCTCTGAATACCATCATTCTCAAACTGGTACTCCGCAATCGAATTCCTGATCCGCTCTGCGGTCGTTAGACTGTCGCTCTTGCTGGCGTTAATGATAATCACACCAAACTCCTCACCTCCGTATCGGCCGGCGATATCCGCCTTACGGATGCTGGCACGTAGCAATTGAGCCACTTGCCACAGCATATAGTCCCCGTACAGGTGGCCATAGGTATCGTTGACCTGCTTGAAATGATCCAGGTCCAGCATAAGAAAGGTCATCGTCTCACCGTACCGGGACGCCCGCTCCAGTTCCTCCTCAAAACGCTCCATGAATGACCGGTGGTTGAGCAGCTGGGTTAAACCATCCACCGTCGCCATGGCATGAACTTCCTGGTATCTTTGAGCCCAGCACAGAGCCGTCCCATACACTTGTACAATAGCCTTCAACAACTCCTGATCTTGAGACGTAAAATGATCCTTTGCGCTACTCTCCAGGGCAACCGTACCCTTGGGAATGCCTGCTTCCATCAGGGGGATACCCAGGAATGAACTCAGCTTTGCTTTCTTAAGATCACCAGGTTCGAATCGCCCTTGATAGCCGGACTTCCCCAGTCGTCCAAAATTCATGGCCTGCCCTTGCTTGTACACCTCTCCGTGAACGACATCGGCTGCATCAAATATAAAGCCGGTCCCCAGTCTCCCCTCCGATCCTTCCACCCATTCGATTCGCAGTCTCTCCTGATCCTCTGGCAATCGCATGGAAATAGTGAGCTGATCGAAGGTCAATACACCCCTGATCAATCGGACTAAAGTCGCGATTAGAGCTTCCGAAGTCGAGGAAATATCGAGCGAACCTGCCCGGTAAACCAGATCCGAAAGGAACGCATTCTTGGCATCCTTGACTTCCAACTCAGACTTTAATATCAAGTTGTTCTCCAGCAGGTTCGCCGCTACCTGTACGGACCTGCGGACGCGTTCACTATCCTCCTGCTCGTTGTCTATGATTACTGCCAGTAAACCGGCCAGGTCTTCGTCTAGAAGTAGCGGTTGGAACAGCAAGGCCGCATTGCGCTCTGTACGCGAAGTCACCAGACTCTTGATCCTGTCCCGATCGGTAACCAAGAATATCGGGGCTTCTGCTCCTGCCTCCTTCTTCAAGTTGGCGAAAGTAGCGGTAGATACCGACTGGGCGAAGATCTTCTCAGTGGAACTGCCCCCCTGTAGCGTGAGCTTATCCCCCTTCCACTCCTTTAAATAGACAGCAACGCGGCTCCCGGGGATAGCTTCCGTCAGTAAATCAAATACAATCCACAGCGAATTACTGAAGTAATTCTCCGGATCCTGATGGTTAGTATGCTGCGTCGCTGCTATGATAATCACTCACATGGGTATCATTACTTGAATTTCGGCTACCTGGTGGGTATACCAAAATCCCTTGCCCACAAAGTAGCCTTAAGGCTTAAAAGTTAAGAATCTAGCTCTACGCAGATAAGAATTATTTCTCAGGGACGCTGGCCCTGATTGACATACCTCATCTGTCTTGAGAAGTCCCGGCGGGAACTGTCATACTGGTGGGTGATGGTGTCGGTGGGGGTAGCGACCAGGGAAGGATTACTCGCACCGGATGGACCCGATGGATTGCCCGTCATGGCCGGAAGGGGTGGATTCTGAACAGTGCTTCGAGGCGTATCGAGCAAGGGCGCCGATTCTGGGAGAAACAGACTTACCCCTATGACCATGATCGCTAAAGCGGCTGCTGCCATCCCACTCAATGAGATCGGCGAAAATCCCATGATGCGCGGTACCATCAACTGATGATACCAGGGTGTCGATCGATTTATCTCCGCGCGCAGTCG
>CP070656.1:1006820-1011320 GCA_020355065.1 Fidelibacterota bacterium | reverse complement strand
ATTCTTGTACCCCAAGAGATGAGTATTAACCAGGAGAATTCAGATGGGCAAAATCATTGGTATCGACCTTGGAACCACCAATTCATGCGTGGCCGTGATGGAGGGTGGCACTCCCAACGTAATTCAGAATGCAGAGGGGGGGCGTACCACGCCTTCCATGGTAGCGTTCACCAAGAATGGTGATCGTCTTATCGGGCAGCCGGCAAAGCGCCAGGCGGTCACGAATCCCCAGAATACAGTTTACTCCATAAAACGCTTCATGGGCCGGATGTATGATGAGGTGGGTCAGGAGATTACTGAAGTGCCCTTTAAAGTTGATAAGGGCCCCAATGGAGAGGTTCGGGTCAAGATCGGGGATAAGACCTATCCACCCCCTGAAATCAGCGCGATGATTCTCCAGAAGATTAAGCAGACCGCGGAAGCGTATCTGGGTACCAAGGTGACCGATGCAGTCATCACGGTGCCGGCCTATTTCAATGATTCTCAGAGGCAGGCCACGAAGGATGCCGGCAAGATTGCCGGTCTTAATGTGCGGCGGATCATCAATGAGCCCACGGCCGCTGCCCTGGCGTATGGTCTAGAGAAGAAGAAGGATGAGAAGATCGCGGTTTTTGACTTTGGTGGTGGGACCTTTGATATATCCATCCTGGAGCTCGGTGAGGGTGTGTTTGAGGTTAAGTCCACGAATGGTGATACCCATCTGGGCGGCGATGATATTGATCAGATCTTGATCGACTGGATGGCCGATGAGTTCAAGAAGAGTGATGGTATAGATCTTCGTGAGGATGCCATGGCTCTGCAACGTCTCAAGGAAGGGGCGGAGAAGGCCAAGATGGAGCTTTCCAGTGCGATTCAGACCGACGTGAACCTGCCGTTTATCACGGCAGATGCGTCAGGGCCGAAGCACCTGACCATGCAGCTGACGCGGGCCAAGTTTGAGAGCCTGATGACAGACCTGTTTGATAGGCTTAAGGAACCGTGCTACCAGGCCTTGAAAGATGCGAGTCTGCAACCGGCTGACATTGACGAGGTGATCCTGGTCGGTGGCAGTACCCGGATTCCGAAAGTACAGCAGATTGTTCAGGATATTTTCGGCAAGGAAGCCCATAAAGGTGTTAATCCTGACGAAGTGGTTGCGGTAGGTGCCGCCATTCAAGGTGGTGTGTTGGGGGGCGAAGTGGAAGATGTCCTGTTGTTGGACGTGACTCCGCTCTCGCTCGGCATTGAAACGCTAGGTGGGGTCATGACCAGGTTGATCGAAGCGAATACGACGATCCCAACCAAAAAGAGTCAGATATTTTCTACCGCGTCCGATAACCAGCCCTCGGTTGAAATCCATGTTCTCCAGGGTGAGCGGTCGATGGCCATCGATAACAAGACGATCGGGAGATTCCACCTGGATGGTATACCTCCTGCACCGAGGGGCGTACCTCAAATCGAGGTAACCTTTGACATTGATGCCAATGGAATCCTACATGTGGCCGCCAAAGACAAGGCAACGGGGAAGGAGCAGAGCATCCGAATAGAAGCCTCAAGCGGGCTTTCGGAAGAAGAAGTGGAGCGGATGCGGGGTGATGCGCAAGCGCATGATGAGGAGGATAAGAAGAAGCGGGAGGAAGTGGAACTGCACAATACGGCCGACCAGTTGATCTACCAGACCGAAAAGCAGGTCAGCGAGTTTGGCGACAAACTATCGGATGACGATAAGTCCAAGCTGGAGAAGGAGTTGGCACAGCTCAAGAGTGCCAACTCTGGCTCGAATACCAAGGATATTCAGGCGGGCATTGATGGTGTCAATCGGATCTGGTCCGAGTTGGCCACCAAGATGTATGCTGAGACAAAGACGGATACCGAGGGTCACCCAGCGGAGGAGCCGGCGTCTGAGGCCTCAGATAAGGGAGATGATGGAGAGATCGAAGATGCCGATTTTGAGGTCGTTGACGATAAAAAGTAACATTCCTACATCGTAGATAGATAGAGAGAACGGGCGATTGTTTATCGCCCGTTCTGGTTTTATCATATGACGTTATGTTGTAAGTTAAGGATGATAAAGCGTTAAGACCCATGCCTTGGTGGAAAAAAACGGTCCGTTCAATTGGGAAAGCCCTGGTCGTGCTGCTGGTGGCCGCATTCACTGTTATCGTATTTTTCCCCGGACTGTTCACCAAGTATCTCCAGGCATACGCCAACCGTAAGTACCTTAATCCCATGGGATTACGTGTCTCGTACCGTGGCTTTGTGGGTGATTTATTCGGTGCTATCAAATTCAGTGATATCACGATTGCGGCCCGGAACGGCTCCTTTACGATGCGGGCGGAAGACGCCAGTATGAGCATCGATTTTCTCAGGCTCCTGCGACGAGATTTATCCTTCAATGAGGTGGCAGTACGCAGTCTGGATCTGGAACTGTCAGCAGTTGATACTCCGAGGGTGCTGGAACGTGTCGAAGTAGAGCGCCTACCGTGGATTTTTGTCCATAAGCTTCGTGTCGAGGAAGGTACCGTGACTAGGGGAGACAGGGATTTCTGGTTCCGGATTACCGGCAACCTAGATTTGACCGGTTATATCTCCTTAGAAGATGCTCGGATTGACCTAGTGCACCCAGAGCTGGAAGATACACTACGCTTTGCCAGCCGGCAGTTTGCCTTCGATGGGCAGCAGTTTGCGATCTCGGCAGGCAACCTGCATTATCTGGGCAATCAGCTTTCACTGGATGGACAGATCAAACTCATGCCGGAGCTAGAGCTGGATATTCGGTTGAAGACCGAGCAATTCCAGCGGCCTGAGCTTTTACCTGAATGGCTTAGCTGCAGTTCTCTGGAGGGGAGTCTCGCCGGCAGTCTTGATTCATTAACAGGCAGCTTATCACTGGGCTGCTCGGCCCGCGATCTTCCTCTGGATGCGACGAATATTGACTTCAAGCTAATCGACGAGGTCTTTTATCTTGATCGAGGGCTATTTGCCAGGGGAGAGCAGCGGATTGATATCAGCGGTGAGATTGGCTTAGCGGATCGTCTTGATCCCGGACGGGGTCAACTAGATTTAGCGACCTCTTTCAGAAATACTCGTTTGGCAGAGTTTCTTCCAGATGTTCCTCCCCTCATCCTGGATGGTGATGCGCATATCCGCTTGGGTTGGCAGGACAGTCAAATAGACTCGCTCCAGCTTGCGCTTGCCCTGCAGGAGTTAGGGTATCAGAACAGGGTGTTCCATAGTATCCATGGTGGGCTGGAGATGAAGGATATGATCTGGACTATAACGGATACCACCCACATACGTTATGCAGGGAGTGGGATTCAGCTGTGGGGATCCGTGGACGCCGCCCGCGAAATACTGGATCTCGAAGTCTATCTCCAGACAGATACCTTGGCGGGATTATTAGGTTCTATCGGATGGCTTCCCTTACGAGGGCGGGCCAATGGTCAGGTCTGGGCAAGTGGATCGTGGCAGAATCCGTCCCTGACCGGTGCTGTCATGCTTCATGGCACCGGCTATCAGCGTATCGGCTTAGGCCAAGCGTTCATTCAATTTATTCTGGATAGTGCACTGACCCAACCTACCGGACGGCTATATGCCTCCACCGGCGAGTTGGATCTGTGGGGTATGCCGTTAGAGGGCGGTGAGGCGGAATTTATCTTCGAGCGTGACACCCTATTTGCCAGTACGCTCCGGCTTTACCGAGGCTTGGAGAAACTGGATACGCGGGGATTTATTGCCCTTTCAGATCCTGTCCACATCGTACTGGATACTCTCACGGCATGGCGTAATACTGAGATTCTAGCGGGTGGTCGTATTGAGGCTTTCCGAATGGGAGAGGAAGTGATCCTCTCTCCGGCTGACGTCAGCATCGCTGGTGGCCGCATCGGAATTGCGGGCGATTGGAGCAACGTTGACAATTTCAATTTGAGTGTGCAGGCAGATCAGGTCGATCTTGTGCGGGTGCTCAGGTTTTTCGGGAAGCCTCCACGGTTCAGGGGGTTGGTGACAGGGAGGTCCATGATCAGCAGCCGGGACGGTATCCTAGCACTGGATGGAGTATTGGATGCAATTACCGGAGAGATTGACAGGATTCCCTACACAACGCTCAGTTCCGAATTCACTCTCACCGATAACTATTTAACCTTGCAGCGATTAGATCTGAGCCATGATAAGGGACGTGTCACTGTTACAGGAGTGCTCACCTATGCTCAATCAGAATCCGGGTTTGGCGGGCTAGGAGGTTTGGACTCGCTGGATCTTCGAGGTGCTTTCGACCTTTATCAATTCCATGATCTCCAACCGCATCTACCATGGAGGTTCGAAACCCATGGTGCCCTATTAGGTACGTTTACTGCGCAGGGTCCAGCCGGGGATCCGGTCTATACAGCAGATCTTAATGCCCGCAATCCCCGATTTGATCGTCTGACCGGGGATTTACTCACAGGGCGTCTGCGGTACAGCAATGAGCGGTTGGAATTCATTGACCTTGCTCTCAAGACCCGAGTGGGTAGCTATTCAGGT
>CP070656.1:1003863-1006720 GCA_020355065.1 Fidelibacterota bacterium | reverse complement strand
GGACGCCACCGGTCCACTGGAGAAGACCGGTCAACAGGGCAATCCCTGGGGCTTTCCACGGTCCAACCGGTTCAAATGGGCGATGGATGCCGGTCTTGACGTGCCCTTGATGGCTGATAAACAGGAGGTTGACGTGCTCTACTGGGTGGGCTGTGCCGGGGCCTATGATCCCCGTAACCAGGAAGTCAGTAAGGCCATGGTGACTATCTTCCAGGCCGCCGGGGTGGATTATGCCGTGCTGGGCGAGGAAGAGAACTGCACGGGGGACTCGGCACGGAGGATGGGTGAGGAATACCTGTATGAAACCCTGGCCCAACAGAACATGGCTACTCTGGCAAAGTACCGTTTCAATCGAATCATTACCGCGTGCCCGCACTGCTTCCAGACCCTGGGATTTGACTATCGCCAGTTGGGGGCCACCTGGGAAGTGACACACCACTCCGTCTATATCCAGGAGCTTCTCGATCAAGGCCGACTCAAGCTCAATGGAAACAGAACAGTTAGGGCGACGTACCACGATCCCTGCTACCTGGGCCGCCACCATCGCATCTACCAGCCGCCGAGGGAGGTTCTCCGGCGCGTATCCGGTAAACAGGACGGACTGGTTGAGATGAGCCAGGCCGGTGCTCAGAGCTTCTGCTGTGGAGCCGGGGGCGGCAATATGTGGTACGACATCACAGAGGGGAAGCGGATCAACCTGGAACGATTCGATCAGGCGCTGGAAACGGGGGCAGATACCCTTGCCACCGCCTGCTCATTCTGCATGATCATGCTGGATGATGCCGTTAAGGTGCGCGGGAAGGAAGAAAGCATACAGATAAGGGACATCGCTGAACTGGCCGCAGACGGTTTGACCGCGACCACAGAATAACAGGAGGGTACACGTCGTGGGAGAAGCATTCCAATATCTCGGGCAGCACCTGCTGCAGGTCACCCTGCCCATGTCGCTGGGGGTGATCATACTCATTCTCACATTCATGCGCTGGCTCAACAAACGGCGCTAGTTTCGCCGCAAGGATTGCCCCCTAGACAATCCCGGTTCCAGATCCCGGGATTGTCTAGGGAGACCCCATCCGAATTCAGCCGGGGCTGACGGTCCGCAGTACTCTACGGTATGGCAACAGCAAAATAATCGTTGTAACCCTACACCCGGTACTATACCTTTTTCAACACGGGTCGAGACCTCTCGACGGATACCTAGGAGTAGACAATGCAGTATCCCCCTTTGCGCCTATGGTCGGTACCTCTGGCTCTCATGCTCATGATAACCGGGTGTGACCAGGCCGACGAAGATAATCACAGCGGGACCATGGTGGGGACCTGGCAGCTCATGGGCCTCGAGGTAGACTGGGTCCGGGACATAGCCGCTCCGGCCGGGACCAATCCTGATACGAGCTACACTCTCACCGCCAGTTGGATAGATGCCGTGACCATTTTGGGAGCCGAGGCCTATCTGGCAGACCATATATTGACTATATTCACGGTCGGGGACACGATCCTGGATACCACCGCGGCCTTCAACGCCGCCGTGCTGGCGGTCCTCCAGATTGCCATGACCGCCACCTTTAACGAAGACCTCACGTATGCCATCACCGGAACGTACCCCACCATGCTGCTGGACCTTGACTCCTGCCAGACCGAGATGGTGATCCCCCAAATCTCCGATGCCGGACATTACGAGGTGGACTACCTGACCGGCATATTCGGTATCAGCCCCGGGTCCTTCGACATGGTACTTCCGGAGTTCCATGACGGTGAGATGGAGCTCTCGGATGATGGGGAGGTCCTCACGCTTTCCTATGTGGACCGTACGGGGCACGACCAGCTGGTGGCCGAGGGGGAGACATGGGATGAAGCCGACCGGGTGATTCACGGCGCGGCCGAGCTCCCGGTCGCACTTGTAACCCGGGCTTTTGCGGATGAGGGCACCTTGTCTCGCACCGGCTACATCAGGGACACGGGTGGGCAACTCGCGACCTGGGGTGATTATCTGACCTACTATGCACTGATCATTAGTGGTCATGTCGACGACCTACTGGACAACGGCAGTGTAAGTTCCTTGGAGGAAGCGCTTGCGCTGATCGGCCAGTGGGCAGATGGGGGACAAGTAGACCAGAGCACGGGCATCTCCTTTGCCACTCTGCTGACCGATGACAGCGATCATAAATTCAATCCCCAGGCGGTTGCCTCAGGGGGCAAGCTCCCTTATAAAATCAATCCGGTCTGTATACCGGTGAATGAGATTGTCAGTTTCCAAACTACATGGTTCAGAGTAGACTAGCGGTCAAGGACGGATCAAGGCGCTTGAACATCCACAGAACCAGCGTTTAGCTCACCGGCGGCCTGGGAGGTCATGCGCGCATTTCTGATCCTGCTCCTGGTCCTGGCTGGTCTGGAGGGTCAGGCCGGCGGAGCGGACATCACCGGCCGGGTGCGCGATGCTCAGAACGGCTCACCCCTGCAGGGGGCCAACGTGATTCTTTCCGGGGGACGGCTGCCTGACCTCACCGGTACGGCCACCGATGGGAACGGCGAGTTTCTGATTCCCCGCATTCCAGCGGGCGAATATCAGCTGCAGGTAACCTACATCGGTTACCGGCCCTTCGAACAGGCGTTTCGGGTGCCAACAGGTACGGACACGGTATTGACCTTCCAGGTGAACCTGCAGGTGGAGTCGATCCGGCTGCGGGGGTACGTGATCACCGCCAGCCGGGGCCGGCGGGAGAAGATAACCGATGCACCCGCCGCCACGATCGTCATGTCGGCCACGGAGCTGGCCCGTTCCACGAATCCCAACATCGGTGATTACTTCAAGCACATCAAGGGTGTGGACTTCACGGCGTCCGGCATCGATGCG
>CP070656.1:1000692-1003763 GCA_020355065.1 Fidelibacterota bacterium | reverse complement strand
TTCAATTACCCCCTGGGTAACCGGACCGCGCGGGCCAACGCGGAAAAAGGCCGCCTGCAGGTCCACCATCACGACCTGGAGACCGCCGATGTGACCCTGAGCCTCGAAGCCGGCCTGCGCAACCTGCTGATCCAGATCGAGGGCATGGAGCGGGTGCTGGCACTCAACGAGCAGCAGATCGAGTCGGCCCGCCTCAAGACCGCGGAAGAGCTCAAACGCTACGAACAGGGACGCGGTGATCTCGTGTTTGTGATTCAAAGCCAGGACAACGAAGAACGGGCCAAACTATCCTACGCGCAAAACGCGGCCCTGTACCATGGGCAGCAACTGAGACTGAAGGCGCTGCTGGATGAGCTCCTGCCTTGATTTGTAAGGCGGGTCGTGAATAATCAGGTGCTTACGCAGGACACCCGAATCCACCCGGAGTATACCCAAAAGCCCCGCATGGCGGGGGCTTCAAATATGAAGTCATGCTGAGCCTGTCGAAGTATGACCTACGGGCTGGCTGCTGCTCCTTGAATGTCAGTGTAACACCGTTCCTTCTACCTCAGTAGCGCCATCAGATAGACTTTGATCTGGCGGATTCTGCCGTCTATATCCCTACAGAACCCACGACAGCTTGGTGAACAGCGATGGTCCTTGGTCGGCGGTCGTTCCAATACGGGACGAACCTCTCTGATAGGCGACCTGCACGGAACCGAACGGCGGCAGGAACCGCCATACGAGCACTACCTGGGCATTCTCACGCTTTATGACAGAATTGGTCTGATAGAATAGCTTCAGGTACAGATCCTTGTTGAAATAGAAGTCGGATCGCACCACGTGGATCCAGGTGCTGCTGTCCTCGGGGTCCTCCGGTTCGGGATCCAACCTAAGTCGGGTGAGAGCGTACCGGGCCGTCCAAGCGCTCGTGAGCTTGTAGGATACCTCCCCACCCAGCAGTCTCAAAGCGCTGTCATAATTGCGTCCGAAGCCATAGGAAAACTCGGCTGAGCGACCGGCGCGGTTATCATAACCCACATCCACACTGGTTTCCCGGTTTAGAAAATCTTTCTCGTAGCGCTCCAGCTCTTCGTTGTGCGAGAATTCCACGACCCACTTATTGGCGAAGACCACATCGAGGTCGCTTCGCAATTCCCAGCTCCTCAATGCCCCCGCCTGGCTCCAGTAGCGCTTGTAGTTCACATCCGTCTCGATGCTCTCCACCGCCCGCTCCTTGATCCAGAAGGTGTGTGACAGGTTGGTATCGAATTCCCTCCGGTCATCGTCACGAATAAAACCGGCCGCGTTCAGGTTGTCCATCAACCCGGTTTCCCAGTGGGAATAACGTAGATGGAAGTGGGAGGTGGCGTTGTCAAACGCAGGCCGGACAAACCACGTCAGGGCACCATCATTTCGCGGACCATGCGCGCGCACCAACTGGGCGGTCATCCCTAAGGTCTCTGTGAAGAAAAAGGTGCCGTCGAAACCCAGCGATCCCTGATGCTCGTTCCGCCAGGCGCGGTCTGCCGCTAGGAAACCGATGCTGGAGGGACCGAACAGACTCCGCACGGCACGCACGATGGTATATCCGGCGTCTGCCTTGACCGAATCCTGATCCAGAGGACGTGAACGGGCCGTCAGGACAGCGAGATCGAAGGATCCAAGCTTCCCGACTAGTTTCGCACCCCAGGGGATCTCGCCGATCCGCCGGGAATAGAACTGCCGCACGCGCTGATCGAAAAACTCCGCCCCCTCCAGGAAAAAAGGCCGTTTCTCAGGGTAATCCTGCTCGAAACGGGTCAGATTGATCCTCGCCACATCGGCCTCGATGGTGGCAAAATCGGGATTCACGGTCATCTCGAGGCTGAGGCTGCTCCCTATCCGGTAACGTAGGTCGAGACCCACTCGGCCTTCAGATCGCTCACCAACCGACATTTGAGCCAGACCATAGGGGATGAACTCGTAGCGCTTGACGGGACGGCTCAGGTCAAGACCGGTGAGTGATCCGAATTGAGATACTCGGGTCTCACCTTCCAGGGGACCGACCCAATAGCTCACTTCCAGCTGCCGGGGACATGACCGCCCCAGGTTCAGGCCCCAGGTCGCATCCTCACCGGCTTGAAACCTGATGCTGCTGAACGGGATGGCGAATTCAACCGACCAGCCCTCAGCGGTCCGGATGGCTGCCGAAGACCAGCTGGCATCCCAGCTGTCATCGGACGTCCGGCCATTATCCGCAACCCGGAAATCCCACTGGGTATCAATGGAATTGGTGGCAAACACGGTGCAGGTACGGTCATCATCGAATGTGTCCAGCATCACCACCACCGCGTCATCGTCCCACAGATCGCTGTCGCGCTTGGTGCGGGCGGATGCGATCCGGTCAGGCTCAGGATCAAAACAGACAAAAGCGACGAATAGGGTGTCCTGACTGTACCCGATATAGGCTGTGGTACGCAGGCGGGAAGGTTGTCCGTGCTGAGGCTGATACTGGATAAAATCCTCCAGCGGTGTGGCCGCATCCCATACATCCTCTGAGATGAGGCCATCCATCACCGGTGACCGGGCGAATCGCACGGCCGCCACGGACCGGTCCAAGCCAACCCGGGCCGAGACCGCAGTCAGCATGCAGATGACGGCGATGATATACTTGCGTATCAATACTGGACTCTCGTCACATTCCGGGGAAAAAGTGCTACTTCAATTTCGCCACGTAACGGAGGGGGATGCCAATTGATATCTTGTTGCCCGGCAGCAAACCAAAGAATCAGACTGTGTGAGACCGGGCGCTGATCTGCTCTGGAATAGCGAGGAGCATACACCCGCTGCACCCCCGGCGGTTTGGACGCTGGGCATACGCTCGTAAGGACCTAATCCTCTCCCTCAGCTCTTTTGCAGCAGCATGTCGTGGATTTTGAAAGGCCTGTACGGGATGCGTTCATAGGAGAGTGTCACCAGTCCGCTCCCGTAGGTTGCCGTCCCGGCCTCTGTTTTCACCCCACCACCACTCAAAGGTGCTTCCTGAAAAACGCCAACTGATCGCTTACTGCCCGCTCAAAATGGTCCCCCATGTAGATGTCGAAGTGGTC
>CP070656.1:996730-1000592 GCA_020355065.1 Fidelibacterota bacterium | reverse complement strand
GGTCCTGGTGGAATACCGGGCCGAAGATCCCGGCGTCCGGAAACATCCCCTCCACAAAATGACCCGGGTCCAGATCCAGCTGGAAATGGCCGCCATGGGGCTTACACTGCTGGAGGATAGGAACATCCTCCCCACGCAGCATGTCCTATTCTTCAAGCGTCAGGAACCGCGGCAGTAGACCGGATAGCCGGATGAATAGAACCATCTGGGACAAGGCACGCTTGAACAACGGGATCGAGATGCCCTTTCTGGGATTGGGCGTTTACCTGGCCGCAGCCGGGAACGAGACCCGCCAGGCCATCCAATGGTCCTTGGAGGCCGGCTACCGCCACATCGACACGGCCAAGATCTACGGCAATGAACGCGATGTGGGCCTGGCCATACAGCACAGTGACCTACCCCGGGAAGAGATTTTCGTCACCACCAAGCTGTGGAACAGCGACCATGGCTACGACAACACCCTCCGCGCTTTCGAAGATAGTCTCGGCCGGCTGGGACTCTCGTACGTCGACCTTTACCTCATCCACTGGCCGGTGGAGGGACTGCGCGCACAGAGCTGGAAAGCCCTGCTCACCCTTCTCGAAGAAGGCACCTGCCAGGCTGTCGGCGTCAGCAATTACACCATCCACCACCTGAAAGAACTGCTGGCCGATTCACCCGTCGTACCGGCCGTGAACCAGGTCGAGTTCAGTCCCTTCCTCTATCAACAGGAGCTGCTCGAATTCTGCCGGACCCACTCCATCCAGCTGGAGGCCTACAGTCCCTTGACTCGCTGCCAGAAATTCCATCATCCCACCATCACTTCCCTGGCAGACAAATATGGCCAAACCCCCGCCCAGATTATGATCCGCTGGGCTCTACAGCATGACGTGGTGGTGATCCCGAAATCGGCTGACCGGCAGCGAATTCGGGAGAACGCCGCAGTGTTTGATTTCGACATCACACCCGACGATATGGCACGCCTGAACGCCTGTGATGAAAATTTCAGGGTGAGCTGGGATCCTACCAACACTCCCTGAGAGGGGTGGTCGCGGAACCTGGACCGTATAGCGCGATTAGGCTGGCAAGATGAAATCCACCCCCAATTTTTTTTCTTTCCCTTTGCCTTCTGGTTATGCAAAGTTGTACCGTGGAACCCGATGATATTCGTACCACCGATACCAGCGGCGAGTATGTCATTCTCCTGCACGGACTGCTGCGCACCGGCCGGTCCATGGACCGCATGGAGAAACGCCTCACTGCACACGGCTACCGGGTCACGAATGTCAGCTATCCCTCACGCGAACTGCCCATCGAGCGGCTAGCGGAAGATTATCTGGGTAACACACTGGCAACCTGCTGCCCGGCAACCGATATCAGGATCCACTTCGTAACCCATTCCATCGGGGGCATCGTTCTGCGCTACTTCCTGAAGAGGCACGATTTGCCCCAGCTGGGCCGGGTCGTCATGCTCAGCCCGCCCAATCAGGGAACCGGACTGGTCGACCGCATGCGGGATGATCCCTTCTTTAGAACTCTTAATGGTCCTGCCGGTCTCCAAATGGGCACCGGCGCCGATAGCCTGCCCCTGCAGCTGGGAGCCGTCGATTTCGAACTGGGCGTTATCGCCGGTACCCGGGCCATCAATCCTATCCTGGCGGCCATGATCCCCCAACCTAATGATGGTGTGGTTCCCGTCGAACGGACCAAGGTCGCCGGTATGGCCGACTTCCTGATCATGCCCACCAGCCATACCTTCATCATGATGAACAAGGACGTCATTGCCCAGGTGATCCACTTCCTGGATAAGGGATCATTCCTAAAGGGATCTGGCGAGAACTGAAAGTGATTCTGCTGTGACCCATCCCGTCACTCTACCACTCTGGCTTGTCATCCTGATTGGGGCTTTGGCCTTCTGGGTTCTGCTGGCCCGCCTGCTGCTGCCCAGTGTGCGGTGGTTCTTTCGGCGGCGGGTCAATATCGTGATCGAAGAACTCAACGAGCGCCTCGATATACGACTGCCGGCCTTTAAACTGAATAGACGGCGGATTCTTATCGAACAGCTCACCTACGATCCCAAAGTGCTCACCGCCGTGGAAGCCTATTGTCGGGAAGAAGGCGTGCCCAACAACGTGGCCATGGAGAAAGTGCGGCGCTACGCCCGGGAGATCGTCCCCTCCTTCAACGCTTACCTGTACTTCCGCTTCGGAAGTTGGTTGGCCAGATCCATCACCCAGCTGCTCTATCGCGTACGCCTGGGATTCGCCGATGAAGAGGGTCTCCAGCAGATCGATCCTGATGCCAGCGTCGTCTTTGTAATGAACCATCGCAGCAACATGGATTATATCCTGGTGGTTTATCTCGCCTTGAATAGAATGGCGTTGAGCTTCGCCGCCGGGGAATGGGCTCGCGCTTGGCCCGTTCAGCAGCTGGTGCGTTCCCTGGGAGCCTTCTTCGTGCGTCGCGGCTCTGGCAACTGGCTGTACCGCCGCGTCTTGGCCCGCTATGTCCAAATGGCTACCGAGGGGGGCGTGGTCCAGGCCGTCTTCCCGGAAGGCGGGCTTAGTAAGGACGGCCGATTGCGAAAACCCAAGCTGGGCCTCCTTAAATACATGCTGGAGAACTTCGATCCAGCGGGCGAACGGGACTTGGTCTTCATCCCGGTGGCCGTCAACTACGACCGCGTCCTCGAAGATCGCACCCTACTCCTCTCTGCCGATCCCCACAGTGAAAAGAAGTCCCGGACCTTCGTCATCCGAACCACACTGCGCTTCATATTTCATAACCTCTGGCTGATGGTGCGCGGTGGGTGGTATCGCTTCGGCTACGCTGCCGCCAACTTCGGATCCCCCATCTCCATGCGACAATATGTTCAGGATCATCAAATCGACCTCCACCAGGCCGACGAGGATGCTCGGATCAATACCATACAATCCCTGGCCGACGATCTGATGCAGTCCGTCGGACGCATGATTCCCGTCCTCCCCGTGTCACTCATCGCCTATGTGTTCGCCGAACAGCCTAACCGCGCCTTCTCCGACCTGGAGATCAAGGCCCGAGTCCAAAACCTCATCAGCGAACTGGAACAGCAGGGCGCCCACGTCTACATACCCAGGCATGACCGCGACTACGCCATCACCGTGGGCCTGCGCATGCTGACCCTCAGGCATATCGTACTTGAGGAAGGCAACCTGTTCCGGATCGCACCTGAAGAGCATGCCATCCTGCAGTACTACGCGCACGCCCTTACACACTTCATCCCCCTTACTACGGAGCAGTGATTCCCTCGGAATATGAGATGATGCCCGTGCTCCCTACCATCGGCCTCCAACCCGGAAGGAACTGACGTGAATCAACCGACTTCCCTGCCCCGCGTGATGGGTCTCCGAGACCTGGTACTGCTCCACGTCGTTGCCATTATCGGACTGCGTTGGCTACTCACGGCCGCCAATATCGGGCCTCCCTCCATCATACTCTGGCTGCTGGCGGTCCTGCTCTTTTTCATACCCCAGGGACTGGCCGTCTTGGAACTCTCCTCCCGCCTGCCGGAAGAGGGCGGTATTTACGTCTGGACCAAGGAGGCCTTCGGACCACTCCATGGTTTCATCTGCGGCTGGGCTTACTGGGTGAACAACCTCATCTATTATCCTTCGCTCATTGTCTTCATGGCCGGCAACGCCGTATTCATCATCGGGCGGCAGCATGCCGGACTGGCCGATAACTCCCTCTACCAGGTCATCTTTTCCATCTGCGTGCTCTGGCTGGCCTTGGGACTGAACATCATCGGGCTGCGTACCGGCCGCTGGGTGCAGAATACCGGTGCTACCGCCAACTGGCTGGCCGTTGTCATACTCATCACTCTCGGTGCTGTCATCTGGAGCCT
>CP070656.1:993816-996630 GCA_020355065.1 Fidelibacterota bacterium | reverse complement strand
GGTTGCCAAGAGCACATCCACGCTCATGTTCGATGCCGGTATCCTGTACTGGACAGGCTACCGTTCGCTGCGGATCGCCGCCGCCGTGCGCCACTTCGGTCCTGAGGTGGAGTATATCGATGAGAATTTCCCCCTACCGCAAACGTTCAACTTGGGGATCGCCGGCTATCTGATCGCACCGCAGAATAGCCTGCTGATATCATCCCCCTCCCAGTCGCTGCTGGTGGCGTTCGACCTGGTCCATCCCCGGGATTTTGACCAGCAGTACAACATGGGTCTGGAGTATAGCTTCGGCGAGCTCGTTTTCATCCGTGGGGGTTATAAGCTGAATTACGATACGGCCGGTCTCTGTCTGGGCGCCGGGCTGCGGTTGCGCGGTATCAGCGTCGACTATTCGTTCAACGATTACGGGAAATACCTGGATGCGGTGCACCGGTTCACCATCGGAGCCTCGCTTGATTAGGGGTGGCGGATAGGACTATTGACGTGAGCATGCTACCCAGGGCCAGAGAACACCGTTCCGGATTCACCGGAACACTTGCATGCATTCTGTTGCTGACGACGCAGCTGCTTGCTCAGCACCGGGGGGATAATCTCGCCTTCCAGGGTCTGGCACATCTGGAGCGTAGTGGTGCGAAGGCCCTGGCTATGGGTGGCGCATTCACGGCTATGGGGGGTGATCTGAACTCCATTTTCTGGAACCCGGCGGGTCTCGCGGGTATCGAGCAGCTCAGCGTGTCGGTGGCTGGTCACGATTATGCCGCCCTCTGGCGGGAAAATCAGGCCTACAGGCCCAACCGCTACCTGGTGACCCTGCCCTTTTACCTCGAGGGGCTGTACATCCCCGATCCGGCCAACAATGGGATACTAGATGACGAGCTGGCCCAGGATACCAATTACGTGGTAGGGGAACCGGAGTTGGGTCTGGAGCCGTTCAGCAAGGAAGCCGCAGATTGGCAGAACAGGATGACGGACAGTGGATTGAACAGCCTGACCGCCGCGGTTCCGCTGAAGATCGCCCGGCGCCCGCTCATTCTGGCCCTGGCCTACCAGCGGCAGTCCGGGATGCTCGATTATGACCGTAACGATACATACCTCTCTCCCCATATCGGTTCCATGGAATATGAAGTTCTTGTGCGGGTGGAAAGCGATACCGGCGTTGTGCACTGGCACCGCTTCCTGCGCCAACGCTCCGGCGACATCCAGACGCTACGGGGTGCCCTGGCCCTGGCCTTGAGTGACCGGATACAGATCGGCCTCCGGTTGGCCCTGCTATCGGGAGAGACGGAGGACCTGCAGACGCTGAGCAAGGTCGGAGTCTTCGATATCTATGATGACAACCAATTCAGTTTCTCGTACGATACCCTGGATACCGAGATATCAGGGACCTCGACTTTCAGCGCGGTGGAATTGAGCGCAGGAGCCCTGTTCAGTTTCACCAACTTCGATCTTGGTTTCAGCATGACGCTGCCCACTACCGTGAGTAGGTCGTGGACATATGAAACCGCTGTGTTGGACACTGGTGACGTGATTCACACCAAGAATTCGGGGACTGATCAGTTGAAGCTGCCGCCCACCTTTACACTAGGGCTACGTTTCACGCCGGCGGAACAATACACTTTCGCTCTCGATCTGGAGAGCATCCCATACAGCCAGGCCACGTTCGAGCTGGCCTCGCAGGATACCACTCACCGGCCGTGGATTGACAGCTACAGTCTCAGGGTTGGAATCGAGTACCGAGCAGCCACGTTCCTCGCACTGCGGGGTGGTTACCAGTACGTTACACAGGAGTTTGTTACTGATGGAGCGGCCTTCAAGACCCGAGGCCCGGCGGCGAACTTGTATAACATAGGAGCCAGTTTCCGGCTGGGCTGGCTGGGGCAGGTCGATATTGCTTATAATTTGCTACAGCTGAAGTACTATGACTCGTACTACAGTAGCACGAACTATGTATCGGAGTTGGTCAATCGCTTGACCGTGGAGTATATCTATCGCTTCTGAGAAATATAAATCTGTAGCAATGTGCTACCTGGTCTTGTCCCGGCCTGTTGTCATTCAAGAATCGAGATTATGATGGAGGAGAGAAGCATGAAACCTGTTAATAGAATAATAGCCCTCGGCCTAGGCGTATTCGGCCTGGTTTCCGTCATGTCAGCCAGCAGCCAGGAGATCGAGGCGGACTTCGATTTCAAACTGGCTCTGAACTTTGCTTTTAATGCAAATATCGATACCCTGATCCTGATAACGAGCGGAGGTGTCTATACCACGACCGATACCTTCTACATGGCAATATTGGAACCTCTGACCATCATCGCCAAGCCGGGATTGGCGGAGAAGCCTATTTTCACCCACAGCGATCCCGATTCCGGCGTGGATGAGATCTTTCGTGTATTTGACGACTTCACGGTTGAAGGTGTGATCTTTGATGGTGGCCATGCCCGGACTCATGGCATGAAGTATGCCATTCGCTTTGGACACGATGCTGGCGGACCACCCGATGATCAAACCGTGATCATCGCCAGGGATGGGACCGATATCACCGTAAAGAACTGTGATTTCCGGAATATGTACCCCAATAAGATTCTTTCAGGGCTGGATGGTCAAGGCCGTGCCGTTTATTTTCTGAGGCCGGATGAGAATTTGCCGGAACCACGTCCGGTGGTGCGGGCAGGTACGGTGCGGATCGAGAACTGCACTTTTACCAACATTGGTGATGAAGCAATCCGGATGGTCGAAACGGAGAAATACGATGATCCGGCAACCGGAGCCAGGATCGCCCGCGTGCTGGATTCACTGATCGTCCGGAATTGCACC
>CP070656.1:987998-993716 GCA_020355065.1 Fidelibacterota bacterium | reverse complement strand
GTGACCACCAGCCCCCGGCTCGAATGGACCTTTCAGGCCAGCCAATTGAAGCAAGCTCGTTGCCTGGCTATCTCCGCCCTGGATGCTGCCTGGAATGAGAGCGAACTCTCCGAGATCGTGTGGATTCAATAATTTTCGGTTTGGAATTATGCTCTCGATGAAAGAATCGGCCACCACAATAACCACGTACTAATAAGGAATATCAGAATGCGTCCCACGTTCATCCTGGTCATAACAATCGGCTTGTTCGCTGCCAGCCCGTTGAATGCCAACCTACCCGACTCACCTAACGGCAGTCCCGATGAAGCTGTCTTGACCCAGGTACACCAGCTGCTGCGGGAGGTCCCTCTGATCGATGGCCATAACGATGCCCCCTGGCAGATCCGCAAGCTCACCCGGAACCATCTCGACACCCTCCCCTTCGACAAGGATACCCGCATCCTCGATGATCCCATGCACACCGATATCCCCCGCCTGCGCGCTGGACATGTCGGCGGCCAGTTCTGGTCCGTTTGGGTTCCCCAGGAAGATCAGGGCACCGACGCACTCCAGATGACCTTCGAGCAGATCGATCTCGTCCAGCGTCTTGCGAGTCGGTATCCGGATGATCTGGAAATGGCCTTCACTGCCGATGATATCGTCCGGATCCACCAGAATGGCAAGATCGCCTCCCTCATCGGTGTCGAAGGCGGACATTGCATCAACAATTCCCTGGCCATTCTGAGACAGTTCTACGCCACCGGTGCCCGCTGTATGACCATCACCCACTGGGAAAACAACGATTGGGCTGACGCGGCTACTGTCCCCCCGATACATGATGGACTGACCCAGTTCGGTCGGGAAGTCATCAGAGAAATGAATCGCCTGGGCATGCTCGTGGACCTGTCCCACACTTCACCGAAGACCATGCATGATGCCCTCGATGTCACCAGGGCGCCAGTCATCTTTTCCCACTCCTCCGCCCGGGCGGTATGTGATTATCCTCGAAACGTCCCCGATGATGTGCTCAAGCGGATCAATAAGAACGATGGCCTGGTCATGGTCACCTTTGTGACCATGTTTGTATCGAATGAAATGCTACTCTACAAAGCGGATGAACAGGCCGAGAAGGCTCGATTGACCGAACTCTATCCCGAAAGTATGGACGCTGTCCGTACCGGAATGGATACCTGGAGACAGGCCCACCCCGTTCCTACGGTTCCCATCGGTTTAGTAGCTGATCACGTTGATCATATCCGCAAAGTAGCTGGCATTGACCATATCGGCATCGGCTCCGACTTCGACGGCATCGCCACCACGCCTGTGGGATTGGAGGATGTCTCCGGCTTCCCCAATCTCCTGGCGGAGCTCCTGCGCCGGGGCTACAGTAACGAAGACGTCAAGAAGATTGCCGGCCTGAATCTGCTCCGTGTCTTCCGCCAGGTGGAGGAAACCGCCCTCAGATTGCAGCGCAAAACCGCCCCTTCAGACGTTCTGCTTGACGAACTCGATAGCCGGGAATGATCCTCACAGGTCCTCCTTTCTCCTCTTAAAATCCCTTTCACTTAGCGTCCTGAACAAACGTTGCCCATCTTCCTTGGCAACCTTTGTTCATTTCCCAACGTCTAATGGACAAACGATGATGAAAATGGCGCTAAAAAGGGAAAAGTTGAAGGAAATGGAGAAATGAAAGTACTGGAAGTCACCGCCATCCCACTCGCTTCCGTCCTGCTGCTGGCTGGTGGATTACTCGCCACACGGGATTATTCGGCGATCGAGAAACCTGAACAGAGCTATGAGTATGAAACACCGTGGTACTCGAGCAGTTTTGATGAAACGGTATGGTTGGCGGTTGATGATATCGCCCGGATCGAGGATAATCTGCCTCCGGAGGTGACCAGATTCCGGATTGAGGTTCAGCCCTCGGGCAACGATTTCCCCGCCCTCTATCTGGAATTTGACCGGGTGTACCTGGCGCAGCTCAAGGCCGGTGAGATCAGCCCGGAGTTCTTTATCAGGGAGCATGTAGATTTCAATTAGCCCTCAGGTCCTCAACCGGATCATGGAATCAAGGGTAAACGGTTGAGGACCATTCAGGGCTCCCCTCCGTGTCCCCCCCGTATTCCCTCCTCTCTGCGAAACACGCGCCCCCTTCCTTCGGGAAGCGGGGCGTGCCCTCATTTACTCAGTTCCCGGGCGCCAGGTAGGCTTCCATAAACGACAGCAGGTCCGCCTCCAGTACTCCATTGGAGCGCCATTGGATCCATTGACGGCGATCACGCCATCGGCTTATGTAGACCATGAAGATGGGTTCAATCGTCACACGACTGTATCCGGCTTCCTTGTACGAGGATCGGATGGTCATCTGAACGTGGAGGTCGGCATAGAGGGCTCTGCCCTTCACGCTCGGCTTGCCGGGATAGGCCAGCTTCCGCAGATCTTTCCGCGACAGCGGGCGGTGCAAGGTCATGATACTCTGGGAGGTACTATGCCGTGGATCCGGCTCCAGTCCATACTCCGAAGCGTGAACGGCTGCCATTGCAGCGTCGACTAAGTCCTCAGGTGAAACTGCGAATTCCCTGAACTGGGGCAGGCCGGTTGTACCGGGCTGGTTGGTCTGGCTCGCACAGCCGATGATTAAAAGACACCAACCGATAGATGCTAACAGCTTGGATCGATGAGAGATGCGGTGCGGAATTCCTTTACAGCAAATACGTTTCCAAAATGGCCGACTAATAACTAGCACATGTGAGAAATTAGTCGCGATCCCGTTCCTTCTCGGGATTCACTTGCTCATCAAGAGCCTTGAGGTCATCCTCGATGCGGCTGATCACCTCCTGCATGTCGAGAATGGTCCTGTTCGTGCGCCGCTTGTAGGTAGCCAGATCGTCAGTCAGAGTGCGAAGTTCGCTGTTCAAATTGCGAATATCTTCCCGGAGCATCTCCTCCACCTGCTGGAGGAAGAAGTTGGTCTCCTCAATCTTATTGCCCAGGCTGTCACTCACCGTTCGCAGACGTTGCCTCAGTGAAGCAATATCCGACTGCATCCTCTGGATATGCTTGCCCCTTCCCGTAAACTTCAGGTCTAATCTGCGATAGTCCTCGTCGATCACAGCCTTGTGGCCTTGAAGCTCAATATCAGACTCAGTGAGCCTTTCTATGGTCTGGACCCGCTTATGGTCCACGATGATTCCAAAGTAGATCGAGAAGGCCACCAGGACGATGACAACAATGTTGATTATTTTTTGCATTCTAGCTCCGGTTAATACAAGTGATTACTTTGCGGATTCCTCCAGCTCGGCGAGCCGTCGTTCCCATTCCGGTATGTCCTCACCGGCACTGCCCTCTACGGACAGGTCGGACGGCCCGGCAGCCCTATCAGGATGCTTGATCCGCCCTAATAATTCCTCTTGGGTCGCAGCATTGTGCTTCAAACGCTCCACCAGTAAATCGATCTCTGCCAGAAAATCGTTCACTGTGATCTCCATCCGATGGATCATCTGCTCTAGCAAAGCTTTCCCGTACCCTTCATCAACCTGCTCAACAAGCCCGTTGAGCTTCTCCTCAAGGTACGCTTCACGATCTGGGTGGGTGGAGGTATCTCCATTCATTTGTTTACCCTTGCACTGGACACCAAATTTAATCTTTGACGGGGTGGAATTTTTCGAATCTTACGAGGAATAGCAACCTCTAATTCACCCAATCGGAACAATCACACTCCCTTTCTTGTGTAGGGGGTACCATCACCTGTTTCCTCGATCCACATGCATCCCGGTAGATTCATCGGAAGCTACGATATTCTGTTGCTGCCTCAGTGGATGACCGTACCGATGCGCTTCACACGATTCCAACTCAAGAAGGGAAACCGCTTCAAATCCAGGGAAAAATAGACGAACAAGGCTTCCCCAAGGATGTATTCATGGGGAACAAAACCCCAGAACCGGGAATCGAAACTCTGATCACGGTTATCACCCATCATAAAATAGTAGTCCTGCTCCACTACATAGTGTAGTACGGGTTCGTCGTCAATGAGGACCTCCTGCCCTTGGAGACGAACCGAGTGTCCATCCATGATAGCTGTATACCAGAGAGAAGCCCTCTCATCTATTACGGAGAGGGTATCCCCCGCTGAGGGCACTTTCACGAGCTTGTAATGATCCTTATTCCCATTGCCCCGCGGGAATATATTCGGATCGATCCAGTCCGCTGCTTGAGGCGCTCGCTCCAGAAATTGCATGTGCTCGGGATGGTAGAATAGCTCCCCGTCCACGAATATCTCACGATTACGAATCTCCACCGTTTGACCGGGACCGGCAATCAGGCGCTTCACGTACTTGTCCAGGGGATTATGGGGATACTTGAATATGACCACATCACCACTCACCGGTCTCCGGAAACGGGGGAAGCGTACCCATGGCACGTTGAATCCTAAGCGAGTATAAGGAATACCCAACCAGTCGGGTGTGCGCATGCCGTAGATAAACTTGTTCCCGATCAGAAAATCCCCGACCATAATTGTCTTTTCCATGCTGCCCGTCGGGACGATATAGGCCTCTACTACCGTAGCCCGCAGCGCCAGTGCGATCAGAACGATAATGCCGAGTGATCGTAGCTCACGCATTAGTTTGGAGGTTTCCTCCCTGTGGGCAGCCGACGAGCCGCTCCGCTCGGCCTGCTTGGATTCGTATTTACTCATAACACCTCATTTTTATTCCATTCATCAGATTATCAATAACCGGCCGCCCCAGACTCCCGCCGCGAATCCGCCGCACCAAAATACCAACCCGTCGCAGGATCAACATAGATACAGTGGGCAGCTCCGATCGTCCTGGGTCGCTCCTTCACCTTATGACCCATACGCTCCAACCGCCTGCGGGTTTCCAAGCTGATGGCCATGGGCTCCGTCATGATTTCGTCCGGCTGCCATTGATGATGGAGGCGGGGCGCTCCGACGGCGGCTTTGATACACATGCCGAAATCAACCACATTGGATATGATCTGGGCTACCGTCGTGATAATGCGGGAACCACCGGGTGAACCAACGATCATAAGCAAAGTATCATTCCGGGTGACGATCGTGGGAGTCATGGAACTGAGCATTCGCTTACCCGGTTCGATCGCATTCGATCTGCCACCTGTCAGACCGTACATGTTGGGATAGCCTGGCTTGATGGCAAAATCATCCATCTCGTCATTAAGTAAAAAGCCAGCTCCCGCCACAACCTCCCCGGAACCGTAAAGATCATTGATCGTGGTCGTCACAGCCACCGCATTCCCCCAGCGGTCCGCGACGCTGTAATGGGTGGTTTCTCCCGATTCCAGTAATAACCTTATATCCCCGCGAGAAATGTCTTCGCTCCGTGAAGCCCACTCTTCGGATACATCAGCCCAACGCCGGGCAGCGTAGGCTTTCGAGGTAAGATTCTCGACCGGCACATTAATAAAATCAGGATCTCCCAGGTAATGAGCCCTGTCAGCGTATGCCCGCCGCTCCGCCTCTGCCATTACATGGATATGATCCGCTGAGTGAAATTCAACACCGGAAAGATCCGCCAATTCCAACTGGTTCAGAATCTGCGCCAGGACAATGCCACCGGAAGATGGTGGTCCCATGGAGATAATCTTCACATTCCGATACATGATCTCTACGGGTGAACGTTCCACAGCACGGTAATCGGCCAGATCCTGCATGGTGATCAGGCCTCCCCTCTGTCGCATATGTGCCGACAACAGTCGCCC
>CP070656.1:978787-987898 GCA_020355065.1 Fidelibacterota bacterium | reverse complement strand
CCGTGCCCCTCTTCAATCCCCTCTCCCTGTAAGCGAATAGGCCTCACGAATTGAGCGGGGTGCTCCAAGTCCCGCCTTCAGTCCCGTCTTGAATCCCGCTGGAAGCGGGGCTGTAAGCGGGGGGAGGGGGCGACACAACATGTCGGGGGTGGGTTCTCCCCTCTCTCAAGAGAGAGGAAGACACGGAGTGTCAGGGGTGAGTGGTCCCCTCTACCTAATCTCCTCCCACTCAAACTCCCAGTCCCACTGGTCGAAGTACAGGTTCCCCCCGCGCCATTCCACCTCGCCCCGCTGCGAGTCCACCGTCTCCGACCGGAAATGCACCTTGGCCGGGATGCCGTTCAGCCGCAGCCGCACCGGCTGGACGTACCGTCGCCCCGAGGCCATCGCCGCCTGTAAACGGGCTATCGCCGCCTAGGCCTTAATGAACTCCCCCTTGTCGATCAATGCCTGGTAGTCGGATTGGTCAAGAGCGGTACAACTCCCTGGCACCCACACTAGTAGGGCTATGCTGGTCAACATTCTACGCTGCTTCATCGCGCGCTTCCTGGCTGACCATAAGTAACACGCTGCTACGCTCCCAGCCTTGTATTACCACCCCGCCCCTCGTACTTTCTGCTGGTTCCTGACTACTCCTTGAAACAAAACGGTGCACATATGAGTATTACCCGCTTGTCATCTCTGCCTCTGATATTCACCCTTTTGCTGGCCTCGGGCATCCATGCCCAGACCGAACCCCACCGGGAGGTTCGCCTGCTCCTCGGCTCTCAGGAAGAGTCCGAACTCATCGCCACCGCCGGCATCTCCCTGAACAAGGTCCTCCAGGACCTGTATTACCGAGGCATTGACCCCATGCTGCCCCCGAAACTCCAACCCGTCACCGAAATCACCTGGTCCGTCGTCTGGACCTTCATGTGCTCCATGTGGCCCCACGAATTCGGCCACTGGGCCCGCGCCCGGCAGACCGGCGGCGACTTCATCGTCACCCAATTCGGCTTCCCCTTCCCCAAAGCCAAAATGATCCAGCCGGACTCCACCAACCTCCGGGAAGAAGCACTCTCCTCCCTCGGCGGACATGAGATCAATAACCTCATGCTCCGTCAGGCGCATATGGACTTCCTCCACGAAGACTACGCCGCCGCCGTGGACCTCATCCACGCCTTCATCCAGGAGGTCTACTACCCCTTCTACGCCTTCGTCCTCGCCCCCGCCGATCCCGAGAAACCTGATACCTGGACCGACACCTGGGGCGATCCTGTGGAATCCGCCCTCATCGTCTTTAAAAGCCATAGCGGACGCCCACCCATCCGCGAAGACGGCTCTGTCGATCCCGATCTGGTCAGCCACTACCGCGAGACGACCTACCTGAGTCTGCTCTGGACCCTCCTCGATCCCCTACTCTACCAAACCGCCCGCGCCTTCGGCACCGACATGCGCCAGGACTACGGACTCATGCGCCCCCGCCTCCTGGGCAACGACAACCTGGCCTGGATCTGGAGCACCCAGTTCCATTATTCCCCCTTGGGCTACGAACTCTATCTCGCCAACTACCTCCGCCGTCATCAGAAACTCTACGTCATGTATCTCAAGGCCGGCCGGCCTTATAAGAACCTGGGTCTCGGTGTCCAGGTCCCCGCCCTGCTGGAAACCGGAAAACTCACCCTCGGCGCCGCCTGGGATCTCTGGTCCCAGGATATCTACGGCGACGGCGTTGCACTCTATCTGGATGCCGCCTTCCAGGTCTCGGACAAATTCGGCCTGCTGCTGAAAGCCGGCTGGAAAGACGACGGCTACCTGGTCGGCCGCCGCGTGGACCAGTCCACCCTGCTCCTGGCTGGCCTCAGCTACCGCTATTGATGCCACCAACAAGTCCTTGGAAAAGACATCCATCGCTCCTAGTTTCCAGGCCTACCTGTCCGAATTATGCTGAAAACACACCCATTCGTTCGGAGTATCCCCGGCTCGATATCATAGGAGACCCCCCATGAAACGTTCCAGCATCCTCTTCGCCGCTGTTTTGATCGCCGCCTGCGGAACCCAGAAGTCCATCCCGTGGTCCTCCGGCTCCTTCGCCGAAGTGGCCGCTGCCACCGGCGACAAAATGCTTATGCTGGACTTCATCACCGATAACTGAAGCTGGTGCAAACGGCTGGATGCCGTTACGTTCGTCGATCCCTCCGTTGTGGCCTACGCCACCGACAGCCTGGTCAGCCTGAAAGTACACGCCAGGCAGGGGGAGGGTGTCGACCTGGCCGAGCAGTACTCCGTTCATGGCTTCCCCACCCTCCTGTTCACCCGTCCTGACGGTACCGAGATCGACCGCATCATCGGCTATCGGCCTCCCGAGGAGTTCCTCGCCGAAGCCCGGCGCATCGCCGCCGGCGACAATACCCTCGAGAGCCTCTACCGGCAGATCGCTGATGATCCTCAGGATGTGGAGGCCCATATCCAACTCGCCCGCAAATTGGAGGACGCCTCGCGCCTGACCGATAATCTGGATATCTGGCTTCAGGTGCGTACCCTCTCCCAACCGGGCACTGACAACTTCGCCCTTGGTGATTTCAAGTGGAATAAGTCCCGGGCCAGGATCGATACGTCCGCCGCCATCCTCGAAACCTACCTCCAACGTAACCCCGGCAGTCCTTACGAGGTGGAAGCTCTGCGGGACATCTCGAGGATCTACCGCACCAAACGGGACACTCTGGCCGAAGCCCGGGCATACCGTCGCTATGTGGATGCGGCCATCACCGCCGATCAGGTCACCCACCACATCCTGAACGGTTATGGCTGGCGTATGACCCAATTGGGCCTCAACCTGGAAGATGCCCTGGAACGCACCCGGCTGGGAATCTCACTGATTACTGAGGACCATTCCGACGACCTCCCCAATATCATGGATACCAAGGCGGAAATCCTCTGGAAACTCGGCCGCATCGAGGAGGCCGTCCAGGTTATCGAGAAATGTATTGAACTCGATCCCGAGAGTGAGTATTTCCGGGAACACAAAACCAAGTTCCTCGCAGCTGAGGAAACCGGCTAAGTTCCTCTCCGGCACATAGAATCCATCCGGCTATTCGCACCGCGTTTCCTGCCGGTGCCGGAAAGCCATGCCCACCCCATGTCCCCCCCCCTTCTAAACTGCTGAATTAACACTATCTTGACAACGTTTCGGCTTCCGGTCAAGTCAAACTGATCGGTGCGGGCATTTCACGCCGTCGGGATAACGAAATGGGGGTGCTATGAGACCTGCATGGCTGGCCATCCTTTGGCTGCTGACCATAGCTCCCAGCGCGTATCTGGACCACGCCGGGGATCCGATAACCTATGACTTTGAAGTCGTCTCCTATGACCTGACCTATGAAATCGACGCCGCTCGACATATCTTTACGTCTACTCAGAACATTAAGATCGTGAATGCAGCCGGCCGGAAAGTGGACCGCATTTACTTCCTGCTGCACCCTGATCTGATCATCAATGACCTCGCTCTAAGGGATGAAGGAGGGAGGTCGCTGCCCCTGACAAGCTGGACAGTGATCGGATCACATCCTGTCTTTCCCCGTCCGTTGCAGGTTATCCGCGTGCTGACTTCCCGGGCGATCGCTCCCGAAGAAACCGCCACCCTGCACCTCGATTCTCATCTGCCGCCCGCAGCGTTCAAGGATACCCTCGCATCGGCCGATCACATTCTTGACCTGACCGTCAACACCGGATCAAGCTTCGCCGTTAGTCCTACCAGCGGCCACTATGCCTGCTTCAATCGGAATCTCGCCGCACCCTTCATGGTCACCGTCAGGTATCCCAAGACCTACCATTGCTGTGTCCCGGGCAACCTGATCTCGTCTCTGGCGAACGCTGGCTATGTGATCGACACCTACGGTAGCCCCATACCCAGGATTCCGGCCTTTTCCTGCGCACCCTACCAGAAAATTGTCCGGCAGGCTCAGAATCTCACCCTGGAGTACTATCTCTACCCCGGACACCTCTTTGTCAATGAAATGGCCGTCGTCCCGGCCCGCATCCTCCAACTCTACACCGCTGCCTTCGGTGATGTCGGCACCCATACCTACCGGTTTTGCACCGTTGGGGCGTGGAATTCCCGTATTCACGGCTGGGAAAATAGGGGCAATGCCATCTATTTCACCGATCTGGCCACCAGATACTTCACCGTCAACGAGGATGCCCAGGGTATGTTCACCGGCTTTATAGCCCACGAACTCTTTCATAATTGGAACCAGTTCTCCGTGAATTGGTCCGGTAAACTGAGAAATTGGTTCGAGGAAGGCGGCGCCAACTTTATCGGCGCGTGGGCGTGTGAACAATTGTTCAGTGAACAACAAGGCATTGCCGCCCGCTCCTTCTTCGCCAATGGTTACGACGGCAGTCACGGCTACAACGGCTACGATGCACGCCAAACTCTCGAGTCCGCTTACCAGAATGATCTCGGCAACTCGGAAATGGTCCTGATTCATTACTACGGCGCCCTGGTTTGGGAACAACTCCGTCAGAAAGTTGGCGACGAGGTGCTCTTCACAGCCCTGGGCGACTTCTTCCGCACCTACACCCTGCAAACCGTTTCCTACCAGGACTTCCTTCGCTGCCTCCAGGCCCGGACCGACGTTCCGGTAGCGGAATACCTGGATCAATGGTTCCAACACAATGCTCTGATCGATCTCTCCATCAACCAGGTGAACATCCGGAATGCAGGCGAGCGGTACCGGACCGAGGTGGACATCCTCGTTAATGCCGATCGGGATTATGATCTCTTCACGTCTATCGGCTACACCACCACACGGCAGGCTGAACTGGCCCTGATGGATCTCTCTCTGACCCGCCGGGGTATCCATACGGTGACCTTCGAAACCACGGAACGGCCGGTATCCATCCAGATCGACCCCGCTTGCCGCGTTCCACAGATCAATCTGGCGAACAATGTGTGGACCCCTTAATCCTCCGTCACCCCGGCCCTGGCGTGGGGATGCCACCACCGGCCAACTTGGGCCGGGCCGGTATACAACAGGAGGTACTTGACGTATGAATACATCTACCCGGTCTATCTACAGCGTCCTGATCTATCTGAGAGGGATCGTATCCGCAGTGGTCATGGGCGCGGGCATCCTTGCTCTGTGCGCCTGCGGTGGCAAAACCGCCGTCACCCTGACCGAGGTGGCCACCTCCGAATCGCTGTGGACCGGCGTGGCCGTATCCGAAGAAGGGCGGATCTTTGTCAACTATCCCCGCTGGTTCGAGTCGGTGACCGTATCGGTGGCCGAATTGCTGCCATCGGGAGAAACGGTCCCCTATCCCGACGAAACCTGGAACAGCTGGAATCCCGACCTGCCTTTCAGGGAGCAGTTCGTCTGCGTCCAGAGCGTGGTGGTGGATAAGAACGACAACCTCTGGATTCTTGACCCCGCCCCCGCTTGGCTCACCCGCGGTGCTCCCGGCGGTCCTAAACTGCTCAAAGTGGACCTCACCACGGACCAGGTCATACAGATCATCCATTTTGACGCCCACATCGCTCCACCGGGCAGCTACCTCAACGACGTCCGCGTGGATAACCGGCGGAATTGGGCCTACCTCACCGATTCCGGGCTGGGTGCCATCGTGGCGGTCGATCTCTCCACCCGCCAGGCCCGGCGGGTGCTGGCTAACCATCCCTCCACCAAAGCCGAAGACGTGGTTCTGGTCATCGAGGGACAGGAATACCTGAGTGGCGACGGCTCCCGGCCACAGATCCACTCCGACGGGATCGCCCTGGATGCCCACGGCCGCTATCTCTATTACCAGGCCCTCACCGGGCATAGTCTGTATCGCATCCCCACGGCCGCCCTGCACGATACGGCGCTGTCCGCCTCGGAACTGGCCAGCAAGGTCGAGCTCTTCGCCACACCAGGCCCCGCCGACGGGATCGCCTTCGGTACCGATGGCCACCTCTATCTTACTTCCCTGGAGTTGAACGCCGTCCGACGCGTCACCCCCTCCGGGAAAGTCCGCATGGTCGTCCAGGACACACGCTTGAAGTGGCCGGACAGCTTCGCTGTATCACCCGATAATACGATCTATGTGACCACCTCGCAGATTCATCTCCTCGGTCGCATCACCGAGCCCTTCCGGATTCTCAAGTTCCATCCCTGAGATCGGAGACCCGCAGCTCGTTACCCCTAGACACCTCACCATCACCTGGTCGCGCCTAATTCAGCCGCAGCTCCGCCGTACCGGAGGCCGTGTTTATGGTGATGCTTGGCGTAGCCGACCCCCGTGTGAACGACTTGCGGTCGTAGACGTAATCACCCTGTGTGAACGTGGTCTCGCTGTCGAAAGGGTATGGCGAGATGATGGTGCCGATATCCTGTCGGGCGGTGAACTCGAAAAAACCCTGCACCTCGTGCCCGTTGTAATTGAGTATGGCCTGCCCCGATGCACTGCTTAAACCCAGGTCATAACCGGAACTCTCCGCCAAAATGACCCTCACGTCCCCGCTGGCGGTGGAAAACGAACTCGCATCCGTAAAGAGAACACCCTCACACCTGACATCACCGGAGGCGCTGTTCAGGTCCATGATACCTGCTCCACCTGTGACGTACACGTGCCCGGAAGCGCTGTTGGCCTCGATCACGCCACTGACCTCCTCCAATGTAATCTGACCCGATGCCGAGTTGAGATCGACCTGGCCTTCAAGCAGTCCCACATCGATCGAACCGGAAGCCGTGTTGACCCTCAAATCACCCTGGTGATCGGATATAGTGAAGCTCCCGGATGCCGAGTTGAACTCGATACCGATCCCGTCCGGCAAGGTAATTACCCACTGCGAGCTGCCGTTGCACGTTCCTCCTGAAAATACCTCCTCCAACTCCAGAACATCCCCCTCCTTGGTATAGAGCGGTTCGTAACATGATTCGGGGAAGGTGTAGCTCAGGTCCACCCTCAGGGTGTCATCATCCGCCGGTTGGATAAGGCAGTCACCACTGGTCGTGTTGATGTCCAACTCCTGGATTCCGGTGAACGACAGGCTGGATTCGATCCGGATGCCCTCCTCGTCGCCGTCGTTGAGATCACACCCGGAGCTCGCCAATAGGATAACCAGGACACTTGCCCAAACGGATAATCGATGCATAGCGAAAATCCCTTCAAAAGTTGGATGGCTGTAGATATGTGTTCTTTTCCCTTAGACCCTTGGGTACAGCTCTTGGTTGTCAGGACCCGCCGTCGTACTTCTCGTCCCTGCTCCCTTATCGCCCGGTGCCGCACATGTTCTGTTAGTCATCGGAGACTCGGATGACTTACATTTAGGCCCATTTTCACCCGGGAGGACAAATGCCATGGAAATGACTCTTCAGCCGGACCGTAAACTCCTTACCAAGTATACGCTCATCCTTTGGACCATCACTGGTGCTACCGTCCTGACTGCCGCCCTCATCCATCTGCTCATCCATCTCCTCCATGGCGATCCCCTGGCTGCTCAAATTATTTGGATAATCAGTGCAGCTTCGCTCCTCGTCATGTGGGTGACTGCCTGGCCCCTTCTCAGACTGTGGGTCAATAACTTGGCCTATGTCATCCTGGACGACCGGATTACCATCCACAAGGGCATCCTGACTAAAACCAAGCAGAATATACCCTACCGCTCGGTGACGGATTTCATACTCCAGCGGACCATCTACGATCGTCTGCTCGGCATCGGATCGGTCAAGATCCAGACCGCCGGCCAATCCCATTCCCCCACCGGCTATGAAGGCCATCTGGCCGGCCTCATCGAATATGATGCTACCCTCCACGATCTTCGGGAAAGACTGAAAATACTCCACCCCATCGGAGAAGCAGCTACCACACGGGAATCGGCCGCCCCCGCTGATACGTCCCTCCTGGAACAGATCCTGGCCGAACTCCGCGCCATCCGCCAGCACCTTGAGAAGTAGCCACCCCCCTTGCGAATACCGTATATTTACCCTGAGCCGGCTTCCGGCCTCCATCATATCGCCACTAGGAAAGGATACCGCCCATGAAAACCACCGCCACCCTCATCCTGGCCCTGCTCACCCTGATCGGCTGTGGTGCCTCCACCGGCCCCGAACCGGAGAATCCCCTGGACATGCCCTACAATGTGGACATCGATTCCGCTGACTTCCTGGCTGCGGCTGACATTACGGGCAACACCTTCTTCCCGGTCATCCCCGGCACTACCTATGTCTACGTGGGCGAGAATGAAGATGGCGAGACCGTACGTGTGGAGGAGATCCACACCACCGATACCACCGTCGTCATGGGCGTCACCTGCGTGGTCATCAATGCCCGGGAATTCGAGGCCGGCGAACTGGTGGAGGACACCTTCGACTGGTACGCCCAGGATATCTACGGCAACATGTGGTACTTCGGCGAAGACTCCCGCGAAATGGAGGACGGTGAAATTGTGAGCTACCACGGCTCGTGGGAAGCCGGCGTCGAGGGCGCCCTACCGGGCATCATCATGCTCGCCCATCCCATCGAAGGCATGTGGTACCGCCAGGAATACTGGGCAGGTGAGGCCGAGGATGTCGCCCAGGTCCTCAGTCTCGACGCGACCGTCTCCGTGCCCTTCGGCGACTTCTCCAACTGCCTCCAGACTGCCGAGTGGAATCCCCTCGAACCTGGCATCGTGGAACACAAGTTCTACGCTCCCAATGTGGGTCTGCTGCGCGCCGTGGCCGTCAAGGGCGAATCCGGACACGAAGACCTCTCGGAGATCACCGCCAACTAGCTCCTCCGGGCCACCGGCCTCCTCGCAATCGGCCTTTCTGTCAGCTCCCCGTCATTAACACGGGAACATCTCCGTAGCCCAAGAGATTCAATTTAACTCGGCCATTGATGGCCACGAAGGAAGGTTGAATATGCATCGAATCCACTGGAATCTGTCAGGCAGCAAACCGGACCGTGCCCCACACCGGCGTTGGATTCACGGCGCTGGTCCCGTCATGGGATTGCTCGTCCTGGTCGCTGCCGCTATCTTATCTGGACAGGAGAACATGAAATACAATCCGCTGACTCCCGAAGAGCAGGCCGTGATCCTGCATAAGGGCACCGAACGGCCCTACTCCGGTGAATACTGGGACCTTAAGGCGGCCGGCACCTATGTCT
>CP070656.1:975443-978687 GCA_020355065.1 Fidelibacterota bacterium | reverse complement strand
TCAGCATCTTCAATCTGAGTAACGGAGATGAGGTTCGCGTGGACCTGGGCGGCACCTACCTGACCATCGGTATCGTGGCACGCCTGCCGGCCTTCAAAATGCAGCTGCCCGGTTAGGGTATCCCCACCCTGATAGAACTTGAAACTAGAAACTTGGAACTTGAAACATAACATCACCCACCCCCGAACACCGGCAGCACCCCCACACCCTGCGCTCCCCGGCCTGTAGCCAGTAACATCAGCGCCTTGCGCGCATTGTTGCACGCCATGAGGTAGTGGTTATCCACACCCTTGCGGAAGCGCGGCACCGACTTGCCCAGCCGCTGGTCCATCTGGTCCACCTTCTGGCTGCCCTTCAGATGGTGCGCGGCTACCTCGCTGTCCATGAGATCCCCACCCCCCAGGTAGCGCGGAAAGAGCACCCCTTCCCGCTCGGGATCGAATAGGTCGCAGTAGCTGTCCAGCGAGTCCTCCCGCGCCTCACTCACCGTGCGGTAGGTATACCCCTCATGCGTCTCGGTACCCGTACCGAATCCCTGATCCTTGAAATACTGCAGCACCACCACCTCGGGATGCCGTCGCGCCAGCCGCCGTACCTCGCTGCGGAATGGCTTGGCGTCGATCACGAAACACCGGCACCCCATGGCCGTGATCATGCCCGACATCTCCGCCACCATTCGGTCCGAACTCACCGCCTCCAGCCGCACAAACCGCAGTCGCTCACCCGTCAGGTCCGCAAACGCCACGTGACACGTATCCCCCACGTCCGCGCCGCCTACCGTCCACTCCGCCTGATTCTTCATGGGGTAGTCCGCCAGCACCCCTGTCAGCCGCTCGGCCGTGATCCGCTGCCGCTCACCAGCATCGGGCAGGGCCAGCGTGGATGAACGGAATTTCGCCAACAGGCTGCGGCGCTGTTGGGCCCGCGCCCAGCGCCCCATGATGTACCCCAGTGATACACCGGGGATGATCAGCTGCGGCACCCGGTAGCCCTCGATATCGCGCCCCGGATGCCGCGCCACCCAGCGACCCGCTTGCTGTATGTCCAGCGGCCTGCCGCACCCCACACAGATCCGCTGCCACTTCCCGTCTACCCGCTTCACACACGCCGGGAACAGCTCCTCCAGTACCTGGTCGTCCTTGCGGCAGGCCGGACACCGCACTACCCACACCTGCTGGGTGGTGCGTTCGTAGCCCGCATCGATCCCCAGGCCTGGATGCATCCCCACGGAGAAATACAGTCTCTGCCCGAAACGGCTCGCCGCGATCCGGTCGTCCGCCCACGCCATGTTCTCCTGGTTCAGCACGTCCACCTCATCGAATGCCAGCGCGTCCAGCGGGATCGAGATCGCATCGGATATATTCTCCATCCCCAGCATATACAGATAGGCCGTCCTTTGCTTCCGCTCCTCGCCGTACTCCGCCACCGCCATCAGACCAATGTTCTCCGTGGTGCGCACGGTCCGCTTTAAGTGCGCACTGCTCGCCGTTACCTCCCGGAATCGCGTTTTCAGGAACCTCCGCGCAAAGATCTTCGTCGGCAGCGCGTAGCCCACGTTGTAGCCCCTGATCCGCGCCAGGTACAGGCACCAGCCGATCACCAGCGTGGACAACCCAACCTGCGCCCCCTTCAGCACCCACAGCTCCGGCACCTCCGGTAGTCGCTGGGCGATCTCCTTCAGCGGTCCATGCCGCTCGAAGCCGTATGTACCCTCGTCGGTACGGATATGGGTCTTAAGAAAATCCCGGAAATCCATCCGGCCCTCCCCTGATTCTTGTCCGCTGCGTGCCGGTCGCATGCATGCCCGCTGGATGCTCGCCATCATGTCGCGTTTCTCATATCGCTCCATACCGCCATTTTACCCCTCCCAACCACCCCTGTCGTTCGCCCCATGCGTGCCGTGCGCGAAAAAGTCCGCTCCTGGCCGGTCAGAGCAGTATCAGCTATCTGATACTACCCTCAACTTCCTGATACTCATGGCCCGCCCTCCCGGGACATCCGTGGGCTCACCCGCACCCCCTTCTCCTCTGGACTCATCAACAGCCTGCCCTCCCAAGGTGCAATTGGCACAGCTTGGCACTCCCTTTGTATATGTAATGATTAGGAAGTTTGCCACCTGCGGGACGATTGTGTAATCAGTGGAGTAACGTGTATATTAAGGAAAGGTAACCCATGAAACAGCTTATGCCCATTTCTCTCTTGCTCCTGTTCGCCTGCACCCAGCCGGATCCCACCCGGCCTGATCCCGGACTCTCTCAGTTCGACTCCGACAACTCCGGCACCGTCCCCTTCGGCGAACCCTGCTCCCTCGTTTATGGTGAATCACTGCTGGTAGGCGACGATGGACTGGAAGTCGGTTTCGACCGCTTCCTCGGCGACTCCCGTTGCCCCCTGGAAGTGCAGTGCTTCTGGGAGGGCCAGGCCCGCATCGGACTGTGGCTGCTGGAACCCGGCACTGATACTCTTCGCCTGGAGCCCTTCATCTCCGGCTACGTCTTCCGGGATTATAACGAATCCCACCGCAGCGTCTTCTCGGAGAAATACACCATCACCCTGCACGAGCTCGATCCCTATCCCCGCCACGATTCCACCACTAATGTCGCGGACTACACCGCCCATTTCACGGTGTCCCTCAATCCCTTTCCCCTCCTTCAGGACCACCTCCACCTGGTCGGATCGGATACGCTCGACCAGCTCACCCACAACCGCATCGATGCCGTCGACATCGACAGCATCGCCATCCATGACGATTCCCTGTTGGTCTACGTGGCTTTTGGCGGCGGCTGCCGGGACCACGACTTCTTCCTGTTCGGCTCCGTGGGAACGGAGGAAGCGATTGCGCTCCCCTGGCCTATCGTTCACACTCTGCTCCTGCACGACGGCCACGGCGACCTCTGCGAGGCCTGGTTCCACCGCACCCTGCGCTTCGATCTGGCCCCCATCCGACAACTAGTTGGACAAGGCGTAGTGAGCATCGGCCTACTAACCGCGCCTAACAGCGTTTTGTATGAGTTCTAGCCCAATACTGGATGATATAGGATTATCCTGGGCCGATCAGCGCATAAAAAGAATTATAGCGATCCCCTTTTTTCGGTTACTACACCTGGCGCTAGCTGCCGCCTGCCTGGCCGCTCTCCCCTTCTGCCACGCCCCCACCGAATCCGATAACCACACCCCGCCCGATCCCATCGACCTATCGAATCTCCAGGTAGGGCAGAGCAGCACCTATATCTCCTTCGCCTTG
>CP070656.1:971405-975343 GCA_020355065.1 Fidelibacterota bacterium | reverse complement strand
CGGCTGCGGAGCCCTGGTGTGCGACGATGATGTGTTCCAGCCGGAGGATCAGATCCGGCGGGAAGTCGTCGATCTGTTGTACGGTTTCGCGCAAGATATCACGGCCCAGCACCAGATGACCAATAAGCTGGCCTTCCTCAGTATAGCCACCTTCCAAGCCGGTGGAAAGTCCGCGCACTTTGCCGATATCATGAAGCAGGACGCCAGCGAGGAGGAGATCGCCGTCGATGCGGGGGTAATGCTGAGCCAGCAGGACGGCTATTTCGCCCGTTGACACCAGATGCTTCAGGAATCCGCCACGCTCGGGGTGGTGATAGATTGTGGAAGCGGGAAGGAGCATGATGGTCTGCTTATACGTCTTGAAGATATCCCGCAAGAGACCTTTCAGAGGCTTGTTCCGGATGCCAGAGATGAGCCCCGTAAGCTTTTTCCATAGTTCTCGTCGGTCTTCCTCGATAGTAGGGATCAGGAGGTCCTCGTTAAATCCGTACCGGCCATATCGTTCTCTGGTAGCCTTAGCCACATGAGAGCAGTTTAATTGCAGGATACCCCCGAACTTTTCGACGATGCCTTTGGCTGCTAAAGGATCGCCGGATTCAAAGAGGTGACGATAGTGATCCACCTGGTCCCAGATCTTGGCCGGGATATGTCCGGTGGCATCCTGAAGGACCAGATCGAGGTACAGGTCGCCGGCTTTGGTGGTTTTGACATGTTTTTCGCGGCAGAGGAAGAATCCCTGGATGGTGGCATTTTCCTGAAATTCGCGAATGGGCGTCAGTTTCATTGGAAATTGATTTTACTTGCGGGCACTGGGAGAAACAAGCTTCAAAGCCATCCGTCGGGAAAAGCCTTGAAGGTCCATATCAGTAAAGATAATTTCTAAGTCATATTAACATGAATCAGCCAGCGATAGAGATGGAATTGGAGAGACCGCGGGTGCGCACCGGACTGGTTGTCAATACCGGCGTAGCGAACATTTACGGCGAGGATACCTTTCAGAGTGAGGTGGTCACGCAAGCCATTCTGGGGGAGATGCCGGAGGTGCTGGACCAGCGCGGCAAGTGGTTTTCAATCAGACAGTGGGATGACTACCAGGGCTGGCTTTATCACTTCTACATGTCCAAGAATCCTGAGTTCGGGACCCATCGTGAATGGATCCGGGTGAATGCGCTTACGGCCCATATCCGCGAGGAGCCTGCCGAGGCGGCGGTACCGATTCGAGATGTGGTATTCGGTTCAGAATTGCCGATGATTTCGCAGGATGGTGCGTGGCTAGAGGTCTTACTACCTGACGGCCTATCGGGCTGGCTGCGTGATGATCCGCAGGAGACGGAGAGGCCGCCCCGGGAGCAGCTGGTACACATTGCCAGGCGATTTCTCGGTGCACCGTATATGTGGGGTGGGAAGACTCCCAAGGGATTCGACTGTTCCGGGTTCATCCAGACGTGTTTCAAAGCTAATGGCGTGGTTCTTCCCCGGGATGCGCGGCTACAACATACTTTCCGGGATCTACCGCCCGTAGATCTTGCTGATGCGCAGCCGGGAGACCTGTTCTTTTTCAGTGAAAAGGAGCAGCGGATTCCGCATGTGGCACGTTCAGTAGGGGGTGGTGACTTCATCCATTCTTCGGGATGGGGTCGGATCGAATCGCTTGAGAAGGAAAGTCCACGATACAATCATTTGTTACGGGGAATTTTCATCACCGCCAAGGACGTGATGGAGCTGCTTGATGGCGGGTAGTAATCACGGCATTCTCAACCGTTACGTCCTGGTTCTCAACCAGGCGTATGAGCCGGTCATGGTGACCAGTGCCAAGCGTGCGGTGATTCTGATGCTGCTGGGCAAGGCGGAGGGGGTGGTGAACTACGAAGAGATCATTCATTCCCCCAGTTTTGAGATGCCCCTGCCGAGTGTCGTTCGCCTCAGCCGCTATATTCGCGTACGCGACAAGGAGATCGTGCTGACGCGGAAGAATGTACTGAAGCGCGATAACCATCGCTGTCAGTACTGTGGGCGCACCTCGGTCCCGCTGACGCTCGATCATGTGGTTCCCAAGCAGCGGGGTGGCCGGGATACGTGGAACAATCTGGTTACCGCCTGTCATCCCTGTAACGTACGGAAGGGGAACCGTACGCCATCCGAGGCTTCCATGCCCCTCCTGCGTCCGCCGCATAAGCCATCCCGGATCACCTATTTTCAGAAGTTCGTCCGTAAGCACCAGGCTGCCTGGCGGCCCTACCTGTTCATGGAACCATCGGCGTGAGGCGGAAGCGCGTTCTCAGCGGTATGCGGCCTACGGGTAAGCTCCACCTGGGACATTACGTAGGTGCGCTGGAGAACTGGGTAGCCCTCCAGGAGGAATACCAGAATTTCCATCTCATTGCCGATTATCATGTTTTAACCACGCAGTTGGACATCTCAGATATAGCCGAGGATACCCTGGAGATGCTCAAGGATTGGCTTGCGGCAGGGATCGATCCCCAGCGCAGCCCAGTATTTCGACAGAGCCAGATCAAGGAGCATACGGAGTTATTCCTCATTTTGAGTATGCTGGTTACCTCGGCCCGATTGGAGCGCAATCCCACACTCAAGGAGCAGGTGCGCGATCTCAAGATGGAAAACCTCATTTACGGTCACCTGGGATACCCGGTATTGCAGGCGGCGGATATACTGCTGTACAAGGGGGAATTCGTACCGGTTGGGGAGGACCAGGCACCCCATGTGGAAATCTCTCGCGAACTGGCGCGGAAATTCAATCGTACTTTCGGCGAGGTGTTCCCGGAGCCCCGAGCCAAGCTTACCAAATTCGCCCGGCTGCCCGGACTGGATGGTCAGACCAAGATGAGCTCTTCCCTGGGCAACACGATATTAATGTCGGATGAGCCGGAGAATATCCAAGCCAAGATGCGCAAGGCGGTGACGGACCCGCAGAAAGTGCGTAAGGGTGATCCGGGTAGACCGGATATCTGTCTGGTATTCACCCATCACACGCGCTTCAACAAGACACAGGTCAAGGATATCCGTGGGGGTTGTGAAAGCGGCGGCCTAGGCTGTGTGGACTGTAAACTGAGATGTTCTGAAGCGATTGCCGAACATCTGGCTCCGTTCCGTGAGCGGCGGAGCTACTACGATGATCATCCAGAGGAACTGATTGATATCCTCCGCGACGGGGAAAACAGAGCCAGGACCGAAGCTCAAGCCACCATGGCGGAGGTTCGCGAGGCGATGGGTCTAGGCTGATGGCTTACCAGGTTCACCTGGAGAACTTTGAGGGTCCTTTGGATCTTCTTTTGTACTTCATACAACGGGACCAAATCGACATATACGATATCCCCATCGCACATATTACAGCGGAGTATCTCAGTTATCTGGAGTTGATGGAGGCGCTGAACCTGTCGGTGGCCGGCGAGTTCATTCTCCTGGCGGCGACCTTGATGCATATCAAGGCTCGTATGCTCCTTCCCCGGCCAGAACCTGTTGACGAAGAGATCATAGAAGATCCGCGGGAAGTCCTGGTCCGTCAGCTGATCGAATATCAGCGTTTCAAGGAGGCTGCCGAGCAGCTAGGTCAATTGGGCGAGCAGCGGAGAGTACACTACCCGGTGGGTCAAACGTCCAACGGGCAAGGCAACGGAGTCAGTCCAGCCGAGTATCTCCAGGACGTCTCTATTTTTCAGTTGATGGGCGTTGTCAGAGAGGTCATGGACCGCATGCCCAAGTACGAGCCATTAACGGTGGTGACCGAGCCTATCAAACTGGACGAGAGCATACGGGCCATCCAGCAGGCGTTCGCGGTGGCCGGAAGGGTGACCTTTCGTGAGGTCTTGAGTGCGGCGCGGCACATTCAGGAAGTGGTGGTGACTTTTCTGGCCGTGCTGGAGATGATCCGGCGCGGGATGATCCTGGTTCAGCAGTCGGCACCCTTTCAGGATATCCAT
>CP070656.1:967896-971305 GCA_020355065.1 Fidelibacterota bacterium | reverse complement strand
GTACGACAATTGAGTTATCGACCAGCAGCCCGATTCCTACTGCTATACCACCGAGGGACATGATGTTGAGCGAGAGCTCCGTGCCGTACATCAAGTTGAACGTGGCGATCACCGAAACAGGGATGGCCGTAGAAATAATGACCGTGGTCCCGAAACGACGCAGGAAGAAGAAGAGTACGATGACAGCCAATAGGCCACCTATCAGGGCGGCATTGACCACTTCGTTCACGGCTTGGGTGATGAAGGTGGATTGATCGTAGACTTTCATCAGCTTGAGATCAGGGGGCAGATTGCGCCGCACTTGTCGCAATCGTCTCTCCACGGCCCGTGCCACCATGACCGTGTTGGCATCACCCTCCTTATAGAGGGCGATTTCCACGGCCTCCACGCCGTCCATGCGAGTGATGGCTTCCCGTTCCTTGTATCCATGGCGCACCAGCGCTACATCGCGCAGATATACCGGAGTGCCTTCACGTTGAGCGATGATCAGGTCCCCAATTTCCTCCACCGATTCGAACTGGTTGAGTGTACGTACCAGATACTGCTGGATCCCTTCATCCAGGCGGCCGCCAGAGAGATTAATGTTCTCCGCTCCGACCTGTCGGGCGATATCCTCGATGGCTAGGTTTAACTGTGAGAGACGGTCCTGATCAACCAGCACTTGGATTTCGTCTTCCAGCCCACCACTAACCTTCACCGCGGCGACCCCCAGAGCAGATTCCAGGTCCTTCTTGATCTCTTCTTCCGCAAAGCGACGCAGATATTTCAATAGATCCTCTTGAAAGGGAGACGATGTGGACGATGAGACGGCTGCCAGTAAGATTTGAGGCCTGGTATCCTCGGGTTGCTCCTGTTCCGGAGTGGTTTCTTCCCGGTACAACCCGAAACGCATGATGGGATCCAGGGAGGGATCGAAGCGCAACAAGACTGGTCGCTGTACATCCAGAGGCAATTCCAGGGCATCCAGTTTTTCGCGGACGTCCAAACTGGCGAAATCCATGTTCGTGCCCCAGGCGAACTCCAGGACAACGTCGGACTGGCCCGAGCGAGAAATGGACCGGACCCGCTGTACGTTCTTCACAACTCCCACAGCTTCCTCGATAGGCTTGGAAACAAGGTTCTCCACCTCGGCTGGAGCGGCACCGGTGTACTCGGTACGGACGGTCAGCGTAGGATAGGAGAGATCCGGCAGAAGGTTGATCTTGAGACGCGAGAGCGACACCAATCCGAACAGCAGGATGGTGATCGTGAACATGGCGATGGTTACCCGCCGCTTAATGGAAATGTCTATGAGATTCATCTTCCCTTTTCCTGTACTGAGGTCATCAGGACCACCCAAGGCCGCAATCCATAACGATAAAGAAAATCACCGAGCAGGTGAATCAGGTAGGTGCCACAGTCAAGTGCGACTGCTCCAAAGTGACGCCTGAACATCATGGTCTTAATAGGATACGATCATGACGCGAGCGCTGTCTTTGAGGCCAGCCTGTCCCGTGGTGACCACTTGATCGCCGAGTTCCAGACCAGCCAGCACTTCGTAGTGGATGGTGTTGACCAAGCCAAGTTGGACCGGTGTTCGATAAGCGGTGCTATCCCGTACGATAAATACCGAAGCCTCTCGATCTTCAGCCAGCACCGCTTCTTTTGGCAGCAGGAGAGCGTCCGGGTGGATTTCGTGCATGATATTGACCCGGCCGAACATTCCGGGCTTTAAGGTGCGGTCGGTATTATTGAAGCTGATGGTGACCTTTACAGTACCAGTAGCCGGGTTTACCACCGGGCTTATAAGGGAGACCTGCCCGGCGTAGGACTTCCCAGCTAGGGCGTCTACCTTCAGGGAGGCTTCCTGCTTGACTTTCAATTTACTAAGTTCGATTTCCGGGACGTGGAGTACCGCCTTCAGGGCCTGGTAATCGATGATCCGGAAGGTAGGTTCATTGACGGTCACCATGTTTCCGGCTTTTATGTGCCGCTCCGCCAATACGCCCGAGATCGGCGCCCGAATACTAGTATACTCCATCTCCAGCTTGGCCAACTCGTAGGCTGCCTTCTGGGCTTGATATTCATACCTGGTCCGGTCGTAAACCTCGGCACTGATGAGATTCTTGGCGAACAACTCCTTATTCCGGTTGAATTCCTTTTCCAACTTATGCAAGGTGGCTTTGGCTCTGTCTTGCTCGAAGGCCTGGCGGTCGTCCTCCAGCTTGGCCAACAGCTGGCCTGCCTTCACCACCTGTCCTTCCTCGACGTATATCTTCTCAATGACGCCACTGGTCTTGGCGACGACCAAAGCATCTTCCTCAGTTTCCAGCGTAACCGGGCCGGTGAAGTGAGCCGCAATAAGACCTGTCTCAACTAATTTTACCTCGACTGGAAGAGCTGCCTCGGGCTCTTCCTCCTCATTTGTCGGCTTAGCGTTGGCACTACAGCCCATGTACAGGAGAACTACTCCCAGTACCAGAATCAGGCTGAGTTTAGATTCCGACCGCCTCATGCGAACTCCCTCTTTGAATGGAACGTCTGATTATTGCATCAATTAGGTTAACAGGTTGTGCGTCGAATAGTTAGACGACCTACCCGAGAGAAAGGTTGCCTAAAATATCGATGGAATCGTTAATGAGGTTGGTGTTGTGAGATGACTCACAAGCTTGGATCGCAAAATAGAAGCGGGCCCAGGTATTTGCCTGGGCCCGCGTATCCATCTCCGGGTCTTGCTTGTTCCGTCGGGCAAATGCCCGATCTCTGTTCTCAGTCACTCATGGCAAGTTTTCGAGAGGATGCCCTCTCCTACATTGATTCTGGCTTCACTACGTAAAGATGATCTGGGCGCCAGCTGATTTTTCGTAGAATTCACCCACGGTTAGAATGCCATCGACGTGCTCGCAGAGATCTGCCTCCTTGTATTTGAACATGTCCATGGCCAGCTTGCAGGCGTAGATACCACCTCCTGCGTCGTGAATCATTTCGAGGAATTCATCCACCGGTGGGATGTCCAGCTTCTCCATTCCGCTTTTCATCATAGCCGTTGCCAGCGCTGACATACCCGGGAGCATTCCTAATATGGTAGGGAATGGCAGGCCACCGGGGAGCGTCATGGCCGGATTGCCGACCGTTGCGACTTTAATCTTCTTCATGCGCTTCTTGATAATGGCATCCAGCCCGAAGAACGTGAAAAACAGACTCGCCTCCATCCCTTCCATGCGAGCTCCATTGGCCATGATCAGGCCAGGGTAGATACCCTCAAGTGAGCCCTGGGATACGATGATGGATACTTTTTTAATGGGTTCCGACATGAGATACTCCTATCTCTAGTAAGAGTAAGTGTTAGATACATCCTTCCGGCTTTTTCAGCCCGGCGATCTTAGCGGCTTTCTTGGCCGGACCACCGGGGAACAGCTGATAGAGCTCC
>CP070656.1:964472-967796 GCA_020355065.1 Fidelibacterota bacterium | reverse complement strand
GGCCGTCATTCCTCTCAGCTCGGCTATCCTGCTTAACTTCGGCCTGATGGGTTGGCTCGGCATCGAATTAAGCCATGTCACCGCGTTGCTTTCAGCGATCATTATCGGGGTCGGAGTTGACTTCGCGGTCCACTTCATCGCGCAGTATAAGCATTTTCTCCAGCAGGGCGTCCCGCGTGACCAGGTGGGGCAAACCGCCATCGATGACGTGGGCTACCCCATCCTGCTGAATGTGGCTGCTGTGTCCATCGGCTTCACAGCTCTGCTCTTTTCCAATTTCGTCCCCATGATATTCGCCGGCGGTCTGATCATCATTTCCATGGTGTCCTGTGCCCTGGGAACGCTGACCATGCTGGCGACCATTGTCCACCTCCTGCGTCATAAAGTAGCGGCCTGATGGGAGCTGCCGGCAAACGCGGATACATCGTGAAAGGAAGACAGCCATGAGTAATTCGAAATCATCAGCCTTGCTTTTATTCACCCTGTTTCTAACCAGCACCCTGTCCGCCCAAACGGGATACGACATCGCTAAAATGTTGGACGATAAGAAACAGCCCGACGACATGGTCAGCGATATGACCATGGTCCTGACGTCCCGTACCGGTTCCACCCGTACTCTCACCGTGCACTCCGCACGCAAGGGCGAGGACAAACAGATCATCTGGTTCCTGGCGCCAGCCGATGATCGCGGTGTAGCCTTCCTCAAGATCGAGTACGAGGACCGGGAGGATGAAATGCGCATGTGGCTGCCTAGCTTTAATAAGATGCGGCGCATCTCTTCCAGCAAGAAAGGCGAAAGCTTCATGGGCTCCGATTTAAGCTATGAGGACATGACCACCCGCGAGCTGGATGAATACACCTACGAACTGCTCGGCGAAGAGGAACTGGATGGCGAACCTGCCTGGCTCATGGAAAATATACCTAAGCCGGAACTGCGCTCTTCGTACAGCAAGATTATTTCTTGGGTACGCCAGGCGGACGTTATGCCCATTAAGGAAGAATTCTACGACCGGGCTGGCAACTTGCTGAAACTGCGCACCATGGAAGTCCAGGAATTGAAAGGCTATACGCTGCCCACCCGGATGTTCGTCAAGAATGTGCAGAAAGAGCATTCCACGGAACTCATCTTTGAGAATATCGAGGTGGATACCGGCGTGCAGGAAGACCTCTTCCACGAGCGCAACCTGCGGAGGCTGCCGTGAAACGGGTAGCTCATTACACAGCTCTACTCCTGGTCCTGGCTACGGCTGCCGTTCCACTATTCGCCCAAGTCGAGTTACACGGCCATGTGTATCCCCTGGCTCGTATCTCCTTTGAGCAGAAATACCTGTCCCTGCCTCATCGCGTGGTCTCCATCGAAGGACACCGGAGTGGGAAAAACGTACGTCTGTTCTTCAACACCACCCTCGAGTATCGGCTGATGGAAAATTCGGCCGCCGTCGAACTCCAGGAAGCCTATGCCGAATGGTCCACCAGGTTGGGTGATTACCGCTTGGGCCAGCACGTATTGTCCTGGGGAGCCGCCGACGGTAACAACCCCACCGATAACGTGAATGCCTATGATTTCTACTACCTGTTCATGGGGGGCGGGGATCGCAAGCAGAGCAACTTAATGGCCTCTGCCAACCTGTACTTCGGTAACCTCAACCTGGAAGCCGCGGTCACGCCTGTGTTCCAACCTAATCGCCTGCCCCTGGATGAGCCGGATTTTCCCATATTTGAAGCTGGAGATCTGCCCTTCGATCCCAACACTGTACCGGAAGTACGGCCCGCCCGGAAACTTGAGAATACCGAGTATGGTGCAAGGCTCCGACTGCCCTTGAGCATCATGGACCTGTCGGTGAGCTATTTCCGGGGCTTCGACCGGATGTACACACCAGCCATCAGCGTCCAGCTCGGACTGCCACCTACGATCTCCGTTGACAGCCTGGTCTATTATCCAACTCAGGTTCTTGGAGGGGACCTGGTTACGTTCCTGGGAGACTGGGCCATCCGGGCCGAAGGAGCTTATTTCCTCACTGAGGATGACGACGGGGACGATCCTCTTATCCGTAATCCGTACATCCAGTACGTTCTTCAGTTGGATCGCGCTGACGATAACTCCAATGTCGTCGTTCAGTACCTGGGTACCTATATTACCCAACTTGATGGGGATGACGCCCTTGACCCTGCGACGGGTGAGCTTATCGCTGAAGATGAAAACGAATGGGACCGGATACCCCCGAAAATGGGTATGCCCTTCGCCGCCATCGCCCAGAATGCCCTCATGGCCACCGCCTCCTACGACTTCGCGGACGGCAGGTACTCCCTCCAGGGACAATCACTGTACGAGTTTGACCATAACGGCTACATGCTGGGCGGCAAGCTGACCATCGCGCTGGAAGATGCCTTTGACCTGGAGCTGGGTGTGGTTCACATGGACGGCGACAAGGACAGCCGCCTGTCCACCATCGGCGATGTATTCAGCCACTTCTACCTGGCCATGAAATACAGTTTCTAATAGCTGCTACTGCTATACTCAGGGTAAAAAAGAAAACCCCACCAGATCGCTGGTGGGGTTTTCTTATGAAGGTCTGCGACTTGTGCCGCGGTGATCTACTTCAGGAGCAGCATCTTCTTGGTTGCTGCGAATTCGTTGGCACGAATCCGGTAGAAGTAAATCCCGGAGGCCAGTCTGTCGGCACCGACGGTCACGCTGTGGTAACCCGCGCTCATCGGCTGATCTACGAGACTCAGCACATCGCGCCCGATATGGTCATAGATGACCAGGTTGACATGACCGGCTTCCTTGAGCTGGAATTTGATGGTTGTGCTCGGGTTGAACGGATTGGGATAGTTCTGTGCCAGAGCATACTCCGTCGGCAAATCAGCGTCCTCAATTCCAGTGATGTGGGCATCGACTTCAAGGGAAAACTCACCCAGGTTGCCATTGAAGTCCTCGGCGGCTATCTTGTAGTAGTAGTCACCGGGATTGGTTACGGCATCTACGTAAGCCAGGTCGATCGTAGTCGTGATCTCGTTAGCTTCGCTGGGGGTGAAGCCCTGCGTGGTCGACCGGTAGATCCGATAGAAGTTGACATCGGGAGCTGCCGATGCTTCCCACGAAAGCGATACACCACCGTCCGCCAGAGCGACAACGCTGGTCGGGGCTTCCGGTATGAGATTGTCTACCGACTCACCGGCACCAACAATCGACTCGGTAACCGCACCCGACATCGTTACGGCCAGTACCCTGAATTCACTTTCAAAAGCGGCGGCATCTGTCGTATTAAACAGGGTCGGCACATCCAGCGCATAGCGCGGTGCTCCGTGAGCCGTCACTTC
>CP070656.1:961490-964372 GCA_020355065.1 Fidelibacterota bacterium | reverse complement strand
TGGGAATCCATCAGCAAGGAATTTCGTGAACATCTTTTGAGCTTGACCACCGATAAGTCCACCATCACTGAGAATAATCCCGATTAGGATCCTCGTACACGCTAGGGAGACTAAGATGCAAAGTAGTACAAGGTTGAAGCTTCCACCGATTGTCTGGGCAAGTATTATCCTGTTCGCCGCCAGCCTGGCCTTGTACTATAAACCTTTCCTTGGCGGGTACACCTTTGCAGGGCCCGATTCACTGGCTCCTGCAGCGACAAGTACTGGGATCAGGACTGTTGAAGAAGAATCGGGCCGAGTGCCCCTCTGGATGCCCTGGGTTTTCTCCGGGATGCCCACCTTTCACTCTTTCACATACATTTCAATTCTGTATATACCCAATTTCGTGCTTAAGTACATCTGGCCGCACCTTCCCGGATTCACCAGTTTCCTGTTGCATTACCTCCTCGCTGGCTTTGGGTGCTTCGTCCTGCTGAGGCGCATCGGTGGATCGTTCTATGCCAGCCTATTAGGTGGTACAGGCTTCATGCTGATGCCGTACATCAATACCATGCTCGTACATGGGCACGGCAGCCAGATGATGACCCTGGCTTACCTGCCGTGGGTGATATGGGCCGTCCTGCGGCTGTATGACCGCAGTACCCTGGTTTCGGCATCACTGCTCGCGCTGCTGGTGGGCCTACAGCTGCAGCGGGGACACGCTCAAATCTCGTATTATATCCTGCTCTTTCTGGGCCTCTTCTTCGTGGTGCTAGCGGTCAGGGGTTGGCGAGCTAAGGAGCGGTCGGCGGGACAAAACTGGCGATTTATCCTTCTGTTCGCCCTTGCGCTAGTGGTGGGTTTTGGTCTGGCAATGGCCTTGTTCCTGCCGGTCATGAATTATACGCCCTACAGCATTCGAGGCGCCCGCGGGGGCGGCGGTACCGGCTTCGAGTACGCCACCCAGTGGTCCTTCAGCTTCGGTGAAACGCTTACCTTCCTGCTGCCCTCCTTCTTTGGGTTCGGGGGTATCACCTACTGGGGCAGTATGCCCTTTACGGATTACCCCAATTACATGGGCATCATCCTGCTGTTCCTGGCAGTCTGGGCGGTTGTCATGAAACGGACCTGGATTGTCTGGACCCTGGCGGCGGGAGGATTCTTAGCTTATCTATTGAGTCTCGGGAACCATTTCTTCCTGTATAAGGTCTTTTACGTCGTTTTGCCCTATTTCAACAAATTCAGGGTGCCCCATATGCTGCTGGTCCTGACCCAGTTCAGCGTGGTAGTGTTGGCCGGGATCGGCCTGGATTCCCTGGTGAGCTGGCTGAAGGAGCGTAAATGGGATCAGGTACGCCGGTTCCTGTTGGGAACGGGTATCGGGGTGGCGGCGCTGGTGGTGATCTTCCTGATCGCGGCATCGGCGCTGGAGGGGACCTTTCCACCGGCCAGGGGAGCGCCAGCCCAGATGGCATCCCGGATTGACGAGCTGCGCGTGTCCATGATCCAGACCGATACAATCATTCTCCTGATCCTAGGCGGTCTGGCGGTGGTGGCATTGTTCCTGTGGGGGTAGGAGCGGATACCAGAGAAATGGCTGCTGGGCAGCCTGGTGGTCCTGAGCATGGTGGACCTGGGACGAATCGACCGTCAGATCATCGAGCCTTCCCGTGATAGTATGCGCGTCCCGGTCCTGCAGTCCAAGGCCGCTTTGAGCCGCTACTCGGGCAGTGATCCGGTACTGGATTTTGTGGCCGCGGATACGACCACTTTCAGGGTATTCCCACTGGGGCGTTTGCAGAACGAGAACCGCTGGGCGGCCCAGAGGGTGGAATCGATTGGCGGCTACCACGCGGCCAAGCTGGGCAATTACGACCGGTTCATGCAGGTCACCCGGTTTCAGAGCCTAGGCATTCTCCGGATGTTGAACGTCAAGTATATAGTGAGTCAGCAGCGGTTCAGAGATGATCGTTTCAGGGAAGCCTTTGTGGGCAATCTGTACGATAGAGGGAGCTATCAGCCGGCGGCGGTATACGAGTTGAACGCCTTTCTGGAGCGGGCCTGGTTTCCGAGGCGCGTGGAAACCAGAGTGACAGATGGGGAAATCTTCGAGCTGCTGCGTAGACCGGATTACGATCCTGAAGAAACTGTGTACCTGCTGGAGACGGAGGGTGGTAACACGCTGCAGAATCTTCCGGAAACCGGCACGGGCCGGATCTTGGAAGCCAGCTGGCAGGGCGATCACATCCGGCTAGAGGTAGAGGCCGATGAGCCGGCTTTCCTCGTGGTGAGTGAGGTATACTATCCGGGGGGCTGGCAGGCGCGCGTGGACCAGGAGCCAGTGCCGATCCGGGCGGTGAATACCATTCTCCGTGGGGTCCAAGTGCCAGCTGGCCAGCATGAGATCACCATGGATTTCGAGCCGGCGGACTGGCGCTGGGGCCGTCTCATCAGCCAGCTGTCGCTCCTGGCGGTGGTCCTAGGTTTCATACCGGCGGCCATCGTCCGGGCCAGGAAGCGCCTATGACTCAGTACCGCTATACGGTTAACCTGAAGACGGGCCTGTTTGCGGCGGGCATCCTCATCGTAGCCGCGCTACTGTGGTATTCCCAGAGCCTGGTTAAAGAGCTGCAGGCGAATGAGCGACGACTCCTGGATCTGTATGCCAACATAATTGCCGAAGCAGCCTCGGAAGAAGGTGGCGAGGAGATGGGATTTGTGTTCGACCAGGTCATCCAGCAGATCCAGTTCCCGGTGGTGATCACCAGTCCCGAGGGCGAGGCGGTGAGCTGGCGCAACATCGAGGGGGCGGACAGCATCGATCCCGAGGACAGGCAGGCCTACCTGGGGAGAATCATCAAGCGCATGGACCAGGTCCACACGCCGGTGGAGGTGAGCTACGG
>CP070656.1:957920-961390 GCA_020355065.1 Fidelibacterota bacterium | reverse complement strand
TGGAAATCACGGCCTCTTCCACCGAATCCCCGATTTCCCTCAAATAATCCTTATCAGCAGCTGACAGGCTCAGATCCAAGTTGCTATGAAGGACATCCCTTTCAGAGAATGCCGTGATTGCTAGACCCGTGTGTGGTTTGTTCCATCCGGCGGAAAAATAGCCGGTAGTCCGATCATAAACCAGGTCGGTATATTCGAAATCAACCGTGATCCGGCTATCATTCCTAATGGTATGGCGCGGCGTAAAGAAAAGTTCTCCCAGGGAATAATCAATAGTATAGTCGTAGATTTCTCCTCGTTCCAGGCGCTGTCCGTTGAGCCATACCTTCTCGGTACCCGGCAGAACAATCAGATTACGCGAGCCTTCATGTGATGTCAGGTGGTAGGGTCCCTGCCGGCCATCCATACCCTGAATAAACTGGCTACGATAGCGTCCCTGACTACCGGCGAGCGCGCCCTCGGTCTCCCAATGCTCTCCATGCAATTTGAGATGCATGCCCTCAAGTTTGCGTTCGAATGTGGAAACCTGACTGACTGAGCTTTTAAGGATAAAATCGCCTACCTCGACCCCTCCCCAGTGACTATTTATGGATACTCTAACCTGATCCAGTTCATCGAGATTTTTTGTATCTCCCTCGGGCTGGACGGGCAAATTCCTATCCGTAAGGCTCCCCATCACAAATATCCCATCGCTGAGCGTTCCCTGGAGCTGGAGATCCAATCCGCCGGTGAGATTTACACCATGGCCGGAAGTCAACGTCAAGCCACGGAACAGGCTTCCGGTACTTACCAAGCGTTCAGAAGGGGAGCTGGGTCTCAGACTTTTCCTGTCAGTAGTTCGAGCCAAACTTGCGGCTGGATTCACATCTGATACTGGACTGGATTTTAGTGGGTGTAAATAGAGCCAGGCAGGTCCAACAACGGTAAAATCGACGCTTTGTATCGTCTGATAGTTTATTATTGCAGATCTTTTACCGGTGAGCGAATCCCGCCATTGGACAATACCCGTTACCTCATGGAGCAAAACCTGGTTGGAATCCAATTCATTTCCCTCATCATCGACCACGAGCCAGCTCCCCTGGACAACAGGTGAATAGGAGAGGGTATCAACCAGATTGCCGGGAGAGAATGTTACCTGTTCCTGATGGCTGAAAACCTGCCCATAGACACAGCCCATCATGAACAGGTAGAGGCAGCATTTACGGAAGCGAGCGGAATACACGTAGAATCCCGGAGGGATCAAGGCCAATCACGTGGGGAGAGCGTGCCGTTAGATCAATGAGGTTAACGGTCGCTGCAACGGGGATGATCACCGCCTGGAGGGATGGCAGAACCAATAATTGATCACCCGTAGCGAGCAGCAGTTGTCGACCTTCCCACACCATGGCTTTGGGGGCCTGATCATCTGGAAGCGGTCGTTTCCCAACAAACTGGCCACTCAGGCGAAAAATGTATAGCGTGCCTTCGATGGAGTCCCATACAGCAATTTCCTCTGGTGAGGAGGCTATCAGCGAGGGATGCAGAATCAGTGAAAGTCCATCGGTACGGTCAGCTACTATATCGCTTAAACCACCTGTCTCATCGTAAACGAAGATCCCCTCCTGATTCTCGTAGATTACCCAAAATCGCCGCTGCACATCACGGCAGAAAGAAAGCGGTAACCGGTTATCGGGAAGAGGTGTTACAGCCACGGGATTGAGCATGGCATCCAAGCGGAGAATCTGTCGTCGACCCTGATCCAGGACGAATACGGAATTTTCGACGGCGATCAAGTGGACAGGAAGATCCAACGATAGAGTTCCCGTGCCCCAACCGCCATATCTGTACATAATTTCACCACGAGAGGAAACAGCGATAATTTGAAGCTGTAATTCATCAAGCAGATAGTAGTTACTGCTCCAGGGAGCAGCAGCCACCCTTCCTACCCCAGCCAGCTGCTGAGGAAGCGAAATAACGGAATGTACGGACCAGGGCTGTGATTGGGCTGGAGTCTGCAGGTTACGACTGAGGGGCAGGGCGACAAGCCATTGGAGTTGGATACCCAGGAGTACCGGTGCCAGACGAGGGAATAGAGTTGGCGTTTTGCCTATGATGTATCAGTCCTGGTGCGTCGTGGCAACCAATAGCTTAGAAAACCTCCCACGCTGATCATAATCAGGGCGAATACTTGAGCCCCGGTCAGACCAAAGAGATAGTGGTGGTTAGTCCTGATAAATTCAATCAGGAAGCGCTCGATTCCAGCCAACATGAGATAGAGTGCAAAGACCTGACCAACGAACCGGGCTCGCAGTCGAAACCGGTAAAGGAACGCGAAGATAGAACCACCCACGATCACCTCATAGAGTTGCGTGGGATGCACTGTTAAAACACCAGGTTCGAAGCCCGTGAGATCGATCCACGGATAACGGATTTGGAACATGTGATAGGTTGTAGGTGGAAGCCCATTTTCAAAGGCGATTCCCCACGGGAGGTGGGTCGGGATACCATAATCGTCCCCCACCAGGAAGCAGCCGATTCTCCCAATAGCATACCCAAGGATGAGATAGGGGGCAAGGACATCAGCAGTTGCCAGCCAGTTGATCTTTTTCTTTCTCAATAGAAGGGTTATGGCCAACATGCCGCCCATCAAGCCACCCAGGAATACCAAACCGGCGCCGAAATTCTGAATGCCCTCAGCGATACGTTGAGGGCTGAGGGTAAAAATGCCGGCGATGATATTCCACAAACCAGCCAGGTTGTCCCCTGAACCGCGTCCGATATTTTCGATGAGATAGTAAATTTTTGAGCCGAGAATACCCCCGATTGCCGCCCAGAACACGATATCCTGGGCAAGCTCGGGGGGCCATCCCAGCCTCTTACCATCACGATTTATCATGACGTAGGCAGTGATAAATGCCACTACCAACATAAATCCATACGAGGAAATGACAAAAGGTCCCAGGCGAAGGAGTTCAGGGTACATCAGAGTTCCTTTCCACAATCAGGACAGAATTTAGCGCCGACCCGACTTGGTGACCCGCAGTTGGAACAAAAATCGGTGTCAGCGACTTTTATTTTAGGACCTTGAGTGTCCGTCGTGGTCCCTTTCTCGGCAACCTCGGTTTTGCCCGGTGTCACTTTTTTCCCATTCCAAAATCGGAGAACCACGATCAAGAGCACAGCCAACCCGCCGATTACGATCAAAGTGAGCGTTAAGTTAGAGGGATTGGCAGATATTTCCGGATGTTCGGCGGCTTCGGCCTGGGCTTGTTCCATTCTCTCCTGGAGCATGCTCATAGTCAATGCGCCGGTAGGATTCTCATACGTCAGGCTGATCGGATACTTAATCCCAGCCAGGAGTTCCGGAATATGCGGGCGGAAAAAGATCAGGCCGAAATCACCAGCGAGCTCTTCCGGATCGTCTAAGGAATGCTGAAAATTTTGGGCTGCGAGAGGGCGCTGCACTATCACATGGAACTCAGGTAGCAGGT
>CP070656.1:954505-957820 GCA_020355065.1 Fidelibacterota bacterium | reverse complement strand
GACTGAAGAGTACAATCCCTTTATAGGTACCGGCGACAATCACTATTCGACGGCCAATCTGGGCTGGCTCGATGCCAGCCACCCCTTGATGGACGGTGTCTCCCAGGTCACCGGGTATTTTCGGGACTACGTAAGTCTGGCCAGTAATGCCACCCTGGTCGCCCAGTGGGATGACGAGGAACTGTTCGTGGCCGTCAAGGATGACAAGAACGTCATCTATGTCAATGTCGGGATCGGGGACAGCCGCTACCATTCTTGGGGTTCCGATGATCTGGAGCAGCTGCTTACGAATGCCCTCTTCTTTGGCGGTTTCCCCTGGCTGGCAGCCATTCCGGAGAGCGGACAACTGCTGCCCGGTGCCTCCATGGATTTCCAGATCAAGTTCGATGCCCGGGAGATTATCGGGGGCAATCACGATGCCTATGTCGTGGTAACCGCCCGGGATGCCGTCAGCCAACAGGTGACTATCCCGGCCCACCTGTTCGTTTACCCACCGGTCATGACCGTTACCCCGGAGGCTTTTGAGGTAGTCCTGGTCCAGGGTGAAAGCACGGTCGAAACCATGACCATCGGTAACGAGGGTGAAAGCGAACTGCGTTTCGAGATTGATATGGGCGGGGATGAGCCGGTACTTCCTCCGATTCCCTATGATATGCCATCGAAGGTGACCGTGAAAACCAAGGACAAGGTAGCACCAACGAGAGATGTAGCACCGGCGAAGGTGGTCACGCTGCCCAGTTCGATGGGTGGACCGGACGGGTATGGATATACTTACCGGGATTCCCGGGATCCTAATGGCCCGGCGTATGAGTGGATCGAAATAGCTACGCCCGAGGGCGGGAGTGGTCTTGAGATTGACCTTTTGACTGGTGAGGACGATGCCGTATTCTGGTCTCTTACGCTACCCTTCGCCTTTAACTTCTATGGGACGGATTACACCGATCTCGCCATCTCGACCAACGGCACCATCTTCTTCGAAGACGGCTATATGGATTACGAGAACCAACCGATCCCACAAGAGAATTACTATGACATAAATCGCTTTATCGCACACTTCTGGGATGACACGTATGTGTATCCAGGAGCCATCTATTATCTCTTCGAAGAAGACCGCGCGATCATCGAATTCTATCAGACCAGTATGTGTTGCCCAAGTCCGGATTGGGGCACCTGGCAGGTCATCCTGTTTGCTAACGGCAATATTCTGTTCCAGTACAAGGAAATGGACTTTGGTGAGGGAGGTGGATATGGTGACTACGGGGTATCGGCGGTGATCGGTATCCAGGGTGATGCCTATACCGGGCTGGAATACTCCGCCTATACACCCTCCTTAGAGGACGAAATGGCCATCCTGTTCGTATCCCCGGATTGGCTGCAAATCGAGCCGACAGCAGGGACTGTGCCTGCGGCAGGCTCCGAGGCTATTTCACTCACCCTGGATGCTTCCTACATGCTCCCGGGTGTGTACGAGAGTGGGTTTACGATCCGCAGTAATGATCCCGATAGACTGGAGTTCAAGGTTCCGGTCATGATGCGGGTACTGCCGACGCCCATCGATCCGCCTCAGATCATTGCGATTGAGGATGTCCCTGATGACCAGGGCGGATGGGTAGTCGTTGGATGGCGTGCAGCTCCGGACGATCAGTACTTCAGTGACCATCCGGTAGCCTCCTACAGCGTCTGGATGAGGAAACCATATACTTCCGAGGAGCAGGCTCCGATCCTGGCCGACAAGCTGGACGGAGATATCGGCGTATCGTTGGCGCCCGCGCTTGCCGCCCAGTTGAGCGAAGACGGGAAATGGATCGGGATTGGCAGCATAGACGCCGTACAGGATTCCATCTATGCATTCCCAGTGCCCACGCTGGCGGATTCGAATCAGACTGGAGCTCATTGGACGGTTGTGCGTATCTCGGCCCACACCGCCGATCCGTACAACTATGTCTTCTCAGAAGCCGACAGCGGCTATTCGGTGGACAATATCGAACCCGGAGTGCCTCTGGACCTGGCCGCCGTTTCCACGGGAGAGGGTGTTCAATTGTCCTGGTCGTATGATATGGACGCGGTGGAGGACTTCCAGTATTTCGCCGTGTATCGCGGCCAGACCGCCGACTTCGAGCCGGTCCATCCGGACAGCACCTACCACCGAACCACCGAGACCACATTCGTAGACGCCCAAGTCATCCTGGGTGTGGTCAACTATTATCGGATTGCCGCTGTGGATCATAACGGTAACACCAGTGAGCTCACTGGAGCCGTGAGTGGATCTCTGCTGTCCCTTATGGATGGGACATCTATTCCTGAGACGTTTGCACTGCACCAGAATCATCCCAATCCGTTCAATCCGAGTACCACGATCCGGTTTGATGTACCGGAGGCCAGCGATGTGAAGCTGGTGGTCTATAATATCCTGGGTCGGGAGGTCATTCGCCTGAGGGAAGGTTACTTGGACGCGGGCTATCACCAGGTGGTATGGAACGGCCGAACAGCCACCGGTAGGGAAGTGCCCACAGGTGTTTACGTGCTGCGGCTGACGTCGAAAACCTACACGCAGAATATTAAAATGGTGTTGATGAAGTAGGTTCAAGAACGCCTGAATCCATAACCGAAGCCCCGGGTATTCGATGTATCCGGGGCTTTTGTTATACACCAGCCATTCGTTCCATCAGTAAGCTAGCGTCTTCCGAAGCCCCCGCCGCCCGGAGTCTTGACGATCAGCCGCTCGCCGGCCTGAATAAGCCTGGAAACCTTGCCCCCCAAGTTGATCGGGCGTCCGTTTTTCTGAACCAGGAGATTGCGGCCTTTTCTACCAGGGCGGCCGCCGTGCAGTCCGTAGGGGGGATAGCGGCGTCTTTCGGAAAGGATGGAAATCACACGGGGCTTCAGGAAGAGCAGTTCTCTGATGACGCCACGTCCGCCACGGGACTTCCCCTGTCCACCTGAACCCCTTCGAATGGCAAAGCGTTCCAGCCGGACCTCCGGAAAGCGCTGCTCGAGGACTTCCGGATCGGTGATGCGGGTGTTGGTCATGTGTACCTGGACGGCTGAGGCACCATCGTGGTCTGCGGTGGCCCCGGAGCCGCCGGCAATGGTTTCATAATATTGGCGTCCCTGGTTGTCCTCCCGGCCGAAGAGCAGATTATTCATGGTACCCTGGGAGGCCGCCGCCACACCCAATGCTCCCAGGAGGACGTCGACGATCCTCTGCGAGGTTTCCACATTGCCCCCCACCACGGCCGCATCCGGGGAGGGATTGAGCAGGCAACCTTCGGGGATGTGGATGTGGACGGGGATCAGACAGCCGGAGTTGAGGGG
>CP070656.1:948115-954405 GCA_020355065.1 Fidelibacterota bacterium | reverse complement strand
TGGAAGCACGGGCCGGTGGAAAAGCCGTGTATGTCGCCCCTCTCGACCGCACCCTCACACTCAATGATTTGATCGCCTCGACTTGTCTCGATAATATCGATCACCTTCTGGCCACTCACTGTACATCCTTCTCAGCCTGGGGCGTAACCACCACGGGTGGAAAGACCATAACCGGACGTAACTATGATCATCCTGATGATGAAATAAACACGGGACGGTACATGTTCATCGTACGTAAGTCCCCTCCAGGGAGTGGAGTTCCAGCCTGGATCAGTGTCGGTTTGCCGGGGGCACTTAACTGTGAGACGGCCATGAACAGCGAAGGGGTGACGTTTGCTACTCAGGAAGTGAATCTGATCCGGAGTACTTCTGCGACTGATGGATTCTGTCCCGAAACTCTCCTCCAGCGCAAGCTCCTGGAATCCGCCCGGGCCGCCTCCGTGGTCGCGGATGTCTCCGCTGTTCTCCAGGATTTATACACCAACGGCGGCGAGGCGCTCCTCATGTCCTGGCCCTCCGGTTACGGCGACTGCTCCGCCGTCTTCGAGGTGGACGGTGACCTCACCACTGGCCATGGCTTCACTGTCCGCCAGCCCGAAACTGAATTGCCTTATATGATCCAGACCAACCAGTTCTACCAGCGCCTGGCACCCGAACAGTCCAATCGCTACGACCTCATCCAGGCCCATCTGGACAGCATCCTCGCTGGCCAGGCGCCCCCCCTCACCATCGACAAGGCCTGGGAGATCCTCGGCCAGGTACCCTCCAGCCCGGAACTGCTCATTCAGCACGCCGTGGTCTTCGAACCGGATGAGATGCTCATGCACGTAGGCTTCGCCCAGACCGGCACACACGCCACCAGCCGCCCGCGTCTCACCTTAGATGTTGCCCAGTTGCTGAATTAGTATCCGCGTAGGTGATTCGCGTAAAAGTATCTGACTACCCCCCTCTTGACCTGAAACTGGAATCTTGAAATGTGGTCGCAGGATCCTCATCTCCCTTTGCACTCTTCAATGCCCGCTCTCAGCTCACTACTGATCGCTGATCACATCCCCCTCAGACTATAAGCATTCGTAGCATGGTCGTGAGGATGGCAATCGACCGCCAGTATTCCTCCAGGTGGATGCGTTCTTCCGGAGTGTGGTCCAGGGATGAATCGCCGGGGCCGTAGGCCACGATTGGGCAACGCCACACCGGACCCACTACATTCATGTCCGTGGTCCCCGTCTTGATCACGAAACGCGGTTTCCCCTCCTGCTCACGGATAGCCGCCAGGAAGACTCGCACCAGAGGTGTATTTTTCTCGCTCAGGAAAGCCTCTTCCCGACCGATCACCTCCAACTCGTAGGTCCCCTCCGTGGCCACCGACGCCAGCAGGTCGATAATCACCGGCTCCAGGGCTCGCGATGCGATATCCGGGGGGAGCCGGAAATCGGCCTCGAGTTCGACGATGCCAAAGACCCCGTCGTCACTGGAAGCGATACTTCGTAGGTGTGGCGTGAGTCGATGAAATTCCCGGTCCCGTTCATTATTGACACCTTCGCAGTAGCTGGCCACCCTGTTCCACCATTCAACAGCAGTCTCGGCTGGTAGCTTGCCTTGCCCAGCGGAATGCGCGTAGGGTAGCCGTAACCGGGCTTTCGCCAGCAAGATTCCTTTGTAGCCCAATGCTATCCGATCCCAACCGCTAGGCTCACCAATCACACAGTAATCAGGCCTGCCCTCCAGGCTTGCTAGGTAATGGGCACCGCGGCTGCCAGGCACTTCCTCCTCCACGGCTGCTACCACCTTCACCCGCCACCACGCAGTTAGGTCGACCGCAGCCGCCGACGATGCCAAGGCACACAATGGTCCCTTGGCGTCCACACTTCCTCGGCCGTAGAGCCATCCGTCCTCACAATAAACGGGCAGCTCACCTGGGAATGTATCGATGTGTCCCAGCAGGAGCACTTCCCGGGGGCCTTCACCGCGCTCGCCCACCACATTACCCACACCGTCCAGGTAGGCTTGAAATCCATGGGCACCTAGCCAATCCAGTAGGTAGGAAGCCGCCTCACCCTCCATATGGGAAGGACTGGGTATGGCCAATAGGTCTTCCAGCAGTAATGCAGTCGCCTCTCTCTCGAGAATCTGTCCATTTATCCCCGCATCTCCAGGCATGACAATCTACCCGTGTGAATTACGTGTGCGTCGTGTCGCTGTGCGGTGATGCATTCTAGCCCACATGCGCTCCTCTTCGCTCCCACAGGACTTCCTCCAGGCCTCGCACGATATGCGCCAGATCCTCCTCGGCGATTACTAGCGGAGGGAGCAAGCGTATCACTGTCGTATTTCCTGTGGTTCCCAAAATGCCCTTATTCATCAGGGCTCGGATCACCGGTCCGGCCCGGTGACGCAGGTCCACCCCGATCATCAACCCCCGCCCCCGCACCTCGCGTATTTCAGGGACATCCATCTCCCGCAATTCCTGGATGGCTCGCTCTCCCAGTCTGGAGGCCCGCTCGGGAAGACCTTCCTCTGCCAGTATCTGAAGTACTGCCCTGCCTGCAGCGCAGGCTAACGGATTACCCCCGAATGTGGACCCGTGTGAACCAGGCGAGAGCGTCCCCAGGGCATCACGCCACACCACCGCACCTACCGGCATTCCACCGCCCAAGCCCTTCCCCAGGCAAAGGATATCGGGTAGCAGATTGAAATGCTCACACGCAAACCAGCGACCGGTCCGACCCATGCCCGTCTGCACCTCGTCCACCACCAGCAGCGCACCTCGATCATCACACAAACGCCGGGCAGCCTGGAGATACTCCGCCTCTGCCGGCCAGATACCACCCTCTCCCTGGATGATCTCCAGCACTACCGCCGCTGTACGCTCGGTCACACTCCCCTCCAGAGCCTCGATATCGTTCAATGGCACATGCGTGAATCCCGGCACCAGCGGATGAAACGATTCCCGGAATTTCGGATTCCAGGTCAGGCTCAAAGCCCCCATGGTACGGCCGTGGTACCCGCGCTTATGCCCCACGACTTCGATACGCCCGGTAAAGCGCCGCGCCACCTTGATGGCTCCCTCGACTGCCTCAGCACCGGAATTGCACAGGAATACCCGGTTGAGATCCTCGGGAGTACGGGCCGTCAGGTCACGTAAGAACTGCGCCCGCTGATCGTTGTAATAGGCCTCGCCGCAGACCAGCAGCCTGTCCAGCTGCTCCTTCATGGCGGCCTTCAGTACCGGGTGGTTATGCCCTACATTCGCTACTCCGACACCCGACATACCGTCGATATAACGATTCCCATCGGCGTCCCACAAGATAGCCCCTTCGCCACGGACCATTGCTGCGGGTCGTTTGGCATAGGCCCCCGAAGTGTGTGCATCCTCCAGGGCCAGGATTTCCGCCATATCTTGGACACTGGCTCTCCCTGTCCTGGTCATTGGTGCTCCGCTTTTTTTATTCAATGAGGGTCCCTCCACCATTTAGTGCCTTCTGGATCGGTTGCTGTACTCGCCCATCAGCCACAATAACTCTTCGCACCCCTCCCGATAAGGCCTCACCTGCACCCATAAGCTTCTTCTTCATCCGCTCTCGGGCTATGTTCATGAAGTCTCTCAGCTCGGCTGCCGCAATCCGCTCGATCAGGCTGCTCTCATCGGGGTAATGCTCCAGCAATCCCGGCACGTTGGTCAGGATCACCAGGGTGTCGATCCCCATGGTAGCGGCGGTCACCGCCGCCGCCCGGTCGCCATCCACATTGATAGCCTCCCCGTCATACGAAACCGCCGGTGGGGTCAGGACCGGCAGGTAGCTGCCATCTAGAAGGGCTTGTAGCATGGCAGTATTTACCCGCTCAACACGACCGGTATAGTCATCCCTTAATACCCGTCGGCGGCCATCCGGATCTACGACCTTGAGCGTCGCCTTGCGTCGGCCTTCCCATAACCGCCCGTCTAGTCCGCTGAGACCCACGGCATTCACCCCGCGCTTCTGGAAGCGCTCCACCAGCCCCTTGTTCATCTGCCCGCAATAAACCATCTCGAAAATTTCCAGGGTGCGGCGGTCCGTGCGGCGGCTGACATAGCCGCTGGCGGACGTCACGAACTCCGGGGGATGCCCCAGCGCGCTTGCGACCTCGTTCGTCTGGGTTGAGCCTCCATGGATGACGATCAGTCGCTGCTCTCCCTTGACAAACTCAGCTACATCATCGGCAATCGCGTCGTAGTCCATATCTGCCGAGCCGCCAATCTTTAGGGCTAACACCAATCTCCCCTCTCTCTTATACCGGATGCAGGCCGGGAAAACGCAGCCCCGCCATTTCATCCCAACCCATCATGACATTCAGCGACTGGATCGCACTGCCTGCGGCCCCCTTCACCAGGTTGTCCAACGCCGCTATCATGACTACATGGTTCAATGATCGTGTCGCATCAACCTCAAAACCGATGTCGCAATAGTTGCTGCCGGCCAGGTGCTTGGGCTCGGGATAGCGATGGATACCCGTTCGCTGCTTGACCAGGCGAACGAAAGGCTCCTTCCCGTACGCCTCGCGGTACAGCTCCCAGACCGCCCGCTCCTCCATGACCTCCTTCAGGAAACAGTGGGCCGTCACCAGCGCACCTCGCACCATCTCCACCGATGTGACCGAAAAGCTGAGCTCGAATCCGTTACCCAGAACCTGTCGCACTTCGGCTTGGTGCCGATGCCCCGTCGGCTTGTACGATCGTACCGCACCACTACGCTCTGGATGGTGGGATCCAGCGTTGTGCTTGGCGCCGCCTTCTGAAGAGCCGACCTTTACATCCGCCACCACCTGCTTCAGCATGCCGGATCGTGCCAGGGGTGCCAGGGCTAGATTCACTACTGTGGCGTTGCAGCCCACACCGGATACATAGGCGGCATTAGTCAACTCCTCCCGATACAGCTCGGGTAAGCCATACACGAATTTTCCCAGCCATTCCGGGGCTGGATGCTCCTCCTGGTACCACTTCTCATAGACGCCTGCATCCCGCAGGCGAAAATCGCTGGAGCAGTCGATGATACGCGGCGACAAGCCGCTGAAGCGCTCGATACTACGCGCCGACTCACCATGATCCAGGCACAGAAACAGCACGTCGCAGGCCGCCAAGTCCTCCGGCTGCGCAAATTGGATGGCCGTTACTCCCCGCAGGTTGGGATGGGTCATGCCGATGTACTTCCCTGCCAGGCGGCGCGATGTCACCTGGGACAGGCGCAGGTGCGGATGGAACAGTACCAACCGCAGCAGCTCGCCCCCCACATATCCGGCTCCACCCACAATGGATACAAGCGTCAACTCCGGCATACCTATCTCATCCTCCACCCGTCACATCAACGAAGTAGTCGACGATAGCCCCGGGGATATCCACGCCGGTCGTGTCAATGCTGTTGCGGAATTCCATCGTATAGTTCACCTCGTTCACCAGCAGGCGCCCATCTCGGGTTTCCAACAGGTCTACGGCTACGATCCCACCGCCCACCGCCTCCGCCGCTGCCAGCGACAGATCATTGATCTCCCGAGTCACCGGGCAGTTCTCCGCTCTACCACCCCGGGCAGTGTTCGTGATCCAATGCTCCGCGCGGCGGTAGATGGCGGCAATCGTCCGGTCGCCCACCACGAACGAACGAATATCACGCTCCGGCTTGTCGACGTACTCCTGGATGTAGTAGATGGAGTGATGGTAGCTCCCCAGTATCTTCTTATGCTCCAAGATCGATTCGGCCGCGTCCCGGTCGTTCACCTTGGACAGCAGCCGTCCCCAGGAACCTACCGACGGCTTCAGCACCACCGGATACCCCAGGGCTTCGATGGCCTCCAAAGCGGACTCCGGCGTAAATGCCACCCGGCACCGGGGCACCGGCAACCCGTGTCGCACCAGCGCCGACGTCGTCTCCAGCTTGTTCCCGCACACCAGCGCCACCTGGTAGTCGTTGACCGTCGGCACCCCCCAGTCGTTGAAGATACGCAGCGCGTACAGCGCCCTCGAATGGTTGATGCACCGCTCCAGGATGCCTTGATACTTCTGCCAGGGCCCCCCTTCCAAGTCAAACACGATCTGCCGGTCGTCGATGACATCCACCCGATACCCCCGGGATTTGAAGGCCTCTAGCAGCAGCTTCTCGTCCGTCCGAACCCGCGATAAAAGTATTCCGAACACGTGATCTCCTCTCGTTCTACTCTGGACTGTGCTACTCGCCCCAGTCCTCTTCTTCCTCCGGAGCCAGTGCCAGCTCCAATAGCTCGATCTGCATCACTTCCAGCTCCACACCGCAGTCGGGGCA
>CP070656.1:945048-948015 GCA_020355065.1 Fidelibacterota bacterium | reverse complement strand
TGACGCATGACCTCCTGCAGGCCGCCGTACACTGCCGCCGCTACATTGTCGGGGTGGCCTTCCAGCTCGGCCGCATCCCGGAATAAGGCGTCCTTATCGATACTGCCCCGATTCACCAACTGGGCCAGGGCCATGCCCGTGACGATCGCGGCCGCACTGCTCCCCAGGCCCCGGGCAAGGGGAATGGGATTGTCGCTCTCTACCCGCAAGGGTTGGACTTCCCAGCCATAACGATCGCAAGACTCCCTGAATGCCCGCGCCATGAGATTCATGTCGCACGTATCCAGCAGATGACGGCCCTCCCCCCGCAGCTCGAAGAACCACTCCTCAGCCGGAATCGCCGTGGCTACAAGGTACAGGTCCAGCGCCAGGCCCAAGATATCGTAGCCGGGACCCAGGTTGGCCGTTGTGGCCGGTACCGATGTACGGTAGCGGGCACCCATCTCAATCAAAATCCTCAGGCTGGGCTGGTATCATGACGGAGCTCAATATACCTATCCAATATCGGCTAAAGGCACTGTTGTTGTATGTCGTGATGATATGGAAACTGCCGGAGGAGCATCCACCGCGCAGGTCTCTGTATACTCCACCTTGCGCAGATCGAAGTCGGGATTACCGCACACCGGGCATTCAGGATTCCGTGCCAGGCTGATCTCCCGAAAAGATGCCTGCTTGCCGTCATAGATCAACAGGCGGTTCTTGAGAATCTCTCCCGCCGTATGGCCGTCGCTGTTGAGGATCAATAGCAGGGCCTGTGAGGCTTGCAGGCTGCCGATGATGCCGGGCGTGACACCGAAGATGCCCGCCTGCTCACAGGTGGGCACCAGCTCTGGGGGCGGCGACTCGGGGAACAAACAGCGATAGCAGCCGCAGTCCTCCTCCTGGGTGAACACCGTCACCTGGCCGGCGAACTGCAGCACCGCCCCGAAAACCAGCGGCTTACCGGCCTGTACGCACACATCGTTGATCAGGAACCGGGTGGCGAAGTTGTCGCTGGCGTCCACCACCAGGTCATACTCCTGCACCAGGTCCAGGGCGTTGGCCGTGGTCATCTTTTCCTGGTACAGATGCACCTTCACCTCGGGATTGATCTCCCTCAGCGTTTCCCAGGCCGATTGCACCTTAGGCCGGCCTTGATCCGATGTGCCGTGCAGGATCTGACGCTGCAGGTTGTTCAGAGAAACCGTGTCGAAGTCTACCAGTCCCAGGGTGCCCACACCCGCCGCCGTCAGGTACAACGCCACGGGTGAACCCAGGCCGCCCGTACCGATCACCAGCACCGACGCGGCGTTCAGCGCCAGTTGCCCCGACTCCCCGACCTCCTCCAGTGCTATGTGCCGGGCGTAGCGGTTGTACCAGTCCAGCGGTTTGTCCATTGTTCGCGCCGATGTGCTCATATCATCCTCCCGCAATCGCTGAAATGACCGTCACCTGGTCACCCGGTGATAACACCGTCTGTAGGTTCTCCCGGAAACGGATATCCTCCTCGTTGACGTAGATGTTGATATGTCGGTGCAGCGAGCCGTCCTCCGCCAACAGACGCTTGCCCAGCTGGCCGTACTGCTGCTGGAGCTCCTCCAGCGCTTCGCCCACACTGGCGGCGTGCACTTCCACCGCGTCCTGGCCGTCGACCAGCTGCTTCAATGGTCCCAGAAACTCAATCTTTGCCTGCATAGGCTACCTCCTCTCGGTTTGTGACTAATGTTGTGTAGGATGAATACTTAGGCTCGATGACCGGCAGATCCTCCGTGCGATGGGTCACCAAGTCCGGCGTCTTTAGACCGTTTCCGGTGATGCAGAGCACTGTGAGCGCATCACGCTGGAGCCGTCTCTGCTCCAGCAACTTCTTCGTCACCGCCACAGTGACTCCTCCGGCGCCCTCGGTGAAGATCCCCTCCGTCTCCGCCAGCAGCGTGATGCCCGCCACGGTTTCCTCGTCGCTCACATCCTCCGCCCAGCCGCCGCTGTCCCTGATGATGCCTGCCGCCCGGTGACCGTCCGCCGGCGCACCGATGGACAGCGACTTCACCTGCGTGTCCGGCTTCACCGGTACCAGCTCCTCACTCCCGTTCTTGACCAGCGTCGCGATGGGTGCGCAGCCCGTGGCCTGGGCCCCAAAGATGCCCGCTGGCTTGTCCGCCACCAAGCCCACCTGCGCCAGCTCTCGGAAGGCCTTGCCGATTTTGGAGATCAGCGAGCCCCCGGCCATGGGCACCACCACCTGGTCGGGCAGTCTCCAGCCCAGCTGCTCGGCGATCTCGAAGCCCACCGTCTTCGACCCTTCGGAGTAGAACGGTCGCAGGTTCACGTTCACGATCCCCAAGTTCTCACGGTAGGTCAACTCGGTGCACAGACGGTTTACGTCATCGTAGGTGCCCTTCACTTTTACCACCTGCGTCTTGTAGCAGGCGGACGCCAGGATCTTCGGCGGCTCCAGGTCCTCCGGGATCAAGATGACGCTCTCCAGGTCCAGCATGGTGGCCTGGGCGCCCACAGCGTTAGCCAGGTTGCCGGTGGAGGCGCACCCCACCTTGCGGAAACCAAAGTCCACCGCCTTGGCCAGCGCCACCGACACCACCCGGTCCTTGAAGGACAGACTGGGGAAGTTCACCGCGTCGTTTTTGACATACAGGTTGGGCATGCCCAGGGCTTTCCCCAGGCGCCGCGCCCGGATCAGCGGTGTCCAGCCCACCGGAGAGTCCGGAATACCCCCCTCCAGCGCCGGCAGCAGCTCCCGGTAGCGCCACATAGTCGTGGGTCGCCCCTCGATCTCCACCGTGCGCAGCTGTTCCCGCAGGGTGTCATAGTCGTAGCTAACCTCCAGGGGATTGAAACATGATGGGCAGACGGTCTCCGGTTTGAACTCCGCCCGCTCTCCACAGGTGTTGCACGCTAAGGTCTGACTCATATCGCTCCTTCTTACCCGTAAAAGAAAAACCCCCTCTACCGGCGGGGTAGAGGGGGTTT
>CP070656.1:936722-944948 GCA_020355065.1 Fidelibacterota bacterium | reverse complement strand
GCAGGAGCAAAAGCAGGATACACAGTCTATATGGCACCACAAGAGGTGAGATAGCCCTAGCCCTACTGCCAGCCGACGTGCATCAGTATGGCCTGTAGAACCGTACCCGAACGGCGGCGATTAGTTAGACGCCTGCCCAAATCGTTGCGTTTAAAAACCCACATCCAAGGCGATGGCTTGGAGATAGCCAAAAGGACCGAAGTCTTTAAAGGCATAATCCAGGGCTAAAGACGAACCGCGTACGACGCTCAACTTGATACCGGCTCCAATGCTGATTCCTTCGACTGAATCGTCAATCCCGATTCCTGAGTACCCCGCTCGGAGGAATGCAAGTTCACGGAAGGCCATTTCAATACCGGTATCTATGCTAGGAAAATTATTACTTGGATGCAACGCGTCCATTTCGGCTGTAATCCGGAGGGAATTGATGCGTACCACATCTGTAGCCAGTCCGAAACGGAAGCATAGAGGTAAGGGCCAGCCTTCCATTTCGTATTGTGAGGGTATCCGGGCATTATTGCCTTCGATGGTAGGATCGGGATCAGTGAACGTGCCCACATCACGACCATCAAGCCGCATATCCCCTCCGTAATTCGAGATCACAGCAGCGATGTTGAGCCCGTGCCCAAGATCTGCCCGAAAGAGGGTGCCGAGATCTAGGGCGATAGTACTTGCGGTGGAATGCCAGATGCGTTCCTGGATATATTTGGCAGTAAAGCCGATGGCGTATTTATTCGTCAATGCCCGGGAGATCGAGACTGCCACCACCAAATCACCGGCATCAAATTTTTCCCCAGTGCCTTGCTGATATTCCTCGGTACGCACAATCATGTCATCCATGCCCCAGGTGGTTACTGAAGCGCCGACAACCATCTGTCGCGGGGCCGGGGTGATAACCGCGAAATGGCTGTAATAAGTGTCCACTAGCCATGGCATATACATGGCATACAGGGTTGTTCCGGTCTGTCGAGCCGGTGCAGCTGGATTCCAATAGAAAGCGGATCCGTCACTGACAGAAGCACTGTATGCATTTCCCATTGCCAGGGCTCGAGCACTGACCGGAATCTCCAATATGGCGGCTGCGGTTGTCGCTCGTTTAGACACCTGGCCTACATACGTCTGACCTGTTAAGTAGTGACCTGCCAGAATCAGCGCCAAGGCCGCTGCGGTCTTCAGCTTATTTGATAACCGCAAATTTTCCGACCGATGTCTTATCATAAGCCTCCACAACGTAGAAATAGATGCCATACGCGATGTTCATTCCGTCCTGCGATACCAGGTCCCAGGCCTCCTGTCCGTCCGCTCCGGTCCCGACGTGTTTGATGAAATCAACCAGGTAACCCCGCTTGGTATAGATTGAAATGGTGCATTCCGACGGAAGGTTCATGAAATATATCCGCCGTTCACCACGCCCCGATTTGTACACGTTTGCTGGCTCGAAGATGCTTGTAGCCACATACGGATTCGGCACCACATAAACTTTGTCCATCTCGTCCTTTGCTCGGTCCTCGTCCAGCTGAGAACTGCGACTCGTAAAACGGTAATACTCATTGTTCCGGAATGGTTTGGAGGTCTTGATACGGATCAAATCTCCGGCTGTTGGTGGGATTATGGAAATGCCCTCTTCCTCCGGCGTGAAAAGGCGGATAGCCCATGCCACTCCGAAATCCGGGTAGACTGGATCGACACCTGCACTATCACCGGTAATAATTATGATCGGCTCCGTTGGCTCCCACCTTTGATTGTAGCTGAGTGAATCAGTCGGCAATCGCTCTACAATGCCGAATGGAGCCCACTTCTGCTCTGTGACATTCCAGATACGGAAGGGGACCGGAATAGAGCCACGAGCATAGGGACCGAATGGCCAACCGATCTGGAAGGAGGAATCCACCAAGGTGTCCTCAAACATGATCAGGTAGTCAGCGGGGTAGGGCTGCTTGCGATAACCGAATTCGGCCCACAGGTTATCTCCTAAAACCAGCTCCCTGATGGTGAGATCATAGTTGGATTGGTGTCCTGGTTGCCAGCCACTGGAATCCCCAATAATGGAAACCGAGGAATCATTATAAATTGAAAGGGAGAATCCATCGACTATGGGAATTTCCTGCCCGGCAAGCACTAGTTGGGTAGTATCAACCTTGGTTATACCTTCTGTCAGATCCTGTAGTATGAATTCCGGGGTAGTCTCATCATGGTATTTCGTTGATTCAATGAACCTTAGTTCGTACTCGTGATTATCGAGCAGCGAGTCTAAATGGATGACGGCAAGTTCCAGTGAACCTGTTGCAGGACCAGCCAATCCATTCCAGGTGTGTTCCGTTGAGTCGGATAGTTCACCAGGCATGAAGCCAGCTGCTGGTGTTCTAGGCGTTGCAACAGCGGTGTTGATATCTGTTTGCGTATTCCCCGATATGTCCACTTTGATCGTGGCGGTACATTCGGAAGGTGATATCCCCCGCGTATGACCGAACTCATCTAATTGGATGTTATCATCAGCATCCCTGGCTACCCTACCCCGATCATATGAAACCAATGCATAATAATAGGTTTGTCCGTTGATCACATCTTGATCTACGTAATAATGCCTTAATCCGGTATTATTTCCCAGATTGAACATTACACCATCTACTGACACCGGGTGCAGACCGAAATACTCATTACTGAAATCGTACTGTACAAGCTCCTTGCGGAAGGTCTCTTCCCCATAAGCGTTCGTCACCGTGCGGTTCTCGTTGAAAAACGGCTCGGTACTACGATAGACTTTGTATCCCTCAAAATCGAATTCACGCAGAAACGGGTCAAATGAACTCTCTGCTCGTGTGTCCCAGGACAAGATCACCTGTTGGTCATTTGGAATGACACTCAGATTAGGTTTGAGCGGTGGTTGGGCGAAGCGATAGTCGGCGTTATAAATTTGCTGGACAGTTTCCTTCTTTCGAGCAAGTGAGGAATTCCTCAGTTCGAAATCGGAGGGTGCATCAGGAAAGTCCTGTTTGGCAAATATGAGCGCCATAGAGAACCGCTCGGTGTGCCCAGCAGGCATGGGGAAAGGCCCTGAAGAGAAGAACATTCCCAGGTTATACCCACCCTCGAGGTACGTCTGCTCGGGTGGCTGCAGCTTGGTAAACACCTCATTCCAATTTTCCTCATCATTAATAAGTTCGTATTCATGCACAGGGAAAACCTTGAAACCGGTGAGGCCGAGCTGATCAGATTCATCCTTGTCTGTCTGTCCAAAGTTGGGCTCGCCCTGATCAGGTTGTCCATTGCCTTCACCTTCGTCAGGACCGGGATAATTAGGGTGATAAGGGGCGAGTCCATCTCTACCAACATCGTCATTCAGGGGCTCGGTAGGATCCCAGGCTCCGTTGCCGTTCGAGTCATCGAAGCTCATCCAGTCCTGGTCCTCGTCACCTTGCCAATGAGGGTGTGGCTCACGACTATAAAACTCGCGAAAGGCATCCACGTCGGCCACGCCATAGGGCCATTCGTCGAGCCACATTCCAGCATCTGAATCGTCGCGGCGTTCGTCAATGAGGCCATCCTCATCATCGTCCATGGCATTAAACTGATTGCCAGGGCTTTCCAGGAAGGCGTAGCCTACGGTACCCGTTGGTCCCCACTTCCCCGGTTGACCCTGCTTGTTATAGTCCCACGCAAAGGCGATATCGAGATAGGTGTTGTAGCCACCCTCGTCATCACCGGAATCCGCCGTACCGCCAATTCCCCAGTCTATGTATTGAGAGAAATAAACAGAATCATAATCGGTGGTACTTTCGTTAGTTATCTCATAGAGCCAGAAAATGACATCTTGGGCGAGTACGTGTGACCACTGGAAGCCGCGTGCGCGGACTTCCATTCCCAATCCGCCACGCGTGCTGTCCCGGTAGTCGGGATAGAACACGCCATGACCTTGTGCATCATGGGCATAAAGCCACTCTTCATCAGGGGAATCATCGCAGACAAAGTAAGTTTCAACATCAGCATTTCGAATTCCACGGCCGAAAAAGCCGTTCCACTCGCCGGCCCACTCCAAAGGCTTCTCGGGCCAATAGGTTGGCCAGGTGTTGGGATCGTCGCTTCTGGCGGGAGATTCCTGCCTGGAATTGGAATAGCCCGGCAGGGGCGCCCATCCATAGGGTGTTTTTTCTACCGGATCAACATCAATGAACTCACGGTAGTTCGTCGACATGGGATGAACGTATCTGCCGGTTGTATCACGGGTAGAGGCGGAGATAATGATCGCTACTCCATCCACATACGACTGCCCCGAACCCTTTGGCCATTCACCCGAGGGCTGGTCCGGCCAACGCGCGATCTCAGCATGATTTGAATACAGAGTCCGTATCGTATTACCGTCAAGAATTCCCCATTGGGTCCAACGTACGTCACCACGGTTTGGATCACTAGTGCCAACCTGACCGAATAATAATGAAACCATCAGTGCCAATAAGCCGGCACAAGCGATCTTTAGATTGGTTCTGGCGTTAATTAGTTTTGCTCCTCAGAAGGACAGGGTCAGGCCAACGATGGCTCGTCTGGGTGCTTCGTACCAATCAGGACGCGTAAAGAACTCCTCTTTGGTGTTTGGTCCTTCAACTTGGCCGGGTTTGAAAATTTCGGTGGTATACGTGGATCGACCCGTATCCGCATATACATCCTTTTCATTCAGCCGGTCGAAGAGATTCAGCACTTTCAGACTCAGACTAGCGCTGAATGGACCAATATGGAGGGATCGATGCATAAAAAAGTCAAAAGTCATAATCGAGGGTTTGCGGGCGGCGTTCTCGATACTCGTGCGTAGTTCTTCCGCCTCAGGTGTATATGGGAATCCATTACCAAGGATTCCAACCAACGTGAGCGATAAATCTGGGTTGGGCTGGACGGAAAATCGGACGTTGAGGGCATGTGTTCGGTCCCAATCCAGCGGAACCAGCTGTTTCTCAGATTCTACAGGGGGATCGCTTTTACTATCAATCAGAATTGCCTTTGGATCGGAGGCGTTCCCACGAGCGATCTGATAGGTGTAGTCCACATTCGCAGAAAAGCCACCACTCATACGGCGTTCAAATGCCAGCGTGAATCCTCTCACCTGCCCATAATCACGATTTACATATCGGCCGTAGTCAATGCCAGAGTGCTCTTCACCGGTGGCAATCGTATTAATCTCCGAGCCAAGCAGATTCCGAATATCCTTGTAATAGACTGTAAGATCAACGGCAGTATTGTTTGACAGCTCCTGTTGCAAGCCGATTTCATAGGACACGGTTTTTTGCGGATTCAGGTTCGCATTGCCAAAGGGGTGATCCAGGACAGCAGCACGTCCCTCTTCAGGATTTACAGTGAAACTAGGATTCGAATAGAGGAACTGGAATTCCGGGAGCTGGAAAAAATGGCCGTAGGAAACATGCATGACACCTCTGTCGGTAATAGGATATGCGATTCCTAACCGAGGACTAAGCTGGTAATTTGGAGAGGACCTGGATTTCGTTGAGGTTCTCGGTCTGGAAAGATCGTTGATGATACTATCCTGGGCATCGAAGTAATCGAAGCGCATACCCAGATTAAAAATAAAATCATCCGATTCCCATTTTGATTGAACGTAGGCTGCGATGTCAATTGGGGAGCGGTCGTATTCCTGATTATCAGCGGTATTCGGTGGGGGAACTCTTACTTCGTAGTTGGTTTCGGAGTTCTTTTTCAGCACAATATCATGCAGGTGCAGGTTATGCTGCTTCCACTCGGCTCCCGTCTGGATCTGTAATCTTGTTGAAAGCTGGTTGGTATAATCGCCCTTCAAGAGGGTGGTCTCAGTGGAACGGATAAAGTGCTTCATGTCGGTTCCGCCCGTGTAAAACGAAAAATTTCCTGTCTGTCGTAATCTCCAATCCACGGCATACCGTGAATCAGAAGTATCCTTATAGACGTATCGTTGAAAGTCCTTCCGGTTGACCGATGCCTTCAGATTTACATAGGATCGGGGTGAAAAAATATGGTTCCAGCTAGCTATGCCGATCATCCCCTGTTCATGGCTGGCTCCCATTCCGGTTGGATTGTAGCGGTAGCGATGATCATAGATTTCATGATCCCTGTTTTGGTCACGATTCTGGAAGCTTCCACTTAGTGAGAAAACATCCCGTTGCGATAGTGTAACCGAGAGTTTCGCAAAGATAGAAGTCCGGTTATTATAGGCCATCGGGATGTAGCTGCCATCTCCCCATGCAACCGAGTCAACAGGGAGCAACACATTCCGACCATAGAGGTATCCTTCATCCTCCACCTGCTCTGCACTAACCAGGTAGTTAATGCGGCTGAAGAAAGGGCCACTCAAAAAGAGCGTGTAGTCCTGATAGTGAAGCGGACTGAGTTCATCAATGTTCCAGAAGATGTCGGTATGGTTACTGAGATAATCTCCGAGCTGTATACCTGCGGAACCGGTGAAATCTTTGCTGCCATGTTTGGTAATGATGTCCACGATCCCAGACTGGGCTTGACCATATTCAGCGTTGAACGTACCGCTGATAACCTTCAGTTCCTGAATGACATTGTTCTCTACGAGGTGAGCGGCGTCACTATTGAATACATCGTTAATTGGTACACCGTCGATCATGTAGCTCACTTCATTCGAGCGTCCTCCGCGGAAGTGTCCTTCCACCACCCCTGCCTGAAGGTTCAGCACATCAGAAAGCGTCAGGACGGGCAGATTCTCGATCTGTTCCGATGAGATGGAAGCTTCAGTGGAGGTAAGATCCTTCTGGATTAGCGGCTTCACAGCGGTAATGGTTACCTCTTCACCTGCCAGCGTGGATACTTCCAGTTCGAAATCCACCCGGGATGTGTGGTCCGTGGTCACGATGACATCCTGCACACTCATAATCTTATACCCGATCATGCTGGCTTGAACGGTATAGGTACTAGGGGGCACATTCAGGATGAAGTAATTGCCGCTTGCGTCGGTGGCAGCGCCTAGGGAGGTGCCTACCACTACTACGTTCACTCCGACCAGGCTTTCGCCTGTTTCCACAGCCTGCACCGAACCGCTTATTTTGCCGGTGGTTCCAGCAAATAACGCGCTGGCTGATAACAAGGTGACTAGAAACGCCAGTCGAACCGGTACAATTGACAGGGGGTTACCCGGGGGAGACATGTGCCTCCCCCGGGTAAGGCTAACTCTTGCCATTACTTGAGATAGGTGATCTTTCGGATTTGCATGATCCGATGATCAAACTGCACCCTTACCAAGTATATCCCTGAAGCCAGAGGCACACCTGCATTAGTGGTGGCGCTCCATAGCACGTCGTAGGTGCCGACATCCAGCTGTTCATCCATCAACTGAGCCACCTGGCGACCTAGAATGTCAAATACCCGAATGTTGACGAAACCCTGGTACGGAACGTCAAATCGGATAGAGGTGCTGGGGTTGAATGGATTGGGATAGATGCCTTGGAGCTTGAATTCCTTCGGCAGGCTGGCCAGACGGTCAACACCACTGACGACCTCAAAGCTGTCGATCTTCACCGCTTCGAAATCATCCCAATAGGTGGTTCCCACGAAGTTGTGCCAATTCCGTGCCCTCAGGCTGAACTGTGTCGCGCCTTCCGGTGGGAACAAAACCGCCTTGTACTGAGTGAAGTCGGTGGTGTCTCCCGCCAGTGTAAACCGTGCATCCGCACCTCCGAGTTCGCCCCAGCCATCCTCACCGCCGGTATCATCATGCCAGGTGACGGTGAAGCCGATGGCGTCTAAGGGATTAGCATTAGCTGAATCGGCCATACCTTCAGGCAGGATCGTTTTCACGTATGCCGAGAACTCCAAGCCCCGTCCGTCGTTGACGAACGGCCTGAAATCCGAATTCACCACGATTTCATAGCCGATGGAGTCTTTGACGATTTTAAGCGAAGCATCGCCTGTACGGGCTACTGAGGTGTCCTGTCCAGCGTAGGAGGGCTGCGTCCATGAAGCCAAGGTATCCCAGACCGCTTTACCGGCTGAGAAATCCGGCCACCAGTAGAACCAGCCTTCCGGTGTATCCACGTTCGGCCCGAAGAAATCACCAGCCCATTCACCTGTCGTGGTCGGCCGGATGAAGAGATCATCTACCCAGACGGTTCCCGTGGCGCTTTTCCCCCTCATGTACTGGAATTTGATGTCATCTACCTTGATGGGGAATGAAATGGGGGTAGTGCTTTTCACTTCCGTCCATTCGGTAGAGGCCGTGGTTTGGGG
>CP070656.1:934041-936622 GCA_020355065.1 Fidelibacterota bacterium | reverse complement strand
CCTTCCGCCTGGAAATGATCCACGATCCCTTCCGCCAGGGGCACCTCCGGCCCCACCAGCGTGAGATCCACTCCCTCCTGGCGCGCAAACGCCATCACCGCGCCGTGATCCGATACGTCCAGGTCTATGTTTCGCCCCAGCTGCGCCGTACCGGCATTCCCCGGTGCACATGTAAGGCTGTGACGGTTCTCCCGGGACAGGGACCACACCAGCGCGTGCTCCCGGCCCCCACTTCCTAATACGAGTATGTTTGCCATTTATACTGCTATGCTCGCTTGCAGGTTGTGTTCTTTCTCCAGGCGGATGATCTCGTCCCGCAGCCGGGCCGCCTCCTCGAACTGCAGGTTCTCCGCGGCCCGCTTCATTTCCCGCCGCAGCAGATCAAGCGTATAGTGCACATCCTGCTCATCCAGGTTCGATAGATCGTACGCCAGTCTGGCGGGTGCCTCAGGTGTCTTCGTCTGGGCATCTGCCACCGAGGTCGTCAACATCACGTCTTCCACCGACTTGTATACGCTGGTGGGCGTGATCCCGTGCTCCTGGTTGAAGGCATCCTGAATGGCCCGCCGTCGGTTCGATTCGTCAATCACCTCCTGCATGGAACGGGTCACGTTGTCGGCATAGAACAGCACTTTCCCGTTCAGATGGCGCGCCGCCCGGCCCGATACCTGCATAAGCGACGTCGTGGACCGTAAAAAGCCTTCCTTGTCGGCATCCAGCACCGCCACCAGCGACACCTCCGGTAGGTCTAGCCCCTCCCGCAGCAGGTTGATGCCCACCAGCACGTCGAAGTTGCCCAACCGCAGGTTCCGCAGGATTTCCACCCGCTCCAGGGGATCGATCTCCGAATGCAGATAATTCACCTGCAGGTCCAGCCCCTTGAGGTAGTCCGTCAGGTCCTCCGACATACGCTTGGTCAGCGTCGTGACCAGGATCCGCTCCTGGTTGGCCGTCCGCCGCTTGATCTCGCCAATCAGGTCGTCGATCTGACCTTGCGTAGGCCGCACCTCGATGGCCGGGTCCATCAATCCGGTCGGGCGGATGATCTGCTCCACGATCACACCCTGCGACTTCTCCAGCTCGTGGGGTCCCGGTGTGGCGGAGACAAACACCACCTGGTTCAGCTTCTCCTCGAACTCCGGGAACTTCATGGGCCGGTTGTCCAGCGCCGACGGTAGCCGGAAACCATACTCCACCAGCACTTCCTTGCGCGCCCGGTCACCGTTATACATGGCCCGCACCTGCGGCAGGGTCGCGTGGGATTCGTCGATAAAGACCAGGTAGTCCTCAGGGAAAAAGTCCAGCAGCGTATGCGGCCGCTCACCCGGTTTACGCCCGTCCAATATCCGGGAGTAATTCTCGATCCCGTTGCAGTACCCCACCTCCAGCAGCATCTCAATATCGTAATTGGTGCGCTGTTCCAGCCGCTGCGCCTCCAGCAGCTTGCCTTCGTCACGGAACCACTGCAAACGCTCATTCAACTCGGCCCGGATCTCGTCCACCGCCCGGTGGATCACCTCCTCCGAAGTGATGAAATGCTTGGCCGGATAGATGCTGATCCGCTCCAGACCCTCCTCTGGATCGCTGATCTCTCCCGTCAGGGGATTGAAAGCCAGGATGTTCTCCACCTGGTCCCCGAAGAATTCGATCCTCACCGAGTGATCCAGATATGTGGGATACACCTCCATCACGTCACCCCGCACCCGGAAATTGGTCGGCTCCAGGACCAGATCGTTACGGACGTAATGGCTATCCACCAACTGCTTCAGCAGTTCCCGCCGGTCCCGTTCCTCCCCCTTCCGGATCGTCACTACGCTCTTCCCGTATTCCTCCGGCGATCCGATGCCGTAGATGCAGCTCACGCTGGCCACCACGATGACGTCCCGCCGTTCGATCAAGGCCGAGGTGGCCTTCAGCCGCAGACGATCGATGTCCTCGTTCACCGAGGAGTCCTTCTCGATGAAGGTGTCGCTTACCGGCAGGTAAGCCTCCGGCTGGTAGTAGTCGTAGTAGCTGATGAAGTATTCCACCGCATTATGCGGGAATAGCCCCTTGAACTCCCCATACAGCTGGGCTGCCAGGGTCTTGTTGTGTGACAAAATGAGGGTCGGCCGCTGCACCGTCTCGATGACGTGCGCCATGGTGAAGGTCTTGCCACTGCCCGTTACTCCCAGCAGCGTCTGGTACTTGCTCCCGTCGTGAAGACCCTGTACCAGCTGGGCAATCGCCTCCGGCTGGTCACCCTGCGGCTTCATCTCCGTAACAATCTGAAAGGAACCTGTCATCATGGCAGACTTCGGTGCCGCAATTTACGATGGGATCAGGGCCGATGGAAAGGGGGCTGGGGGTCCCAATTTCATCACTCGTACTTTCTGATTCAATATAGACCCACGACCATCTGTACCAATCCGCCGATGAATAAATTCTCTTCCTCTGGCCTCTCCCGTCCCTTCTGCCTAACATCCCCCTATGCTCCCCCTCATCCTCTGCTGCCTTTTCATCCCGATCCAGGCCTCTCCACCAGACTCGACCATCCATAACACTCCCCTCGCGGCCTATCAACATTATCTGGATGCCCTGG
>CP070656.1:929794-933941 GCA_020355065.1 Fidelibacterota bacterium | reverse complement strand
GGGGTCCATACTGGAGACCAGGAGGATGCCTGAGCGGACGTAGAGATCATCCAGGAAATGCGCCATCTTTTCCACGGCCGCCAGTCGAACGCCCTCATTCTCATCTTCCAGGACGACTTTGATCAGGGCATCTTTGATCAGCGGTGATCGATTGCCCTGGAGGCTTTGGACGATGGAGAGCCGCACTCCGGCGTTGGGATCGGTGAGGAGGGCGGAGATGAGGGCCATAAGTGTGGATTCTTTATTTTCCAGCCCGGAGGTACCGCCGAGGATGCGGGCCGACTGGAGGCGCTGTCCAGGATTGGGATCCTTCACCAGTACATATTCCAGGGCGGCCAAGATGTCCTCCCGTTCGGCCGAGCCGGTGAGTTTCATCTCCTGTCCAGTAGTGAGATTCAGCTCGACTGGATTTTCGGGATCGTCCGAGAGGTTCACATCGATATCCTGGAGTTCACCGGAGCGGATCATCTGGGCAATTTCGGATTGTGTCAGAGTAGGTCTGCTCTCGGCCACGGGTACGGCGGTGGGTGTGCCGGGCGCCGTTAATAGGAAACGTCCGACCAGAATACCGATCACCAGAGCAGCACTCCAGATTAAAGCCGGCCGGACGGGAGCCCAGAGATAAGGTAGTTCGTCCCACCAGAGCTGGAACCGTTCCCATAGCCGTGTGAGTGGTCCGATCTCGTCGGCGACTGCCAAGGCGCCTTTGAGTCTCACCCGTTGGTCCTGCAGCCATTCCTCGTTGACCTGATAGACGGGCTTGATCTCGGAGAAGATATCCTGGATCTGTGTCTCGGTCAGATTAGAGCCGCGTGGAGTTCGTTTAGGCATAAGCCGCAAGATCCTTCCTCAGTTTAAGGGTTGCCCGGTGGAGGTACCGTTTAACGGTGCCGGTGGTGCAACCCAGGAGTACGGCGATATCACTGATTTTATGTCCCTGGTAGTAGCGCATGACGAAAACCGTCTTTTGCTTCTGAGGGAGCATATCCACGGCGTCAATAATGTGCTGTTGGCGGTCGCTGCGTTCGGGATCGGCCTCGTGGAAAGCATCATGATAACCTTCCTCGAGGGCGATGTTTTCCAGGTGATGGCGTTGCCGACCGCTCCGGTAGCTAAAACAGGTGTTGGCAGTGATACGGTAAAGCCAGGTGTAGAAATCGCTCTTAAACTCGAAAGAAGTGAGATTCTTCCAGGCTTTGATGAACACTTCTTGATAAATGTCTTCAGCATCTTCCTTATTCTTTAACAGTTGCAGAGCCAAGGCCATGATTCTAGCATCATACATAGCCACCAACTCGTGGAAGGCGCGTTGATCGCCACTCTGGGCTGATCGGATCAGTGCGACGGTTTTTTCGTCCACTTACCGCCTTTCACACCTGCTTAGACTTGACCGAGGGGGGGATGGTTGTCTTGGTTGTGCTGAAAACATAACGCCGTGACGGGAAATTACAATAGGACAGAGCGCATAGCAGGTAAAACTGGTATATAAGGATGTAAGGGGATTGGGCAGCGGATTTTTACAGGGAAAGTTCGAATTATTTTGAACTTAGTGAGTCCGATGAGCGGATTGGGATTCAGATATCGCCCTTTTGGCCAACGGAATTGCTCCTGGTAGTGGAAGATTCTGACCCGGCGGTATAATTGCATCGAGTGATCCTGCATAGCTGCCAGGAAGCAGGACGCCCTCCCCTGCACGATGGGCAAAGGAGGACGTCTTCCTGGAAAGGAAAGCCAGGTCCGGCGGTTACTTCAGCCGGTCGAGAACCCCTTTAACGTGGTCGGCGGATTTCTTCAGAGCCGCCTTTTCCTCGTCGGTGATTTTCAGTTCGATGATCTTCTCCAGGCCGTTCCGGCCCAGGATGCAGGGCACGCCTATGAAGATGCCATCGATGCCGTACTCACCGTTGAGGTGTGCCGAGCAAGGCAGGACGCGGTGTTGATTTTTGAACATGGATTCCACCATTTCCGCCACTCCGGCGGCCGGGGCGTAATAGGCCGAACCGGTTTTCAGGTAGTTGACGATCTCGATGCCGCCATCCCGGGTGCGCTGAACGATCTCCTCGATACGCTTGGCGGGGATGAGCTCGCTGATCGGGATACCGGCCACGGTGGTGTAGCGTACCAGAGGCACCATGGAATCGCCATGGCCACCCAATACCAGGGCCTGCACGTCCTTGACTGATACGTTCAGCTCCAGCGCAAGAAAGGACCGGAAGCGGGTCGAGTCCAGGATACCGGCCATGCCGATGACCTTATCGCTGGGCAGTCCGCTGTTCTGAAAGGCCACGCTGCACATGACGTCCAGAGGATTGGTCACCACGATAAGGATGGTGTCCGGCGAATGCTTCATCACATTCTTGGTGACGCCGCTGACGATCTTATGGTTGGCCATGAGGAGATCGTCGCGGCTCATCCCGGGCGTACGGGGCTGTCCGGCGGTGATCACAGTGATGGCGGAACCGGCGGTATCCTTGTAATCGTTGGTTCCAATCAGCCGGGTATCCGATCCCAGGACCGGCGTGGACTCGTACATATCGAGGGCTTTCCCTTGGGGGATGCCTTCGGCGATATCGATGAGGACAACTTCCTCGCCCAGTTGATGTTGGGCCAGGCGCTGAGCGGTAGTGGCGCCGACATGTCCGGCACCGACGACGGTGATTTTCATAGGGAGCTCCTTTGATTAAATAAAAACCCCACAGGCCGGGGGGGGTGGGGGTCGGAGGGTAGCCTGCGGGGCATGATTATAAGATTTGTTTATCTAATGGGGCGGATAGACTGAAACCTGTTTTTTGGATCGCCCCTTATGTTCGAATTTAACAATTCCATCGATTTTAGAGAAGAGTGTATCGTCACCCCCCAGACCTACGTTCTGACCGGGGTGGAAGCGCGTACCGCGCTGCTTGACCAGAATGGAGCCGGCGGTCACGTGCTGGCCATCGAAACGCTTGACCCCCAAGCGTTTACTCAGGCTGTCGCGGCCATTCTTGGAACTTCCTACGCCTTTCTTATGTGCCATGATCCGGTTCCTGGTTCAATTTTCTACGCTTAAAGTTAAAAACAGTGACCGCTTATTCGCTTGTCTTTTTCTTACTACCGGATTTCGCGGTGGTACTTTTGGCAGCGCCGGTGGATTTCTTCGCAGCGGCGGATTTCTTGGGAGCTGCCGGCTTGGCAGTCTTGGCGGGTGCCTTGGCCGGGGTGGACTTATTAGCAGTGGTGGTCTTCTTCGCTGGAGCGGCCTTTTTGGCCGTAGTCTTCGCCGCCGTAGTTTTCCTGGGAGCGGCTTTCGCGGCGGGCTTGGCCGTTTCTTTGACCGCAGCCGGCTTCTTTTCCGTCTCGGGCTTGGGAGCGGCCTGTGGTTTGGTCAGCTTGATGCCATTGATACGCAGGGTACTGAAGTCCTGGCGGTGCCCGGTCTTGCGGCGGTAGCCCTTACGGCGGCGGAACTTGAAGACAATGATCTTTTTCTCGCGGCCATGGTCGAGGATAGTGGCATCCACGACAGCGCCGGCCACCGTGGGAGCGCCGAATTGGGTCGTCTGGCCGTCGTTGAAGGCAAGCACGCGGTCCAGCTGCAGGTTACCGCCGGCTTCTCCCTCGATGAGGGGCACCTTGAGCATCTGTCCGGCGGTGACGTGGAACTGCTTACCGCCCACATCCACGATGGCATATCCGTTTGATTTCTTCTCAGGCATCCGTTCTTAATTCCGATCGCTGATTCGTTCCGCAAAAAGCCTGCAAGCTTACCCGATGAGGGGGGGAGTAGTCAAGCTCTAGTTGCGAGTACTACACCTCGTCTGTGACGTCGGTCTTGCGGCGCTTGGAGTAGACGCGGAAGGCGTCAGGGCGCAAGGCATCGTCGGCCTTGATTTCCAGCCAGACCCAGTGCTGCCACATGAAGTTCTTCACCACCTGGGACTTGGTTTCCAGGAGATAATCGGCCAGGGAGGGGTGGACGGTAATGATGAGTCGGCGGTCCTTATGGTTGGTGCGAAAGCGCCGCAGCCAGCTGTCGATAGTGGTGATCATGGCGTCCTTGGAGGGGATACGGCCCAGGCCTTTGCAGGTGGGGCATTCCTCGCTCACGGCGTGAAGCAGGGAGAGGCGCACCCGCTCGCGGGTCATTTCCAGGAGTCCGAACTCGGAG
>CP070656.1:926748-929694 GCA_020355065.1 Fidelibacterota bacterium | reverse complement strand
TCCAATCTAGCCTGCGTGAAAGATGTTGAGGCTTAGTACACTCCTGATCATACTCACTCTGGGGCTGGGCTGTGCCACCGTAGGCACGGTTATGGTGCCGGAGGAACTCCACGACCAATTACCACCGCGGATCGCGGAGGATATCGAAGCACGCTTGATCCACATTGCCAATCCGGTCGGCCTGGGAGAGGTCTACTATCTCGCCCGGGTGGATACGGCGGAGCGGGTCGTGCAGGTGGGCTACTTCCTGGTCTGGCCGGGTGAGTTCCCGGACTTCGGGCGTGAATACCCGGTACCACGGCGGGAGAGAAGACGGCAGATAAGATTACCGCTCTATTATACCAACTGGCTCTATATCCCCCGGTCAGGGGGGCTTCAGCGGATGATGTTCGGCCGGGGAGATGTGGAGGGGATCGGTGTCACGTATGAACTTTCCGATGGGGAGCTAGGTATGCCGGTGGCGGTCAGCTTCGAGATGCCCGGTCATAAATCGGTCACGGTACCCGACTCGGTGGGTACCATGCTGCTTGGTGAGGTAGTCTACCGTAATGCCCCCTACCTTCAAATGGCATCCTGGAATCATATGTTCAAACCACCTGATGAAGGCGTAGCGCGGCAGGCTTTCCCGGTGCAGCCTTTTCCCGGGGAGCAATGGGAGCGCTTCAATATGGACCGCAGGCGGGCCGAGATTGCGAAACGGGGCTTGGCCGGATCAGGCAGCCTGCCTTAGGGACCGCACATGGTCCACGAGTAAGGGAAAGAACTCCCGGAAGTCCCCCTCAAATTCACCATAGTGCCGCTCCAGCTCCTCCAGTCCCCTCGCCAGATCATTCTCTCTTTTCAGGCGGAAAGATAAGCCTCGCAGAGCATGGCCGACGTTGGCAACATCGCGATAGGACAGCAGCCAGTCATCGGCCGCCATCCAGGGCAGTATCTTTTTTAGCCGGGCCGGTAGAATGTCCCGGTGATTCTTCAGAACGCGGTACGCGCGATCCGTGAAAGCGGGCAGCGGCTCGTGAGCGTAGTCGTCCCAATTCTTCGCCAGGAAATGGTCGTAGAATATGTCCACCAGGATACCCCTGGTATGGCGATGGCTGTCGCTGAGGCGGCTGCGACTGCGCCGGTGGATGGGATGGGCGTCGGTGAAGGTGTCGATCTTGCGGTGCATGAGGATAGCCCGGCGAATGCCTGCGCTGTAGCCGTTGTAATCGTCCCCTTTGACGAAATCGCCCAACAGGCTGCCCACCAGGGATTCGTCCGAACCGTCCGACAGGAAGAGGTGGGCCAGGTAGTTCATGCTGCGTCGCCGTTATTGTCAGATTAAGTTCCGCCACACACTGGGATACTAAGGGGATAGAACATGAAATCCTACCGTAAAGAGCTCTGGTTCCAGGTCCCGGCCCGCATGGATTTTGTCAACATCACGCCGCAGGTGGAGGAAGCCGTGCGCGACAGCGGCGTACGGGACGGCCTGTGCCTGGTGAATGCCATGCACATCACCGCCTCGGTGTTCATCAACGACGATGAGCCGGGTCTACACCGGGACTACAAGCGCTGGCTGGAGGAGTTGGCTCCCCACGAGCCCATCTCACGCTACGACCACAACCGCACCGGCGAAGACAACGGCGATGCCCACCACAAGCGGCAGGTCATGGGCCGGGAGGTGGTGGTGGCCGTTAGTGAGGGGCGCTTGGATTTCGGTCCCTGGGAGCAGATCTTTTACGGCGAGTTCGACGGTCGGCGGCGTAAGCGGGCGCTGGTCAAGATTATTGGGGAATAAGTAGCCGGGTTACCAGAACAGTACCATCTTTACCATACGGAGGGTGCCTCGGCCTGGCAGTAGATCGCGGCGGAAAGTAGTGTGGTGGCTCAGGTACTTGCTGAAGACCTGCTGTGTCGCCGGTCCCGCAACCAGCCCACCGTTGGTGGCAGCCAGCACAGGTTGGCGGCGATGGTCTCCAAGGCGGTATAGACCTGGGTGGTGGGAGAAAAGCCCAGCAGACGTGCACCCAAGAGGCCAACGGGTACCAATAACAGGATCGCCAGGCTGGTCAGCATGACCGGGTGCCGGATGTAACGAGCTAGGGCTCTGCCCCAAGTTCCTTCCCGGCGGCGGAAGAAAAGCAGACCGGAGATATTGGCACCGAACTGGTCGGAGAGGGCGTAGAAGTAAGCGATGTAGAAGCCCTCGATGCCGTAGACATTGATGCCAGCCAGGCGGCTAAGGCCGTCAATCGCCCACGGTACGGCCATACCGATCAATTTACCCCAGCCGTAGGCTTCCGCCATTGTACCTGCGGCCTGGCGCAGACGCTGGCGGAAGGCGTAGAAGCCCTCAAAGATGCTCTCGCCTTCACCAGCCAGGGTACGGACCAACCACTGTCCCAGACCACTGCGCTGGAAACCAAGGGCATCCAGCACGGCTCCGGCGAGGAGTCCGCCGGCGAATCCTCCCGCAGTAAACTTGAGCAGTTCGCCGAATTCCTCCTCTTCCGGTTCCTCTGCGTCTTCTTCGTGCTCAATGTCGGGATCGTTAGGGATGGGTTGGTCCGTCATGGTGAATGCTTTCTCAAATGATGGATTGAACAGGCGATTCAGGCTGCCGGCGACTCTTCGGAGGACTGATGCAGGAGTTCCAGTGCTTCCTGGGCTCTATCTTCGGGAACCCAGAGGCGGACTCCCTTCTCACCGAAGGACATACCGGGCATCCAGCCGCCCAGGTCGTCGGCATCGATGCGGGTATCGATGCCGTAAGAATTGAGCAGACTGGCGTCCAGCTCGGCGGCGTTCCGGCTGGAATAGACCTGGATGCAAATATGATCGCTCATGGCTTCCGGTAACTTAGCCGGGAACAGGCCGGATTGGAAAGTGTGCCGTAGGCCATTGTTCCACAGTTATCGATGCTCCGATCGTGGGAGGTTCCATTCATCAACCGCTAAGAGAAAG
>CP070656.1:923970-926648 GCA_020355065.1 Fidelibacterota bacterium | reverse complement strand
GGACCGGGTGCTGGAATTCTTCGATGCCCAGCCCTCGGTGGTGGAGGCCAAGAAGGCATTAGTTCCAGCGCACATCGAGGGGCAGATAGAATATAGAGATGTCTCGTTCAGCTACGCCGGTGACGGTCACCACCGGGTGCTGTATGATGTCTCCTTCCTGGTCGATCCTGGTTCTCAGGTTGCTTTCGTGGGTCCTTCCGGGGCGGGCAAGAGTACGATTATGGATCTGCTGTCCCGGTTCTATGATCCTTCGGAAGGTCAGATCTGCATTGACGGTGTCGATGTCCGGACCATGTCCCTGGAGTTCCTGCGGAAGAACATCGGGATCGTCATGCAGGACACCATTTTGTTCTCGGGGACCATCGCCGAGAATGTGCGCCTGGGCAACCCAGACGCTTCCGATAATGACGTTCTCGAAGCCCTGGCCAGTGCCTATGCGCTCGAATTTGTTGAGCAGCTGCCGGACGGGTTCAACAGCAGTATAGCCGAGCAGGGCAAGACCCTTTCGGGCGGCCAGCGCCAGCGGATCGCACTGGCAAGGATGTTCCTGAAAAATCCCCGGATCATCATCCTTGATGAAGCTACCAGCGCGCTGGATACGGAATCAGAGCAGTATGTGCAGCAGGCGCTGAGCGAACTGCGAGCCGGCCGGACCACCCTGATCATCGCCCATCATTTCACCACCCTGAAGGATGTGGAATACATATATGTGATCGATCAGGGCCGAATTGTAGAACAGGGGTCCATGTCCGATCTTCTGGCGGCGGAAGGTGTTTTCAGGAAGATGTACGAGAGCCAGGGTGCCATGCTGGCGATCGACGATTATTTCCCGGCCCAGTAGAATATGCAATGAGTGACTGGACGACATATACGGAAACCGAGGGCCTGATCAGCAACCTGGTCTATTCCTCCGGAATGGACTACGAAGGACGGATGTGGTTTGGCGGCAAGCAGCCCAATGGCGTGGCCTGCTACGATGGCAGCTCCTGGCAGCGGTTTACGTCGGTGGAATGCGGGCTGGGTCCCGGCCACGTGTGGGACATGGCCGTTGATCATCAGGGGGATATGTGGTTCGGGACTGCCGGTGGCGGTGTGACGCGCTATGACGGCCGGTCCTGGAAACGCTACACGATGCAGGATGGGCTGGCCGGCGATCACGTGTACGCGATTGCCGTTGGCGATAATGGGAACGTATGGTTGGGCTGTGCTCCGGCTCCGGATGTGATCATCCAGGAAGGCGGCGTGACCATGTTCGACGGGACTCGCTTCACATGCCTTACCAGCGATTTCGTACAGGGGCGGCACGTGGGTGGAGGCAACAGCGGACTGTGCGATAACCGGGTCTACGCGATCGTGTTTGACGGTGATGGCAATGCCTGGTTCGGGACCAAGGGCGGAGGGATATGCTGCTATACGGGTCTGGAATGGGACACCTGGAATACCCGGACCGGCTTCCCGTGCGATGAGGTTGGTGATGGTGCCGCTGCCCTGGATGACGAGAGCAATGTCTGGTTCGGTCTGCGTGGCAGGGGTGCCTGCCGATTCAAGGGGCTGGAAGACTGGACCATCCTCGGCATGGACGAAGGCCTGGCGGGTAGTTACGTGTATGCCATCGTGCCGGGACCTGACGGACGTCTCTGGTTCGGCTGCGCTCCTGATCCGGAGCAGGTTACGGCGGAGGGGGGCGTCACCGTTTTCGACGGGACCACGTGTCAGAGCTATAGTAGTGACTTTACGGGGGGAGAATTTGTAGGCGGCGGCAACAGCCTCTTGGTTGATAATCGGGTCTATACTATCTTGTTTGATCGCGATGGGAACGGCTGGTTCGGCACCAAAGGGGGCGGAGTGAGCCGACTGGATCGCGAGGCCGTTCTTAGATAGCCTCCAATGTGGAGCATTATTGAAAGGTTAGCTGCATGGACATAGGATTTTCCAAGGTCAACATCACACCTCCCATCCTGACCTGTTCCAATGGAGGTTTCTACGATGATCCCAAGGTTTTCCACAAGGGGGTGCACGATGAGTTGTACGCCCGGGCGGTGGTATGGCGGGAAGACAGCCAGGCAGCGGCCATCGTCTCGGCCGATGTGATCAATCTGCCCCGGATGACGGTGGAGAGCATACGGGATATGATCGGTGACTACACAGGCATGTCGGGGGAACATATCATCCTGCACGCGACTCATCAGCATTCGGGTCCCTTCTCATACCGGAAGAAGGAGGGGATCAGGAATGACGCCTACTGGACGGTCACTGAGCAGAAGATAGCCGGGGCGGTCTATTCCGCACTCCAGGACATGCAGGAATGTCTGGTCGGGGCCGCAGAGACGGAGCTGGATATGTCGTTGAACCGGCGTATCCTTCAGGAGGACGGGAGCGTCCTCTATCTGCCGCACCATCCCGGCCTGACTCCCAATCAGGTGGTGGACAAAGCGGTGGGTGTCGTATCGTTCCGAAAGCGGGACAAACGTCCCCTAGTGACGCTGGTCAACTATTCCTGCCATCCGTTGACGATCGGCTTTGTGCCGGGCATGATCTCGGCCGATTTTCCGGGTGCGGCCGTGAGGGAGATCGAGGACCGTCTGTTCGGCTCGGCGGTCTATACCGGAGGTGCCTGCGGCAATATCCATCCCCAGAAGCATTGTGAGGGCTTTGAGGCCATGGATGAACTGGGCCGG
>CP070656.1:919930-923870 GCA_020355065.1 Fidelibacterota bacterium | reverse complement strand
TGCTCCACCAGCTCCCCGATCTGGTCCAGGTCCCGGATACTCGCCTCCAGGGATTCATGGTATTCCCGGGTCGTCGTGAGGATGATCTCCTGGTAGATGTCCTCCTTGGTGGGAAAGTAGTAGTACAGGGTCGCTTTACCCAGCTCGCAGGCCTCCGCGATGTCGCTCATGCTGGTTTCCTGGTAGCCCTTCCGGGCAAATAGCTGCTTGGCCGCGGCCAGAATGGCCGCCATCCGCTCCTGCTTCTCCCGCTGCTGACGCTCTTCAATACCCATGACTTCAACCGGTTGGTCAGGAATCGACCATTCGGTCGGAATGTAAATACCGTAGACACCGGGTTCAAGTTGAATTCGTGTGATCCCGCGCTTGATCGCCCCGCTTATCCGACTATGGAATCCGGCGGATCAGGCGGGGTGTGGCGGTGAACTGATCCGCTTAGATCTTCCCCAGCACGCCCGCGTAACTGAGCCGTATCTTCGGCCGGTCAAGCACTTCGTACCCCCGTTCTCCCGCCGACGCCAGCAGCGCTTGAAACCGGGCCTGTGGGGTGTGCACCTTCGGTTCAACCACCAGCCAGCTCCCGCCCCTCTTCAGGATGCGGTGTACCTGGTCCAGGAAGGAATCCCGGTCCGGGACTTCGTGCACCATCCAGAAGGTCAACACGAAATCCACCTCCTGATCCACACCCAGCTGGTCCGGTCCGCATGGGTGCAGGATGATCCGGTCCGCCAGACCGGCCCGCTCCGCTCGCTTCCCTACCCGGACCAGCATCTTCTCCTGCAGGTCCACGGCAATGACCCTGCCCTCCGGGCCGACACGGCGTGCCATTTCCAGAGCGAAATAACCCATGCCGCAGCCGATATCGATGACGGTCATCTCCGTGCCCACGTAGTCCCTGACGATCTTTCCCGCGGGGTGGACCAGGCGACGAATGGGATTATCGAAGCTGTAGGCGAACCACCACGGGCAGACGTGCTCATCCCTGAGCAGCAGCTTACGTAGGGCGCCCATTTAGCCCCTTTCCCGCTCCAGCCAACCGATGATCCCTGGCAGGATGATCACCGACGTCAGGAAACAAGCGCCCACGCCGATCACCAGCGCGATCCCCAGGCTTCCGTACCCCCGCCAGATCGAGAAGGACATCGAGCCGAAGGCCAGCATGGTGGTCAGCGACGTCAGCAGGATCGCCTTGCCCGTGCTGGCAAACACGGTCCGCGTGGAACTGGGCCCTTCCCGCCGCCAGCGGTGCACGATGTGCACCCCGTCATCGATCCCGATACCCAGGATCAGCGGCAGCGCCATCAGGTTCATCACGTCCAGCTGCCGGCCCACCAGGTGCATCAGGCCCACCATCCAGGCCATCCCCGCCACCAGTGGGATCATGGCCATCAAGGCATGTCCTGGTTTGCGGAAATCTACCGTTAGCAGCACGAATACCACTACCAGCGTCAGCAGCGCCGCATTGCGCCCGTCGCGCCCGATGATCTCGATCAACGCCCGGAACACTGGCGGAAATCCCGTGGCCCGCTCGCTCATCTCCTCCAGGTCGTCGGCGAAGCGCTTCAGGAAACGGGCATCCTGCCAGATGTTGTCCCCGGGCAGCACCGTCACCAGGAACAGGCTCCGGTCCTTGTTGCCGTACCGGTCCAGGATCGACTCGGGCAGCTCTTCCATGCGGATGGGAGCCGGATTGGCCATGGCCAGCACCCGCCCCTTGAACGTGTCGAAATAGGCCCTCTGGAATGCGTTCCCTCGGCTGATCAGTCCCTGGGAAGGCCGCTCTAGCATGCCCTTCAGCCGGGTGAATATGGTCTCCCCCGGTGGGAGGTCCGGATCACCCGCCAGCTCCCGGCACTTCCGGTCCACCTTGTCCTGCCCACCGATAAACGACATCACCTGCAGCTCCATCACGTTCATCTCCAGACGCTCGATCTCGGCACCCAGCGCCTCCAGGTCACCCCTGCTGGCTAGCGGCGTGCGCCTTGCCCGGGACATCAGGTTCTGGATGCTCTCGATATGGGGTCGGCGCTCGCCCTGGTCCGCTGGCGCGGGCAGGTACAGCGAGATGTCCTCCACCATGGCCACCGACGAATACTCCTTGGCCTTTGCCGCCAGCTCCCGCGATTCATCGGCGCTCTCCGCCACCAGGTACGCGAAATCCATGCTCAGGTCGAACTTGTCCAACACTGTGTCCTGCAGTGTGATGCTGGGAATACCCGCCACCTCGATGTCCATGTAGTTATAATTGAAGGTGATCCTCGTCGCCGCCCAGAACAGCAGTCCCGTCAGGATAACCGCCCCGACCAGCGTGAAGGCGTAGCGCTGCTTCAATACCTCGCTCACCCGGCCCAGGAACACGAAGGAAATGTCCCTGGCTTTCTGTTGGGCCGGCTTTCCGGTCCTCGCGAGCCTTTTGTCCACCCGCCGTTCCCGGATCACCAGCAGCGCGGGCAGGAACGTGAAGGTGGACACCATCACGGCCAGCAGGCCGATCCCGGTCACCAGACCCATCTCGCTCATGGCCCGGGAGTCGCCGATCATGAGCGCCATGAAAGCGAACGCGGTAGTCAGCGCACCGGTGAAAACCCCCTTGCCCGACTTCAGCATGCCTTCACGCATGGACTCGTCCAGCGGCTTGCCCAGTGCCCGCATCTCCGTGAACGTGGAAATGATATGGATGGAGAAGTCGATGCCCAGCCCGAGCAGCACCACCACGAACATGGCGGTCATGATGTTCAGTACGGGCACCATCAGGGCCGTGATCCCCGCCGCCCAGACCAGTCCCACCAGCAGGTTTACTAGCGCCAGGATCGGAGCCACCCACATACGCAGTGAGACAAATAACAGGGCCCCAATGGCCACCAGGGCCAGTACCATGGTGAAGCCGAGGCCCTCCATGGAATACACCATCTCGTCCCGGCCTAGCGGGATGGCACCCGTCAGACCTGCTCGCACACCCGGAAATTCCTCCAGAGTCTCGACCACTAGGGCCTGGATGGCGTCCGTCCCCTCCACCATCAGGTTCACGTCCATCATGCTGAAAGTTGGGATCACGTTCAGGATCAGCGCTTCACGGTCGTAGGAGATAAAGTAGGGATCGCCGGTCAGTAGCTCGTCCACCGCCGCTTGCGACTCACCCTCCGGCACCGCTTCACCTTCCACGTACCGCTCCAGGACGCCCAGCCAGCCTGCGATACCGTCCAGGAACATGTAGGCCTCGTCCTCCTGCTCCCGGGTGCTCATGGCGTCGTCCGCCTCGATATATTCTTTCTCAAAGCTGTCGTTGATGTTGGTGAGTAGGGGGATCAGGTTGGGATCCTCGAAGATGTCCTGCATGTTCTCCAGGTCCGACGCCTTCATCAGCATGAAACCGTGGTTCCGGATAAAGTCCAGCTCCTGCTTGTAGTCCACCCGGCGCGCATATTGCCTGGTCTCGCCTTCTGCATCCCCGGGCACGGGCAGCGGTTCTATGAGCCGCGCTGCCAGGACGTCAGCAAACTGCTTGATCCGTTCTTCTTCTCCCTGCACCACCACCACCACGCTGGAAGCGCTGATGAACTCCTCCAGGATGCGGTCGAACTCCTCCGTGCGCTTGTCACCCTTGGGCAGCATGTCCGACCATTTCGGGCTCATCTCGATCCGCTCCGCCAACACGCCCAGGATGACGGTTACGAGGATGCTGCCGATCACCATCCACTTGGTCCGGTTCACCGCCAGGTCGGCCAGTTTGATTAACAGTCGATCACGCATGGTAGAACTCCCTGAATAGAAATATGATTTGTTTATTTGATCAAATACTCTGGATTAGAAGTACGCGCGGATTCGCAACCGCCAGGCCCACTCCTGCAGGCCGAATTCCGTGTCCGCATCGCCCACGGCAAAACTTCCGAACAGGCTCACGTTCACGTTCTCGAAAGCGTTCCAGTCCAGCAGGGGATTG
>CP070656.1:915133-919830 GCA_020355065.1 Fidelibacterota bacterium | reverse complement strand
GGTGGTCGATGCCATCCTCCAAGGTGGCGTGGAATGCGTCGAAATCACCATGACGGTCCCCGATGCCGTACAGGTGATCGAGAAGGTGTGCCGGGAGATTGGTGATCGGGCTCTCATCGGCTCGGGGACTGTACTGGATCAGGTGACTGCGCTCCAGACGATCCAGGCCGGGGCTCAGTTCGTGGTAGGCCCGATATTCAATCCCGAGGTTGTGCAGGCAGCGCATGACCACAACCGGGTGGTCATTCCGGGTGCGTTTTCCCCGGGGGAGATAGTACGGGCCTGGCAGGCGGGAGCGGACGTGGTGAAGATCTTCCCGGCCACCGCCCTGGGGCCGAAATATGTTAAGGACATACGCGGACCGCTGCCACAGATCAGGCTGTGTCCCACCGGGGGGGTGACGGTGGATAATGCCGGCGAGTGGATCAAGGCGGGCGCGGCCTGTGTGGGCATCGGTTCGGACTTGCTGGATAAACAGGCCATTCAGGATGGCCGGTATGAGGTCCTGACGGAGAGAGCACATCGAATGGTGACCAGCATCCAGACGGCTTTGGCTCCATAGTCTGGATAATGGAATGTGAGATAATAATTACTGCATAAGGGATATACCAATGGCGCAACAGAATATAGGATTAATTGGCTTAGCTGTAATGGGTGAGAATCTGGTTTTGAATATGGAGAACCATGGATTTTCCGTGGCGGTGTTTAACCGCACCACCAGCAAGATCGACGACTTCATCCAAGGCCGGGCGAAAGGGAAGAACATCAAGGGTTGTTACAGCATTGAGGAACTGGCGGCCAACCTGGAGCGTCCGCGCAAGGTGATGCTCCTGGTGAAGGCCGGTCAGCCGGTGGATGATTTCATCGAACTGTTGATACCTCATCTGGAGAAGGGTGACATCATCATCGATGGCGGGAACAGCCACTTCCCCGATACGATCCGGAGGACGAAGTATGTCGAAGAGAAGGGGTTGCTCTACATCGGTACCGGGGTTTCCGGTGGTGAGGAAGGCGCCTTAAAAGGACCGGCGATCATGCCGGGTGGTTCTCCGGATGCCTGGCCCCACGTGAAGCCGATCTTCCAGGCCATCGCCGCCAAAGTGGATGACGGCTCGCCGTGCTGTGAATGGGTCGGCAGTAACGGCGCGGGTCATTTCGTGAAGATGGTCCATAACGGCATCGAGTACGGCGATATGCAGATGATCTGTGAGGCCTACTCGATCATGAGGCATGCCCTGGGTATGACACCCTCTGACATGCAGGTGGTCTTTGCGGATTGGAACAGTGGTGAACTGGACAGTTACCTGATCCAGATCACTTCGGAGATCCTGGGCTACCGGGACGAGGAGTCGGGCCAGCCGATCGTGGACCTGATCCTGGATACGGCCGGTCAGAAGGGAACGGGCAAGTGGACCAGCCAGGCCGCCCTGGATGTGGGCGTACCCACGCCCACGGTGGCCGAGGCGGTCTTTGCCCGCTTCATGAGCGCCCTGAAGGAGGACCGCGTCGCCGCGTCCGGTCTGCTGAGCGGGCCAGTCCCCAAATATGAAGGGGATAAGGCCGAGTTCATCGAGAAGATCCGGCAGGCGCTGTACGCCTCGAAGATCTGCTCCTATGCCCAGGGATACCAGTTGATGAAGATGGCCGGGAAGGAGTACGGCTGGGACCTGAAGTTCGGCGAGATCGCGCTGATGTGGCGCAACGGGTGCATCATCCGGGCCCAGTTCCTGGGGAAGATCAAGGATGCCTTCGACAAGGATCATGGTCTGGAGAACCTGCTGCTGGATGGGTACTTCAAGGGCGTGATCGACCAGAACCAGACGGCCTGGCGGGAGGTGATCGCTACGGCTATCCAGCTGGGTATCCCGGTCCCAGCCTTCAGCAGCGCCCTGGCCTACTACGACAGCTACCGCAGCGCGGTGCTGCCGGCGAACCTGCTGCAAGCCCAGCGGGACTACTTCGGCGCGCACACCTACGAGCGGGTGGATAAGCCCCGGGGCGAGTTCTTCCATACCAACTGGACCGGTGAGGGCGGAGATACCACCTCGAGTACGTATACGGCCTAGGATACAAGCGCAGACAGAGCCCGGCAGGTGGGGGGGCTGGGCATCCCAGCCTAATGTGTAATTGTGACACATTATATTCCATATTTTGGGGAATTGCAGCGCATGGAGCGCTCCGGCGGCCCGTTCAGGGTCCCGGGATCAGTAGCCCAGTTCCTTCAGCAGGGCCGCCAGCCGGGTCAGGCGTTCGGATATGATCTCGTCGTCCTGGTGGAGGCAGCCGTCGAACAGGTCCAGATCCTGCTCGATGAACTCGTTCTCGGTGCAGACCGCCACGTTCAGGGCGCCGCCCTGGAGGGGGATGCGGTCGATGTCGGGGAAGTTGGGGTAGTCCGCATCGGGGGTGCGATAGCGGTTCGCGAAGTAGAGCCGTGTCCGGCAGATGAGCAGGGCCAAGTCCAGGACCCGGTGCAGGGGCATTTCCTCCGACTGCCGGGACCACTTCCCACCGGTATGGCGCCAGATCTTGGCGGAGATGTCCACCTTGCCCCGGTCGTTCCACTGGGCCAGTCCCAGGGACAGGCCCTTGGCGTCGGAGGCGGGGGTCTGCCGGCCGTCCACCCGATCGTACTCCCTGGAGACCATCACCGGCTTATGCTTCAAGTCTGTGGGAATGTCCATGTTTTCTCGAGGGTTGTGGTTTTAGTAATTCACTAGATTAGTAAATTACTGAAGATACTACTCGAGCTGCAAGCGTTCTCTACGAGTGAGGATGTAGTTTCCGGGTCTGGTCCCGGGGTTACAAACCAGCCACGGTTTTATATCCGGCATGTCGATCAGATCATGGCCCTGATCCCGGGCGGTATCCATACTAGTGCATATCCACAAGGGATGACAACTTCAAGTATTATTTTTGGCAGCTGTGATGGGGATCATACCGGCAATACCGGACACCTGCTAAGATTATGTCGGTTCAGGATAAAACCGATAGAAAAGGGGGTTTTTAACCATTGAACAGTACCAAGACATTTCTCTCCCTGACCGTCGCGGGGGTAGCACTGGGAGTGGTTTTTACCAGCTGTGATTCATTATTCAATGACGATAAGGATGAAGACACCGGTACGCTTTCCGTCCTGCTGACGGATGGCCCGTTCCCCGTCGACCTGGTGGCTGAGGCCAACGTCACCATTGACAGCCTCGATATCCGCGAGAAACACACCGAGGATACCACCGGGGCCTACACGACCCTTACCCGTGACCAGGCCACCTACAACCTGATGGACCTGCGGAATGGCGTCACCGAAAGCCTGGCGAACCTGGAGGTCGAGGCAGGGGTCTATAACCAGGTGCGGCTGTATGTCAGCGCTGCGGAAGTGATCCTCAAGGACGGCTCGGAGTACCCCTTGCAGGTCCCCAGCGGAGTCCGGACCGGGCTGAAGATCTTCATCAGTCCGGATATCGAGGTCAGCCATGACATCACCGCCGAGCTACTGCTCGACATTGACGTCGGCAAGTCTTTCGTCGTGCAGGGCAATCCCTATGGTCCGGGCAGCATCGAATTCCTGTTCCGGCCGGTAGTCCGGGCGGTGAACCAATCCACGGCGGGTCGGTTGACCGGGATCGTCACCGATACTTCCGCGACCGCCAATCCGATCGGTGACGCCCTGGTGTGGGTCATGCAGGATTCCCTGGTATCGCATACCTTCACCGACACGCTCACCGGCGCCTACCAGCTGATCGGTCTGACCGCCGGTGGATACACGGCGAGTGCGACCGCGGCGGGCTACGATACCGTCACCATAGCCGACGTAGTGATCACGGCTGCTGATGAAACGCCACGGGATTTCGAACTTACACCGCTGCCGCAGTAGCGGAATAGACAAGGAGATAAACAGGCATTTCAGCGGGGCGATTGGACATCGCCCCGTTTTTTATTCGGCATCATTGGCTTGACTGTACACAGCACTGGCGGCATCCCGGGCGGTGCGCCGGTCAGAACGTCCTTCCTCGCTCCCCCTCTCCTCTAAGAGAGGGGGCAGGGGGAAGAGTTTCAAGTTCCAAGTTTCTAGTTTCTGGTTAAGAGGAGGGGGATCAGCGGGCAGAGAGGGGGGAGGTGTGAGAGAAGGGGGGATGGCCACTCCCCGCCATCGGCGTGGCAAAGCACCCCCCTCACTTCGTGAGGCCCCCTCCCTCTTGAAAGAGGGGGAGAGGAACCCTCCCCGGACACTACGTGTCTCCCCTCCCTCCGTCTACGGACGGGCGGAGGGTCGCCCAGGTGAGGCCTCAGTAAGGTCTCCGAACGATGGGCTTGCGTTGATAAATTCAGCGCCAAAGGAGAATATATAAATATGCCTAAAACCATCTTGCTGATCCAGATTTTCTCCATTGCTGCAGCCGGTGAGCTGGTGGCTCAGGATATTGACCGCAAGCCCTGGGACTTGACGCTGCATATCTATCCATCCCTTTCATCCTCGGCAAGTGACTGGAGTATGACCCACCCCATTTATGGAGCGTCCGGCGGCGTCAGCTATGAGACGATTACCGGGACCTTTGAACAGAGCCTGTCCGTAACTGTCGGCTGGGGAATGAGACGCGGGAATTATGGCATCCAAGGGAATGTCAGTTTCCTGCCTCAAACCCTCACCAAAAGCCAACCGGTCCACGAGATTGACCTGACCCTGGTGATGGGCGAAG
>CP070656.1:909215-915033 GCA_020355065.1 Fidelibacterota bacterium | reverse complement strand
GCCGGCTACCAGGCCAAGGGCCTCTATCGCCCCGAAGTGGATTGCATCATGTTCACCCGCAATCCCACCACCTTCTGCCGCGTCTGCGCCGAGGCCATCCAACGGATGATCGACCTGTACGCGGAATAGGAATGACTCGATCTGATGACTCTAACCATTCTGTCTAATGACCGGAAAGGAGCACGAATGAAACGCAAGGCCTTCTACCTGAGTCTGGGAGCTCTCATCATCATGCTGCTGCTGGTGTCCGGCTGCGCCCCCGGCAACGAACGGTTCGTCACTGGACCCGCTGGCTTCTGGGCCGGCCTGTGGCACGGCTTCATCTGCTTCTTCACCTTCATCATCAGCCTGTTCAGCGACACCGTGCACATCTACGAAGTGAACAACACCGGCGGCTGGTACGACTTCGGCTTCGTGCTGGGCGTCGCCTGCTTCTTCGGCGGCAGCTCCGGACCGTTCAGCTGCAAGAAAAAGACCTACCGGATGGGCGATAAGGAATGGGAGGAGATCGGTACCAAGGTGGAGGAAAAGGTCAAGCAGGCCATCCGCGAGTGGACCGACGAGACTAAGGAAAAAGATGAGGAGTGGGAAGAGATCGGCCGCAAGATCGAGGATAAGATCAAGCGTGAACTGCGCAAGTGGGCCGAAAAGTAAACCGCTGAGAACATTCCGATAGTAAAAGCCCCCGTCACACCAGGCACGGGGGCTTCTTCATCGCTTCAAAGGCAGGTGAATCTTACTTCATCATAACCATTTTAATGGTCCGCGTATAGCCCGGCGTGACCATCCGGGCCAGGTAGACACCGGTAGGCGCCGCCGCCCCGGAAACCATCCTCCCATCCCAGATAATCTCATGGCTGCCCGCCTCTACGAAGCCTTCTACTAACCGTGCCACCTCGCCGCCGGCCAGGTCGTAGATGACCAGTGAGACCGGCGCCGCCTCGGGCAGGTCGAACCGGAGGTGGGTGCTGGGATTGAACGGATTGGGATAGTTGCCGGCCAGGCGGATTTCATCCGGTAGCGTACTCTCTGCCGTCAGCTGGGCTGGTGCCAGAATCCGCTTGAAGAAAATCGACGGATCCAGTTCGCCCGTACCATACCCGGAATAGGTTGTCCGACGGTAGTAATTCGAATAGTACCGCCTGCAAAACCACCCGGAAGAGTAGTTGCTATTATTGGAATAGTAAGAGCGATTCAGATCCAAGGAAGCAGAGCCTCCAATAATCACTGCGTTGTCATTGAGCAGTACATCAATAGTGACAACCTGACTCGCCGCCAGGTGTTTCGTCCCTGAATAGTTACTAGTGTATTCGGTAATGATCTGATTATAGACACGGTAGACGTAATATTCTCCATTGGAGTTGTGGTATATCTGGAAAGATGTCCTGCCAGTTTGGGGTTCGACTGTCATATTAATCCAGGCCCCCGTTTCAGCATCGTAGTCGGAGTAACTGGCATAATATTCGTCCGAATAGGCGGGCGTAAGGCCATTGATCTCCTTGCCTCCCCACAATCCAGCCTCCGTAGTCAAACTCCACGAGAATGATTCTATAGGCCCTTCGGGAGTTCTTCCGTAGGATGTGACCGTAAAGGAGGTATTGCTGGTCCACCTCGTTCTCTCGGTCGTAGTCGTTGAGGAGCACCAACTCGAGACCTGACGCCGATCATAAGTATCTTGGTTATTGTGCGAGAAGCTGTATGTCGACAGCTGATAAGGTTGAACAACTTCTATTGAAAAGGTAGTGTCGTTATTGGCATCATCGTATTCAGCTGGATCAGCGTCGGAGATGGTCATGGTAAGATCATATGTACCGGCCTCGGAGAACGTTAATCCCTCAATTATCGTGACAGCCACATCTCCTGGATCCACTGCAACACCTGGGATAGCGGCCAGGACAGTGACGCCGTTGAGCAGGCTGATCGTGGCCGTGGCGCCCACCTCTCCATTAAGTTCACGCACCACGGCACTGATGTTGAACAGTTCATCCACCCGCACCTCGGTGGGTGCCGTGACCTCTTCGAACACCAGATCAGGCCGCATGAGTACGGGTACCTGGTCTTTTAAGACGACCTCCCGTGTATCTGTCTTGATATGGGCTTGGATGTAGAGAATTTCCCCGAATCCTGGTCCATCGACAAACATGGTTGCAGTTTGATTGTCGACCTCCACCTCCCAGGCATTCTTGATGAAAGCGACTTCGTCATTTTGGTCTTTGAGCTTCACCTGCAACTTTTTAAGCACCGCTGGTATGGGATATGCATCCGGGTCGCTGGTGGTAAAGGTAGCGTAGACGTCGGTGGTCTCTGGCCCTTTTAATGCCAGGGTCACCATGCTGTATTCCCCGTTATAGGGGGCTTTCTTCGCCGACACACTGGCAGGCCCGAGAAGGGTCAGCGCGAGCGCGAAACTAACCACGGCCAAGCTGGATGTGTGTATAGTGGGGACTCTCCGTGCCATGGGGCTCCTTCCTATGATCTTCATGTTGTCATTAGGGATTTTGGACTTTAATAACTTCTTAATTCATTACGGAAAATGCAACCTTCGGAAAGCTCACATTTTCGGGGTCCGGTGAGGATGTGATATCGATCACACCGGCTGCATCGGAGCCCTCTCCATATATTCATCCACCCCAGCCTTACTACATGGGAATCAGTGAAATAGAAAATACTTGCATTCTTACTAATCCTTTAGTAGAATACTACTAGTAAATTAGTAGATGAGTGTGGCAATGCCGAAAAAGTATCGCGAACTATCCGCCGCTGAATGGGAGCTCATGGACGTTATCTGGAAAGCCGGCCAGCCGGTCACCGTACGCGACGTCCTGGAAACTGCCTACCCCCAGGCGGAAAAGGCCTACACCACGGTCCAGACCCTCCTGAATATTCTCGTGGACAAGGGCTTTCTTTTACGGCGCAAAGCCGGCAAGGCCAACCGCTACACTCCTGTCGTTCCCCGGGAGGATATCCTGCGGGGCTCTCTGGCGACCATGGCCCAACGTATGTTCGAGGGCTCCGTGGGCGCCATGGCCTCCTTCCTGGTCCGTGGCGGGAAACTCAAACCCGATGAAGTCCAGGAACTCAAGCAGCTCCTGGATGAGCAGGGCGAAGGCGACCAGGCATGACCGGTATCTGGGACAGTATCATCGGCAACGCTGGTGCCATCCTCCAGTCACTAGTGGCACACGAAGTGCGGACCACCTTGGCGATCCTAACAGTCCTTGCCCTGGACCAGTTGCTCAGACAATGGAATCCCCGGCTCCGGTATGCGCTGTGGTTGGTAGCTCTCTTCCAGGCTCTATGGCCACCTACTTTCCACATTCCGGCTTTCGCGGTCTGGCCTCAATCCCCCATTTACTTGCTCCCGCTAAGCCCGGAAACAAGTTCAAGTTCGGTCCTAACATCTTCCGGCGGAATCAACGGCACCTTATGGATCCTGGTGCTGTGGGGTACCGTATCGGTGCTGGTCATTCTGTGGCTGGCCGTGGCATTCTTCGGTCTGCGGTGGAAACTGCGTCACGCGCAACCGCTGACGGATCCGGAAGTGCTGGCCGCGGCACATATATCCCGGCGGCCGCTGGCCGTACTGGTTTCGCACCGGATACACTCCCCACTGACCATCGGACTCTTCCGTCCTAGGATCTATCTCACGCCTGCGGCTTCTCAGATGGACGAGCATACGCGGCGCGCCATCCTGCACCATGAGGTGGCCCATATCCTCCAGATGGACCGCTGGGTACTCTTTCTGCAGGCACTGGCTCTCATCTTGCATCCCTTCAATCCCCTGGTGTGGCTTATGAACCGTCGCCTGGCTCGATACCGCGAGCAGATCTGCGATGATTTCGCACTGCGTCATACTGACATCGCGCCAGTTACCTACGGTTACCTCCTCTTGAACTACGTCACTGAGGGCGCCCTCAACCGCCCGGCGCTGCTGCCACAGACCCTGTTCTGTGAGTCACGGAACGATTTCCGGCAGCGTTTGACGCAGCTGCTCAGTCGAAAGGAGACCCCTATGAACCACACCACCATCCTGCAAAAGATCAGTCTTGGAACCGTCCTTCTGGCCGTGCTTTTCATCTCTTCCCAATGCCAGGAGGAGGATCTGGCTGCCACCAAGCAGGCACAGTATGATCAGCAGGCCGCACTTACGGAAGCAGGATATGAATTCGTACCCTATGATGAACCCCCGGAACCCGTGGGAGGCTTCGGAGCGATCGGCAAACTGTTAGCCTATCCTGAAGAGGCGAAGGCGAAGGGGATTGAGGGAATGGTTATGGTCAACTGCCAGGTATTGGCCGATGGCCGCACCGGTCAGGTTACCGTAGCTAAGAACGAGACCGGGAATCAATCCCTGGCGGATGCTGCGGTAGCCGCCGTAAGTCAGATCACCTGGATACCAGCCAGGCAGCGTGACAGAAATGTGGCCGTATGGATCGCTATTCCCATCAACTTCAGCCTGGACGACAAAGTCTCAACAGATAAAGCAAAAGACTGAAAAGCCCACACCAGGACAGTGCCTGAGAACGGCCTTTTCTTCGGAAAAGGCCGTTTGTTTTTTAGGTATGATCCCCCTGTCTGACTGGCTGCCTTTCGTCCACCCTCCCTCTGGGCCAACTTCCGGTTGACTTTGCCCATCTGGCAGGCTACTCTTCCACTGGAACCGGAAGTCCCTCATGCTTGTTCGAATCCACTGGCGGACCATCACAGCAGCGCTTGTGACTCTGCTGGTCCTGTCCTGTCAAAGCGATCCGGCTGGCCCTGATCCGGATGTTCCCTTTGAATGGGAGGTCTCCTCACCGCAGGCCGAGGGACTGGACTCAAATGCGCTGGCGCAGGCCTTGGATTCTGCGGGCAGGCTGGCTTTTCTACACAGCATACTCATCATACGGCATGGCCGCCTGGCCGCCGAGGAATACTTCCAGGGCTTCCCCAGCGACTATGGACACAACGTCAAGTCGGTCTCCAAGAGCTTTCTCTCCGCACTGGTGGGAATTGCCCTCGAAAAAGGGTATCTCAAGAGTCTGGATCGCAAGGTGCTGGATTATTTCCCCGAACTGAATACCGCCGACCTCGACCCGCGCAAACAGCAGATCACCCTTCGGCACTTGCTCACCATGCGGGCCGGGTACGACACCGAACGGAATAATTATTCCCAGATCTTCAGCACCAGCAACTGGGTGGAAACGATCCTGAACTTTCCCCTCACCTACGATCCCGGCGAGCAGTTCAGCTACAACACCTGCCAGACCCACCTGCTGTCCGCCATCCTCATGCGCGCTACCGGAATGAGCACCAGGGAGTTCGCTGAGCGGTACCTGTTCGAACCGCTCAATATTTCCATCCGCAGCTGGGCGGTTGATGTACAGGGCTACCATTTCGGCGGGAACAACATGTATTTTACGGCCCGCGACATGGCCAAGCTGGGCTACCTGTACCTGAAAAGGGGCAAGGTCAGAGGCCGTCGAATCGTTCCGTACGACTGGGTGAAGGCCTCACTGAAGAACAGAATCAGCTCCGCTTCCACCTCCTGGTGGGGACTGCTGAACGATGTCAACTATGGCTACCTTTGGTGGTTGGGCGAACTCGGTGAGTATGAGTGTTTTCTGGCCGTCGGACACGGCGGGCAGTTTGTGATCACGATTCCCGGCCTGGACATGATTGTCGTCACTACGTCGGAGTCCCCGGTGGGTTGGGATACATCGGACCAGCAGATCCGGAGCGTCCTGGAGCTGGTTTCGTACTCTATTCTACCGGCTGTGATCGACTGAGACCATCAGCCGACTGAACACATCGGCAATCCTACTACCCGACATAAACT
>CP070656.1:905868-909115 GCA_020355065.1 Fidelibacterota bacterium | reverse complement strand
GTATGACCGGTCCGTGGAGTTGTGGGGCACGGCGTCGATCTCCTACTGCGATACGTTCAATACGCCGCCGGTGGTATTGAAAGATGATGCCACCATCGGAGCTGGAATGATCGATGCCGATCCGCAATACGCCGATCCGGTTAACGGTGATTATCGTCTGGCGGCGGCATCACTGGCGCGCGAGGCCGCTGATGACGGCCGGGCCATGGGTGACCTGCGCTGGGAGGCCTTGCCCAGCCAGTATTACCTGACGATCATTACCGAAGGCAGTGGTCTGGTGGAATTGGCTCCTCCGGGCGGTGTCTATGATCCGGCGACTTCGGTCACACTGACTGCGGTGCCCGACCCAGGTTGGCAATTCGTGGAATGGTCGGGGAATGTTTACCCGCTTACAGCGTCCCCGGCTACCATCGTCATGAACGCCAACCAGACGGTGACCGCGACCTTCGAACCGGCCATCATAAAGTACCTGGTCTCGGTGGACGCCATCGGCTACGGGCACGTGGAAAAGAGCCCGGAACCCCTGGAAGGTGGCTTCTATGAAGAAGGCGAGGAAGTGACCTTAACGGCGGTCGCAGACAGTGCCAACTGGGAGTTCGCCTACTGGTTGGACGCAGAAGGAGACAGCCTCACCAACGTGAATCCGCAGGTATTTACCGTCGTTGCGGATACAGGCTTCACGGCTATGTTCCGTTCCACCATCGCCCAGGCTGCCCTGAACCTGACGGTGGTGGGGATGGGCGATGTCGATGTGAGTCCCCTGCCGGTGCCTGGGTTCGAGACCTATGATGTAGGCACCGAGATTACTCTGGAGGCGGATGCCGACCTCGGCTGGCAATTCGATGGCTATACGGGTGACGCCATCGAAACCGCGGAGACGGTCGTATTCACGCTGGATGCGGACAAGAATGTCACCGCCACGTTCAGTGAAATCTCACATCCTACCGGAGAGCTGGCCGTTGCCAGTGCTGACTGGGATATGGAGGATGTACTGGAGTATGCCAATAACAACTCCCAGGTACATACCATCGTATTAACGGACCTCGGTCCCTATCAGCCGGATGAAGCCAACCGTGATCCGGACAACGGCCAGATGGAGTATCTTGAGGTTGAAAGTCCGGTGAAGATCATGCCTGCGGATACCGTGACCGGGAAGCCGGTGATCAAGGGTTATACCTCGTCCACCGGGTCGGGTAGCTCATCGGGCTTCTTCCGCTTCCGCAAAGGTAGTGGCACCCTGGAGCTGAGAAACCTGATCATCGACGGTTACCTGGATGCTGATACGGATGCCTACCCGGCCAAGTATCTGTTCCGGCCCGACGACGGCACCGATACGGTCTTCTGTTCTTTTAAGGCTTATAACGTGGACTTCATGAACTGCTACGAAGCCTTCTGGAAGAACTATGCGTTGTCAATGGTCGATACCCTGCTGTTCGAAAACTGCACCATCAGTGACGTCGGCAAGGAAGGTCTGTATCTCAAGGCAATCGGGCATGTGAACTATGTCGGGATCAAGAATACGACCTTCACCAAGGTTGCCCGGGAGTGCATGTACCTCACGGCTATGCCGGATGCGGTCGTGGAGATTGATCACGTAACCATTGCCGACTGCGGGTTCGGCTTTGGCACCGATCCTGACAAGCATGGTGCCGTCAGGATCGAGAACACCGTAGATGTGCAGATCCGGAACGTGATCATCTACAAGGTGCTCAACACCGAGTACGGATACGCCCTGCGGTTTGCGGGTGCCGACTCGTACCTGGACAACGTGCTTCTGTTCGAGTCAGCTGATGAGATCAGCACTCGCGATGATGCCACCGTAGGTCCGGATGTGTTCTGGTACGATCCCAGGTTCCTGGGACCGGACACCGGGAACTACACGTTGCATGACTCATCGATCGCCTATCATCTGGCCAGTGATGAGTCGGCAGCGATTGGCGATCTGAGGTGGGCAACCAGTACCAATATTGCCGTGTATCACACACTCAGTATGACGGTTGTAGACAGCGGTGCCGTAACCCTGGCGCCGGAGCCGATGGCCAAGTTCTACATCCCCGGCACGGAGGTGACGATGACCGCGGTAGCTGAAACTGGATGGGAATTCAGCGCCTGGAGCGGTGATGCTACCGGTACGGAAAATCCGACCACCGTAACGATGGATGCCGATAAGAGCATAACGGCCACGTTTACGAAGATTCCAGTCGCCATCGACCTGGTTGAACTACCCAAGGAGTATAGTTTGAGCCAGAACTATCCGAACCCATTCAACCCGACGACGAAGATCAAGTTCGCCCTGAAAGAGGGTGGGATGACCACCCTGGTGGTCTATGATCTCCTGGGACGTGAAGTCGCCAGGCTCGTGAATCGGGAGTTACCGGCCGGATATTACGAGGTCATACTCCATGATCCGCTACTGCCATCAGGTATGTATATCTACCGGATCCAGTCCGGTGATTTCACCAAAGCACACAAGATGCTCCTGTTGAAGTAGCAGATGTCTTCATCGAAAAGGCCGGATGGAATGCATTTTGCAGCCATCCGGCCTTTTCTTTTTATGCTGGAATTGGGGAGCGGTGAGGGCGTGTACTCAGTGTATATTCACATCGAAGCAAGGATGATGATAAGGTAATGAACAGGAAGAGAATAGGAATTCTGTTCGTGTCAGTAGGCATCAGCCTGGGTGTGACGACCGGGACAGAATACGTGGTCTCCAATCAGGAGCAAATCGAAAGTGCCCTGGCGTATGTCCAGCCGGGGGATACACTTACCATGGCCAGCGGTGTCTGGAGGGACGCCGAAATCTTCTTCCACGCGAACGGGGTAGAAGGACAGCCGATCCTGCTCCGAGCGCAGACACCTGGCCAGGTGGTATTGTCCGGCGTGTCGTTCCTGCAGATCGGCGGCACCTACCTGGTGGTGGACGGTCTGTATTTCAAAGACGGTTACTCGGAATATGGGTCAGTGATCGAATTCCGCATTTCGTCGACCAGCTACAGTCACAACTGCCGCCTGACCAACACGGCGATCGTGAACTATAACAACCCCGATGGCAGCAGCAACAAGTGGGTGTCGATCTACGGCAGCCACAACCGGGTGGATCACTGCTATTTCCGGGGGAAGACCAATGAAGGCACCACGCTGGTCGTCTGGCGGCCCAATACCCAGCCAAACTATCATCTCATCGATCATAACTACTTTGCCTACCGTCCTCCATTGGGGATAAACGGCGGCGAGACTATCCGCATTG
>CP070656.1:902176-905768 GCA_020355065.1 Fidelibacterota bacterium | reverse complement strand
GGCGGCGATCTGCATGGCACTGTCGATCTTGAAATTGCCGTTCACGACGACTTGTTCACCTTCTTTGAGACCCTCAAGCACGATATAAGTATTACCGGCCCGGGCACCGAGGATGACTTCCCGTCCTTCAAACACGGGCTCGCCCGTGCCTGGTTTCTTGACGTACACTACAGCACGTTTCCCCGTCAGGAGCACGGCCTCGGCAGGGACGACCAGGGGCAATTCATCATCAGACGGAACGTGGACAATACCAAGTTCCTCCGCCCGGACAAGATCCATGCCACAGACGTCACACTTTCCAGGACCATCTTTCACAATTTCCGGGTGCATGGGACTTACCCATTTACCTGCCAGGGCTGGATTAATAGCCTGTCCTTTGGAATCCATCACGGAATGCACAACAGCGCGAACGAACATCCCAGGCTTCAACCTACCATCTGGATTGGACATGCTGAGTCTCACCTTGACGGTTCGTGTATCGGCATCAAGCACCGGATCGATAAATGCAACCCGTCCCTGAAATTGATTACCGGGGAGTGCCTCGACCGTGAAGTCCACCTCTTGTCCGTAGTGGAGCCACGGCAGGTCCGATTCGTACGCGTCCATCACTACCCATACTCGACTTAGATCGGCTATTGTGTAGATCTTCGTCCCGGTCTGAACGTACATCCCTTCCATGGCGTTTTTGTGAACGACCACTCCTGCTGTGGGGCTGGTGATCAGCATGCGATCGGAAGGTGTACCGCGTTTCTCGATCGCCCCAATTTGACTGGCGGTCAATCCCAGGAGCCGCAGCTTCTCCCGTACCGCCTTGACCGTGGCCAATGCGGATGCCCGTCCCAGCGCCTGTTCCCCCTCCGGAACTCGTTTGAGCGCTTGAATGAGCTCCTCTTGCGCGGCATAGAGTTCCGGACTGTAGAGCTCGACCATGTGGTCACCCTGCTTCACGGTGATGCCGGTATAGTCCACGTAGAGGCGTTCCAGGCGACCGGGTACCCAGGCGGTGATGTTGCCCAGCTGGGATTCGTCATACTCCACTTTGCCTGATAGCCGGACCTCGCGCTTGGCCACTGCTCGATGGACCTTCGTTGTTTGTATGCCGGCAATGGCGACGGCTTCGGGTGACATCCGCAGCTCCCGAATATCCAGATCGCCGGTTGGGACTTCCTGGGGAATCAGATCCATGAAGCAGATTGGGCATTGCCCCGGTTCCGGAAGCCTGATTTGGGGATGCATCGAACAGGTCCACCATTGAACTTCTCCAGTAGCCGTATCGGTCACAGGCATTAGATCATGTTCGTGATCGACACGGCCGGTCCTGGGGATCAACAGGCCGATGAGGAAGGCCAATCCGACAAGCAGCCAGACCCGGGTGGATAGTTTCTTGGCTCGAATACGTAATTGATTGAATAAATGGGCGGTTCTATCGGTAATCATTTCTAATTCTCCTCCGAAGACAGATCATTTCCAGTATAGCGGCCTAAAAGGGCGGATAATCGAGCGTGGTGACCCGCTTGGTCAGCCAGGGCTTTTTGGTACGATAGCTGGTAGTCAAGTAGAGCGCGGTGTGTCTCGATCAGGGTCAGAAAATCCACCCGGTCACTGACGTAGGCCGCTTCGGAAGCGACTAAAGCCTGCTCGGCTCGCGGAATAAGGGCTTCCTCATAGAGCCGTATCTTGCGCGCGGCATCCTGGAATTCAAACACGGTACGCTCTAGTTGGGCGAGGAACTTGTTTTCCAGGTTCCGCGTCGTCAGCTCCGCCGACTTCCATTCCGCTCGGGACGCCTGTTCAAGACTGCGGTACTTCTTGAGATGGATGGGTATGGATAAGCCCAGGGTGAACATGATGGGATCCTTACCATTCTCCGGATCATTACCGAGGGCTGGATTCTCTCCCGTGAATACTACCTTTCCGCCCACCATGAAATCAGGCCGGTAGTTGAGTCTTGATCGGCGCAGACCTAACTCGGCCGCCTCGATCATGGCCCGCTCCGCAGCCAGACTTGGATTTCTGGTCAGCAGCTCGTTCGGCAGATTTTCCTCAGCGACAGGCAGTTCCTGTATGGGAATCGGGTTCACCCCAATGGATTCCACCGTCAAGGGAACACCGACCGCCGCCGATAAACGCTGAACAACCGGGATTTGCATCTGTTGAAGCGATGCGAGGCGGTCTTCCAACGCGAGCACTTCAACCTGTGCTTTGATAATGTCCGGATGCCCCGCCCGGGCTGTCGTATACTTGGACATGGCCACCTTTTCCCAGTTGCGAAGCAGCTCCAGGTTCTGCTCCGTAGTGGTGATCGCCTTAAGCAGATAGAGATAATCCCAATAGGCTTCCTCAATCTCGGCCGCTACTCGTTGAACAGTGGCCTCGTAATGATACCTGGCCGCTGCGGCCTGTTTCTCCGCGATGCGGCCTTCCAACCTGAGTTTCCCCAGCCAGGGAAGACGCTGCGTAACGCTGGCCGCACCCTCCTGAGGCCCCACACGGGTTTCGACACTCTCCAAGTAATAGGTGTACCCAACCGCCGGATCAGGGAGTGTCCGCCGCGCATGTATTCGTTCACGAGAGGCTTCCCAGCGGGAATAGGCCGCTTGGATCTCGGGATTTGACTTGTAACCAGCCTTTATTAAATCCTGGACAGAAGCATGTGTTTCAGGGAACTGATCGTTGGCAAGAACTATTCCCGATCCTGATAGGAGTAGAGCGCCAATGCTTGCAGTGATAGCCCAATGGAAGCCACGCTTCCTCGTTCGATCTTTAAAGACACGATTCGAGTAAGAAATCTTTTTAAAGAACAGACGTAAAGTCTTCATACCTCGTCACCTTTTGGAATTGATTAGAAATCCGAGCTTCCGATCGAAACATCGGAAGTCGACTCACTATAAGGACGAGGTCAGTCTAAATCAATAAGTAAATCTGGGGTGGAGGTAATCGGAGGGGATAGAATTTTTTTTGTACGATAGATTGAAACTGCTCGTTGTTTGCTGGAGCTGTAAGGATCGCAGTTTGATGCGTTGTGTACTTCTCAATGGATACTACTTGTACGGGAGCCGCAGGGATGGGATGAATTGGAGCCGCTTGGAATCCGGGGCAACCGTCTTCCATTCCTTGCATGTCACATCCCGCCTCCATAACACTACAGCAATCCCCTTGGCATACCATTCCATTTGTCGGCAGGAATGAAATGCCGAGTGATCCGATCCAAACAGTTAATACTAGTGCTTTTCCGAGCTTCATAACTTGGGCACGAACTTATGTTTTGCTGAAATGTGGTACCAAGCGAAAAGTTCCCGTACCAATAGCTGAATTACAATTCTCTCGATTTATGCGCCTCTCGTGAGAGAATATAGAAGCCACACCCCGATGAGGATAAAGCCCACTCCCGCCACTCCCGTAAGAATCCTGGGATTAATCCAATGTGAGAGGCGTTCCCCTAGAAACGTCGCGATAATGGTTGCCGTCACCAACGCCAGAGAGGCAGCCACGGCAATGCCGACTTTCGAGATTTCAGGCCGGGTGGAATAAAGGAGGACGGCAAATTGTGTCTTATCGCCCAACTCGGCGAAGAAAACGGTGATGAATACCG
>CP070656.1:895533-902076 GCA_020355065.1 Fidelibacterota bacterium | reverse complement strand
GGGGAAAGTTCAGGTTGCGGTTGAGGGTATAACTGACGCCCATAGCCAAAGTATGAGCCAGGACGATAGCGAGGGTGTAATTCACAGCCAGCCAGACGGAAAAACCGTACCGGCTTGCGATATTGGTCAGCGCAGCCAGCCCCGAGAAAATAATGAACCGTGCGACCTGAGGCAGAGATTCCTCACGGCCAGCTGCACCACTCATGTGCGTGACCAGAGGTTATATTTAAGAATGCAGTAGAGCGCTCTAAAGCCGTCCTTCCAGTTGATCTTCTTCCCTTCTTGGTAGGTCCTGCCGTAGTAGGAGATGCCTACTTCGTAGATACGTACGTCGGGCACCCGTGCCACCTTGGCTGTCACCTCCGGCTCGAAGCCGAACCGCTTTTCCCTAAGGTTCAGGCTCTGGATCACCCGTCGGTCAAACAACTTGTAGCAGGTCTCCATATCGGTGAGGTTCAGATTAGTGAACATATTGGAGAAGAAGGTTAGGATTTTATTTCCGACTGTATGCCAGAAAAACAGCACCCGATGGGGATTGCCTCCTTGGAAGCGTGAACCGTATACAACGTCCGCTCCGCCTTCAAGCACGGGGTGGAGCATGCTGTTGTACTCCTTCGGATTGTACTCGAGGTCAGCGTCCTGGATGATAATATAATCGCCGGTTGCGGCGGCGATACCGGTATGTATAGCAGCTCCTTTACCCCGGTTATGTTCATGGACAAGGTACTGGATGCTCAATTCGGGATGAGTGGCGATGTAATTACGAATGACCTCATCGGTGTTATCTTGAGAACCATCGTTGACCAGGACGACTTCCTTGGTGATACTGCCATCCAGATGCACATCGGCAATGCGGTCTAGAAGGGTAGCCACAGTTGTGGTCTCGTTAAATACAGGTACGATGATGGACAGCTTGGTGATGGTCATCGGTAATGTGAGATCACAATCCGCTTATGGCTGGAAAGGGATAAGTCATCTCTTCAACTGAGCTCGATAATCCTGACAAAGTAAATAAGAATAAATTTAACGTAATTAATTTACTCTAGGTAGACTATCCACCATTCTTCCTGGGAATACAGGCATCAATAGCCCGACCATTGTAGGTCTCAATCCCAGCTAGGTCGCCGACCATGCTGCTATAGTCGATCCGGATGATATCCCGAGTCAGAATGGACAGGTTCGAGCGTGGCTTTCAGGTCGGCGGGACCAGCACCAAGAATACTGCATTCGTCTGTTCTTGTTTTAAAAGTCTGTCTGTTATTTAAACCACCAGCGATCCATACACCGATTGATGAGCATTCGAGAGCTGATCGGAGTGCACGTAAATATATTAGATTCAGGTAAGTGGTTAAAAACCGGACCAAGCCTTAAATTGACATTGTTTTATGGTAACTTATTCATGGAATGATCAGCGGAGCCAGATGTCTTGTCTGTGATGGCACCCGTTTACCGACTTCTTGACAACCGGTTCAAATACAGAGGATGTGGATGTGAATATAGTCTGCAGAGACTGGATGATGACCTTCAAATCTTGCAATACTTCAGCCTTGAAATGCCAGACAGCAGGCGGCCAACGACAAAGGGTGCAGTTACGCCAGGACCATGATGTCTGAGATCAAGGAGCGGTTAAAAAAGGGGAGCGTCTTCTACACCAACTGGCTCAATTGCTCCAAGTTGTTTGAGTTTTGCAGGAAGCGTCAGACCATCAACTATAGGGTTAGGTTCGCCAAGGGACGAGGCTATATCAACAACCAGTAGGGTTTCTGGTCTTTCGCTAAAGGAACGCTGTCGAAATATTACGGTTTGAGTCCGAACCATTCTTATCTATATCAGCGAGAAATGAAGTTCAGATATAACTAAGGATTGAGGATCTCTATCAATTTCAGGGTAAAATCCACTTTGGTCCAGTCTTCAGCCAATTACCTTGATTTATTTATGTGGCCAGTATATCCGATAGGGTAGGTGTTTTTACCATACTTGGGAAAGGACCTCATGAATAAAAATAGACCCCCTGTGAAGAAAGCTGCATCCAAACTAGGCCGACTCATACGGCGTCCAGCTACCTTGACTCTGACCAAGTGGGATTGGCGATATCTTGCGCTGGTCACCATCATATTTGCTATTGTCTACTCTGCTGTGTATGACGAGAAAATTGACTTGAATGGTGATAATGTGAATTATTATCTCCTTGGGAAAGCAATCGCCGCAGGTAAGGGTTACGTCGTACTCAGTCGGGAGGATGAACCCAAAGCCCATCATTTTCCCCCCGGCTATCCCGCCATCATTGCCGCGGTCATGACATTGGTGTCACCGAATCTTGTCGTGGTTAAAGTGGCCAATGGTCTTTTCCTGGTCGGCTCTGTCTGGTTGTTGTACTTGCTTATTCTGCGGATTACTAATGATCGCAACACCAGCTTGGTCATATCCGTTTTGATTCTGCTGAATACACATTTTCTTAGGTCAGCGACTATCATGATGAGCGAGATCCCCTTCTTTTTCTTCTCGATGTTGGCCTTTTATTTATTCACCAGCATAAAGCTCGAAGAGAATCCCATCCGAAATCCCGTTTTTTATGCCTTTTTATTCTGCCTGTCGCTGACATATTATATACGAACCGCTGGAATCGCCATCTTCGGTGGGATATTGCTTTACCTGCTATTAAAAAAACAATGGAGATTTCTGGCCTGCACTTTTTCAGGTTATGTATTGTTAGCTGTGCCTTGGATAATCAGAGGTCGATCTCTGGGAGGCAATGCCTATCTTCTGCAGCTCGTTCAGGTGAACCCCTATCGTCCAGAATTGGGAACACTAAGCATTAGTTCATTAGTGATACGAATTTTTAATAACATCTCCCGTTATATAACCAAGGAAATCCCGAACGGACTGTTTCCGTTCATACCAATCAATTACCAGCAGATGTCCTTTCCTGGATGGATATTGGGTCTGGTCATTCTAGCACTGATTGGCTACGGTGTTTATAGGCTAGCACCGCAATATCGACTACTGGTACTAGGTTACCTGGTTGGCACGTTCAGCATACTGCTCCTATGGCCTGACGTCTGGTTTGGGGTGAGGTTTCTTCTACCAGCTATACCATTTCTGCTGTTGGGATTAATTGTGGGCTTGGAGAACTTGATCAGGCTTGGAATGAATAGACTAAATGTGTCGTGGAGATTCAGCTCACTGGTATTCCTCGTTCTCCTAATATTTTATTACCCGGCAATAAACGGTCTGCGTATTCAAGCGCGAGCTCCTTACCCGCGCAATTGGCAGAATTACTTTCATGCCGCGATCTGGCTGGGAAAGAACTCCTCCCCTGATGTAGTGGTAAGCTGCCGTAAACCGGGTATGTTCTACTTCTTCTCGAATCGCCACTGTGTTAGTTACCCCTACACTCTGGATGATCAGGTAATGCTGGATTCTTTCGTCAGGAATGGTGTCGACTTTGTGGTTCTGGATCAGCTGGGTTATGCATCAACATCCAGGTATCTGTACCCTGCAATCCTTAAACACCAGGAAAAATTCCCCGTTATTCAGCAGTACAAAAATCCCGACACATACCTCCTGGCTTTCAGGCCGTAAGGCGCCGTCCCAGGACCCGAGAAGGATTGTTCCTAGACTCTTCCCGGGTGTGATCTGCAGGAATTCTGCTGGGTACAGACTGGATTCACACTCAGGCTATCTGAAGGGCCGTATTCTCCATTTCAAGAGCCGCCCGTGATGCCACCTTTATTTCGATAGAAGTGCCGGCACTAACATCCAACGGAGGGACCAGGCACCCTCCTCGTTCCGCCCCAGGCAGACGATGCCCCCCATCTGGAAAGCGACCACCGGCTGCTCCGCGTCACCGGTCAGTAAAAGGGCGGCCAGCTGGCTCAGGTGCGGCAAGTGGCCCACCAGCACGATATCGGCGTCGGTGTCCTTCAGTCGCTGAACCCACATGGTGGGATCGTCCAGGGGAGCCAATCCATCCGACTCCGTGATGCCTCCGGAAGTCTGCAGGTAGTCTTCCAGGATCTCGGCGGTCTGTCGGGCGCGGAGTTTGCCGCTGTGGATAATACGGGTGACGCGGACCTGGGTTTGGTCCCGGATGAATTCGGCCACCCGGGAAACCTCCGCCCGCCCCTTGTCGGACAACGGCCGCTCCGGGGCTTCCTCCTTCGGCTGGGCTTCGGCGTGCTGGACAAGGTAAAGATACATAAATAGCCCTTTCCCTCAAGGTTCCGCGTAGTGTCGATAATATCACTCATTCTGAGCGCAGATGCCACTAGAAATGGCATACAGTCCGAAATACAAACGGCCCCGGATCTAGCGGTCCGGAGCCGCATTCTAAAATCACATGTGTTTCCGGTTTACGCCATGAAGGCGTTCAGGACCAGGGGCACCACCAGGTTCAAGACCAATCCCAGGACGAACAATCCCCCGGCTAGCTTATTGTGGTAGAACGCCCAGCTCACGAACCACAGGGGCCAGGTGGGAGCATTCGCCGGTTTCTCGGAGGGTTTGGGCTGGTTATAGATCCGCAGCACCTTCACCAGGCGCGGCAAGGCCAGCAGGGCCAGCAGCACCCAGGCCCCAGTGACGCCCATGAACACCATCGCCAGGATCAGCGCATAGAACACCGCCATGAGGAACTGGTTCAGCCACAGCGAGGCCTTCTCGCCCATGATCACCGGCAGGGTGCGGATCCCCTTCTCCCGGTCCGCAGCCAGTTTGTCGATGTGCTTGCCGATGAGCACCGTAGTGACCACCAGGGCGTAGGGGATGGAGGCCAGGATCACCCAGGTGGGGATGGCTCCGGCGGTGACGTAGTAGGTGCCGGCCGTCATGAGGGGTCCCCAGACGATGAGCACGCCCAGCTCGCCCAGGCCGTGGTGCTTCAGCCGGAGAGGCGGCGCCACGTAGAACACGCTGATGAACAAGCCTAATCCGGCGAACAGCAGCACCGGCCAGCCCACCTGAATCGTCAGGTAGATCATAATGGCCGCATCGATGACGTTGACCAGCAAGATAGCCCCCAGCAGCTGCCGGGCGCTCACGGCACCGGACAGGATGGGATGAAAGGTATACTCGGCCCGCACATAGCCTTCGGTGTCCACTCCCTGCCGCCAGTCGAAGTAGTCGTTGATCATGTTGTTGGCGGCGTGGGCCAGCACCAGCCCGAATAAGGCCAGGGCGAAGTAGCCCCAGTGGGCGCCGGTGGTGGTGGCCGCCGCCAGCAGGCCGCCGATGGCCCCCGAGAAAATGGTCATGCGGAAGACGCACGGCCGGATGGACAGCAGCCACTTGGCTACGGCGTCCCGCGGCCGCCCCTCCGAAAGCGTGCAGGTCTTGAAGATCTCCTTCCAGCCCGCCAGGCGCCGGCCGAACGTAGTTGTTCCATTGGTTGACGTTTCGCTCATGCTCGCTCCTTGATCCTTCGTGATGAAAAGAAGGAGCGAGTTTACGGCTCAGTGCAGGCGGGTGTCAACGGGTGGGGCGGGAGTTGTCGGGTGGGCGTCTGGTATGATTGTAGCTCACTCCACCGTCATGTCGGTGAGCACGGCTTCATCATGGACATCAGCCTGCTTCCCTCCCATCGAACCGAAGGGATCCTCTATCGTGGTTATCTCGACTCCTTCCGCCACGAGTACCCTCTTGATCAAACCCTTGCGACAGACATAGTCGAAAATCGTGATGTCCTCGTCCCACTGCTCATCATGATTCATGTCATATAGCCATTGGATTATCCAGCAATCGAAGTTCCCGGCCGGAACTCGGATGCTTTCCTTGCCCGTGACCTCCTTGTCAATTTTTATATACCTTGTGCTTAGCATCCAATGGGCACCCACTTCCAGCGGGTACTGGATCACTTTGCGGGATGGATCATTGAAATACAGGGAGTCACCCTTCACCTGGGAATAGGGGATGATGTTTTGCAGGTAGGTGCTCATGGCCTGCACGTCACTGAAGGACATGCCCTTGAACCGGATTGTTGTACTGGTCATTCTTTTGGGTAGTAGTAGGGAACCGCCACCGCTATACGCGTAACTATAGAGGCCATCGTCACGATTATCATAATATTGAGTCCCCGCAAACGCTCCCAGGCTTTCTGGTTCCGAATGTATAGCATAGGCTTGCAGGGTATCCTGCAATGTCGTCCTTTCTGTAACTGTATTCGTCACTAGATGGGTGAAAGTCGATGTATCGATATAGACCGGGGCACCAGTGCTATCCATATCTTCGTAGATATATAGCTTCATCTCGCGGGTGTACTCCCACGTATTCCCAACCTTCAGGGGATACCGGAACTCGCCGGTATGGTCCTCCTCCGGTTCACAGGATAAGAGGAGCAGGCCGCTCAGCAGGGAGAAGGGAATACGGGACAGGCGCTTCATTTCCTATGTTGATTTACAGCACCACCCCCAGGAAGAACAGGATCGCCACCACGGTCTTCACGTAGGGGCATAGTTTCATGGGCACCACGGCTGTGCGGGCGCCGGTCATCTGCGACAGCACCGCCATGACCACCAGCATCCCCGCCGAGGTGAGATTGATGATCCG
>CP070656.1:880011-895433 GCA_020355065.1 Fidelibacterota bacterium | reverse complement strand
GCGTTCTATTTCGTCGGGTACAAGGTGACGAGCTCCATCGGAATCGTGGCTGATCTCGCTAATCAGGCTATCAGCCTCGTAGCGGCGGATAATCTTCGGATTGCCATTCTGCCACCAGGACCGGTAGGCCTTGATCCCGCCAGCTGCGGTGTAGAGTTCCTCGAAGGACTTGGAGCCGTCCTGATAATAGCCGATTTTGGCCAGGAGCTGGCGGTTATTTCCGCGGCCCATGTAGCGTTCAACTTCCTGTTTATTGCCGTCGGGGTAGGTTTTCACGACCTCTTCTCTCGGAGCATTGCTGCAGGATACAACCAGGATAGACCATAAGCCGGCGCTGATGAAGAACAGGATACTTTTTTTCATCACGAATTACCTTCTAGTGATAAGAAACATATACTTAAATATATTAATATTGTCCCGTTTAAGTTGCAGAGAAAATTAGTCTTTTGCGACCCTGAAACCACCCAGTAAATCCATAGGGTGTGATTATACCCGTTCGGATGTGAAATTGTTCCTCAGTGCTGGAAGGGGGCCGGCGAGCTATTTCTTTCCGGTGCGCCCCGGTTTTATCAACGGCAGGCCTTCCTCGCAGAGGGGACATTCATCCGGATCCCAGGCGGGGATGGGCAGGTTAAGCAGGGCCTTGCCGGGCGCGCCGAAGTCGATGCCGGGAGGCTCGTTGCGATCCACGAGGCACTTGACCGCCACAAGTATAGCGCCAGAGTCCCGGACCACGTCCAGCAGCTCAAAGACCGACCCGCCGGTAGTCACGATATCCTCCACCACCAGCACGCGGTCTCCCGGCTGGAGGGCGAAGCCGCGGCGGAGGGTCATGGCGCCATCGACGCGCTCGGTGAACATGGTATGGCAATTCAGGATTCGAGCCACGGCTCCGGCCAGAAGAATGCCGCCTACCGCCGCTCCGAGCACCACATCGATATCTTTTACCAGAGGATCATTGACCATGGCCTGGGCAACTTCGTCCAGTGCGCGGGGCTGTTCCAGAAGACGGAACTTCTCGATATAGCGGCCGCTGTGCTTGCCGGAGGTGAGCTGGAAGTGCCCCTCCAGGAGGGCGCCGCTTTGCTGCAAGGTGTTCAGCAGGTCAAAGTCCATGGTTTCAGGCAAACTGGTTGATGTCACGGTTATACTTATCAATGGCGGCCAGGATGTCGTCCAGAGCGCCTTCACCGGCGTACAGAATGCCCCGGGAGACGTTGATGATATTGGGGGCTTCCGGGGTACTGGCGGCCATAGCGGCTTCCAGCGATCCGCCCTGAGCGCCGATACCGGGAATGAGTAAGGGGAGGCCGGGAGCTGCCAGGCGGACATTTTCCAGGTCCGAGGGATGGGTAGCGCCCACTACCAGTCCCAGGTTGTCGGCATCATTCAGGTTCTGGGCCCAGGCAGCCACTTCCAGGAAAAGGGGGCGGTCATCGCCGTAGCGCTGAAAATCCTCGGCGCCGGGATTGGAAGTGAGGCAGAGTACAAAGGCACCGTGGGCGGGATCGGCGAGAAAGGGCTCGACGGCATCCTGGCCCATGTAGGGATTCACGGTGGCGGCGTCCAGGTTAAGATGCTGGAATATGGCGTGGGCGTAGTTGCGGGCCGTGTTGCCGATATCGCCCCGCTTGGCATCGCCGATTACCAGGGCGCGTTGACCGATCTCCGAGGCCAGGTTCTCCAGCCAGGTGTAGCCCTGAGAGCCGAAGCGCTCAAAAAAGGCGAAGTTGAGTTTATAGCCCCAAACCTGGTCCCAGGTTTCCTCGACGATGGCGAAGGAGGCATCGATGAGGGAATCGAGGGTGTTGTCGTGGAGGCGGCTGGGACGGGCCGGGTCCAGATCGAGACCGAGGCAGAGGTGGGATTGCTTGCGCTCAACCTCGGCACGTAAACGGGCGTTGAAAGGGCCAGTCATGGCGGGAGAATGTATTGCCCGGAGGGGAGAATGTTCAACAGGTATTGGGCGGGACCAGCCCCCACATTCGCTCTGCTCAGTCGGGATAAACTCCTCCGCACAGCCTGAATGGGCCGGGTGATTTTAAGTTCCCTGTGCCTTTTTCCCTATCTTACCATAATTGCAGTGACTCATAAGATGCCAAGTAAAAGTGATGCGCAAATAGTGCGGTTATTGTTGACCAGTTATAACAAATCCCCCGATAAGACTCCCGATAATGGAATAGAATGTAGATCTCTTTATATGACACCATCATAAGATATTGCTTGTCATGGGAATGAGTGATATGTAGTATCTGTTAAATTTTCTACGAAAGACTAATGCCAATGTATTGCATTAGAACGTTTCTTTTTGTTCTCCTACTCAGCTCCTGCCTCACTGCTACCATTATTAATGTACCTGCAGATTCATCAACTATTCAGGGTGGGATTAATGGTGCTAGTGATGGTGACACTGTTCTTGTCCAGCCCGACACATATTACGAAAACATCATCTGGCCCGATGTGAATGGGATCAAGTTGATTAGTGCTGGGGATTCGAGTAATACGGTGATCGATGGTGGTAGGATTGGCAGCGTAGTCTATATGAATCCTTCTGACATCACGATTACTTCCGCAACGCAGATAAAGGGTTTTAAAATTACTAACGGCGGTGATGTTCAGAACGGTGGCGGGATGTTCATCAGTTCTGCAAGCCCAATACTAAGTCAGATTTTAGTTACTGGCAACACGGCCGAACATTACGGTGGGGGAATTTACATCTCGGGTCAGTGGCCAACACTGACGGATATGACTATTAATAACAACACGACTACGAACTTTTACAGTGCCGGCGGCGGAGGAATCTACATTTCAGGCGGTAGGCCGACATTAACGAATTTAACCGTCAGTAACAACACAAGTAGGTCGGACGGTGGAGGGCTTTGTATCTGGAACAGCGACGCTGTACTGATAGGCTTGACTGTGACCGGCAACGAATCCATATCCGAGGGAGGTGGGCTCTTCATATTTTACAGTAGCCCAATCCTTACTAATGTGACTGTGTCAACCAATGAAGCCACTTATAGCGGCGGTGGACTTTCCATCCACTCTTCTAATCCAACGTTAACGAATGTGACCATAACCGGCAATAGAGCCCTGTACGGAGATGGTGGTGGCGGACTTTATATATACGGTAGTGATCCAATATTGACAGATGTAACCGTAACCGGCAACAGAACCATATACTGCTACGGTGGTGGCGGACTTTATATATACGGTGGTGATCCAATATTGACAGATGTAACCGTAACCGGCAACGAGGCTTGGTTTGACGGTCTTGGTAACGGACTCTACCTACGAGGCAGCAATCCTTCACTGGTGGGTGTGACCATTACCGACCATCCGGGGGGTAACACTTATAATTATGACGCCCTTTGTGCGCTGTACATCTACTCTGGTAACCTATCACTAACGGATGTCACTGTGAGCAGGAACATAGGCGCAGGGCTCTACTTTAGGAGTGGAAGTGGAACGTTGAACAATGTGGCAATAACCGGTAATACCAACGGCATCTACAATGAAAGCGGCGCCATCACTATTGCCGGTTCCAATATCGCTTCTAATGAAATTGGGCTTTACAATGCTGATAGCACCACTATCGTTGATGCAGATAGTAATTGGTGGGGTGATTCATCTGGCCCGTACCACCCAACTACTAATCCAAATGGTGCAGGCAATCTAGTTAGTGATTATGTGGATTTTCAACCGTGGCTTACAGAGGTCGTTCCAGTATTAATATCCTCACATGATACTGAACCCAATATCTTTGGCCTGATCCAGAATTATCCTAATCCCTTTAATTTAAATACTACAATAAACTTTGATATCCCGTTGTCTACCCATGTTAGAATTGCTATCTACGATATTCTTGGCAGGCAGATAATTGAATTGACAAATCAGTATCTGGAATCGGACTATCACCAAGTAGTATGGGACGGCAAAGATATACTAGGGCAGTTTGTGCCAAGTGGCATCTACATCGCCCGTATGGTGACGCCTGGCTATACGAATAGCATTAAGATGGTGTTGATGAAATAGGGGCGGGGCAGGGCGCCCAGCCAAACTACAAGCAAATAATAAGGACTCAGGATTTCTCCTGAGTCCTTTTTTTAAAATGCTGAGCCGGCAGCGTAGTGGCGAGGGCTCCCGATCTGATTATACCGGCGGTTCCCCGAAGGGGTACAGCAGGTCGTTTACCATGGCGGCTTCAAGGTAGTAGTCGTGGGATTCCTGCTCGTGGAGGATAGCCTCCTCCAGGCTTGTTTAGTCGGGGATATTTCCCCAGGAACGTTTGCTCATGCTTCCACCTCCTGTTGCGCGAGTTCCTGGCCGCGCCGGATGGCTTCTTCGTTTATGGAGAGCAAGTGGTGATACCGCTCGGGGAGCACCTGCTTCAGTCCCGCCCGGATGGAGGTGATGTCGAGGATGGGGCGATGGGCCAGGAAAGCTCCCAGCATAACCATATTCAACACCCTGCTGTTATCCAGGTTGGAGGCCTCGACGGCGGCCGGAATACTCTGGCAGGTGAGGTCGGTGCGGGTGGGGGGCTGAAGGATGTTGTTGCTCTCATACAATAGCAGACCGCCGGGCTTCACCCGGGATTCGAATTTTTCCAGGGAGGGTTGGTTGAGAATGACGGCGGTGTCGTACTGGGTAATGATGGGGGAGCTGACCGGTTCATCGGAAATAATGGCGATGCAGTTGGCGGTTCCGCCGCGCATTTCCGGGCCGTAGCTGGGCATCCAGGAGACTTCCTTGCCCTCCACCATTCCGGCATAGGCCAGCACCATACCCATAGTCAGAACCCCTTGCCCGCCAAAGCCGGCGATGATGACCTCTTCCTTCATCACGATTCCTTCGTGGACGGGACCTTGAGGTCGCCCAGGGGATACTCGGGCATGATATTCTCTTCCATCCAGCGGTTGGATTCGATGGGGGTCATTTTCCAGTTCGAGGGACAGTTGCTCACGACCTCGATCAGACAGAGCCCGGCCTTGTCCCGCTGGAGTTGGAGGCTTTTCAGCAGGGCTTTCTTGAATTTGCGGACGTTCCCGGGCTTATGCACGCTCTGCCGAGTGACATAAGCGGCGCCGGGCAGCTGGGCGATAAGCTCCGTGATCTTCAACGGATGGCCGTGCAATTCAAGGCTACGGCCGGCAGGGGAGGTGGATGTGGTGGCACCGAGGATGGTGGTGGGTGCCATCTGGCCGCCGGTCATGCCGTAGATGCCGTTGTTGATGAAGATGATCAGGATATTCTCACCGCGGTTGGCGGTATGGATGGTTTCGGCGGTGCCGATAGCGGCCAGATCGCCATCACCCTGGTAGGTGAAGACGAATTTATCCGGGAGCATGCGCTTGATCCCGGTGGCAACGGCAGTGGCCCTGCCGTGTGCCGCGCCCTGCATATCGACGTCCAGATAATCGTAGGCGAATACGGTACAGCCGACGGGTGCCACGCCGATGGTTTCTGACTGGATGTTCATCTCCTCCACGACTTCCATCAACACGCGATGGACGACCGAGTGACCGCATCCCGGGCAGTAGCGATTGGGGACGTCCACCAGCGTGTGAGGCCGCTGGTAAACCACCTCGTAACCGTCACGCTTGAGCTTGAGTTCCGATTCGAGTTGCGTCATGGTTGGGCACCCTCCATGTTCCGGGCTACGGGCTGCCCTGTTCCGGAAGTGTTGTTTTCAAGGAGCTGGTTCAGGTACTCCCATACTTCCTCGGGTGCGGGAATCATACCGCCTGTCCGACCGTAAAACTCGACTCGGGTCTGGCCGGCCACCGCCAGGCGCACATCCTCCACCATCTGCCCCGCGTTCATTTCCACGGTCAGCATCAGTTGGGCCTGACTAGCAAGTTGATGCAGCCGCGGGCTGGGGAATGGATAGAGTGAGACGGGTTGCAGCAGGCCCACTCGTAGGCCTGATTCCCGTGCGAGTTCGATCACTTTCCGACTGATGCGAGCCGCCAGGCCAAACGCGACCAGGATAATGTCGGCATCCCCGGTTTCGATCTCCTCCCAGCGCACCTCTTCCTGCTCGATCTGCCGGTATTTCTGCTGAAGTTTCAGGTTGATCTCTTCCATGTGTTCCGGCTCGATGTAGAGGGAAGTGATGATGTTTCGTTCACGATCTGGCGGTTTCCCGACGGTAGCCCACGGTTTGGGCAGCTTGTGCTCATCAGGATCATAATCCGGGAAGGTCACCTTTTCCATCATCTGGCCCAGGGCACCATCGGCGAGGATCATCACGGGCATGCGGTACTTGTCGGCCAGATCGAAGGCCAGGTAGGTAAAATCGGCCATTTCCTGAACCGAGGCGGGAGCCAGTACAATGGTGCGGTAATCGCCGTGTCCGCCGCCGCGGGTAGCCTGGAAATAATCACTCTGGGAGGGCTGGATAGTACCCAGGCCCGGTCCGCCGCGATTCACATTCACCACCAGGCAGGGCAATTCGGCGGAGGCCAGGTAGGATATTCCTTCCTGCATCAGGCTGATCCCGGGACTGCTGGAACTGGTCATGACCCGGGCCCCGGCACCGGCGGCACCGTAGACCATATTGATGGCGGCCAGTTCACTTTCCGCCTGGATCATTACACCCCCGGCCTTGGGCAACTCCCGGGAGATGTATTCCAGGATTTCCGACTGGGGAGTGATGGGGTAGCCGAAATATCCGTCGCAGCCGGCCAGGATGGCGGCCTTGGCTAGAGCCTCGTTTCCCTTCATCAAGACAGTCTCACCCATGGCTCACTCCTCCACTTCCGCCAGGGTGGCTACCTTGGGACCGGGTGCAGCAGCTGACTTGGGTTGCCGATAGACGGTGATCACCGCGTCGGGGCAGACGAGGGCGCAATTCACGCAGCCGGTGCAGGTATCTGATGTGAGCAGGGCGTAGTGATAGCCGCGGCGGTTGAGATCGTTGGACATGGCGAGACAATCCTGCGGGCAGACCTCAATACAGAGTTCACATCCCTTGCAGTATTCAGTTCGAAATTCTACGGTGCCCGAAATCTTGGCCATGGGCTAGCTCCCTTGCAATTGAGACCGCCGCAAATTAAGCAGCGTTTGATAAGAACAACAAGCGGTCGCAACTGAGAATGCGGCGAAATTTTACAGGGCCAAAAATTAAGATTTATTTGTCCGATTTTCAAGAAGTGAGCGGGGATTGGACCGGGGCATTGTCAGGGATAGCAGGATCAACCCTGACAGATTAAGTGAGGGCGGGGAGGGGTTATTTGTTGATTACCAGGTCTTCCACGAACTCGAAGCCGCCGATCTTCACACCGACTGTATCACTGATCGTGATTTCGAATACCAGGTTGGTCCCGTTATCCGCGATCCATACGTTGCCCGTCGTATGGTCGGCTACCATCACCCGCGGATTGGCCAGGCACTCCTTGACATCATTGAATTCTGAAACCGGGGTGCGGTCGGAAGTACTCTCCTCATCGAAGGTCCAGATGCTGCCATCGAGACCCAGTACCCATACATCACCGGCGGGACTGACCTCCACCTTCGATGGATATACTCCCGTCTCAAGGGAAACAGGCGTGCCACGGTCATACGTGCCATTATTGAAAATCAGGCGCTCGACTTCATTGTGATTGGTATCGGTGAAATACAGCGTGGCTTCGGGCGCGTCCAGGATCGCCAGCCCCGGGTCGATAGGCCGGTCGAAATCGAAATTCCCGTCATGGGTTTCCGCAAAGGAGCTGGATAGTGTGTCGGACAGATCGCTCAGGAACTCCGAAACCTTGATCTGTACGATCCGGTCAGTGTCCCCGATATCGGCGATCCATACATCCCCCCGTGTCTGGTTGATGACGATGGTCACCGGGCGCTGCAGGCCTTTCACGGTAGCGATCTCACTCTCGGTGAAGGTGTTGATTACGGTCAAACGCGGGTCGTCATCGCTCACGCTGACAGCCCACAGTGTGCCTGTGCCGTCGTGGATCGCCAGGTCGACCACGTTGGGAATACCCGTGAACCGGGTCATCAGTTCACCCTTGGCATCGAACTTGAGGATCTCGTCCGCGTCGTGATCCGCCACGTAACAGCCGAAGTACTCATCGATATGATTCGCCACGGCCACCGGCTTCCCGAAATCATGGTCTGCTGAGAGGATTTTATCCCCCCCGGCGGTGTACTTCGATACCCTGCTCTTCTCGCTATCGACGATCCACATGCTCCCGTATTCGGAATACACCACGATCTCGGTCGTATCGACGGGAACCTGGCCAATCTCGTCGGCCACCTTTACGACCAGTTGGTAGACCCGTGCGAGATCGGGATCCAGCGGAGCGGTCCAGACCGCCGTATTGTCTTCCGGGCTGTGGGATGTGAATTGTCATTCATACTTTGGTACCGTCTGAAATTCATAGGTGATGTCTTCACCATCATCGTCGTGAGCCTCGCAGATGAGGTCCACGGAGTTGCCCAGCTTGACGAACGGTGGATCGCTGTAGAAATCCGTGATTACGGGGGCCGAGTTTCCTACCGACAGCGTCACCCGGGCTGTGTCGACTCCGCCTGCCTTGCGGTCGTCCGCCACGGCGGTGACGACGACAGTGCCGGCTACCATTGGCGCGGTCCAATCGACCGTCTCGCCCCTATGCTTTGAAAATACTCCCGCCGTTGCCGACCATGTCACGATCACCGGATCTTCGTCCAGGTCCGATACTGCCGCCGTGAAGGTTTGCGTGGAACCCGTCACCGGGTTGTTATCTTCCACCGAAATCTGGAGGACGGGAGGATTGTTGGTGAGCTCGCAGCCCAGGAAAGAGAGGAGCAGCAGTCCCGTGACTACACTCCCCAATTTGAATTGACTGTCTCGCTGCCTTGTGTGGCCTTTTCGGGATGGATGGATCATTTTTTCCCTGGAACCAAGCCCCTTATTTATAGTTGTCGACACGTTCTCTCGTCACTGCTGACGGTACTTGTTGGTCAGTATTCCGATAACTTCCGCCAGTGCTGCTTCATAAAGGGCAAAGGTCGTGCCATTCACGATCCATGTGGCGGGACTGCCCGGATCAAGATTACCTTCGGGGACACCTACTCTCAAATCGGTGGTCTCGCTCAACAGTGGTTGCACCGCCTGCCACGCCAGGCTATAACTCCCCAGAAAGACTAGGCTCTGTGCCTGGATCACGAGTAGATCGCGCCAGTCCACCAGGGGGTAGAAGTCGAGAGTGAAACTGGCATTGGCCGCCAGTACAAGCCCCGCCAGCGAGTCCGCCTTCCAGTACTCCTGTTGGCTCAACCGCACTACCGCGAGGCCCGCCCATGAATCCTGCTGCCAACTGCTGCTGGTTGTGCCCTTCTCAAGAGCGTTGACCGCTTTGGACAGTGCCGGATCGCCTGTCAGGATCAGCGACCAGCCCAGTCCGACATTGGCTTCCACGTCGTTCGAGTCGAGCCCCACCGCACTCAAGAATTCCTGGTAGGCTTCTTCGAAATTGCCGTCCTCCATGCTGGTCCAGCCTGCCTCGTTGAAGGCGTCGATCCGGTCCTGCTTCGTCGGTCCTCTGCCCTTGCAGGCCATTCCCATCAGCAGGACGACCGCGGCGAACAGTGTGAATATTTTTTCCTGTCTCATTTCAGCATCGTTACTTTGCGTGTGAGGGCCCGGCCCAGCTCGGTGTCCAGCCGGATGAAATAGATTCCGGAGGGAGCTTGCAGGCCTCGGTCGTCTCTGCCGTGCCAGCTGAACGTGTGCATGCCTGGACTCATGTGCTCCAGGGGCGTGGGAAAGACTTCCTGTCCCAGCAGATTATAGATCACGATTCGTCCCCGGTCTTCCACAGGCAGGACGAACCGTATCTGGATGGTCGCATTAAACGGGTTCGGATGGCACAGCAATTGTTCGACGGGTAGTGGCGCTCTCCTGGCAGGCGTGTCCGAGCGCCCGAAAACCACGGCTTCGCCCAGCGGCACCATGGAAACGAAACGTCCCTCGCTGTCCGTGTAGGTATCCATGGGCTCCAGCTCGTCTCCGGCCACCTTGTAGAAGGAATAATAGGGATTGGCACCAGCGTCCTGGAAATAGGTCAGCGTTGCCAGCAGGGACTCAGGCAGGTTCGTGTCCAGGGCGTATACCTTCGACGGTGTCTGCTCGTCCTGCTTGCCGAGGGTCGCGGTCTGTTCCGGTTCCCACATCGTCTCTTCCGAGATGAGGATCAAGCCGTCCTCGCCCGCCTGTAACGGTGGGTACGACACGCGCAACATCCCGTCGGGACTCGTGAGATCGCCCCCGGTCCGCTTGGCAAATGAGATCTGCAAGTTCAACGATGGCTTCGGCAACAGCAGATTGAACCCGTCCGTCAATTCCACGGAAAGCGTATAGTTGGCCTCCACCTTAAAGTGATAGGGGGCAGTCCAGGCCAGGGTGCCCGGAAGGTCATCCGTCAGCGTGAAGTTCAAGGTGCGATCCTCTCGAAGTGGGGGAGAGTAGAAATAGTCATATTCAAATCGATCTTTAAGGGCGGTGCTGTCCGCGACCACCACGTAGTGGATCCACCGGTCGGACACGGGGTTAAAGAAATAGCTCAACTCGCCCCGTGGTGGCGTGTCGTCAGTGATCGGTGCTATTTTCACGTACATTCGGATCGTCGCGGTGTTGCCCTTCGGATCGGTCGCCGTGAACGTCACATAACTGTTGCTCTCGCTGTCCGCTGCCTGAATCGTGATCTCTGAGGTAAGGGTATTGTAGCTCACCGTCATGAAAGAAGTGTTATACGTGATCTGCACGTCCAGGGAACTGAATGGTGTATCCTTGTCGTGCAGGTAATTGTCGAGGAACAAGCCGGTGCGCGTCCCGTTCACCGCGAGGCTGATTACCGGCAGTGGATCCCACCAGGGAGAGAATGAATCTTTGACCAGAACGGTAACGGTGTCCGAGAACGATACCTGGCCCAGCTCATCCTCTGCCGAGAAAGCAATCGTGGTAGTATAAATCTCATCTGGCCGCGGCGCTGTTAGTTTGACCGAGTCTGGGGGAACCTCGGTCACGACCAAGGAGTCTGAATCGTAGATCTTGACAAAGTCTATCTGCAGTGTAGGTGTTTCGTCTATGCAAACCTGTCCGTAGGTGAGCAGGTCGGTGGTCCAGTCATACACCACCTCTACCTGGTCGGGCAGGGAACGCCAGATGGGGGGGCCGTCCACTCTTCGCACGACCCGCAGCACCATGTCACTGGTGTCCTGATAGCCGAGGCTGTTCCGGGCGATGAAAGTGAGGGTGTCATATCCGATGAAGGTCGAGCTGGTGCTGACGCTAAGCTCATGGGTGAAAGAATTCAGAGATACCGCCAGAAGGCTATCGCCTCCGGAGTAGTGGGTCCAGATGATATCTTCCGGGTCATCCGTCAGGTCCGCCACATAGTCGTCCAGGTCAATCAGGGTGGTGTCCGTGATTTTCCAGTAGATGGTCAGCGTGGGGAAGGGCGCGATCATCGGCGCCAGTGATTCGAAAATAAAGAGTCGCGTCGTGTCCGTGGTGCTGTTGTTGTTGTCATCCGTCACCGTCATGATCAAGTAATCAACGGCAGAGTGTCCCGTGTCCACGGAGACCGTCACCGAGTGCGTGGCCGGGTCGAAGGCCGCATTGGCGAGGTTATCAACCACGCCGCTGGTGTCCAGTATCTGGAAGGTCCAGGTCATCAGGTTGTCGGGCGTGTCGTTGTCCACCACCCAGTCATCGAGCTGAATGGTGGTATCGGTCCCGGCCACCATTTTGATATCGTCGAGGATGGTGATGACCGGAGGCCATGAGCGGATGCTCACCACCAATGTGTCGCTATCCTGGGCACCGCTGCCATCCTCTACAGTGAAGATCATGTCGATATCCACAAAGGGACTGATACTGTCCGCCAGCAGTTCCAGTTGGTCGCTGGCGAGGAACGTGGTATCCAGGTAAGCGGGCACACTGCTGTTGATTGTCCAGGTCAGCGCGGCATCGTCCACGTCGGTAACGAATGCGCCGAGATCCACGGTGTCCCGCGTGGCCCGGTGGATCACCAGCGTATCACCCAGGGCGCTGGCTGCGTCGAAATTCACGACGGGCGGGTCATTGATGGGATTAACCGTAAAGGTCAGGAGGGTATCGATGGTCATACCCAAGCCATCCTGCACATATAAACGCGCTTCCTGGGTACCGTACCAGTTGGTATCGGCGTAAAAGGTGACCGTGTTGGCGTCGTCGTAGCTCAGGTGGACGTTCTCGTCGGGATCGAGCCAGAAGGTGAGGTTGGCGTCGAAATCGTCCTGGTCGGAGAACAGGACCCCGCCTGCGTCTGCGTTGGCCAAATAGGGCAAGGGGACGTCCTCGTCGAAGGTAAATGGGGGCAAGGCCACGTCGAAAACCGGTAGATGGTCCACGATGATGCGCAGGGGCTGCTGGTCGTAGAAGGTCATGGGAGGAGGACCCGGGTAAGTGCCCTCCAGGAATATATTGGCATCCAGGATAAAGTGATTGGAGGAGCTGGTATTCAGGATCAACCGGGATGAGGGGGAAGGCCCGGCTGGAGTAATGCTAAACGAAGCTCCCGCCGGCAGCGAAACCGGGCTGACAATCTGTTCGGTCCAGATGGCGGCGGAGCTGTCGACAATGTTGCTATTGAAATAATCGCCCAGGTATAGATTCAGATCAGCGTCGGGCACCAGCACCGTATCACGGATGGCAGGCGAGATGGCCAGACCTGCGATGGGTATTTCGGCAGTGCAGGGAAAGTTGCTAAACCCCCCCCGTGTACTTTTAAGTCCCAGAATATAGTAATAGCCGGTTTGTCGACCCTGGTAGATTTTGTCCTCAAACTGCATGGTTGGCACTGGCGCGCCGGCAGGTGGCAAACCAACGATCTCCACATAAAACGTGGCTGCCGTGCCGGTCCCGGTGCCATAATCGCGGTTGGGACCGGGGGAGGTGAGCTGGACGAAGTCGAGCTGCCAGTCATCTAGACCGTTGCCGTCAGGACCCAAGTGGAGCGAATCGCCGTGCATGTCGTTATCGAAGGCATCGACATTCAGAAAATCCCCTACATCGAAGGGTTGGCCAGCCTGGTTGAGCACGGGTTTAAAATAGGTAGGATCCAGGGTGAGGTAGAATTCCATACCGGTCACCCTTTCATTGCCAGCAGTGATCTGGATAGTCAGGGGTACAATGTCACCCAAGACATAGGGTGGGATTCCCGAGTGGATGATATCAGCCCGGGCATTCTGGCCATAAAGGTGAGACGCTGAAAACAGCAATATCCCGGCGGTCATCCAGACCGGGAGAGGAAGGAGCCTTGATTGATACCTGTACATCTCTCGGAGAATATCCAGCAAATATCGCGCCAGGACCATCGACGGTCACCGGCCATCATCATCTGAATCTATCAAACGGTGAATTGTTCCACCGTTACAGTACCAATATCAAGGACTATTTCTTATTTCAGGCTTTCAAAAAAAGGAGCAGCCCCGGAGCCGAAGCCCCAGGGCTGTTCCAGTTAATCAGTTCATATCCGCAGCGCAGACACCATGCTTACTTCAAGAAGAGCATCTTCTTGGTGTCCACGACCCGGTTATCCACCATGAGGCGGTAGAAGTACATACCGGTGCTGACGGAGCGGCCGGAGTTGTCCAGGCCATTCCAGACGGCCTTGTACATTCCGGCATCCATCAAGCCGCTGGCCAGGGTAGTAATTTCCTGTCCCAGCAGGTTGTACACCGCCAGCTTGACCTGGCCTTCAAAAGGCAGGCTGAAGCTGATATTGGTGGTCGGGTTGAACGGATTGGGATAGTTCTGACTCAGCGCGAACTCGGCAGGCAGAGCTGAGGCACTGCCCATGATCGCTTCGCTAAGTCTGCCGTTGCCATCGACGAGCGAAACGCTGGAGATGGATATCTCCTCGGGATCGCTGACCTTGGCCTTGAGGGTCATGGTCACGAGGGTCATTTCCTTGGCGGAAATGGCATCGCGTCCGATGATACCGCTGGCGAAGGTGGCGTCGAAGTCACCGAGCTTGTAGAAGTCCGCTGCACGGTGGAAGTCGGCCATGCCATCAGCATAGCTGAGCAGTTCCCAATGCTTGGAGTTGATTTCCATCTCCACGGCATAGGCATGCAGACTGGAGAGGTTCACCAGTTGCACGGCATAGGTTACCTCGTCACCGGATTGATCCATGGCCAGCAATTCAGCCTGGACATTCCGGTTGGCGTCATAGGTGCCCTTGAAGAGGAGACCCTCACCGTTGGTTACGGAGTTGGTGGTCACTACGTTGTAATCGGAGATGTAGACGTAGTTATCAGCATTGAAGTCAGCGGCTGCATTCCAGGTTGCGCCACCAGGGACGGACCCGAAGGCGTCGGAAACGGCTGTGACGTCATCGGTATTCACCTGGTTGTCAGGCTGGGAGTCTGTCGATGCGTCGGTATCGTGATCCCAACCGGCTATATCGCCTGCCAGGAGCATATTGCTAGCCTGGAAGTCCACCGTGGTGGTGGTAACAGGACGAATCTCGACGTCCGTCTCGAGCTGATCCAGGTGATAGGCCTTGTGCATGATGACATCATAGTCCCCGGTGGGGATGGAGGTCACCTCGTAGGCACCGTCGATGCCGAGGGTCACGGAGATGCTGCCGTCGGAGTTGGCACCACCGTTAGCGGCCAGGAAGTCGGCATCGCTGATCGGGGTATAGGAACCGCGAGGCATGATATGGACATCCACCGATTGACCTTCATCATTCAGGATCTCGAGTTCGACTTGCCCGTCCATGGTGCCCGGAGGAGCCAGCATGAAGTTGGCGGCCGGGTCGGCGAGGGTCACGACCTCGGGATTTCCGTTCAAATCCACAGTTCCGGTCGTACGAGTGGCGGTGTTTACGAAGACGATCTCGTTGTCGATGAACTCGGTACCGGAGCCACTGCTGCCCACGATCACCTGGAACGAGGCTACGGTTACCGGGCCAGCACCGTTCAGAGACTCGTCCGGAGAACCATCGATTTCCACGTAATCCAGCTGCCAGTAGCCACCGGCATCGGTCATGCTATTGATAGGGATACTGGAACCGGTAAAGTTACTGCTTTCGCCGATGAAGGGCGCACCCGAGCCTTGATCGATGACGGTGTAGTAGGTGCTGGGCACATCGATGGCCAGGGCCAGTACACTTACAAATGCAGTAGATGGACTCTCGGCCTGCACCAATACCGTAACCGTGTCCCCCTTGGAAAGGGTGGACTTGTTGGGTGTCAGTCGGAAGTTGGTAGCGCTCTCTGAGGTCCCGAGGAACCGCAGCACGCCATCGGCCGGGATAGCTATTTCAGCGGCAAAGCCAACGGTGGCGTCGTCCTTGTAGAAGTAGTAGACGTCGTAGAACCCACTGGGTCTCGCTAACGCGGGCGCCATGGTCGTGGTGAGAATGTCCACATCCAGTGTATAGGTG
>CP070656.1:874069-879911 GCA_020355065.1 Fidelibacterota bacterium | reverse complement strand
TTGTGAAAGAGAAAATTTATTTTTTAACACTCTTACAGGTCCGAACACACCAGTCGTAAGCATTGTATCCTTAAGGCTTGAGTACTACAATCCACGATCCATTCTATAGAGGTGGGTTTATGAAGAAAAAATATATGAGCGTTACACTTGGACTGTTCTCGTTCTTGTTACTGCCCTTTTCCACTGTCGCTGCTCAATCCGATCTGACTCTTCAGGATGAGCTGACCACGGAATACATAGCGTATCTGAGTACCCAGGAAACCACCTGGCAGGCCCAAGTGGCGATCGGGGGAGACGATGCAGCCACCATGAAAGCCCACCTGGGACTGGCTCTGCTGGCTTTCGAGTGGAGCCACGTCGACGGCGATACCATGGTCAACGACCTCGAACCTTTCATGGATGCAGTCTCCGACGATCTGGCGAACCTGATCATGGATACCTTCGATGCCATCCTGCCGATCCTGTTCGCGCCTGACCAGGACAGTATGTTCACCGAACTCACCCGCTTCTTCAATAGTGGCGACTATGTGGCACTACGCGACTCGGTCTCCCAGTACCTGGATGATATCGACGCCAACTTCGGCGAGGGCTGGAGTGTGATCGAAGACTGGTTTACCGATGTCGAAGAGAACTTCTCCGATGAAAACTTCTACTCCCACATCGATTCGGTACGCGCGGGCACCGCTGATTTCCAGTTCGACCTGCAGGTCCTCGGCAGCGGGTATGATGACACCCTGTTCGTCTTCGACCGCACCTTCTTTAATCGTTGGGACTCGCTGGACGCCATCGGCGAGCTGATGGGCGAATCCTTCGAAACAGCCGCGGAAATGTTCGACTCGATCATGGCGGATATCGATGCCGATGTCTCCCCGGCGGTGGCCGAATTCCGGCTGGGATTGAGCTACCTCACCGAGGCTGTCGATACCCTGAAAGTCATCCTCGTCAACGATCCCTTCTCCCCCTTCGAGATCGATGTAAGTGGGCTGGATTCATTGCAGGACGCGATCGCTGAGTTGGATACACTCCTCGGCGGCAAGATATATGACATCGGTCCGGACGAGGAGAACAAGACCATCAAACCCTTGGCTATCCTCGAGAATATGCCCGGCGATGGACTCTGGGACCTACTGATGGATTTCTACCGTGCACCCAATCCGACTGCCTACACCTTCAACGGCATCTTCCCCGTCGGCCCGCCCTCGGATATACTCGTCTATATGGAGGCCGACGCGGTGCTGAATAGCGATGATGACGATGATATGCTCTACGATCGTCTCCAAACCCTGGACTCGCTCTGGCTCAACGATCTGGCTCTTGACCCGGAAGACCCGGATGCCCACTTTGGTCTGGCCCTCGCTGAAGCCTATAAGATGATCTACGACCACAGCAAGGTCTATGAGGACGTCTTCCGGCTGCTTGAAAAGGGACGAGTCGACAGCCTCGACTTCCTGTACGATTGGAAGGATCTGGACATTTCTGATGAACTAGACTCCATCGCAAACCATCTCGATGTCTACTCGAAGGCCTTCGATGAACCCACCAACTTCGTGATATTGATCAAAACGGCTGATGATGGCCTGGGACGCTATGAGATCGGACCGGAGACCGAGTTCGAGTGGGTGCAGATATCCATTATGGATGCGACGGGTATGCGTATTATGCTGGAACCCGCCCGCGGTGCCGTTACCCTGATCGTCGGAGCCCTTACCGGTATCGCGAGCGAGATCACCGATATCTTCATCTTCGACCTCGATCCCACCGTCCTCGACTTCAGTCAGGTCGAAAATGATTCCGACTTGGTCCTCCTGCTGGAATCCTCGAATCCCGACTTCCTGACCTTGACTCCCTATGGAATCGAGCGATTTGATTCTGCGGGCGAGGACCTGGAGCAGGGTTTCCGGGAGCTCGGTGAGTTCTTCGACAATATGACCCTCCTGGCCTATGCCATGGCACCCTTCGAGGCCGATTTTGATATGGACGGCCAGATGTTCATCGACGATATGGAGAGTGCCAGCGATGCGGCCTGGGAAATCCATACCGATTTCGCCTTCCCCGACTCCACCATTGAGATGGATGGCGAACGGGTCAACCTTTCGGCCTGGTTCGATGATCCACCCACCAGCTTCCTGGTAATGTGGAAGAACTTCGTCTTCGGAATCGATAGCACCCTGGGCGGGCTGTTCCCCGACCGGTATAAGGCCATAATCGGCTCGGACGAGATACCTGGACAGCCAAGTAGGTTCGCCCTGCATCCGAACTACCCCAATCCGTTCAATCCGGCCACCAGCTTCCTCTTCGATATTCCCGCCCCAGGTCATGTCACGCTGATCATCTATGACCTGCTGGGCAACGAAGTGACCCGACTGGTAGATACCGATATGAACCCGGGCACCAAGCTGGTACGCTGGAATGCTCGCGACCTATCGTCAGGGATTTACTTCGCCAGGTTGGAGTATGCTGGCCGGCACCTGACCCGTAAATTGCTCCTGATGAAGTAAACCTCCAACCGTGAGCATCGTCCATTCCAGGGGGAAGTTGCCAGGCATCTTCCCCCTGTTGTTGTTACTGGTCTGCTGGAGCGAGCGGCTCCCGGCCCAGAGAATGGAGTCCCTTCTCTTCTCCTTCCTGAACTTCCCGGCCGTTCAATTCATAACACGGGACGAAATTGACACGTACCAGCTGGAAGTGAACTCCGGGATTCGCTATGATGATACCTATCGAAAGAGGGTAAACGACCGGCTCGCTCTCACATGGAACAGTACCACCGAGGAACTTGCTGCCTTCCTGCCCTACACGAAAGGCCGGCTGACATCTGGAATCCACGCCCGCTTCTCCTCTTACCGGGGACACTTCCGGAATACAAAGGACCGGACCGCCGTGGCGCTCGTCGATGATGCCAAAGGCAACAGCCTGCACGTTGGCATCGCACTCACGGATGGAAGCCGGGTCTTGGGCGCCAACCTGGAAGGGATCACCCATCAACACGCCGCCGAAGTCGAATTCAAGGCCTACCCCTCCGCTACGAACTTGGCCATGCGGATGTATTTCCTGGACTGGCTCGAACCTACTTTTGGTCGCGTGTGGGACATCAACAGCACGTACCGAATGCTCAAGCCCACCATCATGGCCGGCGTTCCTCTGCCAGATGAACGGCGTCTTGACCTTCTCATCTCTCATACCCGCATCAGACTCCGACCAAGAGTCCATTATACCAACTCCTCCAATAAAACCGAACTGACTGGTAATCGGATGATCGATCTCATGCTCGAGATCGATGAAAGTGTGCTAGCGCTGGGTGTAGAGAACGAACGGAGGGGTACTCTCTGGAAAGCCGTGTTCTTCGATTCCCCGTTGATGCTCGATACCGACAATCACTCCCCGCCGACTCCCGTGAATCTGGATTATTATTCCCTGGGCAATGGTCATTTCCACCGGCGTGGTTTCAACCTTCAACTGCTGAAAGAGGCTGCATCTATAGCCATCGAACTGGGGATCGGAACCAGCCGGTATGCCAGCCGACTTAAAATGAATACGCCCGTCCTAGGTTACTATGCCGGCATCCTGCCGATTTCCCACGCGGCCAAGGGCAAACTTGAGGGCACAAGTTTCTCGCAGCGGTTTAAAGCACAGGTTTCACCCGTCATACCCGGAATCCGGCCGGCGTTGATCGCCGGATACACCCATGGCTACTATGATCTTTTCATCGATGGCGAGGGACATCTCGAGTTCAATCTCGTTTCGGTGCCGATTGATCATCCCTACCAATTCCATCTGCATCTGGTGGAACTGGGAGCAAGCTTGACATTTCGCAGGGGACCGGTCTTCGGCCGCTATGCCTTTACCCAGCTCCTCCCCTTCATAACCCGCGTGGACAAGAGCCCCATGAGATTCCATGAAAAAGTACCTGGTATCACACCGCAATCCCGAGGCGGTGGAGTCCATCAATTAACCTTCTCTTACCGATGGGATTAATGGAGCCTGTTCGATGATTCCTTTCTTCGGACGTGGCAGCAATATCTCCTGATCCGGTCTATCGCAATTCTGCCACTTTGAGTTCACCCAGCCCTACACGGAAGAACGTTATCACCTTGCTTGTGAAAATTGGCCAGTACGTGCCCTAATCCTGACTGAAAGGTGGATAATCCCTGCTCCCTTCCCTCTTCCTGTTCGCATACCTAAATTCCTCCCACGGGTATTTTTAGCCTATAACTGTAACTAGCGTCACGGTGATGGCGGCTGAACGCCGATCACTGATGGCTACGAAAGGAATCCCATGAACCTCCCCTCTCGCGACGACGCCTGGAACCTGCTGTGTGAGTATACCCAGTCCGAATCCCTGCGCAACCATGCCCGTTCCGTGGAACACATCATGCGTGCCTACGCCCGCAAGTGGGGCGAGAACGAGGAACTCTACGGCATCGTGGGGCTGCTCCACGACTTCGACTACGAGAAGTACCCCACTATGGAAGAACATCCCTACAAGGGCGCCGAGATCCTCAAAGAACGCGGCTACCCCGAAGAGGTCATCACCGCCATCATGGGCCACGCCACCTACACCGGTGTACCTCGGGACACCCGGCTGGCCAAGACCCTCTTCGCCGTGGACGAGCTGGCCGGCTTTATGTTCGCCGTTACCTTTGTGCGCCCCTCCAAATCCATCCACGAGGTCAAACCCAAGTCGGTGAAGAAGAAGCTCAAGCAGCCCAGCTTCGCCGCCTCGGTGGACCGGGATGATATCGAACAGGGTATTGTCGAACTGGGAGTGGATCGGGACGAGCATATCCAGTTCGTCATCGACGCCCTCAAGGAGATCGACGAGGAACTGGGCCTGCGCGGTACCGTGGAACTTCAACCTTGAAGACTATTAAATAATCCACTACCTTTAAGGCCGGAATTGTATACAATAACAGAAGGTTATTAGCTTTTTATCCCCTGGAGCTGCTCGGTTATTGAGACTCCATGGGGCACTTGGTTCCGACGATAACATCACCACTCGCGTCGGATACCCGGTAGTGAGGGAGGAGCTGACGCCCACTGGGGCGTGAAAAATAGATCATGCGGATGTGTGGTTTTGACGGTTTAGCAAAGAATTCTTCTGATTCTCAACACGTTTCAATTCCCGCTTCCTAACCGTCCCTGTCCTGCATCCCATGTAAATCACATAACCCCCCTGGGAGTGACTAATGACTAGCCTATTGAGGAAATAGGGAGGTCGCTGATATTATGGCAGATGATGTAGTTAAGGAAATGTTCATCAATGAGACGGCGGGGAGCACCCGTCTGGCTATTGTCGAGAATGGCCGCCTCGTTGAACTCTATGTGGAACGGCCCGACCACCAGCGCATGGTGGGCAGCATTTATAAGGGTGTAGTTGAAAATGTGATTCCAGGCATGCAGGCCGCCTTCGTGGACATCGGCTACACGGTGAACGCGTTCCTGCCCTTCGCAGAGATCGGCAATCCCGAGAACCTGGAAAACCTGACCTTATCCGATGATGAGGTCGAACCGGCTCCCAAAGGCCGTACCAACGGCAATGCCCGCCGGTCACGCCGCGGACCCGACCGGCGGGCCAACCGCAACAATCGGGGCGGGGCCACTGTCCAGTCCCATGTCGACCTGAAGACCGGCCAGGAAATCCTGGTCCAGGTCATCAAGGAACCCTTTGCCGGAAAAGGCCCGCGGGTCACCACCGACATCGCCATCCCCGGACGGCTCCTGGTCCTGGTGCAAAACGCCGACTTTGAGGACGGGGACGAACTGCCGACAGCTTGGCAAACGGGCTCCGAGAACCGGGCCAGGCGCGTCAGCCCCGGGCTGTTCGGAAGCTACTGTTTGAGACTGG
>CP070656.1:867818-873969 GCA_020355065.1 Fidelibacterota bacterium | reverse complement strand
GGTGACGGGGTCGGCAACGAGGTAATGGAATGTGCCCGGCTGGTGCTGGACAAGCTGGCACTGGATGCAGAGTACACTCATGGCGACATTGGCTGGGAGTTCTGGAGAACCGAGGGCGATGCCCTGCCCCAGCGCACCATCGACATGATGAAGCAGATGGACTGCGCCCTCTTCGGGGCGATCACTTCCAAACCCAAGGAGGAGGCTCAGAAGGAGCTGAATCCCGATCTGCAGGACAAGGGCTTCGTCTACTTTTCGCCCATCGTGCGCCTGCGGCAGGAATTCAACCTGCACACCAACCTGCGGCCTTGCAAGGCTTACCCCGGCAATCCCCTGAATTACCGCGACGATGTGGATATCGTCATCTTCCGGGAGAATACCGAGGGGATGTACGGCGGGGTGGAGTTCCATCCCGTTCCCCAGGCCGTTTTTAACGCCCTGAATGCCAACCATCCCAAGATGGCCAAGTTCGAGAAGTTCGGCCTGGATAATATGGCCCTTTCCACCCGCATCATGACGCGCCAGGCTTGTGCGAACATCGTGACCCAGGCCTTCGAATATGCGAAAAAGTTCGGCCGCAAGTCGGTGACGGTGGTGGATAAACCCAACGTGCTGCGGGAGACGGGGGGATTGATGATCCGGACGGCCCGGGAGGTAGCGAAAAACTACCCCGGCATCAAGCTCTGGGAGACCAACATCGATGCCCAGTGCATGTGGCTGGTCAAGAATCCCCAGGACTATGAGATCCTGGTGGCGGAGAATATGTTCGGTGATATCCTCTCCGATCTGGCCGCCCAGCTGGTGGGCGGTCTGGGCTTCGCCTGCTCCGCCAACATTGGTGATGCATTCGCCGTCTTCGAGCCAACCCATGGCAGTGCGCCCAAGTATGCCGGACAGTACAAGGTGAATCCCATGGCCATGCTGCTCACCACCAAGATGATGCTGGCCTGGCTGGGTGAGACGGACATGGCCGCCCGCCTGGAAACGGCCGTGGCGGAGGTCATTGCCGAGGAAAAGGTGCGGACCTACGATATGGGGGGCAGCAATACCAGCCTGGAAGTGACCGAGGCTGTGATCGCGAAATTATGATCGAACCACAAAGGATTTCAGTGGCATGTACATAGAAAGGAACGATGATGGCTGATAGCATTTCCCGGCAGATAGCCCGCTTCGCGCTCCAATTGCAGTATGACGACCTGCCCGGGGATGTCGTTCACGAGGTCAAGCGCTACCTGTATGATTCCATCGGGTGTGCCTTCGGTGGTTTCTACACCAAGGATGTGCAGATACTGCGCAAGATCTACCGGCAGATGGAGGGGACGCACGAAGCGACCCTGCTGGTGAGCGGTGAGCGGATACCGGCCGTGAATGCCACCCTGGTCAATTCGCTGGCTATCCGGGCCTTGGACTTCAACGACATCTACTGGAAGGAGGACCCCTCACATCCGTCCGACCTGATCGCAGCCGCTCTCAATGTCGGTGAGCTGGTGGGTGCCACCATGAAGGATGTCATCGCGGCCACAGCGTTAGCGTATGAGTTCGAGCAGCGCATGTGCGAGTTTGCCGTGCCCGGTCTCCGGGAGCGTAAGTGGCACCACGCCACCATCACCCAGTTCGTTTCGCCCATCGTGGCGGGGCGGCTGCTGAGGCTCTCGGAAGAGCAGCTGGTGAACGCCATCGGGATTTCTGGCAGCCACAACCACACCATCGGCTGTCCCACGGCGGGCAAGCTGACCATGATGAAGAACACGGTGGATCCCATGGCGGTGCAGGCCGGAGTGCTCGCCGCCCTCATGGCGAAGGAAAACTATACCGGCACGGAGGAGGTATTCGAGGGCAAGGAAGGCCTGATGGACGTGTACGGCCCCGATTGGGATACCGGCAAACTGCTGGATGGGCTAGGGGATTCGTTCAAGATCATGGAATGCTCCATGAAAGCCTTCCCAACCGAAGCGCTGACCCATACCCACATCACAGCTACCCTCAAGGTTGTGACCGAGAACGACATACAGCCGGAGCAGATCGAGGAGGTGCGGGTAACCACCATTGCCCGGGCGTGCGATATCCTGTTCGATCCCCACAAGTACGAGCCCACCAGCCGCGAGACGGCCGATCACAGTCTGCCCTACTGCATCGCCCGTGCCATTCTGGATCGCAAGATCACCACCGAGACCTTTGACGACGAGAAAATCCACGACCCCTGGTTGAAGGGTGTCATCCACAAGATCAAGGGTGAGGCCAGCGAGGAGTTTGAAAAGTTATTCCCCGCCAAGCAGCCCAGCCGGGTCACCATCCGCACCACCGAGGGCAAGGAACACTCGGTGTACCTGGAATATCCCAAGGGTGATCCCCGGGAGCCCATGACCGAGCAGGATCTGGATGACAAATTTGCCGCCCTGACGGCTCCCTATCTGTCCGACGATAGCCGCCAGCGGATCAAGGAGGCGGTCTTCACATGCGAGACGCTGGCCGGGGTGAATCAATTCATGGCGCAGATGGTGGAGGACTAGTAAGCAAGCTTCCGTTTGATTACCGCATCCTCGCATTGAACTGGGCTTCTGTCGGATCTCCTACGGCACGTCTGCAGGGGCCTTTTGTTTCCGGGTCACAACTGGTTAGATTCTAGCGGATGGGTCAGCAACGTCAGATAAGTTTCTGGAAGGAGCTGCGGGAGCGCCGGCTGATCCAGCTGGTGGGTCTGTACCTGGGCGCTGCCTGGGTGGCACTGGAGTTTCTCGGTTTTCTCAGCGACCGGTATAATCTGTCGCCATATATCGTGGACCTGATTCTCCTGGCGGTGGGTTGCATGCTGCCCTCGGTTATTGTCCTGGCCTATACCCATGGCAAACCCGGCAAGGATGAGTGGACGATGGTTGAAAGGGTGGTGATCCCCGTCAATGCACTCATTACCGTAGGCCTGATTCTGGTCTTTTTCAGTGGAAAGGATCTTGGGGCCACCACGCGGGTCGTGGCGGCGGAGGACGAAACCGGTGCGATGATCGAACGGGTGATCCCCAAGCCCGGTTTCCGCAAGCCACTGGCCCTGTTCTTCTTCACCAATGAGACCGGTAAGGCTGAATCCGGCTGGGTGGGGCGTTGGCTTCCACAGGGACTCTACCTGGACCTGATCCAGGATGCATACTTTGACAACCGGAATCCCTATCAGCTCAGCCAGGCGCTCATTGAAGCCGGGGCAGAAACCGGTGATGCCCCCCTGGCACTCATGCGCGAGATTGCCCGCAGGTATCACCTCACCCATTTTCTGACGGGGAGTGTACGGGCTGTCGAACCTTATGACATCGAAGCCCGTTTGTATCAGACCAAGGGCGGACGGATCGTAGCTACGCACCAGTATGAGGAACCTGACCTGGGCACCGTCATCGATCGGCTGTCCGTGGATATCAAGAAAGACCTGGATCTCTCGCCCCTTCATATTGACGAAGTGGAGGACCTGCCGGTCAGTGCCATCTCCACTGAAATCCAGGAAGCGCTGCCCTATTATACCACCGGTCTGGATCAGCTCTTTTTTTCCAGTGACTGGACCGGTGCGGCCCGGTCTCTGTCAAGAGCTACCTCCCTGGATTCCTCCTTCGTACATGCGCAGTATTATTTGTACCAGGTGAGCCTGTTCTTGGGCAGGGAATCGACGCAGGCCATCCAAGCCGCCATGCGCTATATCTACAAAGTGCCTGAACGTCTGCGGGGTGCCATTAAGGAGGTCTACTACCTGTACCAGGGTGAGCCGGAGAAAGCGCTCTCAGCTCTGAGTCTGGACGTGACCCTTTTCCCGGAAGATGTAATCGCCCGCCGCCGCTTGGCCAGCTTCTACTATCGCACCGGCTTCTATACTGAAGCCTTGCAGGAGTACCACGTCATTCGCGACCTGAATCCGGATGACGATCTGGTGCTGCGGGATATCGCCGAGACGTACGCGGCGCTGGGACAGTTCGAACCCGCGCTGAAAAATCTTCACGGCTATGCCAAGAACAATCCGCGGGATACCGAGGTCCTGATGGAAATGGGTGAGGTCTATCAGCTCCTCGGGCAAGTCGATGAAGCGTCCGGGGTCTATGATCGGGCCCTGCTTTTGGGGCATAACCAGGCCCGGGTGTGGATTCGGCAAGCGGAGCTCCTCGCCCAGCGCGGGGAGTTTCAGGAAGCCTTGGAGAAGGCACGGGATGCAGTGGCGGGGGCTCAGACTCCCGAGGTCCGGTTGCTGGCGCTGCAGACCCTGGAGGCGTTCCATGCTTCACTGGGGCGGATCAAGGAGGCCATGGCCGTGGCCCGGGAAGCCATGCCGCTGGAACGGCGGGTGTACGGTCCCATGAACAGTGTGCTGCTCCGCTTGTCCCACTTCAACCATCATGCCCGTACGACCATGGCTGATTCCGCCGAGGCTCTACTGAGCAAGGTGGACAAGAACATGCCTGATCCCTGGGGCAGTGCACTTCCGGTGCTGCGCGTGGAATTCAAGCTGGAGCAGGAAGACCGGATCATCACCCCCCAGGAAGAATCCGCCGTCAGAACTTTCTTCAACGAATATAAATTCCTTGCCGACACGCCGCAGGAACTGATCATCGGCCGCATCCACGAGAACAACGGACGTTACCTGGAGGCCATACAGCAATACATTGCCACTCTCTCGCACTATCCCCGGCGTTTGATGGTGCAGATGTATATGGCCCGCGTCTACCGGAAGATGGATGACGCGGTGGCCGCCCTGGCCACCCTTGACCAGCTCCGGGCCGTCTACCCGCATGATCCCGATGTTCTGTTCGAGCTCTATCAGAACCAACGCCTCGCGGATCCCCCGGCCGCCCGGAAAACCCTTGCCCGCCTGGCCGAAATCTGGTCTGATGCTGATGAGGTGTTTTTGCCCGCGCGTGAAGTGCGCCAGGCACTGAGGGAGCTGCCGGCACTATAAGGGGCCTGGATGCAGGCAGATGGTACCGTTGCACCAGTATCCAATGCGCATAAGCGTCGTTCCATCCGCTTGAAAGAATTTGATTACACACAATCTGGGGCATACTACGTAACCATTTGCTCGCACGCCTGGGAGAGTCTATTTGGCAAGGTAGTTGGAGATGAGGTTGAATTGAGTACTTTCGGTAGAATTGTGGATGAAGAATGGGTAAACAATGCGACAATACGACCGTATGTCGAATTGGATAATTACGTTATAATGCCAAATCATATACATGGAATTGTAATGATAATCGCGGGTAGGGGCACGACGCGTCGTGCCCCTACAAAGGAACGATTCGGAAAACCCGTTTCAGGTTCATTGCCAACCATCATTCGTGCATTCAAGTCTGCAGCTACTAAGCAAATAAACCGGCTGCGCGACACACCAGGTCAACGAGTCTGGCAGAGGAATTATTATGAGCATATCATTCGCAATGACAAAGACCTGAATCGTATCCGGGAATATATTGCATCTAATCCCATGAAATGGCAGTCCGATCGCTATTATCCTGATACAATAAACGCTACAGCTGCGTGAAAGCAGTCAAAGACTTTTAGGACTTGGACACCTTTTTTAGATTTAATTCAGGGGTCTAAATCTGTAAGGTGAATCGTAGCACTCATTTTATTAATAAGGGGGAATGATGCCACGACCGAATAACCTCATCCATACTGACGACATCAACTGGACCGATCACACCCGGAATGGTAAGGTGCTGTTCCGCCGCAAGGCATTGGGGCAGACCGCCGGCGGGAACAAGCTGGGCACCAGCCTGTACGAGGTGCCGCCCGGAGAGCGCCTGTGGACCTATCACTATCACTGCGCCAACGAGGAGGCTTTATGCGTGCTGGAAGGCGAAGGGACGGTCCGGTTGCCGGATGGAGAGCATCCCATCGGGCCGGGCGATTTCCTGGCGTTCAAGGTGGGCCCGAAGGGAGCCCACGTGGTCCAGGCCGGGCCGGGGAGTTCCCTGCGGGTGCTCATCGTTTCCACCATGATCGAGCCGGAGGTGAATGGCTACCCCGATTCCGACAAGGTAGCGGTATTCGCGGGATCGCCGCCGGGCGCTGACCGCTCCCTGCGGACACTGGATCTTTACCTGCGCACTGATGATCCGGTGGATTACTGGTACGGGGAGGAGTGATGGTAAAATCGGCGGACTGACGTCGGTAATCTTCCCTCAGG
>CP070656.1:863237-867718 GCA_020355065.1 Fidelibacterota bacterium | reverse complement strand
TTCAGGGTCAGGCTCCACCACAAAGACCTGGGCATTGCGCTGCAAACGGGACGCGAGGTTTCTCTCCACCTCCGCGGAACAGCCCTGGCGGCAGAATTGCTGAAGACACTAGTGGCCCAGGGGGATGGTGATCTGGACCACTCCGCTCTGGCGCTCATGGTGGAGCAGAATGGGGGAAGCGAGGCATCATAACCAGGCGATCGGCCGGAATGTGATTTCAAGCACCTGCCGCACTAGGTATTTAGGCGGGAATCGAACAGGCTTCCGATCCACTGAATAAACGATATCAGGCAATTATGCCTGATCATACAGATAATCCGGCACCGGGAATTCCGGCGGCTGGCCTTCCAGAATCCTAACGATATCGCGGGCAACCAGACTCATTCGTATGAGGGCTTCTTCGGTATGGGAGGCCATGTGGGGCGTACCGATGAAATTTTCCAGCTCGAACAGTGGATTATCAGTGGAAGGAGGCTCCTTTTCGAACACATCGGACCCCACCCCGGCGATCCGTTGTTCCTTCAAAGCGCGGACGATATCGGCCTCGATCCAAAGTGCGCCCCGGGCCATATTGATCAAATACGCGGTGGGTTTCATGAGTCTAAGCAAATCAGCGTCAATCAGCCCTCTGGTTTGGTGGGTAAGGGGCAGGTTTACGGAAATAAGGTCTCCCTCCGTGAATAGTTGCTCTAAAGGCACTTGTTTTGCTCCCAGTTCTTCCTCTGCCTCTGGATAGTTCACAATATCGTGGTAGAGAATTGACATGTCGAAACACCTTCGGCAGATACGGGCAGTTTGCTTTCCAATTCTGCCAAATCCGAGAACGCTCAATGTTTTGCCGGAAAGTTCGGACCCGGTTAGCGCATGCCGAGCTTCCCAGATTCCCTCACGAAGGGCGTTATCTGCAGCCTTAAGTTTTTTTGCCAGCATAATGGCCAATCCCACGAAGTGCTCGGCAACACTTTGGGTGACTGCAGTGGGGGTGTGAACAACGCTGATCCCGCGTTCCCTGGCAGCTGCAAGGTCGATATTGTCTAGACCAATCCCATGTCTTCCAACTACTTTTAAAAGCGGCGCCGATTCAATGAGTTGCCTGGATACCTTCCCGCTCGCACGGATGATGATGCCCTCCACATCACCCACCTGCCGGATTAACTCATTTTCGTCAGTAGATTCCGGAAAGACCACATTGCATTTTTCCTCAAGGATAGTTAGTCCCTTCGGATGAATGGGTTCAAATAATAATACTTTATGCCTTGATGTCATGTATTCCGCCCTCATCTTGAATAGCGTTACGGTCAAAACCTAATGACCTCTCGTTGTGTATCCAAGGTCCTTCCGGCTTCCTTCTTAACCCTTGCAGATGATAGCGCACCTCGTGCACGAAGCCCTCGCGCACCAGGCGAATAACTAGTCAAAACGGCATATACATAAGTCCTCTCTCTCCGGAGAAGATGCTATTCTCCCTTCGGGGCGTAAAAGTAGTGTAGCTCCGTGTCACGGCCATCCAGACTGGCGAATTTCTCCGGGCATCGGTCCAGGGGGATCAGCGCTTCCAATTGGCTCTCATGTCTGTAGTAAACGACCCTTAAACTGTTTCTCCTCTGTGGGTTGTTGAGAAACAGGGAGAATTCGGCCGCGTTGAGCGGGCCTTCGTCGCCCAGGTAGGCCGCCAAGACATTGTAGGTCAGGTCGATCCACACCCACTGGTTGAGCTGGTCGTCGAATATTTCTGTTGTGGAGTGCATCCCGCCCATTCTGACGCTGAATTTGTCCGATTGGTAGGGGACCTTTTCGAGATGGATCCTGCGAGCCGGAATCCCGAATGAATTGCAGGCGTGGATGAAGATGGCGGCCAGGTTGGTGCAGAAGCCTCGGTCTTGGCCCGAGACCATCCTCTCGTATTGCTGGAATGGTGGGACCTTCATCGCGTCAGACGGTACACCGATATGCGGCTTGAGATCGTCCATTAAAGACTTGGCGAGTAATTTGGCCCTATCATGGTTAGTCTTTGCCCCCTGAATAAGGCTGCCCCACTTTTGCTTGGCAAATTTTCTTTCTTCAGATGTGGGACGTTTATATATCCAGTTGTCAATGGCGTAGTCGGGGGTGAAGTTCAGATAAGGATCGGTTTTAATCGTGATCCAATTGGGGTAGCCGGCGGCACCCCTCGACGCCCAGTATTTGTTTGGGTTGCTGATGATGGTGATGGTATAGGGCTGGGAAACAGTGCCGCTTTCCGAAACCATTTTAACAACAGTGGTGGTTTGCGCTGCTGAAATGTCGTCCAGGCTGAATTCGGCCATAACGCTGCCGTCAACGGATATTTCAAATTCGGCATCCTCGACGGAAATCAAGAAGTGCGAGAAATTTGGCCAGTGCGGTTGTAGGTTCAATTTTATTTTGATGTTTTCGCTGGGCAGGTCTTCGATGGATTGTATGGTCAACTCGTCTTGCGGTTGATAATAGTTCCAGTAATGATATCTCAAATCCGAGCGTACCCTCTCTTTGGACTTGGGAGGCTGCTGCTGGTCAGTTGCGTCAGGAATGACCGGTGGTGCCGCCGTGCCTAAGATAGACGGCAGTTTGGCTGGTGTAGTGTCAGCAGAGAGCAACAGGATAATTAGCAATAATGTTGCCTTGAAGAATTCGCGGTAGTTCATGGTAGCCCTTAAAGTTCTTGGCTGTTGAGGAGCGCCGGTGTGCGCGCTTGCTTTTGATGATGTTTGTGCACCGAGTACGTCACGGACCGGGGGCGCGAAGCTGAGTACTCCGAATCCTATCTACTGAAAATTGACCCGCCCCGATTCTTTGGACCACTTTTGAAGTTAGGATTTTGTTCATTGAATGCAAACCTCTGCAAGCTGTTAGACTACTCTGTCCCGAAAACCATCCTTTCTGACACTCGCTTTTCCATGTCTTAAAAAGGTGTCTTGAAACGCCGCACCCATTATCCTTGTTTTAGACGTCTTTTATTCTCATATTTTACTCACAAGCTCTCCAAAACTCTATTCGAAGCGAGGTTCCATGCGCAAGCTCGCTGCCATCATGTTCACCGATCTGGTGGGCTACAGCGCCCTGTCCCAGAAGAACGAGGCCCTGGCCCTGGAGCTGCTCAAAGAACACCAGGAACTGCTCCGTCCCCTCTTTTCTCAACACAACGGCACCGAGATCAAAACTATTGGTGACGCCTTCCTGGTGGAGTTTGCCAGCGCGGTGGAGGCCGCCCGTTGTGCCGTTGACATCCAGAAGACCCTGACCGCCCATACCTCTGTGGTTGCCCCGGAGCGGCGCATCCAGGTGCGCATAGGCCTGCACGTGGGCGACGTGGTGGTTGAAGGTGAGGACGTGCTGGGCGACGGGGTGAACATCGCCTCGCGGATAGAGCCGTTGGCCTTGCCGGGGGGTATCTGCCTGTCAGACGCGGTAGCTCAGCAGATTCGAAACAAGATCGATGTCCCCTTAGAGAGTATTGGTGTGCAGAGGCTCAAAAATATCGACGAGCCCGTAGCAGTTTACCGGATCGTTCTGCCCTGGGAAGTGGGGGCAGGGCCCCCCAGGAAAGCTCTTGGGAAGCCATATGCCGTTCGTTGGATTGGGGCTGGCCTGGCGGTTGTTTTTCTGGTGGTCGCAGCCTGGTGGATATCAAGCCGGGTTGGATCAGCGGTCAAACCGGGAGAGATCACCTCCATCGCCGTGCTGCCCCTGACAAACCTCATGAACGACCCCGACCAGGACTATTTCGTGGATGGCATGCACGAGGCACTGATCACCAGCCTGGCCCGGTTGAGCGCCCTCACGGTGATCTCCAGGACATCGGTGATGCAGTATAAAGGGGCGTCGAAGCCGATACCGGAGATTGCCCGGGAGCTGGACGTGGACGCGGTGGTTGAAGGATCGGTATTGCACGCTGACGGCCGCGTGCGAATCACAGCTCAGCTCATCGGGATGCAGCCGGAGCGGCACCTGTGGGCCGACGAATACGACCGCGACCTGCGCGACATTCTGGCGCTGCACAGCGAGGTAGCCCGAACCATTGCGCGGGAGATCAAGGCCACGGTGACGCCGGGGGAAGAAACGCGTCTGGCCAGCACTCGGCAGGTTGATCCCGAAGTCTACCAGCTTTACCTGCAGGGTCAATACCACCTGCGCCAGTCATGGACTGAAGAGGGAATCAGGAAGGGTATAGCGTACTTTCAGCAGGCGATTGAAAAAGATCCATCCTGTGCCCTAGCCTACGCGGGACTGGCTAGCGGCTACAATCTTCTTAGCGTCTATGCTCACCTGTCTCCCAATGAGGCCTATCCCCAGGCGAAGGCAGCCGTGATGAAGGCCTTGGAGTTAGACGAAACTCTAGGTGATGCCCATGGCGCCCTGGCTCTCATCAAATTCCAATACGAGTGGGATTGGTCAGGGTCCGAGCAAGGCTTCCAGCGTGCCCTCGAGCTCAGTCAAAGCAGTAGGGATGTCCATGAGTGGTA
>CP070656.1:846943-863137 GCA_020355065.1 Fidelibacterota bacterium | reverse complement strand
TTCAGCGATTGATGCAGGTGTTCTGGGTGAAGGTTTCGTGTATCGGCTTCTCAAGCGGTTAGAGAGGGCGTTTTATTCCGAAGCTTTGCTGGTCAGTGTAGTGCTAGAGACCTGGAGGGCGGAAGTGAGTCGCTCGGCCAGAAGCATTGTCGTCGTACCAAATGGAGTTGATCTGCAGAGGTTCCGTGATCTAGATGATTTAGCCAGAGAAGTTCTGGACCCCGACAGGTTATCATTCCTGGACGACCATTTTATTGTATTATACCCGGGGAATTTAGGGAAAATGCAAGAAACGATGGCCTTTCTCAAGGCGGCCGAGTACATCGGTCGAGTTGATAATGGGGAGATTCAGTTTGTATTCCTAGGGGAGGGATTGGAGAAGGAAGAATTAATGAGCTGGGTTGACCAGCAAAAGTTGAGGAACTGCCAGTTCTGGGATCCTGTCCCGAGTGGGACAGTTCCGGCAATTATTCAGCATTCAGATATCGGTATTGTTGGTCTCAAGAGCAAGTTACGTGCCTATGACGGTGGGGTACCATCGAAGGTTTATGAGTATCTGGCTGGTGATCTTGACGTCGTAGCCTGTTTGCAGGGTGAACTGCCAAGAGATTTATTGGAGAGCAACAAGTTCTTTGTATTTGATAATGCGGATATCGAAGGGATTGCTAAGAAGATTCTTGAATTGAGGTCTGTTGGGAAAAAGACTCAAACCAGCATGGCACTGCTGGAGAAGATGTCGCGGACGAGGCATTTTGAGCGGCTATGGTCTGCCATGCAAGCTCAGGTCGAGAGGAGCTCATGAAAGTGCCATTAGGACCATTATGCGCGTTCATGAACCTATTGCATACGCATCACATTCATCCGTGTCATTGTGCATCCTCCCGATAGCGATGTATGGATCAGGGTAAAACTTCAGTATGCATTATCTCATAACCGGCAACCAGGGTTTTATTGGCTCTATTCTATCGAATGCATTGATAGGGGCCGAGCACACGATCTCCGGAATTGATATCAGGGATGAAGGCGTGGGGAATCGACCTGGCAGCCGTTTTGTCCAGGGAGATATCAGAGACCGCGCGGTCCTACGAGAGGCCATGTCAGGAGCGGATTGCGTAATCCATCTGGCGGCGGAACACGCGGACAGCAATATTCCGTCCCAGAGGTACTTTGCGATCAACGAAAACGGCACCAAGTCGTTGTTGGATGCCGCCACAGAGCACGGAATCAGCAAGTTCGTGCTCTTCAGTTCCGTAGCGGTCTATGGTCTCCCTGGCAGAGCTACAGAAGAAACACCACCCTCGCCTACTCATCCTTATGGAGCGTCCAAGCTGGGAGCTGAAGCGGCTGTGGAAAGGTGGGTGTCCGATGATCCCGCCCGAGCGGCGATCATTCTACGACCCACGGCGGTTTTCGGTCCCGAGAACTATGCGAACTTATATCGTCTGATAAGCATGGTATGTGAGGGCACCTTTCGTTGGATTGGCAAGGGCAATAACATCAAGTCGGTGGCCTACGTAGAGAACCTGGTCGCGGCGACGCTCTATCTGCTTGGTCGAATGGAATCGGGCATACAAGTCTACAATTATTCGGACGATCCCCAGTTGCGAATGAAGCAGCTTGTTGATCTGATTGCCGCGAAGGCCGGGGTGCAGGTTGATAGGAGGCGTATTCCCTATCCATTGGCGTTGCTGGGCGGCCGAATGCTGGCTTTATGGTCATGGGCTACGGGACGGGCCAGTGAGATCACGGTGCCGCGGATCAAGAAGTTCTGTATGCATACTGATTATCCGACGGACAAGCTGCGGGCACTGGGTTGTCGACAAAAATACACCCTGGAGCAGGGCATTGAGAAGACGGTTCAATGGTACCTGAATCACGAGATGCAGGTATCTGGAACGCGATCGAGTGTAGCTGAAACAAAGGAGGGCCTTATTTGAGCGTTTGATAACGGTCATCGAAGCATAATCAAGGCAGGATTCAAGATGTTTAACAAACGATACCGGAATGTAACGATCATCAGTTTGCTTATTGTGGGTGATCTGATCAGTTATGTTCTCGCGCTCCATCTGACCACCTCCAATGTTCTGGCTGCGTTTCGTCAGCCGTGGGTACTGGCGTTCACCTCAGGACTAGCGCTTGCTCTGGGGTTGTCGGTACGATATCTACCAGAGGGGACCGCTAGCCGGGTCGATGAGGCCGTACAAGAGGCACGGGCGATTCTCGTTCTGACGGTAGGAATAGTACTGCTAGGCATCATTCTGCACGCCCACGAGCCTATCAGTTCACGGGGTTTTATCAAATTAGGTTTTTTCTTTGGTCTCTTCAGTATCCCGTATCGGTGGTTCTTCCGTTCGGTGCAGAAGTATTTGTTCCGCTATAACATAGGCACGCAACGAACCATTATCGTAGGTGTAAATCGAAAGTCAGAGGAAGTCTACCGACAGATCAAAGCCCACACGAAGTTGGGGTACGATGTGCTGGGATTCGTGGATACCGATCCCCCCTCGGCCAGTGCAAAGCTGAGCCCGGTGATTGGGGATGTCAATACGCTGCCGGAGCTTATTCAGCAACTGAGCGTAGATGAGGTGATCATCACCCTTGAGAAGCCGGAACATGAAATGCTGTTGAATCTAATATCAAAGATCAATGGTCAGCCCATTGAAATCAAGATACTGCCGGACATGTATGAAGCGGTGACCGGATTAGCCAAGACGCAGCATATCTATGGCCTGCCACTGGTCCGGATCAATCCAGAGTTCATTACCAAATTTCAAGCCTTCATCAAGCGGGTGATCGATATAACTGTCTCCGGAGCAGGACTCTTGATGACAGCTCCGGTCATGCTGGTGATTGGAATTCTAATCAAGCTGACGAGTTCGGGACCGATGATATTCACCCAGGAGCGGCTGGGGCTGCGGGGCAAGCGCTTTACGATCCACAAGTTCCGCACGATGATCGAACGTGCAGAGGAGGGAACCGGTCCGGTATGGGCTCAGGCCGACGATCCGCGCATCACGCCGCTCGGAAAGCTTCTCCGTCGTATACGTCTGGATGAGCTTCCGCAGCTGTGGAATGTCCTTAAAGGGGACATGAGCCTGGTTGGTCCGCGTCCTGAGCGGCCCCATTTTATCGAATGGCTGGTTAGTGAATTCCCCTATTATTACCGCAGACTGTTGGTACGTCCAGGGATCACCGGATGGGCCCAGGTGCGGGGTAACTATGATACTTCCCTCGAAGATGTCCGCCAGAAGCTGAAAGACGATTTTTTCTACATTGAGAACCTATCCATCCGTCTGGACCTGAAAATCCTCCTCATGACCGTTTGGGTGGTCCTAAGCGGTAAGGGACACTAACTTTCAAACTTTAAAGGTGATGTGTTCGTCCGTTTCACCCCCTGGTGGGTGTGAGAGGGACGGATTCAGCTAATAGTTGGTGCCAGATTCAACTGAGGAGCCAGGCACGGATGCTGCCGCTTAAGTATATACGCCAGAACGCGGAGTTGGTTCGCCAGGGGATGGCCCATAAGGGTATTGAGACTGAGCGACTAGACCAGATCCTTTCCCTGGATGAGGAGCTGCGGGCAAAGATCGCCCACACCGAGACCCTAAAAGCGCAGCGGAACCGGGTAACGCAGACGATCGCCCAGCTGAAACGAGAGGGTGGGGAAGCCCAGGATAAAATTACCAGCATGGCGGAACTGTCCCGAGAGATCAAGGAAATCGATCAGGGAATCCAAATCCTGCAGGAACAATTACATACGCACCTGCTATGGGTTCCCAATATCCCGCACTCCACAGTTCCTGTGGGTTCTGATGCCTCGGCCAACCGTCTGGTTTCGACAGAAGGGGAGTTGGTCACTCATTCCTTCGCAGTTCAGGACCATCTCGAGCTTCTGACAGCGCTCCAATTGGTCGATTTTGAGGCTGGGGGCAGAATCGCGGGTAGGGGATTCCCGCTATATACCGGCAAGGGTGCACGACTTGAGCGAGCACTCATCAATTTCATGTTGGACCTGCACACACAAGAGAGGAATTACACGGAAATATTTCCTCCTTTCGTCGCTACTCGACAGACGACCGAGCTGACGGGGCAATTGCCGAAGCTGGAGGAGGACATGTACGTCACAACGGTGGACGATCTTTTTCTGATTCCGACGGCTGAGGTGCCGTTGACCGGCATCTATCAAGGTCAGGTGTTGTCCGAAGGCGACCTGCCGCTGAGGTATGCGGCCTATAGCGCCTGTTTCCGTCGCGAAGCAGGCAGCTACGGGAAGGAGACGCGTGGTCTGCTCAGGGTGCATCAATTCAACAAGGTGGAGCTCGTCAAGTACGTTCATCCTGACGCGTCCTATGATGAGCTGGAGACGTTACGAGTAGACGCGGAGGAGGTATTGAAACGTCTTGGACTGACATACCGGATTTTAGAGCTATGCACGGGCGATCTCTCGTTTGCAGCAGCCAAATGCTATGATCTAGAAGTCTATGCACCAGCGGGCGAGCAGTGGCTAGAGGTGAGCAGCTGCAGCAATTATGAGGCCTTTCAAGCCCGCCGAGGCAATATCAAGTTTCGTCGGAAGGACACGGGCAAGCTCGATTACGTTCATACACTGAACGGATCCGGATTGGCCACACCCAGGTTGCTGGCGGCGATTCTGGAGACCTACCAGCAGGCGGATGGTACTGTTGTAGTGCCCGAAGCCCTGGTCCCATACTATGGGGAGGAGACTCTGAAGCCGGCATGAGGCAACTTCGTATGGCATGGGTGTTTCCGAACATTATCTTGGCAACAGCCATATTTGGCACCCTTACGATCCTGACGGCCCTGGTCGATCGCCGGAAACGATACATCGGTTGGTGGGCGAGAACTTGGGCTCGATGGCTCCTCTGGTCTTCCGGTTTACCCATTACCGTCCACGGTAGGGAGTATCTCCTGAAAGGCCAGCGATACATATACATGTGCAATCATTCCAGTGCTTTGGACATACCTCTGGCTTTAGCCTACTTGCCGGGGACGGTTGTTTTTCTGGCGAAGAAGGAACTGTTCCGTATCTTTTTTTTCGGGTGGAGCCTGTACGCGATGGGTAGTATTCCGGTGGACCGATCGAATCCGACGAAGGCACGCCAATCGGTGGACCGAGCCCTGGAGTCGCTACGAGCGAAGGAGATTTCTCTCATTCTCTATCCGGAAGGGACGCGAACCCGAGATGGTCGGCTGCTTCCTTTCAAGAAGGGTGTTTTTTTCCTAGCTCTGCGCAGCCGTCTCCCGCTGGTGCCCATGGCCGTCCAAGGTGGTTTTAAAGCGATGCCACCAGGTGCTATGAGCTTGACACACACCCCTATTCGGGTTACCATTGGCCAACCAATCGAAACCAGGGATTTGACTGACGAAGATCGTGGTCCACTCCTCCAAAAAGCCTATGACAGCATCCAAGCCTTACTGGAGCCGTTCCCTTCGTAGCGCGCCGACCGTCGGCCGGAGCAGGACCCTTATGATCAGCGACAGAGAGGTGGATCTTTACGCACATTGGGAGCACAGTGCAGGAAGAGTAGTCGTTGGTCCGGAAGGCCGATACCGAATCATACATCAGGGGAAACGCAATGGAGGTCCGGGTCCCGATTACATGGGTGCCACGGTAGCCTTTCCTGACGGCAGTGTGAGGCAGGGGGATGTTGAGATCCACTTGAAGGGACAAGATTGGAGTCGGCATGGGCACCGATGGGATCCTCGCTACAGTGACGTCATGATCCACGTAGTGGCCACGGGATCTTTGGAAGCCGTGATCCAGAATGAATGGCGGATGATACCTACCATCCCATGTCCGCGTGATGGGGATCTATCACAGCCTCCCTGTGAAACGGCCCCCTCGTCTCTCAGGCATTTCCGGGCTTATGCCGAATTTTTACGTACTCTAGCAACCCAGCGTTGGTGGCGGCGGATAGCAGAATGGCGGGACTACGATAAGTGGGGAGTCCTGAGGGCGCTGTCCCGTCGCATTGGCCCGGGTCAATACAGAACGGATCTAGTCAGGATATGGCATAACATGATCTTAGAGGAGGCGGACTTATTCGCTTTCCTTAAGGCAGTACTCGACCGATTGTCATTCGACCGTGCAGGTGCAATCAGGAGGGAAGTACCCGGTCGCACCGCAGCTCTGAGCATGTTTGCGTTCAGATACCTGTCCAGTCCTGAGAGCATCATGAAGTGGTCCTTAGAAGACGTTGACCAAGCATTCCGTGACCTGATGAGAGAAGATTTCCCCGTACCCACGAGATCATTCCTAATCGAAGTGACAGGCAATTGGCTTTTGCTCTTGAGTGAAGTAGAAGGGAAGCGCGACCGACTAGAGGAGTGGTACCACCTGCCTCTGGGCTGGACCTACAGCCGAGTGAAGCAGCAGATCAATCGATTAGGACTTCCCAAGCCGACCACTTATGGTGAGCAGCAGGGATTATTGGAGTGGGTGGAGTCGTTGTGCCAGATGACCGCGTGCGATTATTGCCCCGTAGCAGGAGCAAGCAGTGACTTCTAAGGAGCTGAGTTGGGAAGCGTGTGCTGACCTGGTGAGAACGCAACGCGAGAAGGGGGAAACAGTCGTATTTACAAACGGTTGTTTTGATGTGCTGCATGCCGGACACATCCATCTAATCGAGGGGGCTCATCGATTGGGTGACCGTCTAGTGATCGGGGTCAATAGTGATGCTTCCGTGCGACGGTTGAAAGGACCGAAGCGGCCATTTATGCCTTTGCAGGATCGCCTATCGATTCTAGGTGCCCTGAGCATGGTAGATGCGCTGGTGGTATTTCCCAGGGAAGCCGACGTATCCAGCGCAAAGTCCTTGGCTGAGGTTGATACGCCTTATCTGCTCTTACAGAAGTTGAAGCCCAACGTTCTTGTGAAGGGCGGGGATTATCGGCCTGACGAGGTTATTGGGCGTGAGTTCGCGGACGAAGTCCACATAGTGCCGCTCCTGGAAGGGCACAGTTCATCGGACCTGATCCGCCGTTTAGAATTTGCATACGAAGATCTCGATTCGATGGAGGAATAGTGTATCCACGTCGAACTATCCCTAAATTCGCACCCTTTATGAGACCAACTGTTTACATACGGGAGGCTGTATCTATCCTGCTGCTGGTGCTGGGTCCTTTGATACAGTTGGCATCAGGGCAGGAATCGTCCGCTCCCACCCCCCTTGGCGATGGTCTCGTTACCCTGGATTTGGCACCCGGGGAGGATGGCGAATCACGTTTCGATGAGCTCATGGAGGAAGCCCGCCTAGTATTTGTGGATGCCGTGGTAGCCGACAAATCCGGCGACACATTGGAGGCGGCCTACTATTTTGATCTCCTGTTTGAGGCCATGGCGGATGTGGAGCAATTGCCGATGGTGGATGAGCTTCAACGCCTGGAGTTCAATCGCTTTCTCAATGCTGCGATTGCATTTTATGAGAATGACAGCCAGACGCTAGAGAAGGTTGAAACATCTCTCACCGTATCGGCTCTTCGCGACGAGTTGGGTCGCTATACGCGTACCTTCCCGCCTGAATTGGGTGATATTTCGGAACTCGATCTGAACGGAGAGGGGCACCTTCCTATCGTATACAATGACCGTGTGGCGCGGATCATCCAATTCTTCACCACCCAGGGCCGGCGGAACATGCAGGTATGGTTAAACCGTCTCCCCCGGTATGGCAGGATCATCGAACCCATTCTGGAACAGGAGGGTGTGCCTATCCAGATGGTCTATCTGGCATTGGTGGAGAGCGGCCTCAATCCACGGGCTTATTCGTGGAAACATGCGGTGGGGCCCTGGCAGTTTATTTCCTCCACAGGCCGTCGATATGATTTAACGCGAGATTGGTGGCGGGACGAGCGGCGGGACTACGAGAAGTCCACCTTAGCGGCCGCTCGGTACCTGAAGGACCTGTATGCCGAATTTGGCGATTGGTACCTTGCCATGGCGGCCTATAATACCGGCGAAGCCCGCGTTCGGCGAGCTATTCGAGTACATCAGACCACCGACTTTTGGAAGCTCCATATCCTGCCGCGTCAGACCCGGAACTATATACCCAACATCATGGCCGCCTTTCTTATTGCCCAGGATCCAGAGAAGTATGGCTTCACGGTCGACCCGGAGCCGCCCCTAGAATGGGACGAGGTATCAGTGGACAAGAGTCTGACCTTCGAGACACTGGCCCAGATTGCCGAGTGCCGGGCGGAAACGCTCGCGGTCTTTAATCCGGAGCTGCGGCAATTTGCGTCTCCTCCGCCGGAGGACGGCAAATCCTACATGTTCAGGATACCGAAGGGACACAAGGAAGCATTTGAGCGGAACTATGAGTCGATAGCCTCCCAGGTTGGGCCGGTTATGGCGGATGTACAGATCAGACGTCACCGAGTTCGCCGAGGGGAGAGTCTGTATTCCATATCCAAGCGGTATAGTGTGCCCATGGGTGCTATTGCGCGTGCCAACAGACTGCGCAACTGGCATAGTCTACGCATTGGACAACGTCTTGAGATACCGGTGCCCACATCGAGTGTAGCGGCCCGGCAGCTGGAAACTCCGTCGACCCCGGGTATGAAGCGGATTTACTATACGGTTCGGCCTATGGATACGCTGAGTGAGATTGCGGAGTCCCATGGAGTCGGATTGTCGAAGCTGCGCCGCTGGAATGGCTTACGACCGGGCTCCAGCTTCATCCGTGTTGGTCAAAAGCTGGTGGTGTGGGTTCCGATCACGGCCGCTCCTCCGATTGTAGCGCATCGTCAGCCGGCCAATGTTGAGGACATGGAGAAATTCACGTACACAGTTCGTCCGGGGGATACCTTGAGCCAGATTGCAGAGGCCCATGGGGTAGGTCTTTCAAAACTGCGTAGCTGGAACGGTATTCGGGCGAACTCAAGCCACATCAGGGTTGGACAGCGACTTGTTATCTGGAAGCAGAAGGGATGAGAACCAGCCGATATGACAAGGCCTTGAAGTGGATGCTGGGGATTGCTCTGGCTTTCCTGATTTTGCTGATCCTATCGATCCTTCGCCGTCCTAGTGGCGAGTCTTGGCGAGCAGTGGGTGACGGGCCACGGGTGGGTGTGATCGAGGTTGAGGGGATTCTGGTGGACAGCGAGCGGACCGTGCGTGAGCTGGATCGATTCAGCCGTCGGAAGGATATTGAGGCCTTATTAATACGCATCAACTCACCGGGGGGCACGGTGGCGGCCAGCCAGGAGATATACGACAAGTTGCGACGGGTGGTTGAAGAGGGGACGAAGCCAGTGGTGGCCTCATTGGGTGCCGTCGCGGCATCGGGGGGTTATTACGTGGCCCTGGCGGCGGATACGATCATGGCCAGTCCAGGAACCACCACCGGTTCCATCGGGGTGATCCTGGATTACCCGGTGGCGGCCGACCTATTGGATAAGATCGGATTGCGGATGGAAGTCATCAAGAGCGGGACGCTGAAGGATGCGGGTTCGCCCTTCCGGCCGCCGACTGAATCTGACCGCCGCCATTTTCAGCGGGTGATTGATGACCTTCATGCTCAATTCACCGAGGTGGTGGCTGAGGAGCGAGATTTATCACTGGAGCGGGTCAGGGAGTTGGCTACAGGTGAGGTGTTTACCGGCCGCCAGGCTTTGGAATTGGGGCTGGTGGATATTCTGGGAGGATTTGATAATGCCTTAGCGCTGGCGGGATCGTTAACGGGCAGCACAGAGCCACCCGTAATTATCCGGCCGGTGGAACGGCGGCGTAGAACGATTTGGGACTATTTGCTGGGGGACACATCCCACCTGAGCTGGTTTCCCCAACTGTTACCTCAATACCTCATGAGATAGGGAGGAAGGGTGGCATGATACGGAGCGAGCTAACCGAGCTCTTGACGGATCGGTCAGGACTGACCAAGAGCGAATTGATCCACTTCCTGGCCAGAAACACCGGATTGACCAAAGTCGAGACGGAGACCGTAGTGGATGGCCTTTTACGGACTATCCAAGAAGTCCTGATGATGGGTAAGAAGGTCGAGTTGCGCGGGTTCGGTTCTTTCCAAGTGCGTGTCCGCCAGCCTCGGGAGGCGCGCAATCCCGCCACTCAAGAGACTGTATTGCTTGAGCGACGTTCGGTGCCTGTTTTCAAGCCCTCCAAAACCCTCAGGATGGCCGTCGATCAGGCTTTGGAGTAAATGTCCGTAGTTTTATGTTAACCAAACATTAAGGAGCCCTTGATGCCCTGTGGGAGAAAGCGGAAGCGCCGTAAGATAAATACGCACAAGCGCAAGAAGCGACTGCGCGCTAACCGCCATAAGAAGAAGTTGCGTTAGTACCTGGCTGAAATCGCCATGGCATAAGAGCCGTAAATGATGCTGCGTCACATCATTCTGGCTACTGTTCTCTGGGTAGGGCTTCCGGCCGCTTTTTCCTGGGGATGGGGTGATGAGGTTCACAAGCTGATCAATGGGCATGCTACAGATCTGACGCATCCTCCATTAGGGGATTTTCTCCGTCAGCACCGGGATCGAATCGTGGAGCTTTCCACCGACGCGGACGACCGTAAAGAGAGTGATCCCGATGAGGATTCCCGTCATTACATTGATTTCGAGTACTATGGTGGTGCGCCCCACTCATCCATTCCCTATCATCGTGGGGAGGCTGAGGTCCTATATAATTATGATAATATGGCCCAGTGGGGGACTTTGCCATGGCGGATCATTGATGTCACCTGGGCGCTCAGGGATGCCATGGCGGATGCGGATTGGGAGCAGGTTATCATCCTGGCTGCCGACTTAGGACACTACGTCGCCGATGCCCATCAGCCGCTCCATACGACAACCAATTACGATGGCCAGCTGACGGGGAATGAGGGCATCCACAGTATGTTTGAGATGCATATGGTCGACAAGTATCGGGACCACTATCGTCATCCCACCCCCCCGCTGCCGGTTATCGAGAGTTTACCGGACAGTGTGTTTGCCTGGCTGTTTGAAAGTTACTGTGATGTAGAGAGTATACTAGCCGCCGATTCAAGGGCCCGTGAAGGTCTGTCGAGCCAGAAGAAAGAGGTGGTAGCGCAAGGATTCCAAGCCGATGCGGAGGATATTCCACAGGATTATCTTGAGCGGCTCTATCTGCAGGCCGGAATGACGTCTTGGTATCACACGTCGAAAGCGACGGTACGCCTGGCGGCTCTATGGCTTTGGGCCTGGGATCAAGCCGGCCAACCTTCACTCCCTTGATCCATGTCCCCTACCGGCCAGATGAACGTTTTATCCGTATCCGAGCTCAACCGTAAGGCCAAGCAGTTATTGGAATCGCACTTTGTTACCGTGTGGGTCGAGGGGGAGATATCCAATTTCAAGCACCATACTTCAGGGCACATGTATTTTGTTCTGAAGGACGAGCGTGCGGAGCTCGCCGCGGTGATGTTCTCATCGAGTAACGTGGCTTTGAGATTTCGTCCTGCCAACGGACAGAAGGTACTGGCACGGGGTACGCTCACCGTGTATGAGGCTCGCGGGCAGTACCAGATCGTGGTTCAGAATCTGTATCCCTCGGGGGCTGGTGAGTTGTGGTTGGCCTTTGAGACGCTCAAGGAGCGTCTCAAAGATGAGGGCCTTTTCGATCCTGACCGGAAGCAGGCGCTGCCCGGATTCCCGAGGCGTATCGGAGTCATAACTTCCCCGACGGGGGCAGCCATTCGCGATATCATCCAGGTACTGGGGCGCCGGGCACCCCATGTAATCCTGATGGTTCGGCCCACACTGGTACAGGGAGAGGGTGCCGCGGAGGATATCGTGGCGGCTCTGGCGGATTTTACCGCTTACGGTGAAGTGGATCTGGTGATACTTGCCCGGGGTGGTGGATCATTGGAGGACCTCTGGCCATTCAATGAGGAAATAGTTGCCCGCGCCGTGGCGGCCTGTCCGCTTCCCACTCTATCCGCGGTAGGTCACGAGACCGATGTAACGATCTGCGATATGGTGGCAGACGAACGTGCTCCCACGCCCTCCGCCGCGATACAAATAGCGACGGGCGAGCGGGAAGGCTATCTGCAGCATATAGATGAACGGATGACGGCCCTGGAAGCGGGCATGCACCGCCGACTGCGTGATGCCCGGCAGCGACTGATTCAACTCGAGCAGCGCTATGCCTTCCGACAACCATTGAACCTGATTGGACGTGAGCGGGAACGGCTGCGCCAGCTGGCCGTTGGGCTGGAGCTGGGTATTGAACGTCTAATGGAGCATAAGACCGGGGTATTGAATGTTGCCCTTACGGGATTGCAGGCACTCAATCCCGAGCGGGTACTCCAAAGAGGATACGCGATTCTTTCCGATGACAAGACGGGAAAGGTTGTTACTCACACTGAGCAACTCACGCTGAAACAAAGCATAACCCTCCATCTTCAGGATGGTGAGGCGGGTGCCGAGGTCACCCGTTTGGGAAAACCATCGGGGGATAGTAACGAATGACCGAGAAAAAAATTGAATTTTCCTTTGAAGAAGCCCTGGAACGTCTCAACGAAATCGTAGCCCAACTGGAATCGGAGTCCGTCGATCTGGATCGTTCCCTGGAGCTTTTTGCTGAGGGCAAAGGCCTGGCCGAATTCTGTCAGGAGCAGCTGGCCGAAGCGGAGGAGCGAGTAAAGACTCTTTTGAAGACATCGAAAGGCTTTGAAGAGCAAGCGGGACTATCAGGGTCCGAACCTGAGGTGGAGCCATGAAGACATTCGGTATTGTCGCCAATTTCCGTAAGCGTGACCTGTGGGATCTCTTGCCCGGATTAGTAGATTGGCTGTTACAGCACGATTGTACGGTCGCCGTGACGGATCGACTGGTGGGTTCCAAGTACCAGCCGCCTGAGGAAGTCAAGGTGTTTTCCACGGCCACTATCGTCCGGCACGTGGATATCATGCTCTCCATAGGGGGAGATGGTACAATTCTGTCCACGGCCCGGATCATTGGCAAGGCGAATGTGCCCATACTAGGAATTCACCTGGGAGGACTGGGATTTCTGGCCGAGGTGCCGGCCCCGGATCTCTTTAAAGCGCTGGAGCAGGTTCTGGAGGACGAGTATCGATTAGAGGAACGGATGGTGCTCGCCGTGGATGTCCAACACGGTGGCGAATTAAAGACCTACTATGCCATCAACGATCTGGTTGTAGATCGAGGCAGTTCACCGCGCTTACTGCATACCCGGGTGGAGGTCTCGGGCCGGAAATTGAACGACTACGTTTCGGATGGCCTAATCATTGCGACGCCCACCGGATCAACCGCATACTCGTTGGCGGCGGGAGGCCCCATTGTGGTTCCGAACCTCGAGGTACTCACCATCACGCCCATATGTCCCCATTCCCTGTCTGCCCGGTCGATCGTAGTTCCCAGTACCGACAAGGTTATCATTCGCTTCGATGAGGCACAGGAGGGTATCGGGCTTACCCTAGATGGTCAGGTCAAAATTGAGATCGACAGTCAGGCCGTAGTGACGACTCGGCGAGCCACGTGGAATATCAATATGGTGCGCCTGCTGGACAGCGACTATTACCAGGTGCTCAGGACGAAGATGGGTTGGTCTGGTGATACCCGCGGTTCGCGGTCGTAGCTGACTCTCCCGCCCGGATCAAAGCATAAGCCGGGCGTGCTCAATTTTCAGGCAGCGGTTCTGGACCGCTAACAACCCGGCTTTTTCGACCAGTTGAATGGCCTCATCGTTCACGATCCCCAGTTGAAGCCAGAACGCTTTCGCACCGGCTTCCACGGCCTCTTTGGCGATGGGCAGAACGTGTTCCGGTCGGCGGAACACGTCCACCAGGTCCACAGTTTCGGGTATATCGCGAAGAGTGGGATAGGACTTCAGGCCGAGGATTTCGTCATGTCCGGGATTAACGGGAATGACGTGATAGTCTTGGGCCAGCAGGTACCGGGCCACGCCGAAGGAGGGGCGGGTTTGATTGGGGGAAAGCCCCACCACAGCGATGGATTTCAAGGCGAGAATCTGTTTAATCAGTGCATCCGAGGTCATGGCAGTGAGTCCTTTCCCGACTGGGTCCGCCTATCCGGTGGAAGGCTTGACGAGCCTGGCAAGGAAGTTGCGCAGTACGTAGCCGGCGAGATTAGGATTTTCCTGTGCCCGGCGCAGTGCATAGGCGTGCCAGGCTTCACCGAAGGGCACATAGATACGCACGGTATAGCCCTTGTCCTTTAGCTCTTCCAAGACCCCACCCATGGGGACGCCATAGAGCGCCTGGAATTCAAAGCGGGAGGATTCCAGGTTTTTCTCCCGGATCAATTCTTCGACCTGTCGGATGAGGTCCACATCGTGAGTGGCGATGGCTGTGTAGACATTTCCTTCGAAGGCCTGCCGCGCCAAGGCCAGGAAATTTGCATTAATAGCGCTCCGTTCCTGAATGGCAATTTCCGGTGATTCCCGGTAGATCCCTTTACACAGCCGGAAGTTCAGGGGAGAGTTCATGAGGCGGCCAAGGTCATCGGCGCTACGATACAGATACGCCTGGAGCACCGGCCCGATACGGGGGTAGCGTTCCAAGCAGCGTTGATACAGCTGTAGAGTGGCATCGGTATGGGGGGAGTTTTCCATATCGATGCGGAGGAAATTGTTGGTGGCCTGTGCAGCATCCAGAATCTTAAACACGTTTCGTTCACAAAAGTCGTACTGGATATCAAGTCCCAGGTGGGTGGGTTTCAGGGAGATATTGGCACGGAGTCCCAGGCGGGCTATATCGTGGTACAGGCTAGCGTAGGCTTCCGTTATCGTCTCCGCCTCTTCGGTGGACTCTACGTGTTCCCCGAGGATGTCCAGGGTGGTCTCGAAGCCCTGGTCATTGAGCTTTTTTACTGCAGCGAATGCCTGGTCCGGGGTATCCCCGGCGACATAGGTTCGGGCGAACAGGCCGACCAGTGCCTTGGGGAGCAGGGGCAAAGTTGCGACGAGTAGTCTATTCAGACCGACAGCCATGCGTGTGAAAGTTACCGGCTAGTGCCCGCGAGTACAAAGAGTAGGGTACAGCGAAAAAGGAGTAAAATCCGGTCAGTAAATTAAAATTTGGACAAAGTTATCTGATAATGGCTTGACTTGAAATTTGCGGTTGGAGTAATTTTTATCCCTGATATTTCGTGAAGGGGATACGATTGTATAACGATTTTGCGCCCATTCCGATATTTGTCTTCCTTTCGATAGCCATCATCGGCATAGCTCTGATTCTGCAGCGTATTCTATCGCCCATCAAGAAGGGTGCTCTGAAAAGTTCAACGTATGAGTGCGGTGAGGAGGTGGAGGGACACGCCTGGATGCAATTCAACATCCGGTTTTATGTAATCGCCCTCATTTTCCTTATCTTCGATGTAGAAGTAGTGCTCTTGTTCCCCTGGGCGGTAGTCTTCAAGAGTATCGGCCTAGTAGCCTTTGTGGAGATGCTCATTTTCCTGTTCATTTTGACGGTAGGACTGGTTGCTGTCTGGCGCCGGCGCGATCTAGATTGGGTGAAGATGGTCCTGCCATATGCACGCGGCCGTTATGCCCGGCTATCCAATCCCCTTACTGAATGAGCTATATAGCCAGGTAGCCAAAGCAGGTGATTCCGGCCAGGTCTGAAAGGTAACGAGTGTGGATATTTCGCTAGCGAACAGGTTCGATCAGGACAATGTACTGGTAGGGAAGCTGGACCAGTTGATCAATTGGGCCCGTTCCTCATCGCCCTGGTTTTTTCAATTTGGCCTGGCGTGCTGTGCCATAGAGATGATCGCAGCTGCTCAGCCGCGGTACGACCTGGAGCGGTTCGGCATCATGCCCCGGGCGACCCCCCGGCAGGCGGATGTGATGATCGTATCCGGTACGGTGACTCTCAAGATGGCCACGAGAATCAAGCGCCTCTACGAGCAAATGGCCAATCCCAAATATGTTGTTTCCATGGGCAGCTGTTCGAACAGTGGTGGCCCCTATTGGCAGTATGGTTATCATGTATTAAAAGGAGTGGACCTGATCGTTCCGGTGGACGTCTATGTGCCGGGCTGACCACCACGCCCAGAAGCCCTACACGAGTGGCTTTTGCATCTGCGAAAGAAAATCAGAGAAGAAACCCCACTACGAAAAGTAGGGTAGACTCCGACAACTCTGACAAGATGGACTTACCTGAGATCATACAAAGTGTGAAAAGTACCTTTTCCGAGGCAGTGGTGTCTCAGGAAG
>CP070656.1:841219-846843 GCA_020355065.1 Fidelibacterota bacterium | reverse complement strand
CGGTAGACCCGGTACCCGGCCCAGTCCGGTATCCCGGTATCCGGATCAGGCACCTGGGAAAGATCCTCCCAGGTGATCCGTACCTGGCCACTGTCGGCTATATAGTGCACCGAGGGTGCCGGTAAGGGATCCTTGATATTCCGGTCAATCGTCGATCCCTTGTCAAGGCTGTAATCCCAACCGCCGACCGGATCATAAAAAGCCCACTTGGCTTTGGACACCGCCGCAAAAAGCGAATCCCTGCCCGAACGGATTTCCTGCAGATACGCCATATTTCCCGGACCGGGATTCTCTCCGAGGTCAATCGCTCGTTGAAAGCTGATACTGCCCACCGCTAAACAGGTGATGATGCGAATACTCTGATTTACCTCGGTGAAGGTGTAGGGACCGAAGACCATGGTAGTGGTTTTGAGATGCTCATCCGTGGAGAAAGCCCCGAAATAGGCATCTTCCACCCCCGCCGACCAGAGGGTGGCATCAAACGGCTCGGTGATGTGTTCACCGCTGCTCAGCTTGTTATAGACGCTCTCATCACCTTCGACCGTTCCCGACCGGACCAGCAGATCACCGCCACTGCCCCAATGGCCGTAGTGGGTGGTCACCGGTTGATCCGGATCGTTCGAGACATCATCAACATCTTTCTGAGCATACAGCAGTGCCCGCCCTAAGTACTGGGGCGAAAGCGGCTGCCCGCTGAACGGCAGCGCATCGCCTTCATCATTTTGAGTGGCATAGGCCACACCGGCATCCCCATCCCAGCAATACAGGACCTTCAGTGTATCGCCGGCCGCTTCCCCGTAGTAATCCACCCAATCGTCGTTCCCCCGCAGAATGCCCGTGTTTTGAGAGACCACGTTCGGCCCCAGACCTGAGATCTGGGACATGCTCTGGAATCCGATGTAGACATCCTCCAGACGGTTGTTACTGTTCTCGATCTCGGAATCCTCGTCATAATTCCCCGTATTGGTGACAACATACTCGACGATGACAAAATCTTCATATTCGGGGTTCGTCCAGATGTAGGCGTTCTGCGTCACGGAAAGCCCGATCGAGGAATTGATCGTACTGGTCACCATCTGGTCCGAGGCCAGGTTGCTGTCGAATAGATCATTCCGTTCCAGCGCCTGCTCGTTCCAGTTATAATCAACTCCGTTGATGTCGTACACCCACAGATCCGGAAAAGGATCACGCCAGTATTTCCTGATCACGTCACCACCGGTTTCGATAGAGAAAATGCTGGTGTTCAAGGCTACCTGGCGGTAGAGGGTTTGTGACGCCTGGTAAGGAACGACGTCGCAATTGTCACAGGTTTTGAAATTCTTCGCCGCCAGCACAATCCCCCAGTTGCTGACCATTCTCCGGGAACCGTACACCTCGTACTCCCGGTCATGGATGAAGCTGCCCTGATGGTGCCCCGCCGGTACCCGCCAGCCGATCCGGTTATTCGAGAGCGTCTTGTTCTCATCCTGCCCCATCAATGCACTCGTGAAAAACAGAATCGTGAGAGTGAGACTCTTACTGGCTGCTAGGATATTTCTCTTCATATTGTTTCACTTATAGTAATGGGACGCTTGAGTGTAACGACCTTGCTTGACTTACATTTCCAGCCTGATCCCCACGAATATCTGGCGCGGATTGAGGAACAGGTAGAACGGTTCCGGATCAGGCAGATAGAAATAATCCTTCTTGTAATCACCCGGCCGGTCGCCCTCATCGAGCTTCAGGGAATTCAGGTAGTTCGTCTGGACAGTGGACGCACTCATAATTGCGCCGCGGAACATGTTCCTGGTATTGAACACATTATCCACCAGCACATACAGGACTGGGGTCATGCGTTCGGATAGTCCGCTGAACCGCTTGGTCAGTCTCAGATTCGTGGCATGCAGCGCGCGCCACTTCACATTCTGGAATGCCCGAAATTCCTGCGGTATCCCGGCAATGGGATTGTAGCTCACTTTCAATTGGTCCGTCATCCAGACCAGCAGACTCAGTCTGATATCACCCAGAGGATACATCCCCAGGAATCCCGGTCCGAAGCCCCTGGGAGACTGGAAACCGGCCGTTATGTTGATCCTTGGTCGGGCGGATGGCTTGACCGGCGGACTCTGAAAGATATTCGGATTCCGTGGTGGCTCCTGATAGATGGTCGCATCTCCATACCTGCCCGTCGAATAGAATTCCACCGCTGCATTGATGGCTGCAGTGAAGTATCGCCCCAGACTTTTCTCAACCCGAATCTCCAAACCCCGGATATCCTCGGACGCCGAATTCGACCAGGTGTCGTATCGTACGCGGCTGTAGCTGATCGTATCGGCCGGCAAATGCTCAGTCGCCTCGAAGATGACGAAGGAAGAATCGGTGTCCCCGCGTACATCGATCGGTCGCGCCAGGGAACTGATATCGCGGTAATAACTGGTGATCGTGATGCTGTAGGCGTCCAGGATACTCTGCGAATACCCGACCTCGTATTGCACCGTACGCTCATAGTCCATGAACGGATTGCCCAACCGGTGTATGGAGGCATTCCGCGTCTCTTCACGCCGTACGAAGTAATACCTCTTCTCCGGATCGGGCAGCTGGTAATAATGCCCGTAATTGAAGAAAATCTTCGCCTTGTCACTGATGGGATGGGAGACCGCCAGTCGGGGAGCCCACTTGATGCGTGGCTTGGGTCGCTTCATAATCGGCTGGATGCGAGGATCCTCCGGCTCTACGTAGTACTCCCGGTCATCGATCCCCGGGGATAATCTCATCCACGATTGGCTTAGATACGCCTGAAAAGGATGGTCTTTGACATCATACCATTCATCTTCGAACGACAAGTCAGCCCTCAGCCCCAGCGCTGCGACCATCCCCCCGTATTCCATCTTGTCCTGGACCCAGAAAGCGCCTTCCTTGGGCGACACTTCCCATTCCCACCAGTGCCGGTCGGGAATATCGTAGTTGCGGTACTCATACTTCGTGATATGCATCGCGGTGAAGTCAACGCCCGCGTTCAGCTGGTGATTCTTGTTCACCTGGCTCGTGATATTCGAATTGAAATGAATGGTCGTGGCCTTGCTGTCTTCATAGTTATGATAGCTCCCGGCCAATCTCACACCGGTGATAGCCTCGAGGTAATCCGCATCCCCTGCGGCCCCGCCCCACAGATGCTCATCGCGATAGTACCCGGCCGGCGCCATGGCGTAGGGGCCCGTGAGTGTTACCGAATAACTGGGATCCGCCGGATCATACAAGGTCACGGTCTTGGTGGTATCCCGCTTGTGCGTGTCGTACCGCCCGGCAATGTCATAATTACCATAATCAAGGGATATATCCCAGAATGTATTCGCCGACAATACATAGGTGAGATTCAGACCCAGATTGCGCCTGATGCGGGTGGAAACCGATAATTCACTGTACGGCCAGATCTCATTGTGGAATAAGTCATTGGCCCGGGTTCGGATGAACCAGCCAAAGGCTTCCGGGCTCTCGATAATCGATCGCGATTCCACCTTGGTGGGATTGATGTCTTCCAGACCATTGATCCCCGAAGCCACACCGCCAATAGCGGCATCCGTGCGGTTCACCCCACTGGTTTCCATGTATTTGCCCATCAGGTTCAGTTTCAACTTGGGCGTGAGGTTGGAGGTGATCTTTAGACTCATCCCCCAGTCCTGGAAATAATTCTGGGGTGCCCTGATCATGTAATAGCTGCGCTCGAACCTCCCGGATGCAAAGAAATAGGTATTCGGTAGCAAGGGAACTGGACCGCCCAGCGTGGCATTGGCGTTGAGGTCGGAATTGTTGCCGTATTCCGTCACCTCCGGCCGCGTGCGCCATTCATACAGTTTCTGACACAGGTAGGGACGGTTATAGAAGCCCCCGTAAATAGGATCTTCCGGATCGACATTGGCGGCAATCGTCTCCCAACTGTCCCACTGCGGCGCACCGTACGGCGCCATCACCTCGGCATCCAGCGTGTCATATCGTGGCTCACCCGTGATCCTGTCCGGTGTATTGTTCCAGACCACCCGGGGATCGGCCATGATGGGATTCTGGATGGCATCTTCACTCAGACGCAGGCGGCGGTCCCGTTCATACCAGCGCTCCCCAAAATGCTTCACTGCCGGAATAGAACCCCGCAGGTCCAGGGTGAAAGCATACTCGTCGCCGCCCTCTTTGGTGGTCACGTTGATGACCCCGGCACGCGCTCGGCCGTACTGGGCCCCGAAACCACCCAACTGGATCTCGACCTCCTGGACTGCGTCCGGATTCACACGCAGATAGACATTGTTGTCAATCGCATCCCTGGTCTCTATACCATCCAGGGCCACACTGAGCTCATGCTCACGCCCGCCGCGAACGATCAGACCCCGCGCGTCCAATACCTCCATACCGGCCTGACGACTGAGCACATCCTTGAACTGCAGCTGTGGGAGGTCTCGCATGGCATCCCCACTCAGGATCGACTTGGTATTGCCCACACCCAACTCCACAATAGGACGCTCGGCCACCACCACCACCTCTTCACCCTCTATGATCGTGGGAGCCAACTCAACGTTGACCACCGTGGTGATGTCACTCTGAACACGAACTTCCAACACTCGTGCGATCGTGTAGCCAATAACCTGTGCCCTGACTTCATACCAGCCCGGTCCGACATTCAGGATATAGTATTCGCCATTCTCATCCGCTGCGGCACCCAGGGTGGTCCCCTCCACAACTACGTTCGCACCCGGCAATGGCTGTCCGGTCGAACTATCCGTCACACGGCCGGCAATCTTGCCGCTGGATGCGCCCCACACGGCATGTGTATGTACTAGGATAAATAGCGCAACGGCACCAGCGAGTCCAATACGTCGACCCGCGGTTTCACATGTAATAGTCATCTATTTGATTCCCGGAATAATACTAGGTTTAGCGATATCGCAGTCCTCACCTACTGCATTCAGGTCGTATCGCGTACAATCAATTCAGGTTTCAGGATCACCTGCTGCAGGTCCAACTCCTCTTTCGATTCCAGTTTATCCAGCAGAATTCTAGTCGCCGTCTGCCCGATCTGATAGGTGGGCTGCCGGACGGTAGTGAGTGAGGGATACATGAATTCCGCGATCTCGATATCGTCGTAGCCTACGACGGCTACCTCCTCGGGGATTTGTATGCCCTCCTCCAGTAGGGCCTTGATGGCACCGATCGCCAGTTTGTCATCCCATAGAAATAGCGCGTCCATGTGATGGGTGGTGTCGCGAATGGTTCTCTTGACCAGATCGTAGCACGACGGGATGGTCTCTTCACAGGTCAGGATGGTCAGGTTCTCAGCGGGCAGACCATGCTGCTTGACCGCCTTGCGACAGCCCTTGATCCTCTCTTTACCACTGGAAGCCATCGGTTTGGCGCAGACGTAGGTAATCTGCTTGTACCCCCTCTGGATCAGCTCACTGACCGCCGAGCAGGTTCCATGAATATTATCGTTGATGACATAATCCGATTGGAGGGCATCCGTATGACGATTCAGAAAAACGAAGGGGATGGAAATATGGCATAACTCATCGATATAGCGGTCATCCTCCTGAGCGGGATAAATGAGCATCCCGTCCACTCGCTTCGCCCGCAGCAATCTGAACAGCTGCAGCTCCACATCG
>CP070656.1:837685-841119 GCA_020355065.1 Fidelibacterota bacterium | reverse complement strand
TGGAACAAGAACATCCTGATTTCTAATCAAGGGGAATTGCAAGTAGATTATAGGAAGAGATATCTATTGGGCCTGGGTGATCTATTTGGCGAATCGATCATCTACAATAAAGGCCCCGAGGTAATTCAATCGGCAGATACACCCTATGGAAGAATCGGCGTATCCATTTGCAGAGACCTGTCCTTCTCTGCATATGCCCGACAGGGAGGAGAACAGCAAGTGGATATTATGCTCAATCCTTCCTATGATGTGCCGAAAAGCAAAGGACCATTATACTCTTTGAGAACAATCGAAAATGGTTATTCTATTGTTCGCCCGGTCTATAATGGATACTCTTATACGGTGGATCATAATGGCAAATTATTAGCCGATATGGATTCCGATAACACAGATACTGGCATCATGTATGCAGATGTTCCAACCAAGGGAGTCAATACAATCTATACAGCGATTGGAGACCTGCTTGGATGGATTTGTGTCGCTGTGTTATTGGGATTTATTCCTCTCAATATCGTCCTTTCCACTATACAGAGGAAGAAAATAGCTTAGAAATCGGTATGTGTTTAACAAATTGGAAATCGTCGAATAGGAGAAAAACAATGAACAACAAAAAGGGAAGCATCATCTTGATCGGCCTTGGTTTTCTTTTTCTGCTCAATGCCATCTTTGGACGATATATCGTCTTGCCTGGTTACTTGGCTGGTTTAGAAGAAGGAGGTGGGACTTTAGAGGGTGCCAGCCAGGTTGCATCTACCTGGAAAATCATTCGCTACCTTTTGTGGGCCTATTCATTCAAACTCGGGATTTACTTTATCATCTTCGGAGCAACCTTCCGAACAAAAATGTCATCAGGCCGCAAGTGGACTATCGCCATCGGTGGATTTGTGTATATCGGCTTTGCCTACATCCCCCTGCCAAGCCCAGCTTCTATCGTCTTTGGCATTTCTGGTGGAATCATGACCCTGTTCATGATTTTTGTCTTCTTGCGCTGGGCAAACGAACGTGACCAACTTCAAGAAGGTCAGAAAACTGCGAGTGATTATCGTATGGCCGGGTACTTTTTCTTTGGGATGGCTACCTATACTTTATGCCCTCTACTGGGCGTCAAAGCATTTGCCCTGTCACCTGAAAAGATGATCCAATATGGATTACAAGCTGAAGCGGCTTCGTTTGCATTTCACATTCTGATTGAATTAGTGCTAGGATGGCTGTTTATTGCTCTCAGCTTCCGCAAAGAGAAAAACGATGACTAATCAGAAGAAACGACTCAGCTTATTTTTTCAGTTCGTTAGCTTGACAATCATCTTATCCATACTGGTCGGATGCGGACCTTCGGCCGCGGATCTCGAAGCGGTTGACTACACGCCGCTACCCGGGGATGACTGGAAGGTGTCGACACCCGCTGAGCAGGGGCTGGATCCCAAGCTCGTGGCGGAGCTCTATCTCAATGCGGCTGAGTTGGAGACCCTCTATGGGCTGCTGGTGATCAAGAACGGACATCTGGTCGCCGAGAAGTACTTCAATGAAGGGTCGGTTGAACAGAAAGCCCGATTGCAGTCGGCGACAAAGAGTGTTACCTCGGCACTGGTCGGGATTGCCCTGGATCAAGGTTGCCTGTCCAGCGTGGAACAGAGGATGCTGGATTTCTTCCCAGAAGTCGCCGGCCAGATCACGGATCCGAGGAAAGAGCAGATCACCGTCCGGGAGATGCTGCAAATGCGCGCCGGATTTCCTTGGGAGGAGACCCATCCTGCTCTGTGGGAAGGGCTTTTGTCGGGTCGCTATGTGCCCCTGATCGAAGCGTTTCCCCTCGTCACGGATCCGGGAACCGAGTTCCATTACAGCAATTTGACCTCCAACTGGATAGGGATCATTGTAGACCGGGCGTGTGGTATGAATCTCAAATCCTACGCCCAGGAGAATCTCTTCCTGCCGATCGGCGTGGAGGTGGGCGATTGGGGCACGGACTGGGATGGCCATAACAACGGCTGTGGGGATCTCCACGCTACGGCACGGGATATGGCCAAGTTCGGCTTGTTGTACCTCGACAAAGGTGAATACGACGGGAACCAGGTCATCTCTGCTGACTGGGTGCACGATTCCCTGCAGACCTATTCGGAAGATGCCTGGGACAACGTGGGCCGTTTCCGCGACATCGGGTATGGCTATCACTGGTGGTCCGCCTGGGCCGGGGAGCATCGTGTCAACTTTGCTTGGGGACATGGCGGCCAGTTGATTGTCCTGGTGGATGAGCTTGACGTGGTTGTCGTCACCACCGTGGATCCGTTCTACCTGCAGCACGACGGCCAGTCGTGGAAGCACGAAAAGGCGACCATCAGTTTGGTAGCTGATTTCATCGCATCCTTACCGAGTGAGTGACGGGCAGCCCCATAGTAAATCAGGAGGAAACCATTATGCGCAGTCGTACATTTTTGCTGGCAATCGCTGTCATTCTAATGGCAGTCGTACTGCTCTTCGTCTACAGAGAACAGGCTGGGCGCAAAAAAGTATCCCGGTTTGGCCAATACCAGGGCTATTCGGAAGCCATCTACGACGGCTACGAGCGCCGTTCGCAGTACCTGGCTCTCGACGACGGCACCCGGCTGGCATATGACCTATACTTGCCCACAAAGGATGGCGTAGCGGCCGATGAACCGTTGCCCGCGCTCTTTAAGTACACGCCCTACCTGCGGACATTTACCATCTATGACGCGGATGGCCATTTCCTTCTTGGAGAACTGCGCGACCTGAAATGGTACCAGAAAGCCATGCTCCGTATACGCTCCAAGATCTCCGACCAGGGCCACCTGATGGATGCGGTCTTTAATACCGGCTGGCTCAAGCCCATGCTCTACCACGGCTACGCCGTAATCGTGGTCGAACGGCCAGGGACTGGTGCATCCTTTGGGGTCATGGACCCATCTTTCGAGGTGGGAGCCCGCCAGGCGGATGAGATCATGGACTGGATCGCGGCCCAGGACTGGTGTGACGGCAATATCGGTATGTTTGGCGACTCGTGGCAGGCCATGATCCAGTTCGCCGCTGCAAGCACCGGCAACCCTCACCTGAAAGCCATCTTTCCGGTCTCCAGTTCGCTGGACAGCTACAGCGCCGTCAACTACCGGGGCGGCGTATACAACGAAACCTTCAACACCCTATTCTCCTGGTCCACAGGTGCCCTGGAAGCCATGGCAACGCCAGTGGATGGTGACGAGAACGGCGTGCTCCTCGCCCAGGCCCGCGCCGAACGCAGCGGTGCGACGGTTGGGGAAAGATCTGCGGAGGTCATGAAAAAGTACCCGTTCCACGACAGCACGACCGCGGATGGCGAGAATATCTGGGAAGGCGATTTTGCCCTCTACCCGTTCATCGACCGGATCAACAAGGCCGGTGTCCCGATCTATATGACGAACGGCTGGTACGATCTGTTCACC
>CP070656.1:834372-837585 GCA_020355065.1 Fidelibacterota bacterium | reverse complement strand
GTGGAGGCCCGGCAATTCTGGTGGCTAGCGGTTCTGGGTGTACTGAATTCAGTGATTTCATTGTACTATTACGTTCGGATTCTGAAAGTGATGTTCCTGGATGCGGAACCTACCGGAGAGACGATCTCCGATCATCCTGCCCTAACGGGGACCATCCTGGTCCTAGCGGTCCCGGTGCTGCTATTCGGTGTGTACTGGACGCCATTGATGAACCTGGTGCGTACCTCCCTGGAGTTTTTCAGTCAGGGCATGTGATCATGCCCCCGCCTGCCGCCGACTCGGCCAAACCTGATCCTACCGAGCGTCCTGTAACCGATTCCCAAGTGGTGATGAACGAGATGGTTCTGCCGAACGATGCCAATATTCTGGGGAACGTTCTGGGTGGCCACGTGATGCATTTGATGGATCTGTGTGCCGCGATGTCGGCCATGCGACACTGTCGGAAAGTGGTTGTGACCGCCTCGGTGGATCACTTAAGCTTCGTGCACCCTGTGAAGGTTGGGGAGTTGATGATCTTGAAAGCATCGGTCAATTACGCGGACCGAACTTCCATGGAGGTGGGTGTGCGGATTGAAGCTGAGCATCCGCTCACAGGGGAAAAGCGGCATACGAGTTCCGCCTATCTTACGTTTGTGGCATTGGATGAGGAGGGGCACCCCACCCCGGTTCCTCAAGTAGTACCGACGACCAAGGACGAGGAACGCCGCTTTCAAGCCGCTAAAAAACGCCGTGAAGAGCGTCTCAGGCGTATGAAGAAAGGACCATCCGGTCAGGATTGAATGAGGTTCCACCCAGCTGATGATTAGCGAATACATCCCGGTCCTCTTTGTATTCATCCTGGCGGCAGGGATGGCTCTGGCCTTCCTGGGGCTGACTCATATCGTAGGGCCACGAGTGCGGGATAAAGTGAAGCTGGCGCCCTATGAATCGGGAGTGGACCCGCTGGCTCCCAGCCATCCCCGCCTGAGTGTGCGCTACTTTATCGTCGGCCTTATTTTTGTGATTTTCGATATCGAGATTGTGTTTCTCTATCCCTGGGCGGTGGTGTTCAAGGATTTTATTGCCCAGAGTGCTTTCATCCTGTTCGAGATGTTGTTTTTCCTGGCCGTGTTGGTGTTCGGGTTCGTGTACGTGTGGCGTAAAGGGGTGTTTGAATGGGAGTAGATCGCAACGGAAAGGATGGTTGGCTGACCACCACTGTTGATTCATTGGCGAACTGGGCTCGTAAGAATTCACTCTGGCCGATGCCCTTCGGGACCGCCTGTTGCGGAATCGAATTCATGTCGGCATTGGCGTCGCGACATGATTTGGCGCGGTTTGGCGCCGAGGCCATCCGATTCTCACCACGGCAGTCCGACCTGATGATCGTGGCTGGCAGGGTGCCCATCAAGCTCATGCCCGTCCTCACCCGAATCTATGAGCAAATGCCCGAACCCAAGTGGGTGATATCCATGGGTGCGTGTGCCTCCAGTGGGGGAGTGTTCGATACGTACAGCGTGATTCAGGGTATCGACAACTTCCTTCCGGTGGATGTCTATCTGCCGGGGTGTCCCCCGCGACCGGAGGCCATACTTGACGGACTAATCCTGATCCAGAAAATGATCAAAAAGGATTCCCTTCGCCACTACAAGGTTCCCGTAGAAGAGGCCGACGTTTAGCGCGATGCTGCCCAAGGACCAATTAGCCGTCGTCCTTAAGGACAAGTTTCAGGACAGTTTTATCGAGATCACGGAGTTCCGTGGTATGCTCACCATCCACATACTAGGCGAAGAGGTGGTGAGTCTGCTCCGGACCCTAAAGACGGATCCCAGGTTCGCCTTCAATTTTCTAGCGAATATCACGGCTGTGGACCATTTGGAAATGGGTGGTCACGCTCGATTTTCCGTGGTTTACCATCTACTCAATCAGCATGAGGTCCGGCGGATTGTGGTCCGTGCCTGGGTGGATGAGGAGAATCCACGTTTGCCTTCCGCCACCCCGCTCTGGAATACGGCCGACTGGCAGGAGCGGGAGGTGTTTGATCTGTTCGGTATTGAGTTTGAAGGGCATCCGAACCTGACACGCATCATGAATCCCGACTACTTCCAGTATCATCCCCTCAGGAAGGATTATCCGCTTTCAGGGCGTGGCGAGCGGGACAACTTCAAAGTCGTGAAGCGCAGTATCGGGAGTAAGTGGCAAGACCGGAGGAGCTTCGAGTGACCCTGGAAGCCAAAGCCCTGAGTACGGAGAAGATGGTTCTGAATATGGGGCCGTCGCACCCGGCCACCCACGGCACGTTGCGAGTTATCGTGGAATTGGACGGGGAAGTCATCACCAAGGCCACGCCCGAGATCGGTTTTCTGCATTGTGGATTTGAGAAACTGGGTGAGCATCTCGACTTCAACCAGTTTGTCACGGTCACGGACCGGATGAACTACATCTCTCCCCTGTGCAATAATGTGGCCTATGCCCTCTCGGCGGAGAAGTTGCTGGATCTAGAGGTGCCCAAGCGCGCCCAGTATATCCGGGTGCTCATGTGCGAGTTGTCCCGCATTGCCGACCACCTGGTTCAGATCGGAATGCAGTCGGTGGATATCGGTGCCTTCACCGTATTCCTGTATGGTTTTCGTCTGCGGGAGAAGATCTACGATCTTTTCGAGCTGGTGTGTGGTGCCCGGCTGACGACCAGCTATACACGGGTGGGCGGCCTGATGCGTGACCTGCCTGACGGATTCGAACCGCTCGCCCGAGATCTGCTGGAGCGGGCGCCGGCCACCTTCAAGGAGATTGACGGCTTACTGACCCACAATCGCATCTGGCTAGACCGGACGAGGGGGATCGGGTCCATCAGCTACGAGGATGCGCTTTCGTATGGTCTCACCGGTCCGTTGGGAAGAGCGGCCGGGATAGATTACGATATCAGGGTCAAGGAACCGTACTCCTCGTATGAGGATTTTGACTTCGACGTGATCATTGGTCAGAATGGTGATGTATACGATCGATACATTGTGCGCCTGAACGAGATGTGGGAGAGTCTGAAGATCTGCCGACAGGTTCTGGACAAACTGCCGGATGGACCGATCAACATTGATGCCGATTCCAAGTACATTCTACCCCCTCAGCCGGAGGTATTCAATTCCATCGAGGGTCTGATCCACCACTTCATGGTTACGATGGAGAACCGCGGTTTCGAGCCTCCGGTCGGAGAAGCATATGTACCTACCGAGAGTC
>CP070656.1:831048-834272 GCA_020355065.1 Fidelibacterota bacterium | reverse complement strand
GCCCCCACCATGCCCGGTGTAACCGGCGCCGTCATCCGACCCTCAGGCGGAACAGGTACATTGTAGAGTACCAGGGGAAGACGTGACTGTATCCCAGCCAACCGGTGGTAGAAATCCAAGACGACTGCTTCTGAGACCTCCCCTGCATTGGAATACGTGTCATAAAAGGGCGGCGCAACCAGGATGGCCGTCAATCGATCCGAATACTCCCCCAGTTGATCAACCAGGGCCTGGGTATCCTCCGGGGAGTCCGGTACGGTTCCGCCCACGATGATGCGGAGGGAGGTTCCGGCTCCAATCACACTCTCGACCAATTGCAGGCGCTCTTCCTTCGAGAGGTAACCGAATTCGCCATTGGTCCCCAGTACCAACACCCCTGAAAGCCCGGCCTTGTCCAGGAAGGCCAGATGTTGGTGGAAAGCCGCCAGGTTGACGGTTCGACCATCCTGCGAGAACGGTGTGAGAATAGGGGCATAAGCCCCACTTATATCCATATCATGAACCATGTTCTGCCTTAATTTTCCTATAGTTCACTCCCACGAGTAATCCCTTGAACAGCGATGGGGGACATCTACTGTGGATAAAGTTAAGGTTGCTTTTGATCAAAGCGGGAATCATTCATCCTGGAAAAAGCTGAGCACCTACCACGGATCCTTCCAGGCATGCATCCCGCTTCCTCGAACCATTCCTCTGGCGTAACTTAGACGGCCATGAACGTCTCCCAATTCAGTCTACTGGCAGGTATCCTACTTGCAGCCATTCTGGGTGCCCTTCCGCCTCTCCTGGGACGCTGGAGCGACCGGCAACTCCATCTCTTTGTGGCCTTCGGCGCCGGTGTTTTTCTTGGGGCGGTCTTCTTCCATCTCGTTCCGGAAACGATCACCGAACAATCCGACCTCTGGACGTATTTCATGCTCCTGAACGGCTTTATGATCGTTCTATTCGTTGAACGGGTTCTGGTTCGCCACCAACATCATGACTGTGACGACGAGGCGGAACATCGCCATCAGGTTGTAGGGATCAGCGCTTTCATCGGATTAAGCATCCATAGTCTGCTGGCCGGTTTTGCACTGGGTGCCGGCTTCGTTGTGCCAAGCGTGGCGCTGGTTATCTTCCTGGCGATCATCACTCATAAATCCGTGGCGGCCTTCTCACTGGCAACCGTATTCAGACTCTCGAAAACCCCGCTGCGGCGGTCCATCGTGCTGCTATCTATCTTTGCCCTCTGTACACCCGTGGGCGCACTGCTCTCACTGCTCATTCTCAACAGCCTTCAGGAATATCATTTCTCCATTCCCACGGCCCTCGCTTCAGGAACGTTCATTTATGTGGCCACCATGGATCTGTTACCAGAGGCTTTTCATGATGTTCGGAAGCGCCTGGCCACATTCGTAGCCATGAGTGCAGGTATCCTCATCATGTTGTTCATCGCCCTATTGGGCGCCTGATTCACACGGGAATCACCAGATCTGTAGTTGAACGGTGAGGGATTCTACGAAATCCTTGGTCGCGCTAGCGGTCCAACATATCGAGAATGGGCTTGAAATGGTCTAGATTGGTCTTGTGGGCATCATATGAGAACACACAGATAGCATTGAATCCGTAGAGACGAGCCAAGCGGATTTTCTCCGCCGTCGCAGTGGCATCCTGATTGTATGTGGCCACGCCCATGATCACGCGCTCCCGTAAACGCTCCGAAAGCGAATTGACGATCAGGCTCATATTTTCCGTGTATTCCTCCTGTTCGGGAGTGTAATTCATGGGCAGGGCATAATCCAGAATGCCGTCCTGGAGCCACTGGATCCAATCCTGGGCATATTTGTGCTGCGCTACATTTGGATTAGGCTTCACCGCTGCAGTGAGTAAAATCTCCTTGCCGCTGAGCGTGATCACGGCGTGCAGGGCGGTGACCAGATCCGAGATCTGTCCGCGGCGATAACCGTTCCAGATGTGTAATCTCTCACCCGCTTCCTGGCTGGCAGCTGCGTCAGTTCTCTGGGTGTCTGTAGAGTTAATATCTCGGGGATCAAAACCATGTCTGTACCTGAATACCTTGAGCCCCTCCTCATTGTAACCGTAATCGAAATCGGGGAGGCGGCAGTAATCCAAGTGCAGTCCATCGATATTATAATGCAGAAGGATCTCGGTGAACACAGCCTGGAGATATTCATTTACCTCCGGATGGACCGAGGCCAGGAACAATCCTTCAAACGTCCCATCCCGGGGTGCGCCCAGATCGAAATCCGCGTGAGCATTGCCGACCGCATCCACCTCCAGCCACTCCGGATGCATATGGTAGATATGGTTACCTGTTTCTGGAGGTTGACGAGCCGACCATAGGAGATAGGTGGTCACCCAGGCATGCACATTTAATCCCAGCTCATGCCCCCGGGATACGGCATAGGCGAGAGGATCAAACTTGGCATCCCGTACTCTGGAACTCTTGGGAACCAGGAGTGAATTATAATAGGCACTGCCCCTCCCCCGTACCTGAACGAATACATGGTTGAATCCGCTCTCGCTGGCAAACTGTAAGGCCGCATCAATCTCGGCCTGATCAACCATGCTCTCCCGTACAATCCACAAGCCCTTGATCCGAAGCGGCTCGACCTCACTCGCGTGTAGGCTCCCCAGGATAATAAAAAAGGTAGTCGTAACGACTACCTTGGTTATTCTGGGGAGCACGAATTCCATAACTACGCTCCCAAACTCAGACCTGCCCGTGACCTTAGGCTTTTGACTTCTTCTCGGATTTAGAACTCTCTTCAGAGACCTCACGCGGGGCTGCAGCGAGATCTACCAATTCCACCATGGAAATGGGAGCCCGATCATTTGTCCGGCTCCCCAACTTGATGATGCGCGTGTATCCTCCCGGCCGGTCGGCCATCTGAGGCGCAATCTCATCGAACAGAATGGCCGTAACCTTCTGTCCCTGTTTACCCGGTAAGGCCCGCAAGACCTGCCGCCGGGCATGCAGGGTGCCCTGCTTGGCAAAGGTGATCAAGGGCTCCACAAAGGTCCGCAATTCCTTGGCCTTCGCATCCGTCGTCTGGATCCGCTTATGGATGATCAGCGAAGATGCCAGGTTCCGCATCAGCGCCCGGCGATGGCTGGCGGTCCGGTTCAACTTACGACCCTTCCTCAGATGACGCATGGCTACTCCAAACCGCCTAATTCTCGATGAGGCTCGAGTCGATCTTCATGCCAAAATAGAGCCCCATCTC
>CP070656.1:821651-830948 GCA_020355065.1 Fidelibacterota bacterium | reverse complement strand
GCAAGCATACATCGCTGCACTGCCGGACACTGGCTTCGCAGAGGACGACACGCTGTTTATCCCTTATTCCAGATGGCATGCCCTCGTGGAAGACCCGGACCACCCGGATACGCTTCTGATGTGGAACTTCTTTGGCAATGATCCCTTTTCCGTGACCCACGACACAATCGGGATCTGTTTCAGGGCACCGCAGGACTGGTACGGAGCTGATAGCTTGTGGGTCGTGGCGAGTGATGGATCACTGAGCGACACCACCTCCTTAGTCCTGACAGTAATCCCGGTGAACGACGCACCCTTGCCGTTTGCATTGCTGGAACCTGGCGACGATTCGACGATCGTGATCACTCCCGAATCTATCGACGACACCCTTATGTTCCGGTGGGAGCAGGCCCTGGATGTCGACAGCGACTCCGTGTGGTATGGCTGCGTCGTTATGGGACATTTAGCCCTGGTGCTCCCCGGTGATACCTCCCTGGCCGTGGATAGTCTCCTGCTCACCGGCTATCAGGCGTTCGTGGATACGGTCCTGGCTTGGGGCGATTCCATCATTACCGGCACCTGGACCATCTTCGCCACCGATGGAATGGACACCACCTGGGCCCTGGGCGAAGGGGAGTATTTCACCCTCACCATCAAGATAAGTGCCGAACTGCTGGCCCTCCTGGCGGCCGACCTGCTGCCCACTGAGTTCGCCCTGCATCAGAACTACCCCAACCCGTTCAATCCCAGCACGACGATCCGGTATGACCTGCCCCTGGCCACGCGCGTCCACATCGTGGTCTACGACCTCCTGGGCCGGGAGATCGTCCGGCTGGTGGATCAGCGCTTGGAAGCAGGGTATCATCAGCTGGTCTGGAACGGCCGGGACAGGACAGGGCGTGAGCTGCCAACGGGGATGTACATCGTGCTGATGGTGACACCTGAGTACAGCAAGTCCATCAAGCTGGTGCTACTGAAGTAGGGAGACTCTAGCCTCAAATGGGTTCTGCTTTGATATTTTATAAGGCTTTGAGTGCTTCTGCCCTACGTCTTTCCAGGAAGACAGGACAGGCTATTTACAGAGCATACATGCCGCAAGGCATTGGTCATCGTCACTCCCACTCAATCGAGCTTCTCATCTGTAGTCATCTTGACCTGACTGAGTGCCTGAGGGCACTACATAAAACTCTAACTCACCCTTGCAGACCAGGAGGAAAAGCCATGTATCAGCTTTGTCGTATCTCCATTACTATCATGTGCTTAATTCAGATTCTAAATGCCCAGGCCCCGGACACCCTGTGGACCAAGACCTATGGAGGCAGTGAAGGTGATATGCTGCAAGCTATCCAGCGAACTGCCGATGGTGACTTTGTCATGGCAGGGGGGCTGGCAGCCACAGGGAGCACAGGTGACTATTGGCTTATTAAAACGGATGCACAAGGGGACACCCTCTGGACCAGAACCTATGGCGGTACAAGTTGGGAGAATTGTCGCTCTATGCAAATGACCTCCGACGATGGATTTGTACTTGTGGGTGCTACAGAATCTTTCGGTCCGAATGACCGCAATATTTGGCTTGTCAGGACAGATTCTAACGGTGACACTTCATGGACCAAAACCTTTGGAAAATCTCTACTCAATGACGCGAATTCAGTTGTGCAGACATCAGACAGTGGATTTATTGTTGTGGGTGAAACTGGCACTTACGATGAAGGTTCTGAGGATGTCTATCTTGTACGCACTGATTCCGATGGAGACACCCTCTGGACAAAAACGTATGGCGGTAGTAATAAGGACATAAGCAAATCCGTTCAGCAAACTGCCGATAGCGGATATATCGTTCTGGCGAATAGACAAGTAAATGGTAATGTAGATATCTGGCTGCTTAAAACGGACGCCAACGGCGATACCACCTGGACCAGCACATTCCACACTGGCAGTGATGGCGAGGGTACCAAGGTCGTGCAGACTGCCGATAGTGGCTATGCGATCTTCGGGATTATCTTTGGCACTCTCGACTCACCGGCGCCGGAGGGGGAAGACCGCGACTGGCTGCTGATCAAAACCGATAGTCTGGGGACCCTGGAATGGTCCCAGACCTATGGTGGAGACCTTAGCGACCAATCCATGGACATGCTACTGCTGGATGATGATGGTTTTCTGCTATCAGGATGGTTGGACCAGACCGATTTGGGCAGTTCCGCCGACCTCTGGCTGGTCAGGGTAGATGAGTTCGGCGACATCGTGTGGGCTACTGCCGTGGGTGGTGACAACCTGGATGCGGGCACCGGATTGGCTCAGATCGCCGAAGACGAGTACGCCGTTGTGGGTATCACCGATTCCTGGGGCGCCGGCAGTTATGACGGCTGGCTGGTGCGGTTTGGCACTCCTACAGGACCTCCCCCCTTCGAGCAGGATTCCCTGGCGCTGGTAGCGTTGTATAACAGCACCAACGGAAGTACGGATTGGTTAACAGACACCAACTGGCTTACTACGGAACCGCTAAACACCTGGTACGGCGTAACGGTTACCGACGGCCGGGTGACCGAGGTGGCTCTCTACGACAACAACCTGACCGGGACGATTCCCACCGAAATCGGCGACCTCACTGAACTGACAAACCTCAACCTAAATAATAACAACCTGAGCGGCAACCTGCCGGCCGAGATTGGAAGCCTTGCCAAATTGACAGGCCTCGCCCTATCCAATAACGACCTGAGTGGTAATATACCGACTGGGATCGGGAATCTCACCGAACTGACCAGCCTTGGCCTATCCAATAACAACCTGAGCGGCAATCTGCCGGCCGAGATCGGAAGCCTTACCAAATTAGGAACCATCAGCCTGTTAAACAACAGCCTGAGTGGACCCATTCCAACCGGGATTGGCAATCTCATAGTGCTGTATGACCTGGCACTTGGTGGGAACCAGTTCACGTCACTGCCAGCTGAGATCGGTAACCTTTCAGAGCTGAAGTACCTAGCAATCAGCGACAATCAATTGACTACTCTTCCACCCGAGATAGGAAGCCTTCCCGCCCTTACAAACCTTTACCTCCAGTCCAACCAGTTAACTGCCCTGCCGGCGGAGATCGGCAACCTTCCCAGCTTGCGCACCCTGAGTGCCTCCAATAACCAGTTGATTGCCCTGCCACCTGAGATCGGTACCCTTTCCAGTCTGACATCCTTGTCTGTCGACTACAATCAGTTGACCGCGCTGCCTACGGAAATCGGCAACCTTTCCAGCCTGACCAGACTGTACCTAGGCAAAAACCAGCTGGCTACGCTACCTCCGGAAATCGGTAACCTTTCCAGCCTGAAAATGTTATACCTCTACGACAACCAGCTGACAGCGCTTCCCGACCTGAGCGGTCTTACCTCCCTGGAAAGATTGTATGTGTACGACAATCAACTGACGTTCGAGGACATTGAACCCATCCTGAACCTAGCCTCCATTACTTTTGATTACTCTCCTCAGGATAGTGTGGGTACTGAAATTGATACCACGCTGCTTGTAGGCGACGAACTTACTATGTCCGTGTCCGTTGGCGGAGACAACAATGAATATCAATGGATCAAGGGCGACGTCGTCATCACCGACGCGACCGATGATACTTTAATTATCAGTTCGCTCCAGTTCACTGACGCCGGATACTATGCCTGCGAAATCACCAACACCCTCGCTACGGAGCTAATCCTCTACAGCTGGCCGATTCATGTCTTGGTGGAGGGCACAACCTATACCGACTCGCTGGCGCTGGTTGCCCTGTATGACAGTACCAATGGAGCCAACTGGACCAAAAACGACGGCTGGCTGGATCCCGATTCGATACTGGATACATGGTTTGGTATCAAGGTTGCCAACGGTCGGGTTTACGATGTCAGGCTAACCAACAACAATCTGGTGGGATCCATTCCACCAGCCATCGGTGATTTCACTGCGCTTGAGTTCCTCTATCTGGGGAACAATCAACTTACCGGCACTATACCGGATGAGATCGGGAATCTAACCGCGCTGGAAACCCTGTACCTTGATAACAATCAACTTACCGGCACTATCCCAAGTGAGATCGGGAATCTTACCAGCCTATATGGTTTGTTTTTAAACGACAATGAACTCAACGGAGAGATACCCGCTGCCATCGGTGATCTCGGCAACCTGAATACCCTACTGTTAAATGAAAATAATCTCACCGGTCTCATTCCTCCCACTATCGGAGGCCTTACTGGCATGTGGACTCTTTCTCTGAGCAGTAACGAACTCTCCGGGGGAATCCCCTCCGCTATTGGCGACCTCGTAAATCTGCGGAATCTCGATATGAGCTCTAACCAGCTCACTGATTCCATCCCTTCCGAGATCGTCAATTTTCCCGAACTGTTAGGCCTGGATCTGGGGAATAACAATCTCACCGGTCCCATCCCGGCTTCGATTGGAACCCATCCCAAACTGCGCAACCTTGATTTAGCGGGCAATGAATTGACGGGCCCTATACCCCCTGAGATCGGTAACGATACCAGTTTGGCCTATCTGAATCTGGGAAATAATCAGCTATCCGGCCCCATACCACCAGATATCGGTGAACTGGTCAACCTGACATACCTGTCTCTGGCCAGTAATAAATTGACCGCCCTGCCCTCCACGATCGATAGTCTGATTAACCTGAATTATCTACTGTTGGGGGATAATCTACTGACCAGTATTCCCTCCGACATCGGCGGCCTGGTCAATCTTGCCGAGCTCAGTCTTAGTGAGAATCAATTGGCCAGCTTGCCAGATGAGATCGGTCTCATCCCCAGCTTAACGAGTTTATCCCTTAGCTTCAATCTGCTCGACTCCCTACCGGACCTCAGCGGGGATACATCCCTGACACACCTATTCCTGGATAACAACCGGCTCACCTTCGAAGATATTGAACCACTTATCGGGCTGTCTATCCCTACCATGTTATATCATATGCAGGATAGTGTGGGGGTGGCAATGGACACTACGGTGGACTTTGGCTCGGAATTGGCTCTCTCCGTTGATGTAGGCGGAACGGCTAATAAGTACCAGTGGCTTAGGAATGCGGCGGAACTTACCGGCGATACCAGTGCCACATATACCATAACCTCCATGAGCTATCAGGACACCGGCACCTATGTCTGTTCTATCTCAAACACCATAGCAACCGGACTAATCCTCTACAGCCGGCCTGTCCATGTAACCATCAGTGGAGTGGTGGCGATAGACGAATTGGCTGGCATCCCGGGGGAATACGCCCTGCACGCCAACTACCCCAATCCCTTCAATCCCAGCACGACGATCCGGTATGACCTGCCGGAAGCGGTGGAGGTGACACTGGTGGTCTACGACCTGCTGGGCCGGGAGGTGGTGCGGCTGGTGGATCAGCGTCTGGAAGCAGGGTATCATCAGCTGGTCTGGAACGGACGGGACAGGGCAGGGCGTGAGCTGCCTACGGGGATGTACATTGTCACGATGATGACACCGGAGTATAGCAGGGCGATTAAGATGGTGCTGCTGAAGTAGGGGGGAGACTGGGCTTTTTAGCCCATTAAATGTAAACTAAAAGGACTCAGGAATTCTCCTGGGTCCTTGTCATTTAGTGCGGGACCTACCCCGACATAAAGTCGGGGTAAACTCCGGTCTCAAAGAATCCTGATATATATATGTATTGAAAAGTGATAGGTAATAGATATGATCCCTTGGTTTTAATTATTCAATTATAAACAGCCCAGTTGGCTTCGGCTATTTACTGTCGATTTTTGATCGCAGTTCCGCAATGATTGTGTCTGTTTGCTGGCGCATCTTAGCGAGAAGTCGCCGTGCCCAGAGGAATTCCGTCGCGAGGATGAGAAGACTGACAGGAATGACGACAACGGCGGGTCCAGGCAGGATGATCATGGCCGCACCGATTACTAACAGCGTAGACCCAACAATCAATACCAGTATCTTCCGACTAGAGCGGATGGTGAGCTGAATCAGTGCGTCCAAGTGATCGGCGACGGGTGACACGAGGGGGGCTGTATCCCGGTGGGCTGCGTAGATCGAGGCAAGGACTCCTACCCCGATGATTACAGAAATTACACTCAGTGAAATCGGGATCGGGATCGGGTAATGATGGGATAGCAGCATCTTGACACCCACATATGCCATGAGGAATACCAAGCTCATCTTTAGGTAACGGAAGCGTGCGATCAGCGGTGCAATCGCGAAATAAAGACTTCTCAGTCCCAAGATTGCGAAGACATTTGAGGTATAGACTAGAAAGGGGTCAGTAGTCACTGCAAAAATGGCAGGGATAGAATCTACAGCGAAGAGGAGGTCTGAACTCTCGATCAACGCCAGTACCAGAAATAAGGGTGTGATCGCAAGCTTGACACCATCACGTACAAAGAAACGATCTTCGCGGAATCCTTCAGTCACCGGGAAGTATCGTCTTGCCAGGCGTATCAGCAGGTTCTTATCCGGTTCCAGATTATCATGACGGGCAATCAGCATCTTCACTGCGGTCAGGATGAGAATCGCGCCAAAGATGTAAATCATCCAGCTGAAGGTGTGGATGAGCGTGGCACCCATGGCGATCATCAATCCCCGAAGGATGAGAGCACCAAGTACTCCCCAAAACAGGACTCGATGCTGATATGCCAAGGGAACATTGAAGTAACTGAAGATCAAGGCAATCACGAAAATGTTGTCCAGGCTCAGCGACTTTTCTAGCAGGTAGCCCGTGAAGAACTGCAGGGCAGCGGTCTGGCCATCCACGTGTTCTGGGAAAGCTAAGCCAAGTCCGACCCAGTTCTGTTCGTAAAGGAAGTACACCAGCAAGTTGAAGGCCAGTGCGACTGCAATCCAGACACCTGTCCATGCTAGGGCGTCAGCAGCCAGGATCGCCTTCGCTTTACGGTGAAAGACTCCAAGGTCAAGCGCTAATAATCCCAGTATTAAAAGGATAAATCCTACCCAGATAATAGCATTCACCTCATTTTCTCCTGGCTAGTGATCACAGTCTTCGTACTCGAATATTTCCTGAAATGCCGGAATCTGAACTCATTACGTGCACCATGATACTATACGGATCCGTTTAAAGGTAACCCTGAGATATAGGGAAGTTCTAGAATGTAATCTCATTGGATCATAACCTGTCCCGTATAGTTCTTACCTTCGAGTTTCTAAAGAATATAGATGATGTAATCCGGCATGAGATGTAAAAGCCCCAATCAAGTGGGGCTTCGATGAAAGGAAGCGGGACCGACCCCAACATTCGCCGTGCTCAGTCGGGGCAGGCTCAGATCTCAAAGAAGCCTGCTAAGTATATGTATCGAAAGGTTATAAATGAAAGCAGGGTGAAACAACTGTGAGGACCAAGGCATTTACCTTTTCAGCCACCAGTATCCCTGAATGTCAAGATTTGCAAGCCCCATTTCTTTTGCTCTTTTTACGACCTTATTATATTCGTCGCCAGTTATTCTCCTTGATATCTCCGGATAATCAAATGATTTATAGACCGGATTATACTGTGCCATAATATTGACATAAGTATCTTTCGGTAAATTCTCAGCTATCCATTCCATTATTTGTTCTGAACCCCCAGCATTGTTTGGCATAACCAAATGCCGGATCATCAGTCCTCTTTGCATTATGCCATTTATTGTCGGTTTTGCCACGCCAACCTGACGGTGCATCTCAAGGATTACTTCACGTGCAATTTCAGGATACCTCTCTGCGCCGGATGAATATTTTGCAGACATGTCACCATTCCAGTATTTGAAATCAGGCAGGTAGATATCAACTATTCCATCAAGAAGCTGGATTATCTCAAGACGCTCCCAGCTACTCGTGTTATAGACGATGGGCAGCCGCAGCCCTGATCCTGCAGCTATATCAATAGCTTTAAGTATGTGTGCGGAATAATGCGTCGGGGTTACAAGATTAATATTGTGACAACCGATTCGTTGCAGCCGAAGCATCATATCGGCTAATTCATCAATATCACTTTCAACGCCCCGACCAAGCTGACTTATTTCCCAGTTTTGACAAAATACACATCGCAAATTGCAGTGGGTTAAAAAGATCGTCCCTGAGCCACCATTGCCAACGAGTGGTCGTTCTTCGCCAAAATGGGGATGAAACGATGAAACTACAAGTGTTGCACCAGGAGCACGACAGAATCCGCTCATTCCTTTAAGCCGATTCACACGACATCTTCTGGGACATAGCTGGCATCTTTCCAAAATGGCCCAGAGTGTTTCTGCACGCCTGTTTAGTTCACCTGTTTTGTGAAGTTCCAGATAAGCCGGTTCGAAACCGGAGCCCGTATGATCATATTTATTAGCAATGGTCGTAGTTTTGTCGCTAGATGCTTTTATCCTAAAGCCATTAAAGAAGACCAACGATAGCCCTACTTTGAAACATAGCTTGGCTGTGTTTTCTAGAAAACTTCTTCGCGTATATTTCTTAAGAATAATATCCCCCATTTTAATACTCCTCATAGATGCCGATTGGGCTGGGTGGATATGACAATGAAACTTGTCAGTTTAAGTAGCCCCACTGTTATACAGGTAGCGGTAAGACCAAGAACAGGCAGAAGCACCACAGCGCCTATAATTCCTCCAAACCACCCGCCCAGCAAGTCAGAAGCATAAAGTAATCCGGCTGTCTTGCTTAAACTAGGGCTATTTCTTAGATATATCTTGTTTGCGAGAGGGAATTGTGAGCCAACTAAAATTCCGCCAATAAACGAAATGATTAAGAATATTATTTTGAAGGAAGAGAATGCGCCCGGACTATCCAAATATCCATGGCCAGCAAGAAATATCAAAGGGCAACCAATAGAAAAACTAATTATTGCCAGTTCAATTTTGATGAAGAGTTTGTAGCAATTCTTTACCCGTGTCATGACATTTGTTATGAGCATTGCTCCACATGCTGCCCCAGCCATAAAAGAGGCTACAAGAAGCCCAATCCATGAAAATACATATCCATAAATTGATTGAAATGCAAAAATGATCATAAGGTCAAATATCATTCCGGCGAAACCTGTTGTGATAATGGATAAGGGGATGCCTGCCCGGAATAATCGTATGTTTTTTGATCGAAAAAAGAAATAAAGAAGAAGAAAAAAAACAAACAAAAGAACAATAGTCCTCAAGTTTATCCTCTCAAATTGCCTAAAAAGCCAGCGAAGTGAAGGTGCAAACAGTGCATTCCAATGAGAGATGCTGTAAAACAGTCCCACGGGGTTGAAATCAGAATTGATTTTCTGACTACTCCCTTCAATAAAATTAGAGAACCAGTCCTGCCATCCGTGATGCAACTTTT
>CP070656.1:818508-821551 GCA_020355065.1 Fidelibacterota bacterium | reverse complement strand
TGCCTGTCGAGTCGCCGGATGAGCTGCAGCGGAATAGGGTTGATGAGTATTTGAACAAGCCGTTCAGCTCCGACGATCTGGACCCCCTGATGGAGAAATACGGGGAGCCGAGACCGCCCGAGGATCCTGACCAGGCCTCGCAGGAGCGCTTGCCACTGGATGAAGTGCGCAGCCGATTCTTCTATGAAGCCGGTCACCAGTTGAAGGCACCCTTGGCGGTGCTTAAGGAATTCGCCTACCTTTTCCAGGAAGGATTCGGTGGAGATCTATCCGAGAAACAGCAAGTGTATCTGGATGCCATCCACAAGAACATCGACCGCTTACTGTATCTGGTGGACAACATTGATAAGATGAGCCGCCTGGACAGCGGCAGCTGGCTGATTCGTCTGGAGGATGCGGATCCGGGACAGATTGTCCGTCACGTGGCGGAGAGCTGGCAACCCATTCTGGAGGGCCGGGAGCAGGAACTGACCGAAGATATTGCCGATGATTTGCCCCAGATAAAAGCCGACGCATCCGCCGTTGAACAGGTGCTGTTCAATCTTATCGATAACGCCAGCAAATATGGCCCTCCCAAGGAAGTGGTGAAACTCCGCTGTTACCGGCCGGATGAACACCACGTCCGGATTGAGGTGGAGGATCAGGGTCCTGGTGTCCCCGAAGACCGGCGGGAGTCGATCTTCCAGCCCTTCAACCGGCTGCCCGAACATGAATCAGCACCGGGCTTGGGACTGGGACTTGCTGTGGCCCAAGGCTTGATACAGCGCATGGGCGGAGAACTAGGCTTGGACACCAGTGACAAACCTGGAAGCCGCTTCTATGTTCAATTCCGGGTCGCCGGATCCGACCATTAATCCGTCCTTCCCTGTTCCGATATGACCGCAAAATACACCCCGGATTTTTCCCTACTCTCTCGCTGGCAATACGAGGGCGAATCCCATTGACAGACATAGGTCGGTGACCTAATATTCACAGACAATGAGAAGCAGGAGCGATTAGCGTGTTCCTTGGCCCTGTGGTCGGCACCGTTTGGGCCACAAATAAATGGACTGACCTGGTGGGACTAAAGTTCCTGATCTTTCAGCCGATGGATTTAGAGAACGGCGAGGATGTGGGAGCGACCCTGGTGACGGCTGACAGCCAGTACGCCGGCGAGGATGATCTGGTCAATTATGTCACCTCAAAGGAAGCCTCCTTTCCCTTCGAACGGAAGTACACGGCACTGGATGCCGCCGTCGTGGGCCATGGAGATCGGATCGACCTATGAAGTGGGTGGTGGCCACACATAACCGGGATAAATTGAAGGAGATCCAGGACATTTTTGCCGATTTCGGTGTCCAGCTGGTCGACCTGGATGCATTTCCCCACATAGATCCGGTGGAGGAGTCGGGAACATCTCTGAGGGACAACGCTTTACTTAAGGCACGCGCAGTCCATGCGGAAACGGGATTGCCCACGGTTGCCGACGACACGGGCCTGGAGGTAGATGCTCTGGACGGCGCACCCGGAATCTACTCCGCCCGGTTTGCCGGTACAGGGGCTTCTTATCGTGATAATGTGGAGAAACTATTGGCATCCTTACAGAATGTACACCGCGATCGGCGCACAGCCCGCTTCCGGACGTGTGCCGTCTATGTCGATGGGGCTCGCGAAGCGGCTGCCGAGGGTGTCATCGAGGGATCAATCACCCAAGATCCACGAGGTGAAAATGGCTTCGGCTACGATCCCGTCTTCATTGTAGAGGGTACGGAGCAGACCTTTGGACAAATGACCGCCGAACAAAAAAAACAAATCTCACATCGGGCGAAAGCTTTCCAGGCCTTGCATCACCAACTCGCCCGGTCCCTGTCTAACAACGTAATAAAGGAGACCCCTGCCTAGGCACTACTGATACCGGTTTTTTTGTATCGCTAACGAGTATCAGGAGCTGGCGGGTGATTCTATCTCGCACGCCTTTAGGGGTCGTTGCATGTCTTTTAGTGGCTTCCCATCTGCTTTGGGGGGCCGCCGAGGACTCGGTCTATACCCACCCCGTCCGGCCACCCGATTTTCTGGAACGTGTCATTGCCGTACCCCTGCCACCGCCCCCTTCCAGAGGCTTGTACCTTGTGGGGTGGGCGGACAGCCTGGCCATGGACACCACCATTCTGGCAGTTGAGGAGCCCCTGGATACTACTGGGTCACCGGCTGCAGCCGATACGGTACCCCCACTCCGTCCCCTTTCCGCGGAGGAGGCCCGGGACATTCACCTGCGAGCCGGACAAATGCTAGAGATAAGTGTACCCGGCCTCGAGAGGTGGACCGAGGTGGATGCCTCCGGCCGATGGATCACCTTCTACGAGGAGCATGATGGTGTCGATTTAAAACTGCCCTCCACCACATCTCTGGCGTGGTACATCCCAAATCGCCTGCAGGAACGCTTTCAGAACAGCACACGCACCAAACTGGTCGGCAACCTTCAATCGGTAGCCCAGCAGCGGGCTCAGAGTGCCCGCACCATCGAGCTGATGCACACCGACATCGCCGGTCAGAGGGTGTCACTGCGAGTGTCGGGAAACGTAGCTATCAATGGCGGAGTCTTGTTCAAAGACCAGTCCAAGAGCTTTACCAACTTCAAGGCCAACCGCAGCTGGGATCTGGATGTGGATCAGAAACAGCGCTTTGACATTGAAGGCACTATTGGAGACCGTATTAAGGTCCTGGTCCATCAGGATAGTGAGAACGACTTCGAGTGGGAAAACGATATGAAGATCGCCTACACAGGCCAGGAGGACGAGATACTTCAGCGGATCGATGCGGGTAACATTTCCCTCTCTCTGCCAGGAACCCAGTTCGCCACCGGTGGAGGCGGCAAAAGCAGCGGCCTGTTCGGTATCAAGGCCGAGTCCAAACTGGGACCCGTGGACATCACGACGATTGCCTCCATAGAACGGTCGCGTAAATCAACCAAGTCCAGTACCCTGGCCCAGGAATATTCCGTCAGCGATATGCACTACGTGAAGAACCGCTATTTCTTCCTGGACCGGACGTTCAGATCGAAGTA
>CP070656.1:808203-818408 GCA_020355065.1 Fidelibacterota bacterium | reverse complement strand
TGTCGGATCGCTACTCTTGCGGCATCAATCGCGGAATTGCCGCCCCCGATCACCCCCAAGTGGCCTTTCCCGAGCTCCTCCCCTTTCAGGTTGAAAGTCTTGAGAAATTCCATACCGGAGAAAACTCCCTCCGCATCCTCATTCTCGACATTCATCTTACGGCTCTTATGTGCGCCCATGGCCAGGTACACGGCCTTGAATCCAGCCTCGAACAGACCTGCAATGGTGATATCACGACCCAGCACAGTATTGCACGTGAGCGTCACCTGATCGCTGATCAATGCTTCGATTTCCTTGTTGATGGTCTCAGCCGGCAGACGGTAGGCAGGGATGCCGGAAACCAGCATGCCCCCTGGCTGATCTTCGGCCTCAAAAATCTCAACCTCATACCCTCCACGAGCCAACTGGTCGGCGGCAGCGAGTCCGGAAGGTCCCGCCCCGATGACCGCGACCCGGACTGGATCCTTTTCCGATCGGGTAGGGTGCGCAGCCGGGACAAGGGATGGATCAACACGATCGGTGATAAAACGTTTCAGAGTACGGATGGCGATCGGTTCTCCGCCACTGGTGCCGGCACGGCAGCGATCTTCGCAGGGATGGTTGCAGATGCGGGCGCATACCGAGGGAAACGGATTATGCTCTCGAATCACCCGGTAGGCTTCCTCGAACTGACCCAGCTGAATGTGGGCTACATAGCGCCAGACCTCGGTCCCCAAGGGGCACGCATTCTGACAAGGTGCACCGACCAGGTCCTTGCATACACCAGCCGTGCAGCGCTTGTTCTGTATATGCTGGATGTACTCCTCGCGGAAATAACGTATAGTTGATAACACCGGATTCGGGGCGCCGTGACCCAGACCGCACATGGTCGTATCCCGTACCACCACTGCCAGCTCCTCCAGGAGATCCAGCTGTTCCATGGTCCCCTTGCCACTGCTGATATCATCGAGGATCTCATGCATGCGCTGCGTGCCCTTTCGGCAGGTGAAGCACTTGCCGCACGACTCACCCTTGAGGAAGTTCATGAAGTACTTGGCCACGTCCACCATGCAGGTGTTCTCATCCATCACGATCATTCCGCCGGACCCCATGATCGTACCGGCCCCAGCCAGGCTGTCGTAATCGATGGGCAACTGGAACAGGCTGGCCGGTATGCAGCCCCCCGATGGTCCGCCGGTCTGGATGGCCTTGATCTTGGCCTTGCCCGCCGGACCACCGCCAATATCATACACCACTTCACTGATTTTCATCCCCAGCGGCACTTCCACCAGACCGGTATTGGTTATTTTTCCCACAAGAGAAAATATCTTGGTGCCTCGGCTGCCAAGAATCCCGGTCTGTACATACCTGTCAGCTCCCTGACTGATGATGACCGGCACATTTGCCAGAGTTTCCACGTTATTTATGCATGTGGGTCTACCCCAGAGTCCCTTCTCAATGGGATAAGGAGGCCGCTGCCTGGGTTCCCCCATTTTACCTTCAATGGATCGAATCAGCGCGGTTTCTTCTCCGCACACAAATGCTCCAGCTCCCCGGAACACCTCGATATCAAAGTCGATGCCAGTACCTAGTATGTTTTCACCCAGGATACCTATTTGACGAGCGCGCCGGATGGCCACCAGGATATGCTTGATGGCCAGCGGGTACTCAGCGCGTACATATACGAAACCCTGTGTTGCACCTATGGCGATCGCGGAGATGATCATTCCCTCAATGATGGCGTGTGGGTTGCCTTCAAGCACACTGCGGTCCATATAAGCGCCGGGATCGCCCTCATCAGCGTTACAGATAATGAATTTCTCAGATGATCCGTTGCCGGCTCTCCTGGCCATGTCCCACTTAATACCTGTTGGGAAGCCCGCTCCACCGCGTCCCCGGAGCTCAGATTTGGTTATCTCTTGAACGATCCATTCGGGATCGGGCTTAGATATGATCTTTTCAAAGGCCGCATAGCCGCCTTGTTCGATATAGTCCATAATCCTGATGGGATCGATTTTCTGATTTGCGCCCAGAATGGTTCGAGTCTGCTTCTTGAAGAAGGGGATGTCTTCCTGACGACTATAGTCTTTATGATTGTGTTTCTCTCTATAAATCAGTTCTTCAATAATTTTGCCTTCAAGAGCGGAATCGATAATTCGAGGGACATCTTCCATATTGATTCTTGGATACAGGTGGTTCCCGGGTTCTACTACAATAAAGGGCTCCGTTGCACAAAAACCCTGACAACCTGTGATCCGCAGCGAGATGGTCTCCTGGAGATGTCTTTCTATAATCTGGCGTTTGATAATCCGCATGACATCGTTGGAGCCGCTGGCCTGTCCACAGGTGCCCGCACTGACAACCAGGCAGGGCTTGGTCGATGCCATGGAGATCTCCATCAGCACTCGCTGGCGGAAGCTGCTGAATTCTTCGACGGAGGTCATCTTTTTCATGCGGTCTATCCTATTTCGATTCTAGGGCTGTCAGTCGACAGGATTGGAAGCCAGGTCCAATAGATGGCCTTTGCACGCTCTGCGGGAGCAAACCTGCACAATGCCCCCTCCGCGCACATTCATCGGTACCATCGGTGCACCGCATTCAGCGCAGCTACCTGCCCCAATGATTTCGGCGTGACAATGGGGACAGAAAAAATTGCGAACTGTATCTGGCGGGATTTCGTATTCAGAAACAATGGAGTAACTGCCATACAGAGAAGACAGTCTCACCCAGCCGTGCTTGTTCTTGAAGGAGGTGGTGAGTTTGATCGAAGGGTAGCCATCGATCGGGAAACCGGAGTCCATCAGACTGTGGTTGCAGTGCAAGCATCTGACTTCGAGGGGAAAGATTCGTTGGTCGGTCCCAACATGAACCTGATCCAATCCATCCCGGGTTTGTGCCACAATCTCATCGACAGCATCCATTCTTACACTTGAGAAGTAGTGGCCGTCAGCCACAACGATGGGACCCATCGCACAAGCTCCCAGACAGTTGACTGCTTTCAGCGTGTATTGCAGGTCCGGTGTGGTCTCCCCGGGGGATATTTCTAATTTACGTTCGAATCTGGAGGCGATATCTGGACCACCCCGAACATGGCACGCTGTACCGAGGCAGACCGACACAATGTGTCTTCCCTGGGGCTTTAAACTGAAGCGTTCAAAGAAAGTGGCAACCGCGTACATGTCCACAATCGAGTGTTCGGTGTTTTTGGCGATGATCTTCAGGGCTTCTTCGGGCAGGTACCGATATCTGGCCTGGATATCCTCAAGGATTGCTATCAGGTCACCCCGTTTTCCCTGGTGCTTCTCTATGATTCGCTGCACCTCGTCAGGAACGACCAGTTCGACAGGATTCATCTGTTTGTCCTCCACAGTGTCCATGCCGGAACCCCTCAACGGTATTCCTCACAATGCCAGACGCCTCCCGGGGGCTTGGGGAAGATACAGGTGTCGGCTTTATCGCAGATGTTGCACAATCCCCGGTACTCGTTTCGCCTACGTCCTTCACTCGGGCGGGCTGTGTGCAGATTCTTCTGTTTAACCGGTTTCCTCACGACGGACGGGAACCCCTCAAACTGCGCGCATTGGAGAACCGGGTGCTTGGCATGTACCGCTGAAACACAATCACAGCCATAAATGCAGACTGGGCACAGGCCGCGTATTTCTTCTGTGAGTGACATATTCGCTACCTCATGAAGTGCGTTCATCGTTCGTTCCGCGATGAGCTGTGTCAAATGCCGTGCCAAGGACATCGGGCAGGAGCCTCTGGCAACATTCTGCCCCGACTGTCGTGCCGACAGTGATCAGTAACCAACTGATAATTATATAATAAGGAGCAGGATCGAAGGGATGAGGACTACTTAGGAGTCATGCCTGCTTTCGGGAGAAAAGGGCTGCAGGATCGTAGCGTGAGCGGGGTATTCCACCTCGCTGGAGAGAATCACCCCGCCCGTTTAACGGGGCAGATACTTAACCTGCACATCATGTCTCGTCACCGACTTTTTTCAATTTCTCACGCAGTGTTTTGCGGTCGATACCAAGTATCTCGGCGGCCTGGGTTTTATTGCCATCCACGCTATTCAGGACCATCTGGATATGTTCGGTTTCAACCTGGGCCAATGTCTTGCCCTGGCTGGTGCTCCCCGGGAGCGAGAATCGCATGTGTGGCGGCAGATCATTGACGTCGATCTCCCTGCCGCTGGTCATGACCAGGACGGACTGAACCAGATTCTCGAGCTCCCGGACATTGCCTGGCCAGGTGTAACCTTTCAATGCCCGGTACGCCTTGCTGGTGAACTCCGGTGACGGGACCTGGAGCTCCTGGGCATACTTGGAAGCAAAATGATGGATCAAGTGCAGGATGTCGTCCCCCCGCTCACGCAATGGTGGAACGTGAATCGTGATCACGTTAAGACGAAAGTATAGATCTTCTCGAAAAACTGCTTTCTTGACCAGATTCTGAAGATCTGTATTGGTCGCGGCCATGATCCGCACGTCAATCTTCTCCGCTTCTCGGGCTCCAACCATGCAGACCTCTGTATCCTGGAGAACTCTGAGTAGTTTCGCCTGCATGGCGGGACTGGTCTCGCTGACCTCATCCAGGAAAATAGTCCCGCCCTCAGCGGCCTGGAAAAAGCCCGTTCGCGTGCGTAAGGCTCCCGTAAAGGCACCTTTAACGTGGCCGAAAAGTTCGCTTTCGAGTAATCCCTCCGGAATTCCGGCGCAGTTTATGGGGATGAAGGGTGCTGTCGAACGGGGACTATTGTAATGAATCGCCCTGGCCACCAGTTCTTTGCCGGTACCGCTCTCACCCGATATGAGTACGGTAGCTGATGTTGCTGCCGCTTTGGAGATGTTGTCATAGATCCGGAGCATTGTCTTGCTCTCGCCGATGAGCCCGCAGAGGTTATCCAGTTGGGACACTACCTGAGCTTTGCTGATCCTGCGCAGGTTCAAGGTATCCAGTGATCTTTGAACAGCAGCGAACAACTCATCATCGGTGAAGGGCTTGGCGAGAAACTCTTCGGCACCGATCTTTACGGCTTCCACTGCCCCTTCCACGGTTGGATAACCGGTGATCATCATTACTTCGGTATCGGCCAGATTCTCCCGGACATAACGAACCAGATCCATCCCGCTGACCTTGGGTAACTTCAAATCAGTGATCACCAGGTCCATAGTCTCCATCTCGAGGATCCGGATGGCCTCATCAACACTCGTGGCAGTAAGCACCCGGTAGCCCCGTCCCGAAAGATTTCTTTGCAAGACCTCAAGCGTATCGGGTGCATCGTCCACAACCAGAATGCTCGCATTGTCCTTTTTATCTGGCATGCACCTATTCCCCCTGATTTTCCTCATTTTCTCCGTCGAGGGGCAGCTCGATCTCAACGCGGGTACCCTTCCCCGGTTGACTATGAATCACCACTTCACCGCGGTGCGCGGTTACAATGCCATAGACAATCGGCAATCCCAGGCCGGTCCCACCACCGACATCCTTGGTGGTAAAGAAAGGCTCGAATATTCGTTCCTGCACCTCCTCCGTCATACCCTCACCCGTATCCGATACCACCAGCCAGATAGACTCATTTTGAAAAGCAGTGGTGATGGTCAGGTTACCTCCCTCCGGCATAGCCTGGATTGCGTTCACCACCAGATTGACCACCACCTGACGCAGTTGCATGGGATCGGCTGTGATTTCCGGAAGACCGGTCTGCAATGCGAGGGTCAGTGTAATGCCCGCTTTTTTGCATCTTGCTTCCAGGAAATAGACTCCCTCCTCCACGATATGATTGAGATTTACGGGATTCTTGGCGGGAGATGTCTGGCGCGCAAATAGCAGCAGTTTCCGGATGATCTCCCGGGCTTGCAGAGACTCCGTTTCGATCTTGGTCAGATCCTCAAGAACCTGCTGGGGAAGATCCGGGTGCTTCATGGCAAGCTGAGAGAATCCCAGAATACCACTGAGAGGCTCGTTCAACTCGTGGGCCACGCCCGCAGCCAGATGGCCGATGGTGGCCAGCCGATCTGCATGTCTGATCTGTTCCTGGAGTGTGATCCGCTCCGCCTGCGCCCTTTTCCGTTGGACGACAATGGCAATCTCCTGTGCTATCGTGTTGATGAGTTTCCGCTCTTCAACCAGAAAGGGGCCCTCGTCGATCTCAGGCCGGTCTTCCATATAAACAATTTCCACAAATCCCCCGGGCTTACCCTCTACGACGATATCAGCCTTTTGCTGATGATAGCTCTCACCAAACCCGGAGGTGGAATAGGTCTTGCCATCCAACACGATCTGTGCTTCGGTGATATCCGGGTACTGCCAGGCTGAGGGGATACATCTAAGGATGTCCTCCAGGATATCCTGCAATTCGCGGTGTGTTTGGGCAGCGATGTGGGCAATGTCATATAGACAGGTAAGTTCTTTAACCCGCTCCCTCTGGGCGAGACGTACCTCCTGGAAAGTCATAGCAAAGGCCAGGGTCTGTGCAATATGCTGGAGGAGTGGGAGCTCACTCTCCCGGAAAAAGTCGGGCTGATCACTTTTCAGGAGTAGCAGGCCAATTATTCTATCATCAACGTTGAGTGGAAAGCAAATAAAGGAACGATCCTCAATACTGATTCCCTCACATTGTTCCCGGAGGTTATCATTCGTCCACACCACACCCTGCTGGATCAGGGATTCCGCAACGTCGTAGGATACGTCAGCAAGGCGTAAGAAACGCTTGGGGCTGCGAGTGGCTTCCCATCGAGCACAAGTCCCATCATCTATCAGCCACAGCTCCAGGGAGTGGCATTTGGTGTAGGAGATGAGTGTATTGGAGATGTCGATGAGGAATTCCACGGTGGGACGGCTACGAATGGCCTGATACAGGATTTGCTGCGATAGAGAGAAGAAATCCGTCAAAGACGGCAGCTCATTGGCCTGGAATGTTTTCACGTTCTTCTTTCTATTCGCCATGCTGTCTGAAGAATAGCAGTTATTGCATACGGCCAGTAGCGAAAAGCGACACTGAAAATTACTGGCAAGTTTGGTCACGAACACGTTATAAGGTTCCATAGGAATAAATGATAACAGAAGTACTGACATTCTATTCGGTAATCGACAATCAGGTATTGCACATCTATCAAGATGGTGCAGTTGAAGTAGGGGATTCTCACAGAGCAGGAGTTACGGCCGTCCCCGTCAAGGGCAGCTTTTTCAGCATTCCCAGATAAGCTTGATGTTTTACAGTATATTACGTACTTTGGTACGAGTAGCTTGTGCTCGATGTTTCTATAGCTTATTGATAGATATTGGTGCCGCAGAGGCACTGGTCACTGTCTCGCCTCGTTTATCAAGCTCCGTATCTGTAATCATCCCGACCTGACGAGTGCTTGAGGGCACTGATCTTCACTTCTGTTCTAATAAAGGGCGCTGGGGGATAAGCGATGAAATACAAGGTTTGGATCACTTGCTTGCTAGGCGTGTCTAGGGTAATGGGAACTACCATTAACGTCCCTGATGACTACGACACTATCCAGGCTGCCCTCAACGCTGCCCAATCGGGCGACACCGTGCTCGTCCAATCCGGTACCTACTACGAAAACATTATTTGGCCCGATATGAACGGGATCAAGCTACTCAGCGCTGGGGATACAAGTAATACGGTTATCGATGGCAGCGCGAACGGCAGCGTGATTGATATGAATCCTTCGATCTCCACGATCGACAGCACTACGGAGATCAGTGGATTCAAGATCACGAACGGGAACACTAGTTCCCTAGGTGGTGGAATGACCATCAGCAATGCCAGCCCGGTGCTTCGCCGGCTATGGATTACCGGCAACACGGCCAGTGGCGCGTGGCTTTCCATTGGTGGCGGCGGGATATATATTTCGGACGGCAGTCCTGCGCTGACGGACGTGACCGTGAGTGGCAACACGACCAGTGGCTCCGGCAGTAGCGGCGGCGGGATTAAAATTTCGGGCGGCACTCCCAGGCTGACAGATGTGATGGTGAGCGATAACATGATCATTGGTCCTGGTAGTGGTGGTGGGGTAAGCATAGGGGGGGACGGCAGTCCCATACTGACAGGTGTGACCGTGACCGGCAACACGGCTTCCTCGGGCGGCGGGATTGGCATTTCAGGCAGTCCCATACTGACGGACGTGACCGTGGTTGGCAATACAGCCGGTTCGGGTGGCGGGATTTATATTTCGGACGGCAGTCCCACGCTGACGATCGTGACCATGACCGGCAACCTGGCCAGTTCCGGTGGCGGGCTTTACATTCGGGGTGGTAGTCCCACACTGACGGACGTGACCGTGACCGGTAACAGGGCCAGTGGCGCCGACGGTGGTGGCGGCGGGATTTACATCTGGGAAGGCAATCCCACGCTGAGGGGCGTGACAATCACCGGCAACACAGCCAATTATATCGGCGGCGGGATTTACTTTCGTTCTTACGCCAGCCCGAGTTTTGACCCTAATCATCGCTGTAGCATTTATTTTAACTTCGCCGCATTCTGGGGCAGTGATCTGTATGCCTTGGGGGCACCTGTCGTTGTGGTGGTGGATACCTTCACGGTAATGAATCCCACCGAAATTCACGCAGTTCCGGTGGACAATTTCACCTTTGACATCCTGCATGCCAAAGTAGAGCAGGTGGAGGCTGACCTATATGTTGATGCAGAGGGCGATAATGCTAACACGGGATTATCTCCCGCTGAACCGCTACGTACCATATCCGTCGCCCTCCTTAAGATCCTGGCTGACAGTCTCCAGCCCCGAACGATCTACCTTGCCGATGGCATTTATAGTCCTTCCATGACGGGAGAGGGATTTCCCCTCGGCATGTTGGATTATGTTTCCTTATCCGGGGAATCGGAGAGTGGCGTGATTTTGGATGGGGAGGGTCAGAGTGGTATCATGGTTTTTTTTCAGGATCAAGGGATTACCATTGAGAACCTGACCATAACCGGCGGTTTCGCTGCATCTGGTGGCGGACTTTACATCTACGATAATAGCAATCCCACGCTGACGCACGTGACCGTGACCGGCAACACGGCCTATGAATCCGGCGGCGGGCTTTACATCTTCTCTGACAGTCTCACACTAACGGACGTGACCGTGAGTGGCAACACGGCCCATGAAGACGGCGGCGGGCTTCGCATTTCGCGAAGCAGTCCCACGCTATCGGGCGTGACCGTCAACAGCAACACGGCCTATCATTATGGTGGCGGGCTTTATTTTAGTAGCTCAAGTCTCTGCTTTGATACCGTCAATCGCTCCAATATCTATCACAACCATACTGGTATAGAACTGGGCCAGGATCTGTATGCCTGGGTGGATACCCAAAGCATACATATAGTGGTGGATACCTTCACCGTTATGCATCCCACCGATGTTCACGCATATCCGGTGGACAATTTCACCTTTGATATTTTAAATGCCAAGGAAGCGCCGGGGGCTAGCGAGAAGAGTGCCCTTACTCCCAGTAAGTATGCCCTACACCAGAACTACCCCAATCCCTTTAATCCGGTGTCTACGATCCGGTATGACTTACCTAGAGCTAGCGATGTCTCGCTAATCGTCTATGACATCCTAGGCCGGGAAGTGGCCAGGCTGGTGGATGGATACATAGAACCGGGGTATCATCAAACCATGTGGGATAGCCGTGATGCCATCAGCCAGGAAATGGCCTCTGGAATCTACATTGCCCGGCTGACAACACCGGAGTATACCAAATCCATCAAGATGCTATTATTAAAGTAGTGTTAGTGCAGCCCTGCCAGCCGGGGGTGCTGCGGAAGTAGGTGAGGGGGGCTTTCTAAGTCCGTCGTGCGTAAACATAAAGGACTCAGGAATTCTTCTGAGTCCTTGTTTATTAATGCGGGACCGACCCCGACGTGAAGTCGGGGTAAACTCCGGTCTGAAAGAACCCTGTTGAGCGTATGTTTTGAAAGGTGATGAGTAGAATTAATGGAGTCGTCCGATACCTGACAAAGCCCAAAATGGTGTTGATAACGTTACCTCTAGTCCTGTTCCTGAGAGCTTAAAGGTCGTTCCAGCCATCCACCTGATCTACCAATGCGAGAGGATGGTAAAAGTTGACGTCCCAGAGGGGGTTAACGCAATAGCTTGAAAACGCGACACATGATGATTAGTTTTTGGAACAAATAGATTACATTCCTTTACGACGGGTGCGTTAATAATGTGAGATTTAAAAATGAGCATGAGAAGGGGTAATGGAAG
>CP070656.1:805271-808103 GCA_020355065.1 Fidelibacterota bacterium | reverse complement strand
GGTTGGAAGCGGGGAAGGAAGTCAATCGCCGGATGGCTTCTTCCAGGGGGATGATCTGTTCCTCCCGCACATACTTACCCAGCAGGCGTGCGAAGCTGCCATAGGCCCGCGGATGGGGTTGGGAGTTGGTGAAGGGTGGTTCGGGGGCGATGGATGACCCATCGGAACAAAAGGAGACCCAAGGGAGAGCCACTTTTTTACGGATGTTTTCCTCGGTCATTGAGAAGTAGACGCATTGAATCCGGCTATCATCTTCGACCATCAGGCTGATAGCCGTTTCGGCCGGATCGGCATTGCGCATGGCGGCCACTTCCGCCAGGGTTTTTCCGATGAGGTGGCGCATCTCCGGATTACGGAAGCCCACCAACAGGATACCATCGGCGGGTTGCTCGGTGAGTTCCTTCGCGATCTCATCCCGGATCGGGGGCCGTATATCCGGGTCCTGCATGCGCTGCATCCAGGCGTTATGTCCACCTTCCCGCGCCCAGGTAGGAGTGATGGCGCTAAGACCGGTTGAACTGGCGGCGTACGTATACATATCGGCGGTGATATGCAGGCCTTCCGCTTGAGCGGCTTCGACCCGCCGAATCACCTCATCCAGCTTGTGCCAGTTGGCGGGACGGGAAGCCTTGAGATGGTAGATCTCGGCTCGTATCCCGGTTTCCCGAGCGATGGTCAGCAGCTCATCCAGAGCGGCGAAGATTTCCGAGTTTTCGCTCCGCATATGGGAGATATACATGCCATCATACTCAGCGGCCACTTGGCAAAGTGCGACCAACTCTTCCGTGGGAGCATAGTTGCCCGGAGTATATATCAATGCCGATCCGACACCTAAAGCCCCTTCCTCCATGGCCTGACGCACGAGTGACTGCATGTTTTGCAGCTCTTCGGGTGTAGCGGGACGGTCATCATAGCCGATCTCATGAATTCGTACCGTCGTCGCTCCGACAAACGAAGCCACATTAGGTGAGACGCCCTTGTTTTCCAGATACTGGAGATACCCCCCGAGGGTGGTCCAGGGGATCTCATACTTGATATCGGTCTGTCGTTCAAGTCTCTGTTGACGCATTTTTTCATTCAGGGGGCCCATGGAAGTGCCTTCGCTTATGATCTCGAGTGTTACACCCTGCCGGATATCGCTCAACGACCGGCCATCATGGATCAGGGCTACCCGGGCACCACTGAGCATGTTGATGAAACCCGGTGAAACGGCCATGCCCTCAGCATCGATTTCCAACTTGCCTCGTTGTGCGCTTAAATCGCCGATAGCGGCGATCCGATCACCCTTAATCGCCAGGTCGGCAATGTAGGGCTGTTCACCACTGCTATCATAAATCGTGCCCTGGCGAATAATGGTGTCGTACTCATAACGGCTACAGCTCACCATTACGAAAGCAATGGCAATTGCAAAGCATTTGTGGAAAGAGCTATTCATAGAACAAGTCCTTTATGTATGTGAATAGGGATGGCCTGGTTACGAGTCGAACGTGCCACAGACTAATCAGCAAATTGAATTCCGGGACTCTGAGAGGATATCTTTTCCGTAGCGGGAAATTTCCCAAGAGCGTTTAATCCCCGGTTGATGGGTGCCAGGGGAATTGGCAGAGCCAAACCGATCCTGCAAGACGGTTTAGCACGTCCAGAGAATGATCCAATTCCCCCGGCATATTACGCTGAAAGCTGGCACGGTATCACTCAGATTTTGTTTTTCAGATGGGTTGCCGGCTCTTAGGGAGCTTACCCCATCGTCCATCATTCTTGCAGGATATTGGCTGCTAGTAGTTACAGTCGTATAATTCCAGTTATCATATGAACAATGACGAATCATGTCAAGGAAAATCACAGTGCCCCGTTCTCTTTCCTATGATGCCAACCTGTTGAGATCAGAGACGCTACAACGGGTGTGTGAGAGAGGAGGATTGGATCTGGGCGGTGGGGGGCTGGAATCCTTTACCTGTTTCGGTCGTATTCGGCGCCACCACGAAGCAGAGGGCGGCCCGATAGTCGACCCGTATGCTTGCCATCTCTAAGGGCGAATTGACCATTAACAAGCACATGAACCGTTCCGTCCGAGTATTGATGGGGCTGCTGATAAGTTGCTTTGTCCTGTAAATATTCCTGATCGAATATAGCAATGTCGGCCTTCATCCCTTCTCGTAGATAGCCACGATCTGGCAAGCCGAGAAAATCAGCTGCCAGTCCGGTCATACTGCGTATGGCGAAGGGCATGGAGATTATTTTCTCGTCCAGTACAAACTGGGCAATTTTCCTGCTGAACGACCCATAAACCCGTGGGTGGACCACTTTCTGGCCTTCTTTCGGAGTTCGGCCATCAGTGCAAGTCATCATCCATGGTTGTTGGGCCAGATAGCGGGTATTCTCGATATCGTATAGATCGAGGTTCATGACCACGGCATTGGCTTCTGAAAGGATTTTTCGGACCGTCGCGGGCACTGGAAGATCCCAGTCTTCTGAGACCTGGGCCAGGGTTTTGCCGTTGAGATCCGGTCGCGGATCGCCGAAGAGGAGTTTTTCCGCACCGCCACGAATGGCCAGCATTTCCATGGTCTGAACATCGAGCAGTTGGACCGTGTCCGGGTGATTAAAGCGGGCCACCATGGCCTCGTGCCCCCCGGCGACAGCCCAGCCCGGGATTGTATATGAGCGCAGGTTGGATTGTGTGGCTGTGTATACATGCTGCGCCGCCCATACCTGGACACCTCGTGCGCGTGCATCCTCTATCAGCTGGGCCCCTTCCTTGGCACGGCCGTAATTGTGTGCACCCTGGGCATTGAAGTGGCTAAAAATCACCGGTGTGCCGGCTTCTTCACC
>CP070656.1:796356-805171 GCA_020355065.1 Fidelibacterota bacterium | reverse complement strand
TTCTTTTTTATAGTTTTACGGGTGTATTCCCTGGTTTAGTGATGTTTGATGATCTCAACCTGAATACGTGCGATTCCATAGAAGTATATGGGTTTCATAACTAGTGTGTGGAATCAGGGGTGGTAAGTGATTCGACTCAGAGTTACTTAGCGATCCGTAAGGTATTATAATATGTTCAACGAGTTCGATCATGATACTGATAATCTTTACTCGGTGATCAAGGCTACAGGCAGGTTATATGATGTATACTAAAATACTTACAGCGATCATTTTAATCTTTTGTCTAGCAAGTGTCGGTGCAGCTCAAGGCAATGTCGTCAAATGGTTCTCTTTCAGTCCAGGCTTTGGAATATCCAGGTCACCCACGACCATCGTACCGTCTGCTGTTGGACGGGTTCTTGTTGGGAAGACAGCGGCAGGTAATGTTAGCGTACAAAGCGGTGCGCTAGTTATTGCACTCCTACAAGAGTCCGCAGTCTCGATTTCTGCGTTAAGTAATCCGCCGTTGTCCTACGCTCTCCGACAAAACTTCCCGAATCCCTTTAATCCGCATACCACTATCCAATTTGCCGTACCAGTAGCGAATGATGTCTCTATCGTGGTGTATGATGTGCTAGGTCGTGAAGTCGTCCGGTTGGTGAATCAGTATGTGCAACCTGGCCTTCATAAGGTGGAATGGAACAGCCGGGATGCCTATGGTCGCGAGTTGCCTTCGGGTATTTATATTGTGCGAATGGTTACCTCAGATTATGTAGATACTATTAAAATGATGATTATGAGATAGGCTATAGTGCTTTCCCGCTAAATTCAACGTAATCTTCACCGATTAATATCCAAGACAGCATGTAGCTATTCATTTTTTGAATGATCGATAAGTCATTGGCAGGCCATCCGCCAAGGAGATTTTAGGTTCCCAACCGAGTGTTTTCCTGGCTGAGCGAGGCGAAATAGCACTGCGTCGTTGCTCACCAGGTTTTGGGGGACCATGAGAGGGTTTACGGCTTGTGCCCGCAGCTCCGGCTAGATACTCATATAGGGTCACTACGTCAGTTTCGATTCCTGTGCCAATATTCAAAGTGACTGTGTCGTGATGTGTTAAGGTCAAAACATTAGCTTCAACAACATCCCCAACATAGACATAATCCCTGGTCTGCAGTCCATCCCCATTAATTGTCACTTGTTTTCCGTTGGCAAGCAGGTTGGAGAAGATTGCCACAACCCCTGCCTCCCCATGTGGATTTTGACGTGGACCGTAAACGTTGGCATAACGCAAAGTGGCATATGCCAAGCCATATTCAACGTGATGATAATAGATGTATTTCTCGCAAGCCAATTTGCTGATTCCGTAGGGAGAGACCGGATTTAGGGGGTGATTCTCATCAGCAGGAAAGTCTTGTTGTTCACCGTAGATTGCACCCCCTGTTGATGAAAAAATAAATTTCTTAACACCTTCCCGGATACTGCTTTGCAGTAGATTGATGGTTCCGAGGATATTCACGCGGGCATCAAAGACAGGGTCATCGACAGAATGTCGGACATTCATCTGAGCCGCATGATGATTGACTATTTCAAACCGGTATTGTTGGAAGAGCTCCTTGACAAGCTCCATATCGGTGATATCGCCTTTTATAAATGATGCTTGTGGCGGGATGTTGTCGTGACTGCCGGTAGACAGGTTGTCGAGGATGACGACATGATGCCCGAGTTCAAGAAGTCTGTCAGCAACATGGGAACCGATAAAACCAGCACCACCCGTGACTAGAATACGCAACTCTCAATCTCCAACCGAACTTAGTAATGAAGAAATATGCACATCAAATTTACAGGATACCATGCACTGTCTATCGGAGTCTGGAACACTTTTGGTGTGTAGTATCACCTTCGGCAGGTTGGTTAGCCGTTGGCTTGTGCTCACCCTACTCTGCTTGCTTAATCGTCTCACGCCCGATAGATATATAGGTGAATCCCCTCTCTTTTACGTACACAGGTTCATACTGGTTTCGACCATCGAAAATCAGAGGGTTGGTAAGCAACTCTCTCATACGAGTAAAATCGGGTCTTCTGAACTGGTGCCATTCTGTTATTAGCACCAACGCATCAGCACCAGCGAGGCAATCATACATTTCTCGGGAATAAGTGATGGGCAGTTTATACATGTCGGCGAAGGAATGCTCGGCCACCGGATCAAAAGCCCGAACCTGAGCCCCTTCTTTTATGAGACTCTTGATAATGACCGCGGCGGGTGATTCACGGACATCATCTGTTTCTGGTTTGAATGCCAATCCCCAAACCGCAATCGTTTTGCCGACCATCCCCTCCGGCCCATAATAATCCTTGATCTTCTTTACTAATCGCAGGGGTTGAGCTTGGTTCACTCTATCAACTGCGGCAAGAATGTCTGCCTGTACACCAATTTCCGTTGCGGTACTAATCAATGCGCGAATATCTTTCGGAAAGCATGAACCACCGTAGCCGACGCCGGCGAAAAGAAAGCGTCTTCCAATCCGATTATCACTCCCAATCCCAACGCGGACCTGATCAATGTCGGCACCTGTGGCTTCGGCGATAGCCGCCAGCTCATTCATAAATGATATTCTAGTAGCCAGCATGGCATTGGCAGCATATTTGGTCAGTTCTGCTGAAGGGATATCCATGAAAATAATCCGCATCTCGTCTGTCCGGCGGAAAGGATCATAGAGTGTTTGCATACGTTCCTTGGCCCACGTACTATCCGTGCCAATTACGATACGATCGGGATTCAGAAAATCCGATACGGCTTTGCCCTCTTTAAGAAATTCCGGATTTGAAACAACTTCGAATGGATGCTTCTTCCCTCGAGTTGCGAGTACCTTGGCAATGGTCTCCTTCACGATCTTTGTCGTGCCCACTGGAACAGTTGATTTTGTGATGATTATGCGGCGCGTATTATTATCAAGAGCCTGGCCAATGACCTTTGCAACGGAGAGTACTTGCTGAAGGTCAGCGCTACCATCGCGGTCTCTAGGGGTTCCGACGGCGATGAAAATGAATTCACTGGCCTTGACCGCTGCCTTGATGTCCGTAGTAAAACTCAATCGACCCGTTGAGGCATTCTCGAGGACGATCTCTTGTAGACCAGGCTCGTGAATGGGAATTTGCCCTTCATTTAGGGTAGATATTTTCTGTTCATCGACATCGGCGCAGATTATAATGTTGCCCATATGAGCAAAACAGGCTCCTGTGACAAGGCCAACGTAGCCGGTACCAATAATGCTTACTTTCATCTTGAATTAATCCTTTTTCAAATCAACCTATGTGTAAATGGTATTGGCAGGGAAAGGTTCTTTCGATGGAGACCTAGGTCTATGAATACGGAGCAAGTAGGTTGCTGAAATAAGCAATTGTTTTTTCCAGACCCATCTCCAGGGACACTCTAGGCTGCCAGTGGAGGACGCTGCGTGCCAGTTCTATTTCTGGCTGACGCCGTGCAGGATCGTCTGGTGGGGGTGCCTGGTGCTCAATTTGAGAATTGGATTCAGAGAGTTCGATGATTTTCTGTGCCAATGTCAGAATCGTAATCTCCTCCGGATTTCCCAGGTTCAAAGGACCGGTGATATCAGCGGGGGTCTCCATAAACTTGATCAGTCCTTGGACCATGTCATCAATATAGCAAAAACTACGGGTCTGGTTGCCATCGCCGTAGATGGTGAGCGGCTTCCCTTCAAGAGCTTGGGTAACAAAATTGCTGATAACGCGGCCATCGTTCAGGTCCATATTAGGTCCGTAGGTGTTGAAGATCCGGGCGACCTTGATTTCGACCTGGTTCTGCCGGTAGTAGTCAAAGCAGAGAGTTTCGGCACAGCGCTTACCTTCATCGTAGCATGACCGCACTCCCACAGGATTAACATGTCCCCAATAATCCTCCGGTTGGGGATGAACTTGTGGATCCCCATAAACTTCGCTCGTTGAGGCTTGCAGCATTCGTGCCTTGACCCGTTTGGCCAGTCCGAGCATATTAATGGTACCCATCACCGAGGTCTTAATAGTCTTCACAGGATTGTATTGATAATGTACAGGACTAGCCGGACAGGCGAGATTGTAGATTTGGTCAACCTCCAAGAAAATAGGATTCACGATGTCGTGACGGATAAGTTCAAAATCCGGGTGCGTATGCAGATCCTGGATGTTCCGCTTATGACCGGTGAAAAAGTTGTCCATACAGATGACTTCGGCCCCGCGAGCAACGAGCTCCCGACACAAGTGTGAACCGAGGAAACCAGCTCCTCCTGTTACCAGAACACGACGCGGCTCGATGAACGAGGTGGTCTTATTCGAATTCTGACGATTGTCTTTCATTGACTTCTATATTTCTGATCCGAAACGAATATTGAATTAGTGCTGACTCCAGGTATCCAATTTAGGCACATGATCGAAGTCAGTCACGTATTGATGGTCCTTTGAAAGTGGAAAGGCTCGGCTCAGACTGATCTCAATTTGGGATCTTTTATTTGCTACATCCTAAAGGTTCTCCACGTCTCGTTGTAGATTTCGTATATTGCTACAAATGCGGATTGCCATCATTTCGGACACTCACTTTGGGGATCACCTGTGTTCCCTGGTAACTACCAGGGAGGACAATAAGGTTATCAGGGGACCGAAATATGAAGATTTCCGAAGGCAAGCGCGTAGAGAGGATGATGGGGGTCACGAAGGGAAATCCAATGATTTCCTGATCTTGCTGGGTGATATTCTGGACTTTTCCATCACCAGTTATGAGCGAGCCTATGGGGTTGGGGCTCAGTTCTTTAAGTGGCTGAAGGAAGATGATATCTGTGGGCAGATCGTGTACGTGCCGGGTAACCATGATTTTGATCTATGGGATACCATCGAATACGAAGTCAACGTGATCAACCGCGTCCGCCACGGCCTGATACCGCAACAGTTTCGCTGGTCGGTGCCCGGAGTATTGGACCTGCGGAGAGCCAGCTCCCGACGAGGTTTCTCCTTGCCAACGGTCGTCGAGTTGGATCAGGAAGAAGCTCATTATAAGTACGGTGGACACTTCTTCGACAACATCACCGGTGCCGATAATCCCATCGATGTAGCCTTCGCCTACCCCAATATCTACCTGGTGACCGATGAGGTTTCAGTCCTGCTGACCCACGGCCAGTACTTCGAGCCTTTCTGGGCACTCTTAAGCGAGTGGGCGCTACGAATTGCCCAGGACGACCTGGGACTGGGACCGGACCTGCGTCTCGAGGATCTGCTGGCGCTCAATTTTCCCATTTCGCACCTGACTTCGTCGGGAACGGGACAAGCAGGAGTCCTAACGGAAAAAGTATTGAGACCTGTGCAGGCGGAGATCAGGACTCACCGACATGATACTCTCCACAAGTACCTGGGTCGTTTGGATGATCAGATTTTCCGGACGATCAAATCCAAGAATTGGCTGAAGGGTACGATCCAGGAAGCGCTCTGGAAGCTTGGTCGGAAGGTAGCTATGAGGGCTATGGGTCGCTATCAACAGGCCAGATTCGATGAGCGGTTTCTGGACCGAGAGATGGTTCGCCGGCGCTTTATTCGATTTTACCGGGCGACATTGACTGAGATCGATGAGTTGAACCGGGAATATGGTCTAGACATCCCCAGACCTCGAGTGGTGGTTTTTGGACACATTCACGAGCCGACCCCCTGGGGTGTGGAGCACGCTCCGCAGATCCATTGTTGTCCCCCGGACACGGAACCTGTGTTGGTATATAATACAGGGGGCTGGGTCTACCGCATTGAATCCGACGGGCACAAGGAATTTGTGGGTGCGGAGGTGATGACCTATAGCGATGAGGAAGGCGGCGATTTCCGGTCGCATTCTATTCACTAGATATCCCGGCTATTACCCAGCCTATAATAGTTGATACTCTCTTAGGATAATACCGATATAGGGGACAAGGTTATGCTAACTTTAGCCCCTACAGCTAAGAGAAGAAGTGCAATTTCGTAATCGGATGTTGATTTTAATATTCCTGTTCTAATCAAACCAATAATGTACGTGCACCCATTTCTGCGATTTGCTGCAACTGTGAACTACCGCTAGGAAAGCATCGTTAATGGGCATTTTCATAGACATCGTAATCGTTACGCTCTGCATTCTGATTATCACCAAGGGCGCGGTATGGGTGATAGACTCAGCGGTTACAATTGCCCACCGACTAGGAGTTTCGGAACTGGTTATCGGCCTCACTGTAGTGGCCATGGGTACATCCGCGCCTGAATTCGGTGTGACGATCATGGCTGCTTTACGCGGAATGAGCGACATTTCCGTGGGCAACATAGTCGGATCCAATATATTCAACCTGGGATTTATTTTGGGAGGTACTGCGGTGATCCGCAGCCTGAAGACCGATAGTAAGGTCGTTCATCGTGATGGCACTTTTCTGCTCTTTGGTACACTGCTATTAACTGTGTTGCTATGGGACCTATCTTTATGGCGCCTGGAAGGCATTGTGCTTTTTGGATTGCTTATCGGTTATCTTGGGTATCTCTACTGGCAAAAAGAATCTCTGAAAGTCGACGTGCCCTCAGAGCGACTACGATGGTTGGATCCCGTATTACTTATCGTTGGATTGAGTTTGGTGATCATCGGATCACACTTCCTGGTAGATTCGGCTGCAGATCTGGCCAGGGCTATCGGCATTTCGGAATGGGTCATAGGTACGACGATCGTTGCGGCGGGTACTTCTGCGCCCGAGTTCGCCACATCCTTGGTTGCTGCTCTGCGTGGTCGCCCGGGCATTTCCGTCGGCAACCTGATTGGGAGTGATATCTTCAATGTGTTCGGTGTGCTGGGTCTTGCGGCCATCATGCGCAATCTCCCGGTGGATATTGACGCGCGTTCAAACCTGGTTATGCTAGCCATGATGGTATTGATCGTCCTGGTGTTCATGCGCACTGGTTGGCAGGTATCCCGGAGGGAAGGGCTTGTACTGGTTGCGCTGGGATTGGCGCGCTGGATCTACAGCTTCTAAGGTATCAACAGAAACGATTCAGCATTAGATAAGGCCCCGTCGGCCGATCAGGGGAAGAGTCCACGCCCCTGACCGTCAAGCGGATAAGAGCATTGCGGCTGCTCGATACTATCGGCATAGATGAAGGAACAGGCTACGCTCAGGTCTGTCTCAGAGGCCAGGCTTGGTCCTTTAGTATTGCTTCTCCCTTTGTCAACCAGGAAACTCCAAACGCCACGATAGCGATCGCTTCCAGCCAATATATGGGATTAAGGGCTTTAAACGGCGACTTCACAGAATCGGGAAGCAGGGTATAAATGACCATGAGTAATAGGCACACACCCACCTTGGATCATTCTGCAGACAGATCCTGACGTTTTAGGTCGGAGTAGACTCCAGTCTCTCCATCAGCGTTCCTTATACAGGGCATTAAAGAGGAGCTTGAAGGTGCCCCAGGTCTGGGCCCGGTTCTGCACCCGAAAGCCATAAAGCACCGCAGTACCTTTACCCGCTGCCACCTCCGCGAGGGCTACTTTTCCGGGAAGGATTCGATCACCGACCATCCAGCCGCTCAGGAGGGGATTCCGGGAAGCATAGACGGCCGTTTCCCGGTGCGGCTGGGTGCCGATCCAGAGGCGATAGGTGGGATCCTGCCGGAAGTAGATGGGGGTTGAGGTGGGCATCCCGTACGTCAGGTGCGAGGATCTGTCCAAGGTGACCTCAAAGATGCTACCTGGAGCGTAGAAATCCTTCCGGGGAATATCCTGCAGGATGTTTGTGGCCGGCACGCCCAGTTCATCAATGGCAAAGTTGCCGGATTGACCGAGAAACAGGACGGTTCCACCACGGAGCAGGAATTGCTTCAGATTCTTGACGCCTTCCTTGCCGATACCGCCCTGATATTCAGGTAGGATGGGAGCATCGCCGATATAGTCCTTCTGGTCCGGGCTCCATTTCCCATCGACAATCTGGCTAGTACGCTGGCTGGGCATGATCACGACGTCGAATTTGTTGAGGTTCTTCGCGTCCTGGAAATCCGGATTCCGCAGGATGGTATATGCGAAGCCGAATTGATCGAAGATGTAGCGCGTCCAGCCTTCGTCATAAGCAGTGACCCACGGGCCGTAGAGGGCGACGCGGGCGGCCCGGATGGTCCGGAAAGGTGGGGGGCTGGTCACTGGTGAGATGGGAACCTCGTTGGTGCGAGCTGCTTCCAGTAGGGCGGTCCGGTTTTTCCGCGTGGCGGGGACCACGAACGTGCCTTCCAGGAAGGTCTCTCCGTCGACGGTCAAATCGTCGGTAAGGACTCCAACCGTGCTGCCGCCCTTGAGCAGGGTATTGATCAAACGATAGCTATTCGTCCACCGGCGAGGGATCAGGTAGGTAGAAGCATTTTCATCCACAGGAGGGAGTTCCCAAGTAGGATGATCCATTTCTTCCAGAGTTGCGGTGAAGGGAATGGTCGCTTCGAGGGCTTTCACACCCATCATCAGGGGGAGGGTCCAGGCGGTGAGGTCATAGGGAGCCAGGGGTGGGCCATCGGGATAGAGCCGCATATCCGGATACTGCTGGACTTCCATGAGATCCTTGATGTAGGGACGGTTGGCTTGTGCCAGGGGGATGACGAACGACCCGGCCGGTGCAACGACCCCGGAGCCAGTTTCGATGGATTCCGCGGCCTGATAGATCTTCACGTTTCCGTAGCGTAACCGGCGGAGCAGTTCGACCGCGGCGGAGGGATCATGCTGATCGGGCGGTATGATCCAGGCATAGGGCGGTTCGGTGCGTCCCTTTTCGATGGCTTCACGATTCAGTTCGTAAAAGTTGGTTTTGTA
>CP070656.1:792935-796256 GCA_020355065.1 Fidelibacterota bacterium | reverse complement strand
CCACCCGGGCTGTAGGCATAGAATAGAATCTCGTCATTCTTGAAGTCGGTGGGCTTGAGGATCACCCGCACTCCATTGGCCAGGGTCCATTCCGTCACGCCCAGGTCCTCGTAGGTCTTGCGCCCCTTGATTTTCGTCGCCTCAGGCACCGGATCGACCAGCGGCTCGTCTGTGATCCGGTCTTCATAGGCGCGGATTTCCTTCTCCTCAACTGCGGTGAAGACCGCCTGCAGCTGCTCCTCGGAGGGTATCGCGACACCCTCCTTCTCCGGTGCGTTCACCATAACCACACGGTTGTGATCCGTGATCCACCGGCTGGCCAGACTGTTCACCTCTTCCAGCGTGATACCGGGCACCAGCCGCTTGCTCAGCTCGTATTCCTTTTCGGTACCCATCATAAAGGAACCGGTAAGATAATGCTCGATGTAATCCCAGACATAGGCCTCCGATTCGGTCTTGTCCCGCTCCTTATAGCTGTTTTCGAAACCCCGGAGGAGCCACTCTTTGGCTCGATCCAGCTCCGACTGGGTGAAACCGAATCTTCGCACGCGCGTCGCTTCCTCCAGTAGGGCTTCCAATCCTCGTTCAATGCCGTCCTCCTTCACGCCCGCACCCAGAAAGTATACCTCCTTCGAACGCACGAAACGTCCCTTACCGGAATAGCCGTACAGGAAGGGGGGATCGGCCTGCTGGGCCAGCTCGCTCAAACGGCCGTTCAACATCTGGTTATACATGTCCCTGATTAGGAGCTGCCTCCAATCTCCTTGCGTAACTTCCGGTGCCAGCTCATGCTTGAAATACAGACCGACTCGTGTGTGTGATGCCTCCGGATCAGTGGCAATCGCGAATAGGGCCTCCTCATGGTCTGGAACGGGGAATACTTCCCGCGGGCGGGGATCTTCCCGTTCCGGGATGGCGGCAAAATGCTTCTCCATCAGGCTCAGAATCCAATCCGCGTCGAAATCCCCCACAGCCACCACGGCCATCAGGTCCGGCCGGTACCACTCCCGGTAGTAGCGGCGCAGCGTCTCGTATGTGCAGGTCTCGATGATCTCTTTCTTGCCGATGGGCAGCCGGTCGGCGTAGCGGGAATCCTTGAACAGGATCGGCAGCTGCTTGTCGAACATCCGGCTCTGTGCCCCCCGCCCGAGACGCCACTCCTCCACAACTACGCCCCGCTCCTTATCGATCTCCTCACCCTCAAAACTCACCAGGTGCGCCCAGTCTTCCAGGATCTGAAATCCCTGCTCCACCATGTGGATGCTGTCCGTTGGTACCTGAAGAATATAGACTGTTTCATCGAAGCCGGTGAACGCGTTCACCTCCGGCCCGAAGCGCATCCCGATCGATTCCATGTAGTCGATGAGCTCCTGCTTGGCAAAGTGCTCCGTGCCGTTGAATGCCATGTGCTCCGCAAAGTGGGCCAGTCCCCGCTGATCCTCGTCCTCCTGGACCGAACCGGCGTTGAGCGCCAGCCACAGTTGGGCGCGCTTCTCCGGCTTCCGGTTCGTCCTGATATAGTAGCGCACGCCGTTTGCGAACTCCCCCCTGGTGACCTCCGGGTCCGGAGGGACGACCGCCCCCAGATCTATGGTCACGGTTTCCCTTTCGGCCACCGCTGCAAATGGTGCACAGGACTGGCTGAATACCAGGTAGATCAATAACGGTATGGTTAAAAGGGTGGATCGTCCCATCATAACCTCCAGTTAAATGAACAGGATTTTCTTGATGCCCCGGACAAAACCTGTTAATCCAAGCCTTTTCTTGGTTCCGCCGGGGAAGTTCCCATCTGTTCCTTTACCAGCAGGAAAGGGTGCTCGGTTCGTGCTTGCCAGGGGATTGGACGCGCGAAGCTAACCTCACTGTTGGTGGATAACCAACATGTTACACCGGGATGTGGCCGTTCCCATCCTCCCGCGGATCGATCCGTTCCTGTCTGGCCCCGGGCAGGATTAACAGCTGCGGCCGTCCCGGAAGCAACCTTTTCACTCTTGGGTACGTCTAAGTAGTAGAGAACGATGAAAGTAATAATCGACACAAGAGAAGGAGTCAGATATGAATAAGCCACGATATCAGCTCTTCGTCCTTTTAGTCGTACTACTCTTCAGTCCTGTTGCAACGCGGGCTGATTCTGGAGACCGCGTGGTACCCGAACTGGAGAGAAACCATTGGGTTTATACCAGTGTAGCCGAGGATCCCCTAGCCCGCTGTTTCGATGAAGCCTTGTGGAAGGCCATCGGCAATGTTGCCGATATCGAAGAGGGTTTGCCGGGCAACCTGAAGACCATCGAGTTGGAGATTCGCTCCGATCATCAACTCGTGACTCCCCTGCGGCTGGTATTCACCCGCCAAGCCCTCCGCTGGCTGCAGGAAGGTGTCATCACTCCCGAGCAGTTTCTACGGGATCATGTCCTGTTCATCTGATGATGATCAGGTGACAGCGGCCTGCCTTAGGACATACCGATCAGCAATAATAATCCAACGGCTACGGCTGCTGCAGTCCCGGTGATGCCGCCATATGCACTCTTTCTCCTCAGCGCTTGTGTCTCCGCTATATAGCTCCTCTTGTAGATTTCACGCTGCGGCGCGGTCGCCTGTGCCAACTCCTTCGGAAAGCGAACAGGAGGTGGGGTACTTAACAGCAGCTCCACCGTACCGACACCCCCTGCACCGACACCAATAATAAACCCACCGAAACTTTCCAGTATTCCGGCACCCACGATACCCCCCAGAACCATACCCCCACATCCGAGCAAGCCTCCACTGAGCCGCCAGGTACCGCCCTCGTGATGTAACCTCGCTGCCGTCACGGCGAGCTTGTGGATTTCGGTGGATGTCAGCGTCGCTGCCGCAGGTTTCTCAGCGATGACGCTGGGTTCCACTGCTGCCGGGGACGCCGATTCGGGCGCACCGGTGGTGGGATCGAATCGCGGCGGTGCCTCTTCCTGGATCTTAGCGGGCAGGTGCTCGCCCGTGATCGGATCGAACCGTTCACGGGGTTGTCCCACCAACGTGTCGCCGGTCTCGGGATCGAATACCTGGCGCTGGGTGGAAACCATCCGGGATTCTGCTGGCACTGCGCTCGGCCGCAGTAGACGATGGCCGGTACTACGACTACGAACCTTCTCCCCCGGTTCCAGCATGCGCTGTGTCCGCAGGTGGGCGTTATTGTAACAGCCCCACGACACGAATAAGGCCAGGCCAAGGAGGTATTGGACCCACGGTCGAGCCCCCTTACTCACCCAGCTCAATGACCACCTCCTGGAAGAAGGTCCTGTAACCCCACCAGATACCCAGCCCCGCTCCTGCAGTGCTGGTAAT
>CP070656.1:785746-792835 GCA_020355065.1 Fidelibacterota bacterium | reverse complement strand
GATTTCAGATTCCATCTCAGTAGATTCAGGAATCAGGTCATCAGTGTCCCCGGGTCCTTGAACGTGGGACGCAGGTTCATCCTCCAGAGACATGGCCTCGGCTGTATCGTGTTCCTGTAGAGTTGTCGGCCCCAGTGACACGGAATCGGGGGTAAAAGCACCCCTTGTTGCATCAGATTCGGTAGATAGTTCGGGTTCAAGCTGCGGCCGGTCATCTCCTGGTTCATGATCCTCAGGTATCAAGGTACCAGGCTGGAAAGCCGGTTCCTCTTCCGTATCGGCTCCTGCATGTTCGTCCATCTCGACTTGTGTGGATTCCTCCTCACCGGCATCCTCCTCCTTGGAGATAGCCAGATCAAGATCTGCCTCACCCGGTGAAGGCTCATCCGAAGTAAGGGGTGCCGTACCGGGCTCAAAATCTGGGGCTTGCTCAGCCGGACTCCCAACCGCTGTTGACGACGCGAGCGAATCTTCCGGGAGGGTTCCCTCATCCTGTTCATCCAGGGTACCAGGCTCAAATGACACTTGGCTGGTGGTTGCATCTTCCTGGCTTAATGGAACGCTGTCAGCCAAGATTTCTTCTTCCTGATCAGGGATATCAGTGGCCAAGGGTGCTTCGCCGACTGTCCTAACAGTATCAGAGTCATCTGCTACAGTGATCTCCTGTTCCCCAGCGATTTCCCTATGGGGTTGCTGCACACCGGATTGCTCAGGCAGGTCTTCAACTCTCCAATCCTCAGCAGATTGAGTTTCGGCGGTCGATGGATCGTTTTCGAGTTTCTCCGAGGCGGGGGTACCGGGTTCAAAGTCTGCGTCCTCTCCCTCAGTAGTCGTCTTAGCTGTGCCCGATTCCGTTGTGACGATTTCACCTCCGGCAGATTCGCCAGGTGAAGTTTCCTCCGTGACATCGATTTCAGAGGCTAGAAGCTCATCCTCTCCTTCTTCCTGCCGGTCTTCCTTAATCGTGACTTCCTCCGGGCGGGTTTGTTGAAACTCCTGCACTTCCGCGACGCTCTCAGGGGTGATAAATGCAGGACTTTCCATGCCCGGTGCATCTGTAGCGTCTAATGTGTGTGAATCTGGTTCAAAGGAGGTGTCTTGCTCCTCATGCTCTTCTACCGTCAGCTCTTCCTGTTCGCCAGGCTTGACTTCCACCTCGTCTTCGGGAGTGAAAACGACACCAGGCAGTGCCACATCTTCATCTGCTTCCTTGGTTTCGATGCCCAGGGTTTCGATGACCTCGCCTTCGATCCCAGTATCCATGTCAGTCATCGCATCCTCTGGCTCGACGTGTTCCTCTCCTTCTCTTTGTTCAATAGTGGTGGTAAGGGGGGGACTAGCCATCTCAGATTCCACGACAGGCTCTGATTCCGATTTCCCTGGATCGAAGGTTACATCTTCCTCCGCGCCCTCTAATGCCGTGAGGTCTTCCTGTTCGCTGGGCTTGACCGCGATCTCATCTTCCGGGGTGAAAACGACACCGGGCAGTACCACATCTTCATCCGCTTCCTTGGTTTCGATGCCCAGGGTGTCGATGACCTCGCCTTCAGTCCCAGTATCCATGTCAGTCATCGCATCCTCTGGCTCGATGTGTTCCTCTCCTTCTCCTTGTTCAATAGTGGTAAGGGGGGGACTAGCCATCTCAGATTCCACGACAGGCTCTGATCCCGATGACCCTGGATCGAAGGGCACAACTTCCTCCGTGCCCTCTAATGCCGCCAGGTCTTCCCGTTCGCTGGGCTTGACCTCGGTCTCGTCTTCCGGCGTAAAGACGACACCGGGTAATACAACATCTTCGTCGGCCTCTTTGATTTCGATACCCAAGGTGTCGATGACTTCCCCTTCAGAGCTTGTATCCGTGTCGGTTGTCTCCACGCTGGGTTCAAAAGGCTGGCCTTCGTCCCCGATGTCCTCTGTTTCGGCAGCGTAATCTTTCCGTTCTTCGAGCGCGGTTTCCATATCGGCAAGCGCACCCTCGGGTCCCCAAAGATCTTTATCTCCCTGCAAGTCTTGATCCAGCTCAGCAAGAAGTGCGGTCTCTGGTCTGATATCCTCCTCAGATCTGGTAATATCAATCCGGTCGGATTCGGCGGCCAGCCGTTCCTTGTCTGCCAGGGTTTCGAAAATTTCCGTCGCCGGTGTGGTCTCAACCGGCGCAGTTTCATCGGTCGGTAATGAGGGAATCTCCCGCTCATCAGCTGCCGCCTCCTGTTCCTCGGTGGCAACGGTATCGATGACATCGCCGGTCACCTTCTCAGGTGTTGGTACCGGTTTTTCGCGCTCGGTTTCAGCCAAACCCGTTGGCGGTTTTGTCAATGGCGCGATCTCAGCCGCAGTCGTGTCAGTAGTGGCGACCATGCCTGCCAGCCGCTTGATGTTGGCTTCCCAGCTCCAATCGTCATCATCAGAGGGCTGGGAGAAAGGGGCTACTGTAGGGGTGGAAGGAGCCTCCTGGTCATCAGCTGCCTTCTCGAGGGTGGGTTGTTCGAGTTGGTCTATGTCCTGATCTGCAACAACGGCAGCACCGGCTTCCTCGGTGAGGACATCGGCTTTCGATTCCTCCAGATGTGCCTTGACTTCCTCTACCAGTTGTTTCTCGGCGAGGATGCGATGGAGTCGGTCCTGTGCGCTGCGGCTGAGCGGATTGGCAGTAAGCAAACGTCGATATGCTTGTTCGAGAGCGGATTTCTTGCGTTTCAGCCGTTCCTGAATGGCTACCAGAAGCTCAGCGGCTTCGATGTGATATTCGTCGGCGTTCAGAGTTTGCAGAAGCAATTCTTCCGCGGTTTCCATCTGACCTTCGCGCACGGCCATGGTGGCCAGAAGGAAAAGTCCGGGAGCATGCTTGGGATGATGATCCAATCCAATCTGGCAGACCTTTCGAGCCCGGTCCAGATCGCCCTCCTGGAGATAATGATCAGCCAGGAGTGTGTAGGTTAGCGAGTCAAATTGCTGGGCGAAGTGATGTTCTAGATCGAGTTTCCTATCTCGTTTCGATCTCGGTTGGGATTCGGCATCCAGCGGGGCAGTCATAGCGGAATGTTCCCATGTTTCTTGCGCGGATTGGTGTCTATCTTCGTTTCTAACATGGCTAGTGCATCAATCAGGCGGGGTCGAGTCTGTCGCGGTAAGATCACGTCATCGATGAAGCCACGTTCCGCCGCTATATAAGGATTGGCAAACTTCTCCCGGTACTCCTCAATCAGCTTCTCTGTCAGGGAGTCCGGATTATCGGCGGATTGGATGTCTCGTTTCCAAAGAATTTCAACGGCGCCTTTGGGACCCATGACGGCAATTTCAGCGCTGGGCCAGGCCAGATTGATATCGCCGCGGATATGTTTCGAGCTCATCACATCATAGGCGCCGCCGTAGGCTTTACGGGTGATGACGGTCACCTTCGGAACGGTGGCTTCACAATAGGCGTACAGCAGCTTTGCACCGTTGCGAATGATCCCGCGCCATTCCTGGTCCGTACCGGGTAAGAAGCCGGGTACATCGACTAAGGTCACCAGGGGGATATTGAACGCATCGCAGAAGCGTATAAAACGTCCACCCTTGATGGAAGAATCTATGTCCAAAACTCCTGCCAGATGTGATGGTTGATTGGCAATGATTCCAACGGACCGGCCTCCGGCCCGGGCAAATCCCACGATAATGTTGGTGGCATACCCAGGGTGGATCTCGAGGAACTCGCCATTGTCGACGATGGCGGCAATTACCTGGTGCATGTCGTAGGGCTTATTCGGATTCTCAGGTACCAGAGTATCGAGTTGGGATTCTTCCCTGTCGTCCGGATCCTCGGTGGCCAGGGTGACGGGGCTTTCCAAATTATTAGCGGGTAGATAGCCAAGCAGCTGCCGCGCGCTCTTGATGGCCTCCACCTCGTTATCGCATGCCAGGTGGGCAACTCCACTCTTGGTGGCATGGGAGTCCGCGCCACCCAGATCTTCGAAAGACACATCCTCATGGGTAACGGTCTTAACAACGTTGGGTCCCGTTACAAACATATGGCTGGTACCCCGGACCATGATGATGAAGTCGGTGATAGCAGGGGAGTAAACGGCACCACCTGCACAGGGACCCATGATGAGACTTATCTGGGGCACCACGCCACTGGCGAGTGTATTGCGCAGAAAGATATCGGCATAGCCGCCCAGGCTCAGCACACCCTCCTGAATACGAGCTCCGCCGCTATCGTTGAAGCCTACGACAGGTGCGCCCACCTTCAGCGCCAGGTCCATTACCTTACAGATTTTTTCGGAGAAAGTCTCTGATAGTGAGCCGCCGAAAATAGTGAAATCATGCGAGAAAACGAACACCTGTTTGCCGTCCACTGTGCCATAGCCGGTGACCACGCCGTCTCCCAGCGGGCGATTGTCATCCATGCCAAAATCTCTGGAGCGGTGGCGTACAAACATATCCATTTCCGTGAAGGAGCCTTTGTCCAGGAAGAGGTCCAGTCTTTCCCGGGCGGACAGTTTGCCTTTGGCATGCTGCTGTTCAAGGCGGTCCTTGCCGCCCCCTAGGAGTGCTTCTTCACGGGCTGCCTGGAGGAAGGCCTCTTTGGATGGATGCTTGGCGGAAGTCATCGGTCCCCAGATTCATTATCAGGATTCGAGCGGTGCTCTTCCACCCAGGCGGTCACATATTCGATTATCTCAGCCAGGGAGCTCCCGGGACCGAATAGTCTTCCCACCCTTTGTTGCTGCAGGATTTCCATATCCTTTTTAGGTATGATGCCGCCCCCGGTGAGGAGAACATTATCCAGCCCGGCCTCGTGCATGAGCTGCTGTACTTTGGGAAAGATGGACCGGTGAGCACCGGAGAGGATCGATAGAGCAATCACGTCAGCATCTTCCTGGACGGCAGCCCGGACAATCATTTCAGGTGTCTGACGCAAGCCCAAGTAGATGACTTCCATGCCCGCATCGCGAAAGGCTCGCGCCAGGACCTTGATGCCCCGGTCATGACCATCCAGCCCGGGCTTTGCCATGACGATGCGAATCCTCTTCTCCACTCAGCGCTCCTTGCTGTCTAGAACAAAGGTAACGGGGCCATCATTGACCAGCTGTACCTGCATCATAGCTCCAAAGATACCGCATTCAACAGGAATGTCATACTCTTTCAGGCCACGCATGAAATGTTCGTAGAGCAGGTTTCCTTTCTCAGGAGGCGCTGCCTCGATGAAGCTCGGCCGCCGACCCTTGCGCCAATCTCCAACCAGAGTGAACTGGCTCACGACCAGGGCGGAACCACCCACATCCTGAATAGATAGATTCATTTTCCCGGCATCATCGTTAAAGATACGCATTGTGGCGGTCTTTTCAATGAGAAAGGTGCTATCGGCTTCGGTGTCATCACGGTGAATCCCCAGCAGGATTACCAACCCGTGGCCAATGGTTCCGGTGGTTTGTCCTTCGATAGTTACTTGAGCATTGGCTACCCGCTGGAGGACGGCCACCATCAGGAGATCCAGACATTTTCGCTGCCCAAGAGACTCCTCAGTTCGCGAATGAATCCAGAGGCTGGTGTAACCTGAAGATCGCTGGACCGGATACGCCGTGTTTGAGGCTGACCGTAGCTGTCCGCATCACGATCATCCGCGATGTGCAGCCACAGCTCGCACGACCCGCGATTACGGTCGGATATAGTGCGGAGCTGCTGTACAAGTCCTGATTCCAGCCGACTCACGTGAAGTCTTAGATTGATACGCTTGGCCAAGCGTTTGCGCAGATCTTCCAGGGGAATAATATCTTCGGCCAGGAGCTTGAGCATCGTGTCGGGACCGTGATTCCCGTTGGTTACCATGCTGTCGATGCTCTGGCTGCTATTGGATGCTGTCCCACGTGAGGAAACGCGCCCGACTACGAACACTTTGGCGTCTTTGATGATAAGGTCCTTCACCCGTGCAAACAGGTCTGAAAAGACAACCACCTCGGCATTGCCGGTCAAACATTCGAGGGTGAAGAAGGCCATGGGCAGACCTTTCCTGGTATGATGGGGCTTGAGCTGGGAGACCAATCCGCCAACTCGCAGTTGTTCCAGGCGGTATGCATCCTGTGTATCCGAGAAGTTGTAGTTTGAGAATTCCTGCAGGTCCTCCTCAAAGGCCTCCAAAGGGTGCCCGGTAAGATAGAAACCGGTCAGTGATTTCTCCATTTCGAAGTGTTCTTCATCGCTCCAGGGTGGAACCTGCGGCAAGGCCGGTTCCGAAACGACGGCTGCCTGTTTCTCTCCTCCAAACAGGTTTTCCTGGTTGGGATCAGTACTGCTTTGCATTCCTTGCGCGTACTTGATGGCTTCATCGAGGAGTACGTATTTCTGGTGCCGGGTGCCGTCGAGGCTATCGCAGGCACCTGATTTGATCAGGCATTCCAAGGCTTTGCGATTAACCAAGTGGAGATCGACGGATTCGGTGAACGAGTGCAGTGTTTTCCAATGGCCCCGTGTTTGCCTTACAGTCTTGATATGGTCCGCGGCCTTCTGTCCCACGTGTTTGATGGCATTCAAGCCAAACCGGATGCGCCCCTGCGAGTCTACCCGGAAATTGCGGCCGGAGTGGTTGATGTCCGGCGGCAACACCTCCAGCCCCATGGCGTGAGCTTCGGCCAGTAATATGGGCATGCGATCGGGATTGTTCATCTCGGAGGAAAGGTTTGCGGCCATGAACTCCGCTGGGTGGTGAGCTTTCAGGTACGCCGTCTGGTAAGCTACCAGCGCATAGGCGGTGCTGTGGCTTTTATTGAATCCATATTCGGCGAAGCGGGCTATGAGATCATAGATTTCGTGAGCAGTCTTGTCGGGAATGTCGTTGGCACGGGCGCCCTGGAGAAAAGCGGTCTCCATGCGGGCCATTTCACGCTTTTTCTTTTTCCCCATGGCTCGACGCATGATATCGGCCTGCGCCAGTGTAAAGCCGGCAATCGCGTGAGCGATCTGCATCACCTGCTCCTGATAAACGATAATTCCGTAGGTCTCTTTGAGGATTGGCTCGAGATTCGCATCCAGATAGATGATTTCCTTGCGGTGGTGTTTGCGATCGATGAAATCGTCGATATAGGCCATTGGTCCGGGGCGGTAGAGGGCATT
>CP070656.1:781331-785646 GCA_020355065.1 Fidelibacterota bacterium | reverse complement strand
ACCGGGCCGCCGAGTGGGAAGCCCGCATGCAGGGGAAACCCTATCTGGATATCCTGCGGGAAGGCGGCGGCATCTTGAACACCGTTCGGGCTACCCGCCAGGCCTCCTTCGATGACTTGCTCACCCAGGCCCGCACGTGGCTCCACCGCTGCCTGGAACACGGCACCACTACTCTCGAGATCAAGAGCGGCTACGGTCTGGACCGCGATACCGAGATCAGGATGCTGGAAGTGGCCCGAGCATTGAACGAGAAGGAACTACCTTCCGTCGTAGCTACCTACTTGGGCGGCCACGTGGTGCCACCCGAACACACTGCCCAGCGCAGCGCCTATCTGGATCTCATCGAGTCCACTGCCGCCGAGATCAAAGCGCATGAACTGGCGCAGTTCTTCGACGTCTTCTGCGAGGAGGAAGCCTTCACCCTGGCCGAAACGGAGCGCCTCCTCACCTATGCCCGCAATTTGGAATTCGGCCTGAAACTCCACGCTGAGCAGTTCACTGCTTCCGGGGCTGCCGCTCTGGGCGCCCGCTTCGGGGCCGTCTCGATCGACCACCTGGAGCATATCGACGCTGCCGGCCTGGATGCACTGGCCACCGCCGAGTCCACCGTCGCCGTCCTCCTCCCGGCCGTCAATTTCCACCTGGGCCTGGAGGAGGTTGCCCCAGCACGAAAACTCATCGACGCCGACATCCCTGTCGCCCTCGCCACCGATTTCAATCCCGGCTCCTCCTTCACCCCCTCCATCCCCATGGTCATCGCCCTGGCCTGCCGCCTGCTGCATATGTCCGTGGCCGAAGCCTTGGTCGCCACCACCATCAACGCCGCCCACGCCCTCCACCTGGGCAACGAGATCGGCAGCCTGGAACCCGGCAAGCGCGCCGACCTGGTCATCTGCGACATACCCGACCACCGCTGGCTGGGCTATACCTTCGGCTGGAATCCGGTCAGGAAGGTAGTTACCGCAGGGAACATGGTGTTGGCATGAACCACAGGCTTGTCAGAACGCTGCTTATCTTGGTAATCCTCGCAGGGAATTTGGCCCGGACAACTCAACCTGACTCATCGTTTGTTGCTCGGCCCCCTCTCAGACACCGCACAGTTGCTCTGGAAACAGGAGTTGTTACCATTGGAGGTATAGCTGGTTTCCTGGGTCTTTACACCGCTATTTATCTGTCAGAGAGAGACCGGGGTACGCCAGTGGATTCTCTGTTTATGCCCGACATCGGCGCAAGCAGCTTGTGGGCTGCTATGGTCAGCGCCGCTATTGGGATGCCAGTCGGTAGCACTGTCGGGGTCTGTATCATCGGCAATCGGGGAACAGAGCGGGGATCTGTCCTGGTCACCGGAATGGGCAGTATCGTCGGTTTCGTCCTTGGGGGAAACCTGGTGGTCGACCGGGATTGGCCCCTTGTCCTGTGGCCCTTTTTTACAGCGGTGGGGGCCACCTGGGGCTTTAATCTGAGCAGGCACTATAAGAAAGGCGCCCCAGTCCAGGCTAAGTACGCTCCTGTACTATATATGACCACATCAAGGGGAAGGCCTCTTCTTGGAGTGCAGTTCAACCTGCCCTAGATCCCCATATCGATGATTTCCCATCTCTCGCCAAAACCTGCTTGAGGACATTAGCAGCTCACGCCCTGCCAACGAGACTGTGCATTGAAAACTACGAAAAGAAAAGGTTCCACCATGCTCGTCCCCACCCTCGTGATGGGCACTCTCGCCCTGGCTCTGCTCGTTCTTGGCTACCTTCGCGGCTACAACGAACACCTCACCGGCCTGCGGTCCACCGCCACCATGCTCCTGCAGATCTTACCCATCCTCGTTTGCGCCTTCATCGTGGCCGGCATGGTCCAGGCCATGCTCCCCAGGGACCTGATCTCCCGCTGGGTGGGCGCCGAATCCGGCTTCCGCGGCTTGATGATCGGCTCACTCGCCGGCGGTCTGGCCCCCGGCGGCCCCTACGTCAGCCTGCCCGTCGCCACCGGGCTCTGGCACTCGGGAGCCGGCATCGGTACCATGGTCGCCTTCCTCACCGGCTGGTCCCTGTGGGCCTTCTCACGCCTGCCCCTGGAAGTGGGTATCCTGGGCTGGAAACTCACCCTCATCCGCTTCGCCAGCACCTGCATCTTCCCACCCATCGCCGGATGGATCGCCCAAACCTTCTTTAGCAGTGCCGCCCAACTGCCGGGACCGTAATCGAACCACCAATCCCTATGCCTCTTCCTTGCGGAACAAAACAAATCCTTGGAAGAGAGACCATGCTCTGCTAGTTTCGGCCGGAGATTGCCCCACCCTCTGAAATGATCAAGCAACCTCTACCTGTATCGGGAGCCATCCTATGAAAGTCGAAATCACCAAGCCTCTCACCCTGTCAGACGAACAGACCTCCCTGTTGGAAATGCACAGCTTCCTGAATATCATCAATGTCTTGGTGAGCGTTTTCTATCAGATGGGCAGCCTCCTGGGCGATAAGAAGATACTCGCCCCCAGCATCCAGCACTGCAAGGAGATCGTGGCCGCCCTCTCGGATCCCCGCGCCGCGATCGAAACAGCGCGGACCATTGAAACCAGCAAGCAGCTGATCCGCGATAATATCCACAGTGTACTGGAGGCCCATCCGGACATGCGTACATCGGAAACCATGACAGCGCATACCGAGAATATCGAATCCATCTTCAATATCCTGGACGTGCGCGTGCGTGAGATCCTGGCTCGTGAGCAGCAGCCGGAGATGTGGGTGCGACACAAAATAGACGAACTTACCGCCAACTTCACCAACGTGTTCGCGGCCATTGAACGGAATGCCCAGGGTCGCTACCGGATCGTCTACAACATCGCCGCCAAGCATTCGCTCGACTACTTCGTCAATTTCAGCATCACCAGCATCGATGGCGATACGATCTATATGCCCGCCATCTTTCAGGACGTCATGCGGGACCTCATCGCCAATGCCCGCAAATACACCGACCTCGGTGGTTCCATTATTACGGGCCTTGATGACGATGGACTGGACCTGAGCTTTGTCGTTGAGGATAACGGTCGCGGCATCCCCACTGACCAGCTCGAGCACGTCGTCGACTTCGGTGCCCGCGCCGAGAATGTCAGGGACAGGGAAACCAGGGGCGGCGGCTTCGGCCTGACCAAAGCCTACTTCGTGACCAAGCAGTTCGACGGCCGTATGTGGATCGATTCAGAATTGGGGCGCGGAACCATGATCACCATCCATTTGCCCAGCCAGGCCCAAGCAACCCACTGAAGCCTGTCCCTCCATCCTGACCCATTTCAACGAATAACTGTTGCGTCATCAACAACGCAACCTTTCTGACAACCTTTCGCCTAGTCAACATGTCTCATAACTGAATCCCATACAGGTAGACTAACGGGGGAATCAGTCATGCAAATACGCGGGACACTTTCGCTCTTACTGCTTATAACTATTCTGTCCGGCGGCGAGAATAAGGATATCGAGATTCCGGACCTGCCACCATCTCTCGAAGCCCTGCGTATCAATAGCCATGTACGCGTGGACGGGTATCTGGAGGACGAGGGCTGGCAGCAGGCCCAATACGCCTCCAACTTCACCCAGCGTGACCCCCTGGAAGGAGAAACCGCCACCGAACGCACTGAGTTCGCCATTCTGTACGACGACGAATACCTCTACGTCGGCATCAAGGCCTACGACTCCGATCCCGATGGTATCCGTAGTATCCTGAGCCGCCGCGATGAGGAAATCCCCAGCGACTGGGTTCACGTATCGTTCGACAGCTACAATGATCACCGCACAGCCTTCGAGTTCTGGCTCAATCCCCTGGGTGTGAAACGGGACCTGCGCCGCTACGACGATGAGAACCATGATATGAACTGGGATGCCATCTGGGAGGGCAAGGCGGCCATCCAGGAAGACGGCTGGTCAGCCGAGTTCCGTATTCCCTTCCGCGAACTGCGCTTCTCCAACGGTGAAAACCATGCCTGGGGCCTCCAGGTTTACCGCTATATCTCCCGCAAGAACGAAGACGACTTCTGGTCCTTCTGGCCCAAGGATGAGACCGGCTGGGTCCGCCATTACGGCCGCCTGAACAACCTCAAGGACATCCCCCGACAGCGCCGGATCTACTTCGCTCCCTACTCCACCGGACGCTTTGCCGCCGCCAAGGATTACAAAACTCCCGTCCACCCCGAGACCTACGACCTGGGCAGCAACCTGGGTGCCGACCTGAAAGTGGGCATCACCAATAACTTGACCTTGGACCTGACCCTCAATCCCGACTTCGGCCAGGTGGAGGCCGACCCGGCCGAACTCAATATCTCCGGCTT
>CP070656.1:778274-781231 GCA_020355065.1 Fidelibacterota bacterium | reverse complement strand
TGGAAGGCCTTGAGGATAGCGGGCATGAACTTTCAGACCCGCCCAGGGAGTCATCATGACATTAACGATGGCCGACCGCGCGACCGCCCAATCGGTCAACAACCCACCCAGCGCCCAAATAGGCGCTGAAAAGATCATACCCCAACCATGTGAAAAAGTGCTGAGAATCCCAATGAATACAACCATTCTTATTTGCGCCAATTCCGGATCGTAAATCTCGAGCCGAGCTTTAAGCATCTCGTCCATCGTGGAGGGCACCAACTCGCCTCCCAGAGTAAGCACCCAGGCTGTATCGGCATGTATGGCCAGGAGCTCTCATTCCAGATCAGGGGGACCTCCCGCTTGATTCAGCCAGATCGACATCCATCCACCGTAGGCCTGTTGGGCCTCGACCTCCGCCGACTCCAGCCATCCCCGCGGGGCGCGGAAAGTCGCGCACGCCGGGAGCAGCAACCCTGCAGCCACTAGTAGAAGCGTCTTACGGCCGTGCATAGCGGCTGCTCCAGAAGACCTCTTCCATCGAGGCTTCTATTTTCTTGTACTCCGGCGCGAGACGGCGCAGGGCCTTCTCGGGTTTCCTGAATAATTCCCTGGCCAACCGGAGGTTCTCGTCCGCCAGCCATACATCCCGCATCCATTCCAGATAGTATCCCTGGCTTTCAAGGAACAGTTCGTAGCTCCCTCGTGTCTGAGGCAACTCATAGGTCAATGTGTAGCTATCGCCCGGCAAGGTCACCAGTGCCTGCGCCGGATCCATCAAACTGTGTAAGCTTTCTTCGTCAGTTGCCCCAGCTTTTTCGACCCGCATGGGCTGCAGGCGAATTGGCTGCACCTGTTCATCCATCACTGCCAGGGCTACATAATCCAGTCGCACATGTCCTTTTGTCATCCGAAGACGAAGTTTCTGGCGGCCAGGCGTCATCGGGGGCAAAGGCATGATCTTTACATCGGTCGCGATCGGTCCCGTCTCATCGTCCACGCCTACCACTCGCCATTCTCCCTGATCATCCTGGATGTGCACCTCTATGCCTCCCAGGAGCTCGCCCACGGATCCCAGAGGATGGTCCATCTGAATCCCGTTCCGTTCGAGATCGGCAAAGGTGCTGCCCATCTTCTGCCCCAGGTAGGCCAATCCCTGATAAAAGAGGAACGTGGTCAGCAGCGTCTGCCGTGAACCGATCACCAATCCCAACCTGCCCGCCGGTATGTCCTCGAAGGTCAATTCCAGGACCTCCTTGGCCGCCAGGTTCCGCCCATCGGTGACACTGAAGCGCTCCTTACCGTCCATCATCAATAGGCTTGAGCGGCAATCTCCCTCAGGCGCCAGGCAAGCAAAGGGGGCCATTGTCTGTCCTGCACGCCAGAACTCCCCATCGATGGTAGCAAAAATGCGGTCATCACCCTCTTGAGGGACGGCAAGCAAGTGTACACTGCGTACCACATGGGTTTCGAGAGCCTCATTGGTCATTTTAATATGAACCGGGCTTTCCATAGCCCTGGCATGATACAAAGCATCAATATCACGGGCTTCAAGGGCCGGCAGGACACTCGAGGAAAATCCTTCTGACTGAATAACCATCTCGTTTCCGTCCGAGGCATAAAATGTGGGACACGATCCGAAACAGGCCTTCGGATTGATCAGGCAGAACATGGTCGTGGCAAGTGAAGCACCGGTTATTAGAGTCAGCCCGGCAATGGCGGGATTGGAGGTTACCTGGTTGGATTCAAAGATGACCACAGAGTCGATGGGCACGCTCAGCTCTCCCCTGTGCACCTCAGCTCGCTCGAGGTTTAATTGCCTGCCGGATCCCTCAACCAGCCCGTTCTCTGAGACGGCCCATCGAGAGAAAATGTAGACTTGGCCGTCGCGCATATGTGCTTTTAGGTACTTGCTATCCCGTGCGGCCGGGGTGATCCGTTCCGATGGAGTAATGCTCTGCATCAAACGTTGCTGGGTGCAGCCACCTGCAATCAACGCAAGCACGATAAGTAGCAGTACCCTTATCATTTTGCGTTCCTCCGTATGAACATCGTAGTTGCCCTCTTTGCTTGATAAGGTACAAGATGAATAACAGGGGATTGTCATGGAAAAGTCAAAGGATTGCATATGTTTTGTCATCTCCCTGTTCTCCTCAACTTGGGGAGAAATGAGTGCCGATACCCATGGGCACTCGTCACGTCGGGACATTTACATATTCGGAACTTGATTACTCAGGCAGGACAATGACCAGTGCCGCAGCGGCAACCAGGCCCAACAATAAGCATGGGAGTCTTCGAATAGAAGCCTGCTGGCGCAAAGTACGTAATTCTCCGGATCATAACAAGTAATGGGGAATCCTTCAGTCCCGCGGGAAGCGAATCGGGGCGGTACCCCGCCGAAGGCGCGGGAATCCACGACCTCCGGTTCCGGAGACCCACGAGATTCACGACACTCCCGTCTTGAACCGGGCCCCAAATAGCTAACTCTTCCCCTTCGCGGCTGCCCGAAGTGATTCTATGATCTTGGCATCGATCCAGTAGGTGATGGCGGCAGAAGTCTCCGGATAGTACCGGAAGAATAGAAAGTATTTCCCATCAGGCGAGATAGTGGGGCAATTCTCGTTCGCCTCTGAATTGATCGTGCTGCCCATATTCAACAAGGATGTCCACGTACCATCCTCGGTTCGGAAGCTGATGTATAGATCACTCTCACCATTGTTATCGGGCCGGTTCCAGCAGGATACGATCAGGAAACTCTCATCGGGCGCCACACACATATCACCTTCACTGTAAACCGTGTTGACGGTGCGACCCAGATTTTCAGGTTGACCGTACGAACCCAACCTGAATTTGGAGCGATGCAGGTCACCCTCGCCGACATTTCCGGGTGATCGGTGCCCGAAGTAGATGGTTCCATTGGAGGCAACTGATGGGTATCCTGCCAGCAGTGGCGCTCCGCCGAACTCAACGGGTTGGGG
>CP070656.1:774910-778174 GCA_020355065.1 Fidelibacterota bacterium | reverse complement strand
TGCTGTACTATGACTTCCCGACCTGGGTTTTTACCATAACCTACCTGTCGCTGGCCGGTCTCACGGCGTTGACCCTGGTATTGATCCCACCGGTTCGGCGGAAGGCCGCTACGAGTTCCGTTCACTAGTTAGGAGCAAGACATGGGACGTTATATCGACATCGGTAAGGCCTTTGAGAATGCCCTCTTCAGCGGGGATGTCGAGGGACTGCGGAATGTATTGCACCACGACATGACCTACGAGATGTCTGGTCAACCGCCCATTGGCGGGCGGTTCGAAGGCCGGGAACGGGTCATCGAGTCCTTCGAGAAGCGGGAAGTGGGCTTGGGACCTGGTTTTGAATACCAGGAGCTCGCCCGGGAGTGGTACGAGGATGAAGCCCACGGCAAGGTCTTCGTGGAAATCCACGAGCGCAGCTGGCTGCCCGATCACCCCGAGGATGTATTGGAGGTTCGGACCTGCTCGGTCCTCACCATCAAGGACGAGCAGATCGTCAGCATCATCGATTACACGGACAGCGAGGCATATGCAGCATTCAAGAGCCGCCATGAAGCCGAAATTCCCAAGTTTGCCAGGAGATAAATCAGACTATAGACCACGCATACGTGATCCCTTGTTGTACAAATACCTTGGAACACTAAGATGCATCAATTATTATCATATAATTGCCTATGAACAGGTTGAGCTCCGTTACGACCATGATAGCGGTGATGGTCTTTACCATCGTGCCCTATGTGAGTAACCTGCACGGTCATTATCTGGGTGATCCTGTGGACCAGGTTGTGCCGGACAACGGACAACCGATCTTAGCTCAAAATGTCCATCACCTGGACTGCCACTGGTTGCGGGGACCGGGCATCGTTCAGGCCATTATGGTGCCCTGCAGCTCCCCATGTGAGGTGGTCAGCTTTTCGCCCTATGTGCGCACCACTGATCAACCGCGACTGATCAGCGCACGCTATTATCACGCCACCCGCGCCCCTCCCCGCTCCCTCTAGTTCCTTTTCGGCACCGGCCAAAGATGCATGGTCTGGCCGGCAGCCTTCTGCTGGCGTTGCAGGCGTGATGGTGATTTTGGCTTGGCTTCCCAAGGAGAAACGATGCGCAAGTTGATATGTATTATATTCATCAATGCAGGATTAGGGCTGGCTCAGACCACCATGAATCCCGACCTCAGTGTGGTCGGTGACCTGATCATTGATGATGGCGAGCTGACCACCTCCGGGGTGGAGCTGGCGATCCAGGGCTATGTAAATCCCTTCGCCCGGGCGGACGTCTTTCTACACAAGCATGCGGGTGAGGGGGCTGTGGAACTGGAAGAGGCTTACCTGAGTATCGAGCGGGGATTGCCCTTGGGGCTGGGTCTTCGAAGCGGCTGCTTCCGGCCCGACCTGGGGAAGATCAACAAGGAGCACATGCATACCTACGCCTTTATCCAGGCACCCGGAGCAGTTACGGCCGTCCTGGGCGATGAGATGTGGAGCGGCACTGGCCTGGAGGTGGATGTCCTGCTACCGTTGCCTTGGTACAGTAAGCTGTCCGCCGGGGGATTCGCGAACGGCATCGCCCACCATCATCACGAGGATGGGAATGAGGGGGAATTAGGGGAGGACCATGAACATGAATCGGAGAAATCGCAACCGGCCTACAATGCCCGCTGGTCGCATTTTGTCGACCTGACTCCGGTAGCCCATCTGGAAATGGGTGTGAGCCATTTCATCGGCACGGCTGACGAAGGTGTCCGGAGACTGACGGGTGTGGATTTCAAATTCAGGTGGCGCCCCGACCGGTATCGGTCCCTCACGTGGCAGGGCGAGTATTTCCTGGTGGAGGCTGACGAACCAGAGCCCGCCCATGCCGTCTATACTTTTGCCAACCTCCAGTTTAGCCAGGTGTGGAATTGGGGAGTGGTGCTGGATTATCATTCAGATATCGAGGAAGAGACCCATTACTCTGCAGGCGTATTCCTGGGCTATAGCCCGGTGGAGGAATCATCGGTATTCCGGCTTGCAGTAACAGGTGTGGATCAGGGAGGTGAACGAGAGGTGATGGTCATCGGGCAGATCATCTGGTCGCTCGGACCACATAAACCGCACAGATTTTAGGAGGAGGCGATGCAACGGATATGTATAGGATTGATCCTATTTCTGACGATCGCATCCGGTAGGGTACGGGTTGTCACGGCTACCACGGATTTGAAAGATATCACGGAAGCGATCGGGGGGGACCGGGTGACGGTGACCAGCATCGCCCGGGGCAACCAGGATCCCCACTACGTGGAGGTGCTGCCGTCCTACATGCTGAAGGTCAAGAAGGCGGACCTGTACCTGATGGTGGGCATGGAGCTGGACCTGTGGAGTGACCGTATCATCGACGGCTCGCGCAACCGGAAGCTGCGGATTGTGGATTGCAGCAAGGACATCGAGCGGCTGGAGGTGCCCACCCGCAAGGTGGACGCCAGCCTGGGGGATATCCATCGGTTCGGGAATCCCCATTACTGGCTGGATCCGGTCAACGGGAAGGTTCTCGCCCGCACCATCACCGAGGCGCTTGTTGAGGCCGATCCGGAAGGGCGAGCGGTGTTCGAGGCTAACCTGGCTGAGTTCGAGCGGCAGGTCGACGAGCGACTGGCTCATTGGCTGGAGGAGTATGCTTCACTCAAGGACCGGAAGATCATGTTCTACCACAACTCCTGGCCCTATTTCACCCGGCGGTTTGGTCTGGAGACGGTGCAGTTCCTGGAACCGAAACCGGGAGTGCCTCCCTCGCCGGCCCACCTCAACCGACTGTTGGACATAGTCCAGAAGGACACGATCCTGGTCGTGGGGATGGAGTCCTATTTCAGTGACCAGACTCCCAGGTTCCTGGCGGATAGGACGGGGGCGAAGGTGATCAAACTGGCCCAATCGGTGGAAGCGCTGCCGGGGGTGGACTCGTACCTGGATGTGTTCGATTACAATCTGCATGCACTGGCTGAAGCGTTAGGAGATTGATATGTTGGATGCCTTGGATCTGATCGTTTGGCCGCTGCTGGCGGCCCTGGTTCTCACCGGTATTCATGTGTACCTGGGGCTCCACGTGGTGACCCGAGGAGTCATCTTCGTGGATCTGTCCCTAGCCCAGGTGGCAGCGCTGGGTACGGCCGTTGCTCTCTTGATAGGTTTCGGAGAAGAAGACTTTATGGCTTACCTGATCGCCCTAATGTTCACCTTCCTGGGAGCGATCCTGTTTGCCGTGACCCGTGGAAAGGATGACCGGATACCC
>CP070656.1:771364-774810 GCA_020355065.1 Fidelibacterota bacterium | reverse complement strand
GGGGAGCAGATCACCGAGCACGGTGTGGGCAACGGGATATCCTTGATTATTATGGTTGGCATCATGTCCAGGGCTCCGAATGTACTGCTCAAGGAGATCACGCTGATCAATCAGCAGCTGCGCAATATACTCCTGGATGTCATCCTGCTTGGGATCATGATCATTATCATAGGTCTGGTGGTGGGGCTAACCCAGGGAACCCGGCGAATTCCAGTTCAGTATGCCAAGCGTGTGGTGGGACGAAAAGTATATGGAGGCCAAGCGACTCATATCCCGCTTCGGCTGAACACCGCCGGAGTCATGCCGATCATCTTTGCCCAGGCGATCATGTTCATTCCCAGCACTCTGGGCACCTATTTCCGGGAAAGTGTCATCGTGCAGAGTCTGATGAGTTTCTTTTCCATTTCCCATCCCATCTACTGGGTGATCTTCGGTATCATGATCATCCTATTCACTTATTTCTATACTGCGATCGCGTTCAACCCGGTGGATGTAGCGGATAACATGAAGAAACAGGGAGGTTTCATCCCCGGTGTTCGACCCGGGAAGAAAACGGCGGAATACATCGATAACATCCTGACCCGTGTCACGCTGCCAGGTTCAATTTTTCTGGCGATGATCGCCGTGTTTCCGTACATCCTGATGAAAGCCACCGGGATCAACTACGACCTGGCAAGTTTTTTTGGCGGCACCAGCCTGCTGATTGTAGTCGGTGTTGGCTTGGATACGCTGCAGCAGATCGAAAGTCATTTATTGATGCGTCATTATGATGGTTTTTTGAAAAGTGGCCGGATAAGAGGGCGCCGGCGATTCTAATCGCTGAAGCACCCTGATGATACACATTCGTAGTTCCAACGAAGTTGAGAAAATTCGGCTCAGTTGCCGGATTGTCACGGAGACCTTGGACATCGTTGGTGGTATGATCGCTCCGGGTGTCACTCCGAGGGCGCTGGACTCGGCTGCGGAGGCCTATATTCGCCGTCAGGGTGGCGAACCTGGATTCAAGGGCCTTTACGGTTATCCGGCTACTCTTTGTGTGTCGGTTGAAGACGCAGTGGTACATGGTATCCCGGACGATACCCCATTGAAAGAGGGACAGATCGTCAGCATCGACGTAGGTGCCATCAAGGATAGCTACTACGGTGATCATGCTCGAACGTTTGCCGTGGGTGCGGTAGATAAAGACCGACAGCGATTAATGGACCGGACGAGGGAATGTCTTGACCTGGGCGTCCGGGCGGCTGCGGTAGGTAACCACGTCGGGGACATCGGGCACGCTGTTCAGCAGCATGCCGAAGGAGCCGGATTTGGCGTCGTACGGGAGCTGGTCGGTCATGGGATCGGAACCAGACTGCATGAGGAACCCCAGGTCCCGAATTTCGGGCGACCGGGATTTGGCGTCGAACTGCGGGAAGGTATGTGCCTGGCCATTGAGCCCATGATCAATATGGGCACCAAAGAAATATTCACCCGGGACGATGGTTGGACTGTGTGCACATCGGATGGCAAACCATCAGCACATTTTGAACACACCATTGTGGTGACGGCTAACGGCCCGGAAATCTTAACGAAATACGAGACAACCTGACATCATGGCAAAAGAAAAAGGAATCCAGGTAGACGGAACCATAATCAAGACCCTGCCGAACGCCACCTTCAAGGTACGTTTGGAGAATGGTCATGAGGTATTGGCCCATGTTTCAGGCAAGATGCGGATGCATTTTATCAAGATACTGCCGGGTGACACGGTCACTGTGGAGCTGTCGCCCTATGACCTATCACGCGGCCGGATCATTTACCGCTATAAGTGAGTTTTTGGTGTAAGCGAGGACAATTATGAAGGTACGAGCTTCAGTGAAGAAAATATGCGCCAAGTGCAAGGTCATCCGCCGGGGGGGAGTTGTGCGTGTGATCTGTGTTCATGGCAGGCACAAGCAGCGGCAAGGATGAACGCAAGATGTCAATTCAGAGAAGGATGATAGCCTATGGCTCGCATTGCCGGGGTTGACCTGCCCCGTGACAAGTCGGTAGAGTACGCTCTGCCTTATATTTATGGTATCGGTCATTCCCGTGCCCGGGAGATTCTGTCCGAGGCGAAGGTACCTCTCGACACCCCCGTACGTGATCTCAGCGAGCAGCAAGTGGTCACCATTCGTGATATTATTGCCAATAAGCACAAGGTGGAAGGTGAGCTGCGGACCGAGACGAATATGAACATTAAGCGGCTCATGGATATCGGCTGCTATCGAGGTCTTCGTCATCGTCGGGGAATGCCGGTCCATGGTCAGCGCACCCATACCAACGCGCGGACCAGGAAAGGCCGGAAGCGCGGGATTGGAACCCGCACCAAATAGGACCGAAGGATCTAACTCAGCGAAGAAGGAGCGACGCAAGTTTGGCAGCAAGACCAGCAGGACGTAAGAAAAAGAAGAAGGTTTTAGTAGAGCCTGAGGGAATCGCGCACATCAAGGCCAATTTCAACAATACGTTGATCACCTTGACGAACCGCTATGGCAACGTGATTTCGTGGGCGAGCGGCGGGACGAGTGGATTTAAAGGTTCCCGGAAGAGCACTCCTTTCGCGGCTCAACAGGCAGCGATACAGGCAGCCAAGGAGGCTATGGACCTGGGATTGACGACGGTGGAGGTCAGGGTGAAAGGTCCCGGGAGTGGACGTGAGGCCGCGATCCGATCTCTGCAGGTGGCGGGGTTAGCAATCAGCGCGATCAAGGATGTGACCCCTATTCCGCATAATGGCTGTCGTCCGCCGAAACGGCGACGGGTCTAGGGAGGATCATAAGCGATGGCAAAATTCCTTGGAGCCCGGGGTAAAGTCGTAAGGCGGTTAGATTACCCAGTTTTTGAGTCGCCTAAATTCGCATCGCCCAAGAAGAGCTACCCGCCCGGACAGCACGGCAACACCTTACGGAGGAAGATGTCCACGTATGGTTTGCAGTTGCGAGAGAAGCAGCGAATGAAGCACCTGTATGGGCTTTTGGAGCGGCAGTTCAGGACCTACTTCAAAAAGGCGGCTGCCCAAGGTGGACCGACGGGGCATAACCTTCTGATCATGCTGGAATCGCGGCTTGACAATACTTTGTATCGTCTGGGATTTGCTCCCACGCGCCGGGCTGCGCGCCAGCTGGTGAGTCACAGACATTTCCTGGTCAACGACAGAGTGGTCAATATCCCTTCCTATTTGCTGAAGCCTGGCGATGTCATCAAGGTGAGGGAGAAGAGCAAGAAAATGGAAACCATCCATAACGCCATGCGTCGTATAACCGATGATACGCAGCTGCCGTGGCTTGATTTAGACAAAGCCAAACTCACCGGCGTCTATTTGGCCAAGCCTCAGCGTGATGAGATTCCGGAACAGGTGAATGAGCAGCTGGTGGTTGAATTGTATTCAAAGTAACGTGTACGATAAGGAATTTTGAATGGCAACG
>CP070656.1:766847-771264 GCA_020355065.1 Fidelibacterota bacterium | reverse complement strand
CTGTCTCCTTGTTGCACCGTGTGTGAGCAAGATAGACCCTTGAAGGCGTCTCTCCAAGCAGAGAATGTTCTCCCACCACCAAACCGGCCCGATCCTGACCCGAACCAGACTGGCCGAATGGACCATGCTTCACCAAGGGTGCGTACAGAACCTTGGACTGGAGGGCTGTCCCCTTTAGCTTTAAGCCCACAACATCCCCAAAGGAATCCACGATGAGAATAAAATCCTTACGCTCTCGTACGATCATGGTGATCTGGATCCTGTTGATGGCCAGCGCTTTTTCACCCGCTCTGGGTCAGACCACTGCTGCCCTCAAACAGGAAGTGGTCCGCGTCACGGATGAACTCACCGACCAGATCGACCAGATGTCCATGATCCTGTGGGACTATTCTGAGATAGCCTTACTTGAGGAGCGCTCGGCACAGTATCTGGCCGACCAGCTGGAACAGGCGGGCTTCACGGTCACCAGCGGCGTGGCTGGTATGCCCACCGCTTTCGTGGCCACCTACGGCAAGGGCTCTCCGGTGATCGGCATTCTGGCGGAATACGATGCCCTCCCGGGCGTCGGGAATGCACCGGTTCCAAGAAAAGAAGCCCGTGATGATGGTGTGACCACCGGCCAGGGTTGCGGACACAATCTGTTCGGTGCCGCCTGTGTGGGCGCAGCTCTAGCTCTCAAGACAGTAATGGACCATCATGACCTGAAGGGAACCATCAAGCTATTCGGAACGCCGGCGGAAGAAACGGGCGTTGGCAAGGTGTACATGGCGCGCGACGGGGTCTTTGACGATCTGGACGCCGTCCTGGAATGGCACCCTTCTGATTCCACCAAGGTTCGCAATCAACCAGGGCGCGCCTTGAACAACTTCATGGTGGAATTCTTCGGCCAATCGGCTCATGCGGCCGGTGATCCTTGGAGTGGCCGCAGTGCCCTGGACGCCGTGGAAATGATGAACTACGGCGCCAACTTGATGCGGGAACATGTGCAAGAGACGGCCCGGATCCACTATGTCGTACCCAACGGTGGCAATGCGCCCAACGTGGTACCGGATTATGCCAAGGTATGGTACTTCGTGCGGGATAAAGACCGTGCTTCGGTAGAACATAATTACAATTGGCTCCAGAAGATCGCCGAGGGTGCGGCTCTGGCCACCGAAACAACCTATAAAGTAACCTTTATCACCGGTCTTCATGAGTATCTGCTGAACCGACCTTTGCAGGAGGCACTCCAGGCCAATCTGGAATGGGTAGGATCTCCAGAGTTCTCACGGGAGGACCAGCAGTTCGCCCGGGATCTGCAGGCGGCATTACGTATCGAGCAGCAGGGATTTCATACGGAGGTTATCCCACTGCCGGATAATCCCGGCAAGGTAAGCGGCGGCTCCACCGATGTGGCCGAAGTGAGCTGGATAGCTCCCACTGCCGGTTTCAATGTCACGACCGCAGCTGCGGAGATCCCCTGGCACAGCTGGGCGGCCACGGCCTGCCATGGTACCGCTGCCGGACGCAAGGGGGCCATTGTGGCTGCCAAGGTAATCGCCGCTACCGGGGTGGACCTGCTCACCAACCGGAAACTACCTAAAAATGCCCAGGCCTTCTTTAAGAAGGCCAGCGGCGGCCGGTCGTATCAATCGCCAGTGCCCGAAGGCCAGAAGGTTCCTCTGCCCGGTCCAGAATGAATAAGGATACCGGAAACCGTTCTCATACGGTCGTGTTGAAGCAGTGGTTTCTATCACGACGGTGTATTAATTTTCCCCTAGTGCCGATTGTTAGGGATTACACGCCTCTCAACTTCCGCTTGGGCGGGCTACCATGACCAAGGGCGTATCGCTTCTGGTACAGTTCTGGACCAACCTCACCGAACCCTCCGGTCGCGTACAGGCTCCTGATGAGCGCCGCCGTGCCCGCCTGCTGGCAAATTTGTCGGTCGTTATCTTCCTGCTCATTCTCCTGTCCATCATCATAAGACAGAGCCTGGCACCTTACGACAGTCTGGCAGCCTTCCTGCCCACGCTGGCCGCCCTGATCACACAGACCGTAACCTATACGCTTGCCCGGAGCCGATACCATTTTGCCGGCGCTCTATTCTTCGTCATCATCGGCTGCCTGGTTTCCCTCTGGCGGATTATCGCAGTTCCCAATGATGCCGCACCTGCCATTATGATCCTGCCGCTGTTGATCGGCAGTATACTTCTGCCCATGCGAACTATAATGATCCTCTACTTCGTTGTGCTCGCCGGCTTGCTCTCTCTACCGGTCTTCATACCTGAATTAGCCTATAAGTATACTCTTACTGCCTTCATAATGGTATTAATCTCCATCGCTATCATCCTGATTGGTAAGCACCACCGCAATAACCTCGAAGCCGATCGGCAGAGAGATCTGCAAGAACTGGCCACGCTCGATCCCCTCACGGCGTTATTCAATCGCCGTAGATTCTCCGAGTTTCTCCAGCACGAGATTGAACGAGCCAAGCGGTATAGCGCCAATTTGTCGGTGATTATGTTTGATATCGATCATTTCAAGAAGATCAACGACACCTTCGGCCATCAGGAAGGTGACGGGGTGTTGAAAGCCTTCAGCCGGAGAATCAAAAGTATTATCCGTGAGAGCGATCTGGTGGCACGTTGGGGGGGCGAGGAATTCATGATCCTCGCGGTGAACACCGACGCGAAGAACGCTGAAGCCATTGCTGAGAAGATCAGGTCCGATATCGAAACCCAGGAATTTCTCAACAAAACCCAGTTTACGGTGAGTGCCGGCGTGGCGCAATTCCGAATCACCGATACTGCCGAATCGTTGATCGAACGAGTGGATCAGGCACTCTATACTGCTAAAAATGGTGGCCGGAACCAGGTCAGAGTGTTCAATTAGCCTCACTTTATATGACTCGTAGCTGTTGATTCCGTTCGGGACATAGCCCTCAACTTCTGGTCGCAACAGGATTCAAATGACGGACCAAATGAATTCCGGTGAAACCAACCGTTCCCTGTCCCGGGGCAAAGGAATGCCGTCTTTGGGGTACCGGAGAAAGAAGGACACAGGCACCTGGCACTGGCACCCCAATTGTTCCGACTGGCCTACTAAGGACTTCTTCACCAGGGAGAGGAAACCTGAGCCCTTAAATGGTCAGCTCTGCAAGGAGTGTAAGGATCGTCACAAGTGATTCCGGCCGGCTAGCCTACCCCGAGAGTATCCCAGCCATCCACTGCCGCTGACATAGGCATTCTCTCCCGGTAGTTCACATCAGCCAGTCGGCATACAGTTCCGGACGACGGTCACGCAGGAATAAGCGCCTAGCATGCGACCGGGCGACCTGTTCAAGGTCGAGATCGTGACAGAGGATCTCCTCGGTCCCCTGGCCGGCCTGCGCGATCACATGGCCCTGGGGATCGCAGATGAACGACTGGCCGGCGAAGGCCAGTCGAGGTTCGGGTCCCACGCGATTGCACAGCGCAACGAAATAGCCATTCTGGAAAGCGGCCACGCGCAGTTCCGCTTCAAACAGGCCCTCCGGCCATTCATCCACAGCACCTGCCTGGGGAATAAATACAACCTCTGCTCCCGCCAAGGCCAAGGCGCGCATGTATTCGGGGTAGTGGCGGTCATAGCATATGGCCACACCCACGCGGCCAAAAGCGGTCTCATAGACGGGCGCCCCATGATCACCGAGGGCGTAGTAGTCCTGTTCGTGGAAGCAGGGATAGTCGGTGATGTGCACCATGCGCGTGGTTCCCAGCAGGCGGCCGTCGGCATCGATCACAGGAGACGTGTCGTAGGTGCGCTCACCGTCACGCTCAAAGAGATTTAGAACCAGGACGACACCCAGATCAGCCGCCTGGGCGGCAAACAGCTCAGTGGTGGGTCCCGGGATGGGCTCCGCCAGGTTCAGTGTATCGAGGGTGGCCCGCTTCTGGGGATAAAAGGGATCGAAGGCCAGTTCGGCGAAGCAGATCACCTGGGCGCCTTCTGCAACGGCTTTTGCTATAGCCTGGAGACCCCGCTGGCGGTTGGCCTGCCGGTCCTGTGAGGCCGGCTGCTGAACGAGTGCGATTTTCATGATCATACGCTCCGATTGGTTTCAGGCATGGGAGAAGTGGGGAATGTAGGCAGCAGAGGAGCCTTTAGTCACCATAGCATGCAGCATAGCTTCAGCAGCTCATTCGGTTGACGAGCCCTCGCGATGGGTCGTGTATGCGGCCAATTCCTGCAAAGTGTAGGTGGAGGTAATTTGTGATCTAGTTCATACCGATCATCATTGCAGGCTATTAATCTTGATGAAATTTTGATAATGAATCGTCGATAACCTTTTTAAGGTTTTTTTTCAAAGGATCAACCCGAATGAAGATAACACTTCGGATTTCAGCTGCCACACTGACGATGGTCATGCTGCTGGCGCCGATCAGCCGGGCACTTG
>CP070656.1:755490-766747 GCA_020355065.1 Fidelibacterota bacterium | reverse complement strand
GACCGTTTGCCACTGTTGGAAACCGATGCGGCCAGCAATTTCCGCATCGAGGGCGAGATCGCCCAGGTGATCCCCAATCCCAATCCGTTGGGCGAAGCCTTTGTGGATGATTTTGAAGCCGCCAAGCGTACCACCAGCCCATCGATGCAGTACCGGGCCTGGAAACCGGCTTCGCTGCCGGAAGGGAAACATATCGGTCACCGCCGGAAGCTGGCCTGGTGGAATCCCTACATCGATGTGAATGTGAAGGAAATCTGGCCGCAGCGCCAGACATCAATCCGAGCCCGAAATCTCACCACCACCGTGCTGGTTCTCAATGCCTTATTCGAAGGAGGTCCTGAGGGAGTGGTAACCGATGAGCATTGGGCCGGCATCACCTATCCCCTGTTGGCCAGCGATTACGATCAGACGCTCAGCAAATTCTTTGAGATCTGGATTAAAGGTACCACCGGACGGCTCCACATCGATATAGGCAGTGTTAGTGAGGACATGGATTCCGATGGGTATATCGATACCGAAGACCGTCCGGTGGCGGGACGTCGCGAAGGGAACGGTCTGCTGGATCCCGATGAGGATGTGGGGTTGGATGGCTGCCCGGACGAGTTCGAGGATGGCATGGGGGGCTGCCTCGAAGGCGACTTCAACGGGAACGGGACCACCAGTGACGACGAAGCCCAACGTGCTGACGACGACGGGGACTGGCGGGACAATGATGATGTTGTGGAGGCCGATGAGGACGATGTAGCTGTCGCGGATTCGATCCTTGCCGGCCATCCGGACTACAGAGACCGTATCTACGATGGACCCCGGGTGGACTGGGCCGATCCAAATGATCCTAACGGCGACAACTTCATCAACTCCCGTGCAAGTAATCCGAATATTGGAATCAATAACCACATCAATGGCACTGAGGGCAACAGTAAAATCCAGGAAGGAAGTTATCCCGACACGGAAGATCTGGATGGACAGGGCGGCCTATTTCCCGATGAGACGAACGACTATTTCACCTTCGATTTCCAGCTCGAACCCGGCCAGGACTTCGACTCAACGGTTCTGGTTGGCGAAACGAGGCGCGATGACGGCACCCACACCGGTTGGCGATTGTTCCGGATACCGCTGACTAGATTCACAAAAGTCGGCGAGGGAGCCGTCAGCTGGGATCACGTGAAGAATCTGAGGATCTGGATTGATGGTCTGGGAGACGCGCAGTCCTCCAGCGAAGTGACGGCCCGGATTCAAATCGCCAAGATCGAGTTCGTGGGCAACGAATGGGAAGAATTGGGCATGGCAAAGATAAAGAGCAATGCCTGGTCGGACACGCTCGCTGGCGTGGCCGTCACGGTGGCCAATACGGAAGATAATCCCGACGACTACGTCCCGCCGAAGGGCGTGCGGGGAGAGTACGACCGGCTCAATGACATTGAGCTGCGCGAACAGTCCCTGATGCTGGATTTCAGACGCAGTGGCAGACGACGCGGGATTCCCCCGGAATGGAAGGGTGCCATTAAAAAATCGATTCCCAGGCAAACGGGGACCTACCTGGTCTACGGCAGTATGGATATGTATGTATATGCCGAAGGCAACCTGATAACCGAACATGAAGATGACAGCTATGCTGTGTTCTGGCTGCGGCTGGGGCAGGGCGAGGACCACTACTACGAAGTACGTAAAAAGGTGTTCAGCGGCGGCCCCGATCTTGAGCATCTCGGATGGGACAAGAGAAATCATATCCACATCCAACTGGATAAACTAGCGGGCCTGAAGGATACTTCCCGCGTAACACCCGAAGAGCCCGATACCATCGGTACGGACATCGTCAAGGTCTACCAGCTGGATGATATGAAGGTTTACATCAAGGGCGAGCCGTCCCTGGAACGGATCGACCGTTATCTGGCCGGAGTGATCAATACGCATCCGCAGGATACGCTTACCGGTCGGATTATGATGGATGAGCTGCGGTTGACCAATGTGAACCGAGAGAAGGGTGTGGCCATGCGCTTGAGTGGCGCGGTCAACTTCGCTGATCTGCTGACTACCTCCTTCAATTATTCCCGCAAGGATGCCCAGTTTCACACCATCCAGCAACGGATCGCCCGCAATGCGGTCACCACCGAAAACTGGCAAGCCAACGTGACGCTCAATCCGCACCAATTCCTGCCGCAATCCTGGGGTGTACGCACCCCACTGACGGTGAATTACAGCAGTGCCATCAGCTCCCCGAAGTATATGCCCGGACGAGATATTTTGGCCGGTAACATCCGCCAAGCGCCCGCCGAGATCCAAAAGCGGAGTCAACAGATAGGAGTAAAGACCAGCTTTGATAAATCAACACGCAGTAAAAATTGGTTGGTTCGGCAGACCTTTGATCGTTTGAAAGGCAGTGTAGCCTATTCACAGAAGCAGGAATCAACCGAGTTTATCCTCAGCAATGAGACACGCAATATCACCGGGCAGCTGGCCTACCCCATCAAATTCAGTGAAGAAAATTATATTCAGCCATTCAAGTCGTTCGGTTCCATCCCCCTGCTGGGAGATCGCCTCCGTGAGACCCGTTTATACTACACTCCCAGCAACCTGGATTTCTCCGCTAACCTGAGCGAAGCGTTGACAAATAAAACGACCCGGGATCTGCCGGACTCCACCCTGGAGACCTATACGTTCAACATGGCACGGGCCATAAAGTCAAAGTACCGCCTGACCGATCAGATCAGCGCCGATTACAGTTGGAATGGCAATAATGTGCTGGATGAATTCCGGGATGACAAACTGGGCATCATCAGGTCCCTGAATCCCGGATTGAGCCGTCAATTCAATGAAGTGTTTACCTTCAATTACAATCCGGAGCTCATCAGTTGGTTCAGACCGCGCCTTATGTATCAGGCAAACTATAATTGGATCAAGAATGCCCCCATTGATGATGATGACCGGGGCGGCAAGATATCCACACAAGGACGGCTGAGCGGTAACGTGAACCTGAAGCTGACGGATATCATCGAGATATTTTATACACCGGAGAGCAGGGGGGCTGCAGCGCGTACCCGGCGTACGGGGGGACGCAGCACGCGGACCAGCGACGCTCAATCTTCCGAGCCAAAGAAGCCCCTGGAGGTCAAGAATCCGCAGCTCAAGGCCGTGTTCAAAACCCTGCACACCCTGGCCGGCAAGGTATCCCCCATCGCTGTCAATTATGCCTACAGCCGGCGGGGGGCTGAACCGGCGGCGCTCGGCCAACCCGCTTACAATTACCGGCTGGCATTGGTAACCGATTCGAAACTACCCACCGACATCGAAAAAACAGGTGGTCTCAATCTTCGAACTGAGGGCGAGGAACAGGATATCTCTTTGCGGACCGGATTGAATCTCACCAAAACCGTGAGCCTGAACTTCTCCCATGCCCGCAAACGGTCCAAGACCCTCAGCCAGAGTGCCTCCACAACGACACGTTCAGAGGATTTCCTTGTCCTGAGCGATTCCAAGAAGGTTGGGATTCCGTTTGTTAGCTGGAGTGCACGTTGGTCCGGGCTGGAGAAATTGCCGATACTTAATAAAGTCCCCTGGAGAGTGAACCTGGACCATACCTACTCAGGGCAACATACCAAGAGCATTCAGAACGAGCGCTTCCCCATTGAAAAGTACACCCGGCAGTTCCAGCCGCTGGCGGGCCTTACAATGAACTTCAATAATGGCATTTCCTCAACCCTTCGTACCAGCCACACTCTCACGCTCGATGTCAATGAGACCGGGCGGAGCAGGACCATCGGACAGCAGATCACAGCCTCGCTCAGTTACCAGCATCGGGGGGGACTTACCATCCCGCTACCATTCCTGAAGGATCTGAATCTGCGGAATACTGTGAACCTGAACATCGATTTTGATTTCAGCAAGAATCAGCGAGAGGATCTGAAAGGCGACGCAGTGAAGTACACGACCACATCCAAGAGTGAAGCCTGGTCTGTGACTCCACGCATCACCTATACCTTTACGGACAAGGTGACGGGTGGCTTTCATTTCAAATACGGTGAAGCCGATCACTATGTGACTGGAAAACGGATTACCCGTGATATCAAGTTTGATGTCAACATCGCCATTAGGGGATCGTAGCCATCCAAGCCTGGTCAAAAGGATTTTCCCCGCTCTTCTGGATCCTGTTCTCCAGTGCGGTCGTGTGTGGCCAGCAGGTGCCCTACTTCAATGGCGCACAAGCGTTCGCCCTGCTGGAAAAACAGGTGGCGTATGGCCCTCGGTATCCGGGTTCGCCAGGTCATGCCAAGCTGCTCGCGTTTTTCAAGGAGTACCTGGAGCCCCGGGCTTCGCAACTTGTGATTCAGGCCGCGAGCCGCGCACATCCTTATGATGATGACTCCCTGTCCATTACGAACTTTATCGCGCGCTTCAACCCGGGAGCCCGCCGCCATATCCTCCTGCTGGCCCATTACGATACCAGACCCATTGCCGATCAGGACCCCGATCCGGAGAATCGCGCTGAGCCCATCCTGGGTGCCAATGATGGTGCCAGCGGGGTAGCGATCCTGCTGACACTGGCGGATATCCTCTCACAGGAGGGCCCTCCCATAGGAGTGGATCTGCTGTTCGTCGATGCCGAGGATCTGGGCCGTTCAGGCGACCTGGACAACTTCTCCCTGGGCACCAAGGCCTTCGTGGCCGAGATGGGTGACCTGCTGGAAGGGGCAAGGCCGGAGTATGCCGTGTTGCTTGACATGGTGGGGGATAAGGAACTGACCCTCCCGATGGAGTACAACTCCTGGCGCGATGCCCGTGAAGTCGTCCTCCGAATCTGGAACCTGGCTGAGGCGTTGGGATACACCCAGTTCCAGTTTGAAATGGGAGCCCAGATCTACGATGATCATGTGCCACTCCTTGAAGCGGGTATCCCAGCCGTGGACATCATCGACATCAACTATCCTAATACCGATGAGAACTACTGGCATACGCTGGAAGACACCCCCGATAAATGCTCAGCTGAGAGCTTGGAGGCGGTAGGAACGGTGGTGACCACCCTGATTTACAGTGAAAAACCATGACGTTGGATTCGGGCGATCATCAAGAGATGCATGAAATAGACAAGTTGCGGCTGCTGAGGCTCGAGGGACCACCGGAAGCGCTGGAAGCATGCTTGGGCTTGCTGACCCCTTGGGTCCGCGGTGGACGGGAATATTCCGCCTCGCCCTCAGCAGTGGATGGCCAGCTGGACCTGTATATTACCGCTGAGGACGCCGGAGATGTGGAGGCAGCCTGGACCTCCTGGAGGGGAAACGCGCTGCCGGCTCTGGAGAATGTGACCATGCGATGGTCCTCCGTGCCGGTGCGAGATTGGGAACTTGAATGGCGCGAACACTTTGAGCCGCTCCGGATAACGGATGATATCGTCGTGGTACCGGAATGGGATCGAGCCACCAAAGCACCTGTCCTGATCCGTCTGCGTCCCGGAATGGCGTTCGGAACCGGCCACCACGCGACCACGCGGCTGGCCATTCAAAAACTGGAGTATCTCGGCTGTAGGGATCAGCGGGTTCTTGACCTGGGGACAGGATCGGGTGTGCTGGCAATCGTGGCCAAGTGCCTGGGTGCACGCCACGTGGTGGCCGTAGATCAGGACCCCTCCAGCGCAGACAATTTCAGCACCAACCTCAGGCTCAATGGATTGGATGGCCAGATCCGATATATTCAAGAGGATGTTGAGGTATGGCACGATTTCAACCATGACCTCATTGTGGCCAATATCAACCGTACGGTTATTTTCCCCCTTATGGAGCATTTCAGCCAGTCCCGGACAGCGGCCATCCTGATCGTCTCCGGTCTCCTGGCCCAGGAAGAATCCCAGTTTCTGGACCACTGCCAGGAGCTGAACCTTCAGTCCACTCATCTGGAACAAGAAGAAGACTGGGTCTGCGCCGTGGTGTCCAAACCGGAGGGCGACCAGGCCGGACACCCAGAAATGAATTGAGCATGGACCCGATTCTCACCTATATTGCCCCCTCCATGAAATCCGGACTGCGTCTTATACAGCTGACTGGCACGGCCCTCATCCTACTTTTGGGCTGCAACGGCAATGGGGTTGAGCCCTCCGATGACATCCCTGTGCTTTCCAATCCACAGAGCTCCTTCAATGACCGGGACAACAGCTTCTATGCCGCCATCACGGTTACATTGCCGGAGGGTGTATCCGGGACCGACACCGTATGGGCGGAAATGTATCTCGAGACCGGGATACTGGCTGATTCCCTGGGAACGGACACAGCTCTGGTGGACGCCGGTCTGGTTGACAACGCTATGCAGGGGGATATCCTACCCCAGGACGGCATCTTCGCACGCAAATTCGATTCACCGCTACCCGAGGGCAGCGGCGGCTCGGTGCGCTTCGAGTACTATGCCCTCATCGCCGATGACACCAGCAATGTCAGCGACATCGTACGTTTGGCAAATCTGCGTCCGGTGGTCCACAGTGTAACCGCGGCCGATTCGATCAGGCGGCCACCGGAAGGATTCTTCGCCATCGATACCATCCGGGCCGAGGTCAGCGATCCTGATGGCCTCGAGGATATCAGGGAGGTGAGTTTCACTACCCTGAAGCCAGATTCCACCCTGGGCAACCAGGGGCAACCCCTACCGCTGGCGGATAACGGCCTTCTGCATACCTGGGGTGATGTGACCGCCGGCGATGGCATCTACAGCATCATCATCAATTTGTCCTCGCAGGACAGTCTCGGATCATACGTATACCGAGTCACGGCCAAAGACTTCGGAGGTTTGGTCAGTGACACGGTTCGTCACACGGTGGTGGTCCATTGAGATTCCGGCTGGCTTTAATAACGATTCTGACCGGCATGCTCTGGGGACAGGCTATTCCAGTCCAGTTCCGTCTTAGCAAAACCACTCTGGACGACGGAGTGTCCTACCTGGTCGACTCCACTTCCTACGAGGGTTTGGCCAGCAACAGCATTATCGATATCCGGGCGGCTGGTGATTCAATTCTGTTTTTCGGTACGTCCCGGGGACTATCACTGACCCCGAATCGGGGCGGCACATTCCGGTCCTACGTCACGGACATGGTTCACCTTCCCGACGGTGGTATTTCCGCTCTCGATCTGTACGACTCCCTGGTAGTCGTGGCCGGACTGGTGGATACGGTTATCGGCGGAACAGGTGAGGTAAAAGGCGCCGGTCTGGCTCATTCGCAAGATTTAGGAAATACCTGGACCTACCTGAACCAACCCCTGGATGAGGATACCGGTGAAGAATTCATTTATTTCAGCTGGGCCGGGGAGACGCTTCAGCAGCTTGCCGTTACCACGGACATCCGGAATGTGACCTATGATGTGGCGGCCACCTCGGGAACCATTTGGGCAGCCAGCTGGGCCAGCGGGCTTCGAAAATACAACCTCGCCACCCGGCAATGGACTCCCATCCCACTGCCCCGCGACGACGACACGACGTTTTCCTGTGTCGACATCCCCGAGGACTATGTCTTGAACACCAGGGATCCCGGTGACGGAGGCAATCACAATCACAAGGCTTTCTCCGTAGTGGCTTACGATACGGTGGTCTGGGTAGGAACGGCCGCTGGGATCAATCGGGGGATTGTCGACGACGTTACCGGATGTATCACCTGGACGCATTTCAAGGCCCAATGGGGTAACCACCCTATTTCGGGGAATTGGGTAGTGGCCTTGCACCGCCAGATAACCGCTGCCGGGAAGGAGCGCATCTGGGCGGCTACGGTCAATGCGACCGATCCTAACGAACGACGGGGCGTAAGTTTCACCGAGGATAGTGGTGCGACCTGGATCACCACCCTTCTGGATGAGCGGGCTCACAATATTTCCTCGGCAGGAGACGCCATCTACGTTGCCACGGATAATGGCTTATTCAAGTCGTTCGATGGCATCAATTGGGCCCGGTTCGACAACGCTACCGACCATCTCACCGGAGAACAGGTCTGGGCGGACCAGGCTTACGGTTCCTTGTTCGATGGCCGCGATTCCACCCTCTGGGTGGGCACGCCGGACGGACTGGCGAAAACCGACGACCATGGCATAACCTGGACCATTGAGCGCAGTTTTGTTTCGACCACCAGCCCGGGGGAAGAGCGTTTCTATGCCTATCCCAATCCCTTCTATTTGGCCGAGGACAATTTCCGTGACGGGCGGGGTCACGTGCGGTTTCAATACCATCTGGCCGGCTATCAGGTGCCGGCAACTGCTAGTATTTCTATCTACGACTTTGCCATGGATCCCGTCGTTTCTTTGCCAGAGAGGCGGCATCCTGTCGCTGGGGATTTCAGTCAGGTCTGGGACGGCCGTAATGAGGCCGGGTACCAGGTGGCCAACGGCGTGTACTATTGCCGCTTTACCCTCGGGAACGAGGAGTTCTGGACCAAGGTAGTGGTGATCAAATGAGAATCGCTTTGATCATCCTGATGTGCGTGACGTGGTTATGGGGGGCCGGTCCGGCCACCGGCGGCTATGCCGGTGCATTCGCCCGCATCGGGACCGACGCACGGAGCGTGGCACTGGCAGGAGCTCTGGTAGCGGATGTCAACGCGGGGCAATTAGCCCTTACCAACCCAGCCAGTCTGGTCCACGTTCAGCGGCGGGAAGTGGGCCTGTCCTACATGAGCCTTCCTTTGGACCGCTCGCTTCAGGGTTTGAGCCTGGCACTCAAACTACCACCCTCGGCGGCGGCCGGAGTGAGCTACCTGCGGGCCGGGGATGACAATATCCAGGGACGGAACAGTATCGGTGAGAAAACCGAAGTGCTGGCCTATACGGAAAACCTGGTAACGCTCTCCTTCGCCAACAGACTGAGCAATGCGCTCAGTGTGGGACTCAACGCTAAGCTGATGTTCATGAACCTGGCTGATGAAGAGAGTAAGGGATTTGGACTCGATCTGGGAATATTTTACCACCGACCCAGCGGCTTCAATCTGGCCCTGAAAATCCAGAATGCTACGGGTAGTTATTCGTGGAAAGTGGCCGCTTCCCCCGGTGACCGCGTTTACACGGACCACCTGCCCATCATCGTGAGTGCTGGCACCCGTCTGCCTTGGCGGCACTTCACGTTCTTTGGCCAGACGGATGTGGTAGTGCCCAAAATCAAGGAGGGCAAACGCGTCGTGTTCGGGAATGCTGTGCCCGTCTTCCGCTTGGCGGTTGAAGACGTATTCTGGGACCGTTTTTATGTACGGGGTGGCTTGGAGCAGACAACGCCCACCCTTGGCGTAGGACTCGCGTATTCCATTCGTCAATCCAAGGACAGCCGGGTGGACTACAGCCTTTCCTTGGGCAAGACGGGAGAGGGCATGGGACACCTGTTCAGCTGGATGTTCAGCCTCTGATATCAACCGCCGGACTCATGCCGCTGAAGCGCATAATCTATATCGTCATCGCACTGGGCTTAACTCTGGTTCAGTCCATATCTGCCTTAGGCTGGCGGGCCAGTTACCTGCCGGGCTCGGCAATGGCCCTGGCACTCGCCGGCGGTGGTACCGCCCTGCCTGAAAATATGTCCCTTACTTCCCTGAGTCCGGCGCACGTCTGGGGAGCGGAGCGGGAAACGGTCGAATTCGGCTATCTCAGAATGTTTGGGGATCTGGCGGGCTACAGTGTACGCTGGCAGGACATCTGGCGGGACAGACCGGTGCAACTGGCTCTGAGATCCATGATTGAGGATGACATCGAGCTGCGCGACGACATACCTACCGCGGAGCCACTCGCTTTCTTCAGTGCCCGTTTGCTCTCAGCGAGCCTGATCCGGGGATGGAAGCTGGGCCCGACTACCCTGGGCCTCAGCGCTACCTTGGCATACCAACGGATCTACGAATATTCGGCCTACGGCGCCTGGGTGTCAGCAGGCTGGCACGGGGAGCTGGGCCCCTGGCTGCGATGGAACCTGACCGTGGCTAATCTCGGTACCGGTGAAGCGCTGAACCGCAATAAGGATTCTGTAGCACCGCGCAGAGGAGCGGGTGTGGCCATCAAGACTCCTCTGCCGGGCAGCTATCTGGCACTGGACCTGTGGCATGATGAACAAGGCCGGCTCATCCCCAGTGTAGCCTGGCAAACCGGAAGGGAACGCATCCACCTGACCGCCGGGATGCGATGGGAGTCCGAGGCACCGCTCTTGGCTGCCGGATTCCAGCTGTTCTATCGCCGGTGGACTATCGGGTATGCCACCGGCTACCAGTCCACAATCCTCGGCCAGCCACATATGTTCACGATCGCTCGAGGGCTCTAATAGCACCTGATTGCAGCTTGAGTTGTGGTGTTGGTTATTCCGGGCGTTAAATTACCCGCCCTTTCCAGAAACGCGGACCTTCCAGAAAGTGACATTGATGCGAAGAAGCCATGAAAGATTCGATGGATAAGCAGCCCAGAGCACTCAAGATTCTATTCGGGGTGCTGGTGGTCGCCGCGCTGGGCTTTGTGGCCTGGCATACCATTTTTTCCTCGATGACCGAGCGGCGGCATACTCACCGGGAGATACCGCAGCTGCGAGCTGATGTAGTTGCTGAGCTGGAGGAGATAGGTCTCGCCCGCTCGCCGGTGGTTGGGGATGACGGTACCATCAGATTCGGCTACCCACCCACCATGTCTTCGGATGACCTCATGCTCCTGCTACGCCGTGTGATGAGGGAATATGATCTCAACCTCTCCTCGGCGGTGAAGTACGAAGAACAGCGGGAGCTGTACGTGGAATTGAGCTCCCCTCAGCAGGAGCCGGTGGTTCGGTTCCGGTTCATTCCCGGCCTGAAGGGGGAGATTCTGGCCGGGGCCATTCGGGGCCGTATCGCCCTGATCATCGATGATTTCGGCTATAGCCGGAACCGGCGTACCGCCGGATTCATAGCCATGAACGAGAAACTTACGTTCTCAGTCATTCCGGGACACCGCTACTCACAGATTCTTGCCCAGGAGGCCTCGCGCGCTGGGCACGAGATCATTATTCACATGCCCATGGAACCGGAAAACTACAACGGTGTGGACGAGGAGGAATTCATTCTCCTGTATGGGATGGAGGCGGCGGAAGTACAGGCGCGTACCCGGCGCGCTTTCCAGGAAATACCTCAGGCCATCGGAATGAATAATCATGAGGGTTCCCTGGCGACCCTGGATACGGTTCTGCTGGATGTTCTAGCTTCGTATCTGAAGCAGCGTAACAAATACTTTGTAGACAGCTTTACCACGCCCGAAACCCGTGCCCTGGACATTATGAAAAAACAGGAAGTTCCCAGTATGGG
>CP070656.1:752068-755390 GCA_020355065.1 Fidelibacterota bacterium | reverse complement strand
GGATAGGTGTTGCCGTCGAAATCGGTTAATGAGCCTGTGATCGGTGGGGCAGTAATTTCGGCGCTGTCGGTGGCAGTCTGGCCGTCGTCACTGGTCACAGTTACGGTATAGATACCCACAGAGAGATTGGCGATATCTTCGGTGGTGGCTCCATTTGACCAGCTATATGCCAAAGGCGGCTTTCCGCCGGTGACGGTTAGATCGAGGGCGCCGTCGGCGGCGATAGGAGTGGAAGCAGGTGTCACCGCAATTTCCAGTACCAGGGTATCATATGCCGGCTTGTTGGGATCCTTACATCCGCCGCTCGCCCAGATAAGTAAGATGAGGAGGGTGAAGAAGTTTTTCATTTTTAGAAACCCAAATAATTTTAGGATGTATTTCTAATCTGTCCCCATTCTTGGAACCGCAAAGTAAGCATGATGGTGGGCTGCAGCGCAAGAGGATCCGCGTCCGTCAAAACGGTGGTGCCGAGGCAGGCGGTATGAGAAAGCCGTCAAAGCGTCAGGCCTGATGGCCGGCGAACCATACGCTCGTCCCGACATCAGGAAGGTCAGAACCCGGATATATAGATCCCCACCTTAGGCCGGGGCAATAGGCATCCCCGACACTAGCGTGTAGCGCTAGGAAGGACCTCACCTCGCTCACTTCGTGAGGCCCCCTCTCCTATGAGGAGAGGGGGGGACGGCCTGCCTACGGCCCCGCCTTCGGTGGGATCAAGGACGGGACTTCGCCGTTGGCTCCGCCCCGCTTACTGCGGGACTTCGCCTACGGCTGCGCTGGCAGCCTTGCCATCCCGGGCGGTGACAACCTGCACGGCTTGCCGCGAGTCAAATACTCTACTGCGGGATACTCTCTGTTGATTTGTGCAAATCCATGGGGTGCCAGCCATGATCCTCAATTTTCTCCGATTGACGTTGCGCCACTTATGGCGGGATAAGTGGACCGCTTTCATTACACTACTAGGCCTGACGGTTGGTCTGACGTGCAGCTTGTTGATTGGGTTATGGATATGGGATGAGCTGAGCTTTGACCGGTTTCATGAAAACGCCCCATCCATCTACCGGGTGGTAGAGGAACAGCACTACTCGGCTCAGGTCTTACACCTGGCGCAGACCCCCGGTCCACTGGCTGGTGCGATGATAGCTGATTTCCCGGAGGTGGTGGATGCTGTCAGGCTGCGACGTTCCGGGAGTACCTTGCTGGTCCGTGATGAAACCCCGTATCAGGTAGAGAACACCATAATCGCCGATCCCAGTATTTTCAGTGTATTCAGTTTTCCCCTGATGACGGGAGATCCCCAGCTCGTTTTCGACAATCCCCATTCCGTCGTGCTGAGTCGGAGTTCGGCGCGGCGGATTTTCGGCGACGAGAATCCAATCGGGCAGATACTGCGGTACGATAACCAGGTTGACCTGGAGGTCACCGGTGTGATGGCGGATTTTCCGCACAATTCCCATCTGCGGGCGGATATCATCACACCTTTTAAAAGATTAGAGGAAGAACGCAGCCGGTTCAAGAAATGGGACGATCACAGTATATACACCTATGTTCAGCTCCAAGCAGGCGTAGGTCAGGCCGATTTTGATGCCAAGATTACCGACTTTTTAGACCACTACCTAGATGGTCCGCCCGTAACCTTACACCTGCAACCCTTACTGGACATCCGGCTACGCTCCTCCTTCGGCATTGGTAAAAGAGGCGCTGGTGCGATTCGCTATGTGTATATCTTTGGATTCATTGCCCTGGGAATTCTAGCAATTTCCGCCATTAATTTTGTAAGTCTCATGACTGCTCGTTCCGGTAGCCGGGCTCTGGAAGTGGGCCTGCGCAAAGTCCTGGGTGCCTATCGCAGCCAGCTGGCGCGGCAGTTTATCGGCGAGACCGTGGTGACCACTCTGTTGTGTCTGATCGTATCGCTGATCCTGATGCAGCTACTCCTGCCCGTTTTCAACGAAGTCACAGGGAAGGACTTCAGCTCCAGATTCATTATCAAACCGGGAACGATACTAGGCATGGGCGCGGTAGCCCTATTGACCGGTCTGATAGCAGGTAGTTACCCGGCGTTCGTGCTCTCAGCTTTACAGCCCGCCGCCGTGCTCAGGGGCGCCAGAACAGCTGGTGCCAAGGGGGCTGTTTTCCGACGTGCGCTTGTTTTCTTCCAATGGACCGTCTCCACACTGCTGATCATTGCCGCCTTCGTGGTCCATAACCAGCTGCAATATATGCGCGATCGCGATATCGGGTATGAGCGGGAAGACGTGATCTACCTGCCCTTGAATGCCGGAATCAGAGAGCAATATGAAGCATTGAGATACGAGCTTAGCCGTTATCCGGATATTTCAGGTGTATCCGCGTCCCTGAGTGTGCCTACACGACTCGGTTCCACTTCACGCTTTCATTGGGAAGGCAGAAATACTGATGAAAATCTCCTGTTTACTTTCTGTTCGGTGGACTATGATTTCGTTGAGACCATGCGGATGAATATGGCCGCCGGGCGCAGTTTTCGACGGGAATATGCTACTGACGTCGGACAGGCGGTGGTCGTCAATGAAACGGCGGTGAAGGAAATGGGTTTGGCTGATCCAGTGGGTAAGCGGTTCGATATCTGGAGTCAACCAGCACAGATCATCGGTGTGGTGGAGGATTTCAATTTCCTATCCATGCGGGAAGAAATCGATCCTTTGGTGCTATTCATTGATCCTGACTGGTTCAAATACCTGCTGATCAGGGTTGCCAACCATAACCTGCCGGGGACAATCGCCTACGTGGAGAGTCTCTGGAAGGAGATGAGTCCGCAATATCCTTTTGAGTATCATTTTCTGGATGAGGCTTTCGAGCGGCTGTACCGTAACGAGATACGCATGAGTGCGCTTTTCAGTATCATCACCTTGGTGGCCATCATCATTGCTGCTCTGGGCCTGTTTGCCCTTACGGCCTATATGGCGGAGCGGCGCACGAAGGAGATCGGCGTACGCAAAGTGCTGGGTGCGGGAGTGATGGACATCCTCAGGCTGATGAGCCGGGAATTCGTGCTCATGGCTACGGCCGCCAACGTGATTGCCGTACCAGTTGCCTGGTATGCCATGCGTGGTTGGCTGAACAACTATGCCTACCGGATCAGTCTGGACCCGGGGCTGTTCCTGTTAGCGGTGACCATCTCTGTGGTGCTGGTGCTGGGAGTCGTGAATGGCCGGGCGGCCAGAGCGGCGCTGCTCAATCCGGCGGAGTCGCTCAGGTACGAGTGATGGTGATCCAGTTGGCGATGTGGGAAGGCGTCACCCACACCCTTGGCAGGACTGAGAGCACAGGCATCCGGAGCATC
>CP070656.1:749302-751968 GCA_020355065.1 Fidelibacterota bacterium | reverse complement strand
TGGATTTATCTCCGTCGAAATAATCGTCAAGCACTGACGTATACAATCGCTTCCGGAACAGAATGTCCAGGCCATGGGTAGGTTCATCCAGGATCAGAAGGCGGGTTTCAGTAGCCATCACGAGCGCCAGATGGAGCTGGGTTTTCATCCCTTTGGAGAGATGCTTGACTTTCTTGCCCTGCTCAATAGCTGTAGTGGCCAGAAATTCCTCGCAGCGCTGACGATTGAAATGCGCGTGGACCCCATCCATGTAATCCAGTACCTGCTTAACCTTCATCCAGGGCGGCAGCACGGCCACATCATGGATCACCCCGGTGAAGGCCATGAGCTTCTGGCGCTGGGTGCGAGGTTCCAAGTCCAGTACGCGGATATGTCCACTGTAATCGATCCCGCCGGTGAGCGCCCGCAACAAAGTAGTCTTGCCCGCGCCGTTGGGCCCCACCAGACCCACAATACGCCCCGGCAGGATATCGAGACTCACCGACCGCAAAGCCTGGGTGGAACCGAAAGACTTGTTCACGTCCTTGATCTGTATGAGAGCGTCCATATCCTCACTCCTTGAATTTTTCCCTGACCAGGTCCAGGGTTGCTTTCTGTGTCAGACCCAGGAGCCTGGCCCGTTTAGTCAGATTCGGCACATCCTCCGACTTGAATTTTTCCAGTTCGGCCTTCAAGAGTGCTTGCCGGGCCCCCTCCCGGACAAAGATACCGATGCCCCGCCGCTTCTCCAGAACCGCTTCTTCAATAAGGATGCGGGTGGCGTTGAGAACCGTTTGCGGATTGAGGCTGTTCTCCGAGGAGATATCCCGCACCGATGGAATCGCTTCGCCTTCGGCCAGGTCACCCGAAGCAACGGCATCCCGGATCATGGCGGCCACCTGCAGGTAAATGGGGGTTTTATGGTCAAAGTTGATACTCATGATTCGGCGTACCTCGTGGAGGGAATTCCAGCCGTTGTTCTGGAATGCCCTAACAGGTTAACGTAACGTTCAATATACATGGCCAGTACTGCTTTACTCATTTACTGTTCTACATAAGTATAACACCAAAACAGTATCCCTGGCAAGTTTTTTTTTAAATTAGTACCCAGGTACTGAGTGCTGGAGTGATGACCGGTTCAGCCCGCGGCGAGAATCCGGTCCTTGACCGCGTGCAGATACGCCAGGGCTGCTTCGTGGGTGTTCTCGATCTGCCCGTCGAGAATAGCCTCTTCGATGGTGGTCTTCAGCTTGCCCACCAGGGGTCCCGGTTCCAGGCCGCAGATCGACATAATCTCGTCGCCCCTTACCGGCGACTGGAAGGCCCGCATCTCATCCCTCAAGACCACATCCGCCATGAAGGCCTCCACGCGCTCGAAATTGGCCATGTACTGGGCCTGCCGGGCGGCCTGCTTGGTGGTTATATCGGCACGACAGAGGATCATGAGATCATCCACATCATCCCCTGCTTCCCGCATCACTCGCCGCACGGCACTGTCCGTCACACCTTCCTTGGCCAGCGCAATCGGACGCAGATGCAGCCGGGTCAGTTTCATGAGGTAATCGCGCAATTCGTTGGACAACCGCATCCGACGAGCAATTCCCTGCAGCATGCGGCGGCCCACCTCCTCGTGGTGGTAGAACGTCCAACCACGCTGCTCATCGTAGCGCTTGGTCCGGGGTTTACCGATGTCATGCACCAGCGCCGCGAATCTCAAGGCAACTTTGGAACTCAAGGCCGCTGCGTTATCCACCACCTGCATGGTGTGACTGAACACATCCTTATGACCCCGTCCATCACGGACCTCTGCCCCGGAAAGTTCGTCCAACTCCGGGAACACGTTAGCCACCAGGCCCGTCTCCTTAAGAATGATGAATCCTATGCTGGGTTTATCCGTCGCCAGCGTTTTCAGGATTTCTTCCGTGATGCGCTCCCAGCTCACGATGGCCATGCGGTCTTTCTGGCGTACCATGCTTTCCAGGCATTCAGGAACAATGACATACCCCAGCTGGGCGGCAAAGCGCGCCGCCCGAAGCATTCGGAGCGGATCCTCACTGAAGGTGGTATCAGGATCGAGGGGTGTACGCAGGATGCCCCGGTCCATATCGTGAATGCCGTTGAAAGGATCCAGCAGCTCACCGTAGCTGCCGGGGAGAATGGATGCTGCCAGGCTGTTGATGGTGAAGTCCCGCCGGGCCAGGTCGTTCCCGATCGTGCCAGCTTCCACATGGGGTTTCCGGGAATCAGCGTCGTAGCTCTCGGTGCGGGCGGTGGCCACCTCCACCTGCACATTCTTCAAGGGAATCAGGGCTGTGCCAAACTCCTCAAACGTCACCACGCGATCGATCCCGAGGGCCTTTCCCAGCGCCCGGGCGAAGGCAATACCATCCCCTTCCACCATAAGATCGATATCCTGATTATCCCGTCGAAGCAGCAGATCCCGGACATAGCCTCCCACCAGGTAGACGTCCAGCTCCTGCTGCCGGGCCAGTTCACTGGCCGCCTCCAGAATCGCCTGGTGAGCAGAACGGGATCGAATCAGGTCGGCAATGTTGCTCATGACGGGGCAAAGCTAACGGAATGAAAGCCCCTAATCCAAGGCAAGCACACGACGATCATGCTGGCTGCCATCCAACAGTTCTGAGTAATACTTGCATAGTGATGCAATTAATACTTAAATTTGCATC
>CP070656.1:745822-749202 GCA_020355065.1 Fidelibacterota bacterium | reverse complement strand
TACGCATCGGATTGTCGGAGATCTTCATTTTACCCCCTCACATCAAGAAAATTGCCGAGTAGTGCCGGTTTGGGTGATTGAGGTCCATATACAGACTGGTCCGAGGCACCCTCATCATTAAAAAACAGGTCGAGAATCTCCTGTTCGCCAGTTGATAGAAGCTGAGCACTATCACTGGATCGGACAGCTTGACCAAGATCCGGGACCTCTTCGGTTAAAACCATCTGGTCCGGCGCGGATCCAACATATTCGGGTGTCAACTCGGACAGCTGCTGACCCGTACCACGAAGCTGATCGCCAGCTCCCGCGATGGTTTGTGATAGTGCTTGAAGCAGCGTGTTGTGAATCTCCATGTCCTGACTATAGCTCCAGAGTCCGCTTGGCCACCTGTTTGGCCGCATTGAGCACGGTTGTATTCGCCTCGTACGACCGCGTCGAGGTGATCATCTCCATCATCTCCTGAACCACATTGATGTCTGGCGTGCGAACATACCCCTGGGCATTGGCCTTGGGGTGGGTTGGATCATAGATCAATCGTTCGTTGGGGTGCTCGATCGTTTTAGTCTTGGGCCAGGGCTCACCGTGCCAACGAGTCCGCTCACCGATACCCGGGAGATGTCCACGATCGGAACGCCTCAGGCTGAGTGTTTTGTCCCGCAGGAAAGACCTGAAGGGTTGTCTGTGGGCGCGCTGATCAACCGATTTCCGGTGATAGAGTGGCTCACCTTCTGAGGCGATCTGATTCGCGTTGGATATGTTCTCTGAAACAGTCTCCAAACGCGTCAGTTCACTGGTCAAGCCTCGGGCCACATGACCGAACACCGTGAATAAACCTTGCACTTTCATCGCTTCTCCCTTAGCAATATCACCGGATCCGACCAGTGATCGCTCGCGTTAAGCCCTCGAACTTGCGCCGCATCACACGAGCCGAAAAATCATATCGGATCTGATTCTGAGCCAAGTCAGCCATTTCGCGTGTTATCTCGACCGGACCCCGTTCCCATTCCGGAGGGAGACGATCGCTCGGATCAGGTCGAATATGACGCGCATGGCTGACGTGAAGCTGGCTTCGACGCTGAGCTTCCGACAACTCATCTAAGAAACGGGTCGGCTTCCGCTCATAGCCTTCCATATTGATGTTGGACACATTCTCCGAGATATTGCGGTGATGGCGCATTAAGAGGTCTAACGACCGCTTCAATAGAACCGTCGGCTGGTTGTTGAAGATTTTCATAGCAGATGTCCTGCGTATTTCATTCCACGGTTCAAGTAACAAGAGTCGTGCCAAACCCTGTCGGAATCCACCGAAGCAGAGCACGAGGGGGCATCACAGTGCATCAGCCCGGGTAACCGCACGTCATGCGCTCCAGGGAGAAAAGATTTCTTGGCAAAGGGCAATTTTTACCCCCGTTGCGGATATTGATCAGCACAGGCATATCGGTGGTCCCAAGCGTTAGATGGCGCTGCCTTGCGAAACTCGACGCTCCTCACTGGTAACTGGATTGAATTCCATGATTATTGAGAGGCAGCGTTATCGAGGCCATACAACTTCAACTTGTTCCTCAGCGTCTTTACTGAAATGGACAGGATCTTGGCCGCCTGGGTCCTATTCTGGCCTGTCTTCTCTAAAGTCGCCAGGATCGCCTCCCGCTCCACATCAGCTAGCGTGCTGCCACCACTGAAAGTCATTCCGCTTGGTCTTTTGCTGTCACCTCCAGCGGGAAAGAAATGCTCCATTTCCAGGCGTGGAGATGACTCGGAAAATAGAACGGCACGCTCCGTGTTGTTCTTCAATTCCCGCACGTTGCCTGGCCAATCATAAAGTTCGAGCCTGCGCATCGTGTCAGCCGTGAGCTCCTTCTTCTCTTGATTATATTTCGCACAGAAATATGCCACAAAGTGTTCGAGGAGGATGGGGATATCACTCGGACGTTCTCGTAATGGGGGCACCAGCAAGGGCACCACATTCAGACGATAGTAAAGGTCCTCCCGGAAAGCACCCTCTTGCACGATCTTATCGATGTCTCGGTTTGAGGTGGCGAGTATACGCACATCTACATCGATGGGTTTATGGCTTCCCACCTTCGTGAAGCGCTGTTCTTGCAGCACCCTCAAGAGCTTGGCCTGCAGACCTAGTGGTATTTCACTCACTTCGTCCAGGAGCAGTGTGCCCTCATGGGTCTCCTCAAAGATACCGCGAGTGGTCTTACTGGCTCCCGTGAAGGCTCCTTGCACGTGGCCAAATAGGGTGCTCTCAATGAGATTCTCCGGGATTGCTGCGCAGTTGAGCTGCATAAAGGGCTTCTCCGCTCGGTCACTCCGCTTGTGGATCGCGCTGGCAACCAATTCCTTCCCCGTACCACTCTCACCCTGGATGAAAACTGGGGCATCACTTCGGCTAACCATCTCCACAATCTCCAATACGTTCGATATCTCGGGACTCTGACCGACCATCTCCGAGGGAACTTCCTGAGCCTTTAGCTTCTCCTTGAGATCCTTGTTCTCCTTTCGCAGATTATTCAGCTCAAAATAGCGTTTCAGACGAGACTCGATCTCGGTGATGGAGAACGGCTTGGTCAGATAATCGTACGCACCGTCCTTCATCGCTTCTACCGCGGTCTCCACAGTCCCGTAGGCTGTGATAATGATCACGCCAGGAGGCTGGTCCAGATGATTGATATCCCTAAGTAGCTCTAGACCATCCTTTTCAGGCATTTTCAGATCGGTCAGAACCAGATCAGGCGGCGAAGCCTCGACTTTGGCTAATGCTTCTACACCATCCTCGGCCAACTCCACCTGATATCCTGCTCCCTCAAGGGTTTCCTTCAGGAACAGACGGATATAGTTATCATCGTCAACAACCAGAATCTCATGCGCTTTCGTGGACTTTTTCCCCACAGGTAATCACCTCCCTATAGCTGGTGTCTATTCACCAGCCAAGTACATGGTATGTCTAAGTAATACTCAGCTCCGGGGAGCAAATATGCCGTGCCGATCTATATCTCCCCTCAGTTTAAAGCGGCAGAGCAAGGTCAAACGCCACGCCTGCATCCTCTTTTGACCTGATCTCAGCTCGGCCACCCAGCGCTTCTACAATCCGGCGCACACGAACTAATCCCAGACCAAGGTGGCCTGATTTGGTGGTATAGAAAGGTACCCACCATTCAGATCCATCCGAGTCGGCCAGACCTGGTCCTCGATTGCTAACGGTTAGAATGGCTTCTTCCCCTTGACTGCGCAGCTCGAGACGAATAGCGCCATCAACCTGCTCTGGAAGCGCCTCTACCGCGTTGTCAAGGACTTGCTCCAACGCCAATCGGAGCAGCTCCGGATCAGTCACAATCCGGACCTCAGATGTATGATTGTCCAATTCAACGAGC
>CP070656.1:742725-745722 GCA_020355065.1 Fidelibacterota bacterium | reverse complement strand
CCCACGGTAAAATTCATCATGTCTTCCAGAAGTTATTAATCGCATGAGACTTTCAATTATTCTTACCTCCCTTGCGATTCTCACCCTCGCCTGCTCCACCAGCCAGCCTGACCTGGTGGTGATGAAGCAGCGCCTGGAAAAGCGCATCGCCGCCGCGCCCGAAGGGGCCCGCGTAGGCCTGGCCTTCGAAGAACTCAGCACCGGTGCAACCGTGTTCATCAACGAGACCGAGCAGATGCACGCCGCCAGTACCATGAAGGTGCCCGTCATGATCGAGGTCTACAGGCAGGCCGCCGAAGGGCGCTTCGCCCTTACCGACTCCCTCCCCGTGACCAACAGATTCCGGAGCATCGTCGACGGATCGCCCTATTCCATAAACGTCAGCGAAGACTCCGACAGCACCGTCTACCACCTCATTGGCAAACGCACCACCATCTACAATCTCACCTACCAGATGATCACCGTCTCCAGCAACTTGGCCACCAACATCCTTATCGAGCTGGTGGATGCCGAAAAAGTCATGGCTACACTAAAAACTGTCGGCGTGGAGGACATGCAGGTTCTGAGCGGGGTGGAGGACCTGAAAGCCTACCATCGGGGATTGAACAATACCACCAACGCGGTGGACATGATGCGAGTCATGTCGGCTATCGCCCGGAACGCAGTGGTGTCACCCGATGCCTGTAAGGAGATGCGTAAGATCCTGTTGGATCAGCAGTTCCGGAACAAGATCCCCGCCAAGCTGCCTGAGGAGGTAAAGGTAGCCCACAAGACCGGCTCCATTACCCGTATCAACCACGACTGTGCCATCGTCTACCTGCCGGACGGCCGGTCCTATTCACTCACCATTCTCACGAAGGGGATTGACAACCACGACGAGTCCGCGGCCTTAGCAGCGGAACTGTCGTGGATGGTCTACGATGCCATGACCAGATATTAATGGAGCATCCACGCCCTCGGTATCGCTTAAGTCACCCATGATGCTCCACTTGTTTGGTATGGAATCACATTGCTCCGCCCCCATCCCGTCCACTACATTTCCAGCAGTTCCTTGGATTTATTTTCCCAGGGCAAAGTCGCGCTGAAAATTTTTACCAATCCTGATTGACCCTGGATTCCTGAAAGAGGATGACATGCAGTCCATAGCATGGTTCCAACGAGCCCTCGCGCCGCCTGTTTTCGAAGACGAGCAAAAAACCCGGATGGCAAGGCTTATCAATCGCCTGTCCCTGTACTTTATTGGGCCGGTGTTCATCGTCGCCATCGCCAATACCCTCGTGGGTAGCAATCCAATGGCGAGTATCCCGATCTGGGCAGGATTGCTGGCCGCGCTAGTCGCGGCAGTGGTGCTGGTGCACTATGGATACGTTCGAACTGCGGGGCTGTTGTGTCCAACGGTTGGGTGGCTGTTGCTAAATCTCACGGTCATATTTGCAGGAGGAGAGATCTCCCCTGTGTTCGGTGGCTACCTCATGACGATCCTGGCCACCGCCTTGATTTTTGGGCCACGGGTGGGTATCGGCTACGCCCTTCTGTGCCTGTTTACGGTGATCGGAATCATCGTGGCAAATTCCTATCGGCTGTTTCCACCACCGCTGGTTGTTTTCTCCCCGGCATCGAAACTGACCGTCTATGCACTCTGGGTGGCCGAAACCGCCGTGTTGATTACCGGCGGCATGTACCTCCTGAGAACTGCCCTGGAAAAGGTCGAATGGACTGCCCGCTCCTTGCGTTTGAGTGAAGCGAAATTCCGCGAAGTCGTCGAGTCATCACCCGGCCATGTCTTCTATATAGATCGGGAGGGATATATTCTCGATGCTCCCGCCAACCAGCCACAGAGAAGGCAAACCGCCACGGTCTTCGAAGGTCTGCACCCATCTGATCAGCCACTGTTCCAAAACGAGATCACGAGCTGCTTCAGCGAGAGTACCGTCCGGCAGTTCGTCACCCAGGGCATCGATAAGGCCTTCACGTACCAGGTCTGGCTGTCCCCGGTGAAAGGATCGGGCGGCTCCGTAGATTACCTCGTCTGCAACATGTATGTGCATAGCTCTGCTGCTTGAAGCAAAACGATCCCCTCCAGAGCCCCTCCTTCGCACCCCTGGTCCCTTCACTGGTCATGAATGGAAGGAATCACATTGCCTGTCCGCATGTAAATCCTTACATTGATATAGTGATTCCATCTTTATTCTAGTGGGGGTTATCAAGCCGGATTCGATGTGTAACCCAGGTTAAGTGAAGATCTCCAATTGAGGACGAAGTGCCGGCACTAGACAGACTCCGACGATTTCTTGCCCCTCCCGTGTTTGAGGAGGCCGAAAAAACCAGGCTGGCCAGAGTCACCTATCTTTTGCCAGTTTCCATGTTTGTACCCGCGCTTATCTCAGCTACCGCTGTAAGTATCTACAGTGCCACGCCTGGTCCCAGCAGCACCATCTTAGCCGGAATATTGATCTTCATGCTTATTGGCATCTTTCTCGTGCGCATGGGATTAGTTGATCTCGCCAGCTGGTTATTATTGCTCGGGGTGTGGGGTATACTCGCTATCGCCCTTCTGTTATCCGGCGGCATCTTGTTCCCCGTCGTCGGTGCTTTATTATTGACCGTCATCGCTGCCGGACAAATCCGTGGCGGACGGGCAGGTTTCGTCTTTGCCATATTGAGCGCCCTAATCGTCATAGTAGTGATGTATGGGGCAACTCACGATCTGTTGCCGCCCGCCACGATCACCTACACTCAAACTGAGACCTGGGTACTCTACGTTCTTTATCTCTTCGGTGCAGCAGCGCTGCTCACCGTCGGCAATGATGCCCTGGCCCGTGCTCTGAAACAGGCTGAACATAATGCCCACGCCTATCAGAAGAGTGAAGCGAAGTTTCGCAAGGTCGTGGAGGCCTCACCGGGCCACGTATTCATCTTGAATCGGCAAGGACAGGTGCTGGTGATGGATCCCGGTGGAAGCCGCGAGGTGGTGGATGCCCTGGCAACTTCCTCGGT
>CP070656.1:738930-742625 GCA_020355065.1 Fidelibacterota bacterium | reverse complement strand
CAACCGGAACGACCGCTATCCCGGAGACCGCCAAAAGTGGGATTCCATTCTCACGGTGATCGTGCCGGACCGGTTCGCGTGGGGCTTCGGGAGCGATGACATGCATAACCTGGACAAGGATATCGGCATCAGCTGGAACGTGGTCATCGTACCCAAGCTGACCAGCGAGCTGGTGCGCCAGGCTTTGGAACAGGGATGCTTTTTCTTCGTGAACTCACCCCAGGGCCATGGCGGTTCACCCGCTCCGGTCATCGAGGCGATCACCGTGGATGCGCCGTCGGGCACCATCCATATCAAGGCCTCCGGCCATGAGCGCATCGAGTGGATATCCCGGGGCCGTATCGTTCGCCGGGGAGACCGCTTGAGACTGGCGGCTCTGCCAAAGCAGGCCCAATACGTGCGGGCGGAAATTTCCGGTGCCGACGGCACGGTCGTCGGGACGCAGCCCTTCGGGATCACGCGCCTGGAATCCCCGGACTAAGTCACTACCTAACGGGAGGATGTGCAGCCCGGTGCGGCCGGGCAGGGCGGATTATGTCGTGAGGCCGGTCTGTTCCAGAGCGGCGGCCAGGTAGGCCACCTCATCGCGGGCGGAGATGACGGCCAAGCCGGCGTCCTCAACTCGTTTGCGGCGCTCCTCATCCCGGACGAGCCCCACGCAGGCAGTCACCAGCTCGTCATAATCGACCAGGACGCAGGCATCGCGGAGGTCGTCGTCGATCTCGGTGGCGGGGCCGCATTCGGAGACCACGGCCTTGGAGTTGGCCAGCAGGTAGAAGACACGGACCAGTTCGAAGATGCGGGCTTCGTAGAGATGCATGTTAAGCACGACCCTGGAGCGGGCGATCCATTCGTCCCGTTCGGCGCCATAGACACCCTGCAATAACTTCACCTTCAGGCCCGCCTGCTCCAGACCGCGCAGAATGTGCAGGCGGCGCTTATCCACCAGACCATAGAAGAGCACATCGACATCCTGCTCCGGGGCGGGCGGGATGCGGGTCAGCTCGGGGACATAGCCGATGGGCACGTGGACGACGTTGGCGATGCCGTGGCGGCGGAGGGTCTCGCAATTCCGCCGGCTGAAATCCCAGACGGTGAACCGGGACGTGACCTGCTCGAAGATGGGCTTGATCTTGCCGATAGCGACCTGCTCCAGCTGGTAGAAAATGGTGCCTTCGGGGAGGAGGGGCAGGTTGCCGGACTCCAGCATGTGGAAGCCGAAGATGATGTTGGCGCGCTCCGGTTCAATGTGATGGTCGGAGAGCAGGACGTCGTGGCCCAGTTTCCGGAGGCCGATCTGGACGGTTTCGGCGACCTCGCGGTAGGCTTCGAAGAAGGGGACCGGCCCGGGGCAGCGGATGACGCAGATGTTGAAGGGCGTGGGTTCGGACGGTATCATGATTGCCGGGGGAATTTAAGGGCCGGCGGGGTTCGGGGCCAGATGATGGGAAAATAGCAATTAGCGATTCGCGGTTAGCGCCTAGTGAGGAGGGAGGAGGATGAGAGGTTGTCACACATTGATCCCTAGAGCTTGCTTCCCCGGGATCAAGGACGAGGTTCCGGGCGGAACTGGTCGAAAATCCGGGTATCCACCCAGTAGATGTCCGCCGTCTGGCTGCTGTCTGGCTGACCGCCGACGAAGAAGAAGAGCTGCCCATCGGGAGTGATGTTCGGGAGCCCGGCATAGCCAAGGGTATTCCAGAGCCCCTGAGGCTCGGACCATGAGTCGTCCGCGCTTCGGAAGGTAATGAAGGTGTCGTATTCAGGGCCGTTGTCCACCGGACGGTTCGAAATGAAGAGCAGATAGCTTTCATCCGGAGCTATGCAGGGATCGAATTCCCGATACTCCGTATTGACCGGAGGTGGGAGGGGCTCAGCGGTCAGATACTTGCCATCCGCCCGGCGGGCGCGATAGATGTCCACCTCTCCGAATCCATCGTCGCGTTCGCTGTGGAAGTAGATGGTGCTGTCCCGGGTGAGGGATGGGAAGCCGCTGTAGCTGTCCACCGTGTTGACCGGATACTCCAGCAAGCGGGGCTCGGTCCATCCGGAGGGAACCCGTTCGGTCACCCATATGTTGGAAGGCCGGGCAGTGGCTCCCTGCAACACGGCAGGCCGTCGCGAAGTGAAGTAGAACCGCCGCCCAAACGGCGCGAAATGGAAATCCCAGTCGCCATATTCACCGTCAAAGGAGGGGCGGAAGGGCGGGGTCCATCGGCCGTCCTGCAGTTCACTCAGCCAGATCTCTTCCGGGTCCGGTTTTTCCCTGTAGAAGCGCTTGTATATGAACAGCTGCCCGTCCTGCGAGAAGGTCGCGCCGCCCTCGTACCGTCCGGCCATGGAGATAATGCCTGGGGCAAAGACTTCGGGTGTGAGCCCCGGCGGATTCTGACCGAGATAAGGGCCTTCAAGCACCGGAAAATCACCCCGGGAGGCGCAGCTGACGAGGACGAGTACAAACAGAAGCGGTGAGCTGATAGAGTCGATGAAGCGCTGCATGAGGGGTATCCTTATATAATCATGTTCGGCCGCTGGGGGCGGCTGTCACGTCCCAGCGAGCCTATTATCGGAACGGGTATACATACGCTTTCAGCTTAGAGAGAATCAACGGGTTGATGGTTGTCATGCGGCTGTGGAGGCAGCGGGGAAAAGAAACGCCCCCGGCGGGTGGGCCGGGGGCGGGTACATCCGGTTGAAGATGGATGGCGAAAGTGTTCAGTCGAGGCCGCGGTTCTTGAGGAGCGGTTCGATGCGTGGTTCGCGGCCGCGGAAACGCTTGTAGAGGACCATGGGGTCCTCGGTGCCGCCGGTGGAGAGGATGTGCTCACGGAAAGCCGCGGCGGTGGCCTGATCGTAGAGGCTGGTCTCCTTGAAGGCCTCGAAGGCATCGGCGTCGAGGACCTCGGCCCAGATGTAGCTGTAGTAACCCGACGAGTAGCCACCGGCGAAGATGTGCTGGAAGTAGGTGCTGCGGTAGCGGGACTCGATCTCGGGCATGAGCTCGATCTTGGCCAGGGAGGCATCCTCGAACTCGTTGACGTCGCGGAGTTCGGCATCCTCCAGGGTGTGCCAGTCCATGTCCAGGTAGGAGGCGGCCAGGTACTCGACGGTCTTGAAGCCCTGGTTGAAGAGGCTGGCCTGGTTGATCCGATCGACGAGCTCATCGGGGATGGGCTCACCGGTCTCCCAGTGGCGGGCGTAGGACTTGATGACCTCGGGATGGGTGGCCCAGTTCTCCATGATCTGGGAGCAGAGTTCCACGTAGTCGCGGGCGACGGAGGTGCCGGACAAGGAGTTGTAGGTGCAGTTGGAGAGGAGCCCCTGGAGTCCGTGGCCGAACTCGTGGAACAGCGTCTCGACGTTATCGAGGCTGATGAGCGAGGGCTGGTCGCCGACGGGGGCGGGGAAGTTGAAGACGTTGTAGATGATGGGTGTGACCATCACTCCGTCGCGCCGGGACTGCCTGCGGAAGGAGCTCATCCAGGCGCCAAAGCCCTTGCTGGAGCGGGTGTAGTAATCCATCATCAGTATGCCGACGTGGGTGCCGTCGGCTTCCTTGACCTCGAATAGATCGACGTCGGGGTGGTAGAGTGGGATGTCGGTGCGTTCCTCGAATTCCAGGCCCCACAGCTTGTTGGCGACGTCGAAGGCGCCCTGGCGCACATTGTCGAGGGCGAAGTAGGGCCGCAGCTGCT
>CP070656.1:733569-738830 GCA_020355065.1 Fidelibacterota bacterium | reverse complement strand
GCACTTGGTTTGGCCACTCGCGCGTGTATCTCACCGATCGCCCGCACCCTCTCTACTGGATATACCGAGACGACACCATACTTATCCCGGCTGGCATAGCCATCCATCGATGAAAGAAGTGTCTTTCTATCGACATCCAAAGTCGTATTGTCTCCTGCGATAACTTCAGGGTCGTATCCATTTTGTTCTTTCTGGACGGTTAACTGTCCATCTGGTGATTCAATTACCGTTTTGGGTGGGCCTACGATGGCGAGAAGTGGCTGCCCCTCTTGCACCGGAAATGTGACATCGAGCTGGTTCAGATCCCCCAATTCTTCGGCATGGATGAATTCGTCAAGCTGCGGCCTGGTAAACAATTCACTGCTGGTTTCAATTGGCAAATGCACCATGCGGGCGGCCGCAACAGGTACTTCGCCTATTGTAACCTCCTTCGTCAAATCCTCTATATTTTCATCCAGTTGGCCACATGTGATCCCAGATTGACCCATTGCAGTCATCATATCAGCTTTGGTAGGATTTCCACGTATCCGCTCTGCAAGGATGAGTTGTCCCCCGGAGAGCGAGACAAAACGAATCACGACGTCATTGGGTAGCGTGATTTCCTGTTCCTGCGGTATAAACGCTTCACTCATTGGGACTCAAATTATCGTTCAGCTCGCCTAGCCAGTCGGTCGATGTCTCCAAGAATTGCGTGTAGTAAAGAAGCTTATCCTCGAGGACCTCACCCGTATCATTGAAAAGAGAAGTCAGCTTGAGCGTCTCCAGTATGCGGTACAGCTCGATCAATGAGACCGGTTTACTTACACAAACCGACCGGGGGATCTTAGTCAACTGCAGCTGTTGGGGCGTCCCCTCTTTTCTGTACATAAAGATGATTGGACACCGTGGTTTGGCCGTTTGGGCGGCTATGTCGTCAAACTCCGTGATCAGCCGGTTCGTGCTGATGGTCGGCATCTCCGCATCAAGAATAATCGCCCTGAGATTGTCTGAAGCATAGGACTGTATCGCATTAGGATGAGACAATACGGTTTCACTATCAATATTAAAAACACGTAGCAGCCTTTCGATCGACTTAACAACCTCGTTGTCCTTATCGATGATCAACACCTTGGCCATTTGGAGTTTTCGGGCTTTTAATTCAAGTTCTTATATCAATGTGAATCTTATTGCACTAGTCAAATATAATATCGGTGTCTCGTCGGGCGTCTTAAATATTCGACTTGGTCATAGTGAATACGTGATACACTAACTGCTTCAGTAACACAGCTCTTGTGAGAGAATGCGGGATTATTTCTTTACCACATCATCTAATCCGGTAATGACTAGTCTGCCTGTATACGGATCAGGACCGATTCGAACGTTCGACTGCGGTTTACGTAGGGTTAATTTGTCATGCGGTCCTTGGATCTGCGTGCCACTATCCATTGTCCCGAATACCAGAATATGGGGAGTTACGAATCCAGCCAAATGCTCCCTGTAATATTCAAGTCCCACTCTTTCTTTGGCCAGTATTTCCTTCGAGGATACAAATTCCTCAAAATCCCTTTTATATGCTCCCAGGGTGTCATCCAGGGTGGTGAACAGCCTAAGGAGCACCTGTCTCGCAGAACGTCTTTGAGAGGTGGCAAAGGCGGGATCTCGCATGCGGTCGATCTGCCGGGCAAGATTATCTCTCGTACGCTGATATGTAAATCGATGCTGGGCTAAACTCTGCTCCAGGTCATGCAAGCGCTTGACATGCTGGTTTCTCACCGTCTGACGAGATTGCAGTCCCGGATCGCGGACATACTTTGCCCCTAGATGTATGACCGAATAGCCCTTCACATCGTGGATAATCAGCCGGTTTCCAACCCTCACTTTGGACGCTGATACGCTGCGCGCGATCACGGTATCCATGCACTCGATTTCACAGCGTGTAATTCCATGCTCAACTATGATATATGATCCGGTCCAGACCGGTATGCTGTCCAATGCACGGCAGCGTAAGGACTGACCCGCCTGAACTCCGGCTTCACGATTACGAGTCGGATTGTCAACCGCGAATGATATTTGAATGTTACCACCCGCTTTGATCTGGGCTCCATGCACTGCACCCTGAACGATTAGAGTTGATGCCGTCTCAATCTGGGATCCGTCCCCAACGTCATGCTCAACTATAAAGGCCTTGTCTTTCCATATTTTTCCGTGAGCACTTCCGATGCCGAATGCGCGCTCAGTCTCATGAACCACGACAGTGCCATAGGCATCCAGGTGCGCAATCCCATCAAGATCGGAGATGACTTTGCCATTAGCCTGATCAATGGATGTATGCTCCCCCGCGAACAACTTGGGATCAATTCGATCGTGGATATGCACAACCTTCTGCTTCCCATCAGGGTAGCGGATAATGGTTTTATGGGGCTCTCCTATTTCCAGCAGGGATTGTCCGGCCTTGACCGGGAAAGAGAGTTGTACTTCATTCAGTCTTTCAAATTTCCCCGTGTTTGCTGCGTCCTCAACTATGGGCAGGTCAAAGCCTTGATATGTGATAGTGGCCGGTGTCTCGATAACCTCTGCACGCGCGATGGGTATCTCCCCCGCATGGCCTTGCGCAAGAAGATCGATACCATGGTCGATGATTCCGTAGGTGATGCCCACTTGCCCTAGATAGGTAAGTAGACCATTTCTAGTCACGGATCCACCTACCAATTCTGCAAGGATCAATCGACCATCCGAGAGCGTAGTGATGCGGACGATCCCTTCGTCCATCGCGATGTCATAGGGTGTCGCGGAGGGCTTTGTCATTCCTTCACGAGATGATTCTTCAGTCGATCCAACCATCCTTCTGATTCATGGATGAATTGGGAAAATTGCCTCAGCTTCTCTTTCACTTGCTGATGCTCTATATTGACCTGAAGCTCAGTTAGGCCAAAACCATCGAGAATCCCGTAGAATTGCTCCATCGTTACCGGTTTTTGGTGCATCTCACTATCCGGGATTTGGTGGAGTTCGTAGCGCCGGACGATTTCATCATCAGAATAAAGAAATATGATCGGTGCGCGAGGCTTATTCTTATCCATAGCTATTCCCTCGAGCTCATCTATGAGTGCCTTGGGATCCACCATGGGCAGCTCAGGATTGAAAAAAATCGTACTTACGCTTTCAATATTGTAGATCAGAGCTGCCTTGGAATGGGTATTGACGACCTCGAACGGCTGGTCCAGTGCTTGAAGAAGCAGCCTCATGGTTTCAACGGTTGGTATATCCTTCTCGATGATGAGAATCATGAGCGCAAACAGGAACCGCTATGGGATCAGGCTTGAGGACCGGTCCTTTAGAGCCTGATGAACAGGAGGTATAAGTACGTCGTCGGCATCACGAAAAGCAGTGAGTCAAAACGGTCAAGTACACCCCCATGCCCAGGGAGGAGACTGCCGCTGTCCTTCACATGAAAGTCCCGCTTAAGACGGGATTCAACAAAATCGCCCATCTGACCTACACCGCCCGTGATAAGACCCAGGATGATCAAATCCAATGGCGAAAATATCTCTCCGGGTAATACCTGCGACGCGCCAAAGATAAGCATCGTGATCAGAGCCCCTATCAAACCCGATAATGTACCCACGACCGTCTTTTTAGGGCTCACTTTGGGCAGGATCTTCCTGCGTCCGAATCGTTTGCCCATCAAGTACGCGAGGGCATCACATATCCAGACGCTGACATACAGGGATAGGGTAAGGCGCAAAGCCAGGTCCGCGGATGGATACGTGGGAGGAAATTCGGCAAAACGCACCAGGATAAAGCACCCGCTAAAGCCGGCCACCCATATGACACCCAGCACATTCGCCGCAACATTCAACCACGCAGTAGGGGATGGATCAAGCACCTCGATAGTCTGCAATACGAGGACCAATAAGAAAATGATCGCGAAAATATGAATCCCCAGTAGGTCACGGGTGTGACCCTGTCCTGATAGGCCGACATGGTAGACGATAGCTGCCAGGAATGCCGCTGCGGCCAGGAAAGAGGGTGTGATACGCGGTGTCAGTCCTCCCCGCCGCAATAACTGAAGATACTCATATAAGCCCAGCCCCATCACGGTCGCAGCAAACAGGGTGTAAATCCAACCCCCAGCCCATATGATGAGCAGCAGGCCGGGAACCCCTACAAAAATGACCAGCAGGCGTGTGCGAAGTCGATCTTCGCGGGGATGTTCTTCCATTTCTCCCCTATTCCTTTACCGGTAAATGCTGCATGTATTCATCATCACCCACTTCGATCACCTCAAAACTGACTCTGGTAGTCCCTTGAGCGACAAAACCTAACTTCTTCGCAGCACCATATGATAGATCCAACATCCTTCCCGCTATATAAGGACCACGATCATTAATGCGCACAATCAGACTTTTTCCATTGGCCAAATTGGTGACCCGGATAATGGTATTCAAAGGTAATGTCTTATGAGCAGCCGTTAGACCATACATATCGTAGACTTCACCATTGGCTGTCAGTTTGCCATGAAAATCGGGCCCGTAAAAGGATGCCACACCAGTGAATTTCGCACCCGGCCGGACTTTCATTGAAGCTGGTCGCCTTGTTGGCGGGGTTATTTTTCGGGTGGGTTTGCTCTTCTTTGCGGGCGGCTTACGGTCGGTATTATAGCGCGGTGCCGAAGCACACGATCCCAGAACCAGGATTAGCCCCATACCCACCAAGAGCCATCGACTCGAACTCCATCTCACGGAATAGCCGTGCCCCTCAGGTCTGACAGTTGATGCATCCCTAATTGCCCCAGATAGGAGGGTAGTTCCCGAGCAATGTCTACGCCAATCCCGGGATTGCGGTAATTTGCCGTGCCTACCTGGACCGCATGTGCTCCAGCCCGCAGAAACATCACGACATCCTCAATGGTCATGATTCCGCCAATCCCGATGATAGGGATTTGGACCGCCTGGGCTATATTGAACACGGCGGCCAGGGCAACCGGACGTATCGCTGGACCGGAAAGCCCACCCATTCCGGTACTGAGCTGATACTTCCCGGTAAGGGGATCGATCCCCATTCCTACAACCGTGTTGATAGCACTCACCGCATCCGCCCCACCCACCTCGGCTGCTATTGCGATATCAGCGATCGTCGTTACGTTGGGACTGAGCTTGATAATAAGGTAGCGGTCCGTTAGAGCACGCAGGGTACGTGTCAATCCTTCTGTCATCTGTGCACTGACCCCGAACTCCATCCCACCTTCCTTCACATTGGGACATGAAACATTGATCTCATAT
>CP070656.1:727419-733469 GCA_020355065.1 Fidelibacterota bacterium | reverse complement strand
GTGGATCTGCGACTGCTGAAAAAGGCCGCCGGTGTGAAAAAGGTCGATCTGGCCACCGAACGGGAGTTCAAGGATTTGTTTCCTGATTGCGAGATCGGTGCCATGCCTCCCTTCGGTAATCTCTATGATCTGGATGTCTATGTCGCCACAAGCCTGGCCGAGGATATAGAGATCGCCTTTAACGCAGGCTCACATACGGAACTCATCCGGATGGCCTACGTGGATTTCGAGAAACTGGTGCAGCCGCAGGTCGTTGACCTGTCGGTGGTCGTTTAGCTATATCGAATCCTCCGACCGGCCACCACGTGGACGATCAGGACACGGCTTTCGTGGATAGCCTGGTGCGCAAGGTCCGCCGCAACTCCTGATCACGACCAGCGCCACTGACCCGTTGCTAACCTTCTTCGCAAGGAGTACATAACATCATGCCGGATAAAGTCGCCCCAATCCCCCTTCCCGAACCACGGACCGACAGTGATATCTCCGTTGAAAAGACCTTGACAATGCGTACGTCCATCCGGGAGTTTAAAAAAACCTCCCTCACCCTGTCCCAGGTTGGACAGCTGCTATGGGCGGCCCAGGGTATGAATCGGCCCGAAGGTCATCGGACGACACCCTCCGCCGGCGCGTTGTATCCTCTGGAATTACTCCTGATGGCCGGCGAGGTGGAAGACCTCGACCCTGGACTCTATCGCTACACTCCCGAAGAACACCATCTGATCCCCCTCCTGAAAGGCGATCTCCGCAAAGACATAGCCACTGCCTCCCTGGATCAGGCCTGGGTCCGGGAAGGACCGGCCATCCTCATCCTCACGGCTATCTACGAACGTACCACCGGGAAATACGGCCAACGGGGCTATCGCTACGTCCACATGGAAGTGGGGGCCGCATCTCAAAACCTCCATCTCCAGGCCGCGGCCATGGGACTGGGCACCGTGGCGGTGGGTGCCTTCCATGATGATAAGGTGAATGCCCTGCTCCACCTCCCCAATGACGAACACCCCTTGTTGATCATGCCCATCGGAAAACCTCATTGATCTCCGACCGCTAGCATCCACAACTTCCTCTCACATATATTGTGGACCCATTCAGGTCACAATAGATCACGATCGACTACATTATCCGTTTAATTCAGGGAGTATCCACGATTATTTTCAGACGCGTTCTGGAATTACTCTTGGCCGGTTTAAAGCATATAGCACTGATCCTGCTCCTCGTAGCCTTGGCACCCTTCAGCGGCTCAGCCCAGGATCGCAATGCCATCGATGTCGAGGAGATTCTCAACCATCTCCGGGATCGCTTCAACCGCATCCAGGACTACCAGGTCGATCTCCAGGTCAGCCTGGATATGCCCATGTTGCGCATGCCCCGCAAAAATATGACCTTCAGCTTCAAACAGCCCGATCTCACCCGCCTTGAAGCCCGCGGTTTCGCCATGGTGCCCCGCCGGGGCCTCGCTCTCTCACCCGACTCCCTCCTCCAGTCCCTCCACGATCTCGAGCTGGCCGGCGACACCCTCATCGATGGTCATCTCTGTGCCATCCTCCAGGGACGGGAGCAAGGCCTCGATGACCTCGATCTCCAGGCTCGTCTCTTCGTCGACCGTAATCTCTGGCTGCTACGCGGCCTCTCAACTTATCTGGATGATGAGGAAATCTTCCGCCTGCGAACCGAATATCAGGAAGTGGCGCCCGATATCTACATGCCCAGCCTGACGCAGCTGCGATTCCAGGTTAACGAGCGTTTTCTCCGGGGACGCCGCTTCCGGAATGAACATTTCGATCCCGATATCCCCGAACCGGTTCTTCCGGAAGGGCAGGATCTGACCGGGGAAGCGGCGATCACATTTAACAACTATCGCATCAATCTCGGCCTGCCGGATTCCTACTTCCAGGAAGATACGCAGGTTGAAGAATGACCTCAGTAGCAGCCGGTTATGGTCGATGACTTGGCCCCCGAGCACACTTCATGTTATCTTTGATCTTATGTGCATTAGGGCTGATCCTGCCGGTATGCAGCGGAACTAGAATGACTACCGCTACAGCCGACGTCGTCTATCAGAACGGCTCTACCTAATCGAAAGGTGAGTATGTCGTCCTGTGGCAATAGAAGTCGATCTGAACGGGTCACCCGTCCAGGGGCACAAATTTATAGATCATGATACCATCGTAAAAGGGACCGCCCTGGGGAAAGTAGTAGTCCAGGAAATCTACCCGCTCCGTCTTCCCTGCCGACTCCGACGCATGGACAAGGTCCCTCCGGTCGATGACCATCCCCTCATGGCCTACTACCATGCCCATCTTGAAATAGGATGGCTTGACAAAAGCTACCCCGCACACTTCCGGTAGTCTCCTCAGCAGGCTGGGATTGATCCTCTCATTCGGGATATACCATGCGGTAATCGGCCGGGACCAGTCCAAATCCAGGAACTCGCTGCCGTCCTCCTGACGGTTCAGGACAATCTCCACCGACGCCAGGTCCTCTTCCGTAGCTAGGGTTCTGGTTATATCCACGGTGGAAGGATTGTCCGTTATTCGATCGGTGGTATAATGCCAGCGGGACCGATAGGTCGGCCGCTTCCGACCTGTGGAGTCCGGTTTATAGTGGATCGCTACCATCGTCTTACGAGCCTGTTCCCAGGACGCACTTTGGGCCAGACTCAGGGTTGTCAGAATATGGCCGGTGCAATCGGAGACGTCCACTCTGATAATGGGATCGGGATCCGGCTCAACCTCCTCCCCGAGCTTGAAGATTTCATAGGGCGTGCCCACCCGCCAGATAGCAAGCGCTTTGATCCGGTCCTGAAAGTCGGGAAAATGCTCCCGGAACTCTGGGAGCACCGTGGATACCTGCTCCTCACTGAGCGTCCAGGGATGCGGTTGCTCATCCAGCCACTCCCAGGCAGTATCCCGACGGGTACAGCCCATACCCAGCATGACCAGAACCGCAGGCACCGCTATCATACGAAACCCAATTCCCATCATGAACTCCTTCTGCAATCCGGTGATTCGACCCAGGTTGGCCTCCTGAAATTTGCACCGGGCTTGCGCCGATATGCATTCTTTAATGTTATGGTCAGATGTTCAATCCTCAACTACCTCTCGCCTCTATCTCAGGGTAAGTTCTTAGATATGACCCTCTATGTCTCAGGGAATCCTCCCGGAAAATGGCAGTTCTCCATTGATCGAGGGGGTACGTTCACCGATGTGATTGGTATCGATCCTGATGGCCGGGTGCATACGGCCAAACTCCTCTCTGAATCCCCTGCGTATGGGGATGCAGCCATTGAGGGCATCCGACAGTTGCTCCAACTCCCGGACGGATCACCCATACCCGAGCATCGTGTCCACCGCATCCGCATGGGAACCACCGTCGCCACCAATGCCCTCCTGGAACGAAAGGGGGCCCCGGTGGCCCTGATGATCACCAAAGGCTTTCGCGATCTCCTGGAAATCGGCTGCCAGAACCGGCCGGAGCTGTTTCAACTCGCTATCCGCAAACCGGAACAGCTGTACCGCTGTGTCAAAGAAGTGGATGAAAGGATTGACTTTCAGGGAAACATCATCACTCAGCTCAAACTGGATGAGGTTGAAAAGGATCTGGCACGTATTAAGCGCATGGGGATCCGGTCACTGGCGGTTGTCTTGATGCATGCCTGGAAAAACGGCCGACACGAGGCTGAGGTCGCCCGCTTGGCCCGTACTATGGGATTCCGTCAGGTGGCTGTATCGCATCGGCTTATGCCACTCATCAAGATAGTGGGTCGTGCTCAGACCACCGTCGTCGATGCCTACTTGAGCCCGATTATCACCAGTTATGTCGATTCCATCCGCCAGTATACGGGCTCGATTCCTCTCGAGTTCATGCAGAGCTCCGGGGGTTTGACCGACTCTCACACCTTCAGCGGCAAGGATGCCATTATCTCCGGTCCGGCAGGCGGTGTGATCGGTATGGCCGCCGTGGCTGCCCTGAACCTGGTCGATGAAGCCATCGGATTCGATATGGGCGGCACGTCCACGGATGTCAGCCGCTTTGATGGACGCTTCGAAAAGACGTTCGAGGTGGAGACGGCCGGCATTCGCTTCCAGGCTCCCAGTATGCGGGTCAATACCGTCGCCGCTGGGGGCGGATCATTGCTGTGGTTCGATGGTCAGAAGCTGCGGGTCGGACCGGAATCCGCGGGCGCCGATCCCGGTCCCGCATGCTACGGCCGGGGAGGACCCTTGGCCCTCACCGATGCCAACCTGCTCCTGGGACGCATCCTGCCCGACTATTTCCCCCGCACCTTTGGACCCGGCCAGAACCAGACCCTCGATTACGACACCACTGAAAGCAAATTCACCGATCTCGCTGCTGAAATCAACCTCAGGCTGCGTACCAGTCTTTCCCCCACTGACCTCGCCCAGGGTTTTGTCAAGATCGCCAACGAGACGATGGCCAAACCCATCAAGGAAATTTCAGTGGCCCGCGGTTTTGACATCCGTTCGCACACGCTGGTCTGTTTCGGTGGCGCTGCCGCACAGCACATTTGTGCGCTGGCGCGTATCCTGGGAGTTCGACGTATTATCATCCACCCCCTCGCGGGCCTCCTCTCCGCCTATGGCATCGCCGTAGCCGACCATCTCCGCTATGCCGCTCGCTCCATCATCAAACTCCTCACACCCGGGATATACCGCTCGCTTGAGAATCAATTCCGGAGCCTGGCCCAGCCCCTGACCCGGGAATTGCTCGACCGGGGTATCGCCCCCGATACAATCGAGATCCATCGCTATCTCGATCTACGCCCCCCTGGCACCGATACTTATCTGTCAATTCCATTTGCTGAGTTCGATACCATCGTCTCCTCCTTTCTGGAAGCCTACTCCCGGCTGTTTGGATTCCAGCCTTCCGGAGAAGCCCTGGAACTCGTGAACATCAGGGTGGAAGTCTTGGGCCGGGGCGGGGATTTCCGGGAGATGGAATCGGCCAATCAAATCACTCCCGATCTCCCTGACCCCCTGGAATTCGCGGACGTCACCATTGAGACTGGACCCATCCATTCTCCAGTCTATCACCGCGACGGTCTCGCACCCGGTCACATCCTCCAGGGACCGGCCATCGTCGTGGAAAATTATTCTACCGTGGTCATTGAACCGGGATTCAGCGCCGCAGTGTCTCCTCTTGGACATCTCATCCTGGAACAATCGGGGCAGCACATCGAAAGGGTTGGCGCGCATCGGGATCCCATCATGCTTGAGGTCTTTAACAACCTCTTCATGAGCGTCGCGGAGCAAATGGGATCTACCCTCGCACAGACCGCGCATTCTACTAATATCAAGGAACGCCTGGATTTCTCCTGCGCGATCTTTGATCGGGAGGGGAATCTGGTGGCCAATGCTCCCCATATTCCCGTTCATCTAGGGGCTATGAGTGAGTCCGTAAAAGCGATCATCGAGGCAAATAAGGATACTATGACACCGGGAGATGTCTATATCACTAACAATCCCCACCGGGGTGGGTCCCACCTGCCTGATGTAACGGTCATTAGCCCGGTCTTCGATCCTCACGGGAACGTGATCTTCTTTACCGCCTCGAGGGGCCACCACGCTGATATCGGCGGGATCACCCCCGGGTCCATGTCCCCCTTCGCCACATCCATCCAGGATGAGGGCGTCGTCATCGACAATTTCTTGCTCGTGTCCGCCGGCACCTTCAACGAACAGGGGATTCGCCGGCTGCTCCTCACTCCTCCCCACCCGGCTCGCAATATCGAAGAGCGTATCTCTGATCTGAAAGCCCAGGTAGCCGCCAACAATCGCGGAGCGCGGGAACTCGCCCGGCTCGTGGATAAATACACCCTGGAAACCGTCCAATCCTACATGCAACATATCCGCGATAATGCCGCCGAAGCCATGCGGGATGCCCTCGGCAAATTCCTCGCTGAAAAAAATCGCTTCTCGTCCACCTACACGGACTACCTCGATGATGGGTCCTGCATCCAGGCTGGCATCCGGATCGAGCGGGGCGAAAATCCTCCCCATACCCATCACCTCACCATCGACTTCTCCGGC
>CP070656.1:723094-727319 GCA_020355065.1 Fidelibacterota bacterium | reverse complement strand
GGCGTTTGTGTCATGGAGCCCGGCGACGCTTCCGGAATCGCCTTGTGGAATCCGAAGACCGGCCAGTGGTCCGAAAAACTGATTCAGGCCATCGATCCCGATCTGGGGAACAAGCTGCCCGAGATCAAACCCTCCGATCAGACCATCGGAGACATCGCGCCAGTGCTCGTCGACCAGTTTGGCTTCAGTCCACAGTGCCGCATCGACGCCGGGAGCGGCGACAACATGTACGGCGCCGTCGGAACCGGGAATGTGGAACCGGGGATCGTAACCGTCAGTCTGGGTACGAGCGGCACGGCTTACACCTTCATGGAGGAAGCCTATATCGATCCATCCGGTGAAATCGCGGCCTTCTGCGACAGCACCGGACATCATCTGCCGCTGCTTTGCGTGAGCAATCTGGCCAACGGATATGATGATATCATCCAACAGTACAATCTGACTCACGATGCATTCAGCGGGGTAATCAACCTGACCCAACCAGGGAACGGAGGCCGGATTCTGATCCCCTGGTACGTTGGCGAACGAACACCTGATGTCCCTCTGGCAGCCCCGGTGTACTTCGGGTTCGGCCTCGGAGATTTCACCAGAGAGATACTCTGCCGTGCCGTTCTCGAAGGCCATGTCCTGAGCCTCCATAACGGCTTTCAGAAAATGCCGGTCGACGTCAAGGAGATTCGCCTCACCGGCGGACTGTCCCGGTCCGATGCCTGGTGCCAGGCTATTGCCGACATATTCGAGGCGGAGACCGTCCCGGTGGAAGGCGAAGGAGCTGCCTTGGGTGCAGCCCTCCACGCCGCCTGGGTCTGGCGAAATGAGAACCAGGACCCCGTGCCTATACGCGACGTCGTGCAGCCCTTCATCATCCTGGATGAGAAGCGGCGAAAGCTACCCGATAAAGATGCCGTACCGGTCTATCGAAAACAGAAACAGCTCTTCGATGCACTGAGCAAACGGGCTCGCGGCCTGGACGGTGAGGATCCGTTCCGATTCAGGACCGAACTGCTCTAGATGGGGACCTCATCGAGACAGCGTTCCAGGATAGCCAATTGTGCTGACAGGCTTCTCGGGAACTTTGACTGCATCAATCCATCCTGATAATTTTCCTGCTCAGCTTTTCCGCGATCACCATGAACTACCATCACGCCGGCAGCGGTTTGGTAATGACCACTGGTCCCATGAAGAAAGCCCCGGGATTCGGGGCTTTCTCGTTATCAAGTCACCGGTTTAAGGTTTCCCCTGCTTCAGCAGCTCAGCTTATCGAGCCGACGGTCACGGGAGATTCTCATTCAGGAATGTCACAGCCTGTTGTGCGATGGGTGAGTAGAAGTCAGCACCGCATCGAGCCCGGAATGATTCACTGACGGGGGCTCCACCAATGAGTACCTTTGTCTCCGGGGAGGCTTCCTTGATGGCTTTGACGCTCTTTTCCATATTCTCCATCGTCGTGGTTAACAGCGCACTCATTCCGATAAAACAGCCCGGATGTTCTTTGATGGCCTCCAGAAACTTTTCCGTGGAGACATCCACACCCAGATCGACGATTTTGTAGCCACTCCCCCTGATAACCATGGCCACCAGATTCTTGCCAATATCATGCAGGTCACCAGCCACTGTCCCGATCACAAATGTGCCCTTCTGTTTAACCTGTCCGGAGTCCAGGAATGGTTTCAGGTGTTTCATGACCGCGTTCATGGCCTCGGCAGCCAGCACGAGGTTGGGGATAAATACTAATTCCTCCTCGAAATCCTTGCCGATCCGCTCCATCCCCAACATACATCCTGTCATAAGGGAGTCTGGTGCGATCCCGTTCCTCAGGGCTTCGGCAGCAATCTCTTCAGCACCGTCTTCACCGGCCATCTCGGGTGGATATGGGGACGCCTTGGAGATTTTACCTTTCTCAACACCTAGGGCGATCTTTTCAATGATTTCCTGCATAAAACTATCCCTCAGTTTATTCTGTTCAGACCTGCTTCGTGGACAATCACTGATATACTCTCCAGCCACCGGGCCGGCATTAGGTGAATACCCCGCAGTCCCTTGATTTCTTGCAGCGCCTCGATGGTTTCGACGGCAATACGTACCCCTTCTGATTCAGGATCCGAAGCGCTCTCCAGACGCCGGAGGTGTTCCTCATTTGTTTTTATCCCGGGGACATTCATCTTCATGTATTCGATCGTCTTCGCCGAACGTATGGGCATTACTCCCGCCAGGATCGCGCAATTCTCATTCAGGCCTTTGTCAACCGCCCACTCCATCCACCGTGTGAACAGGGGGAGATCGAACACCGGTTGGGTTTGAATGAATCGGGCGCCGGCCCTTATCTTTTTATGCAGCCTGATCAGGCGCATTTCAAATGGCTCGGCGAAAGGATTGGCCGCTGCGCCAATGAGAAATTCGGTGGCCTTCTTCATTTCCTGGCCGGATAGTAGGCGTCCCCGGTTCATCTGGTCGACCATGGCCACCAGTTGAACAGAATCCAGGTCGAAAACGCCTTTTGCTTCCGGTTGGTCCCCGAATTTCTGATGGTCTCCGGTGAGACACAAAACGTTGTGGATCCCCATCGCCGCCGCACCGAGTAGATCACTCTGAATACCTAGGCGGTTACGGTCCCGGCAGGTCATCTGCATGATCGGTTCCAGACCCTCTTCCAGGAGTATTTTAGCGGCAGCGATACTGGAGAGGCGCACCGTGGCCGTTTGGTTATCCGTGATGTTCACGGCATCCACATGGCCGTCGAAGTGTCTGGACCTGCGTCGGATCACGTCCCCGTTACAACTCTTGGGCGGCTCGATCTCCGCACACACAATGAACTTGCCGGATTCGATCTTTTCCCTAAGCGTCATGATTGATCGATTCGTCCAGGGCGTTGGTGTCAGGACCGGTAAGCAGGATAGGGGGCTCGATACGCTTGCGGTAGACGTTCAACCAGCTGGAGGTCTTGTCAAGGCACCAGTTATGGATCCGATTGAATTTATAGAGCAGATCGATCCTTTTAAGAAACTGTGAACGATAGTAGATCCGATACCAGACACAGGCCCGTTCGGGATACACTTCGCAGGAGCCATCCTCATCTGTTCCTCCGCAAGGTCCGTTGCGCAGCTGTTTGGGGCAGCGCTGGGAGCAGATGAAGGCGGTTGAGGAAAGAATGCATTCCCCGCAGCGCTGACAACGGAAGAGGGGGACTTTGACGGCATTCTCAAACAGGAGCAGCAAGTTTGAGAGGGTCTTCTCCCCGCGACTAAGGGACTCTGTGTTCCGGGTACTAATCTCAGGAATCATTTCTGTGTGCGTATCCAGGTCAGGAGTAATAGCGCATTACCCGAACCAGAGCAGCTGTGCCTTCCAGTTGGAGGACCTCCTGCAGGCAGATCAAGGCGGGGTGATCGTTATCTAGGATTCTGTATTTACGCTTTACCGATCCGATGATCGTTCTCAGACCCAGTGGCATAGCCATGGTCAGGAAGGCGCTCTCCAGTGTGGAGCGCACGAACATTCCATCAGCTGTCTTTGACGGTAGCATCACCGTGAAATTGCTCAATCCCACGGACATCTGTGTGCCCTTCAAATCCTCATCGGCATGGATCAACTTCATTGTATTCATCAAACGTTTGAAATGACCCTCAGCATCCGTGCCGATGGGCATGATACCGGGATCCAGGATGAGTTCCTCGTTGGGTATATGACCCATGCGTTCCCTGGCAATGCTGACCATGGTTCGGGCGGTGGCATAGGTTTCTTCCGCGGTCTTGTTCATCACCCCCTCGCCTGAGGCATCTACACTTTCAGTTGTAAGCAGAATCGGGATGAAGGGCTGCTTCGCGGTGAGATCAAACATTTCCAAACGAGCTTCGGAGATCGAATTCAAAATAGGCTTCTGATTCCCCGCTCGCTGTGGATCATAGGCTTCCAGACCAGCGGCGGCAATCTCCGGATCGGGCGTATCTATGGAAAGGGGGATGTCGATGTGTTCCTGGATCTTCCTGACCACCTCGGCTATGAAAGCAGGCGCCCGGCGGCCAATATTGACGTCGATATACGCGGCTCCCCCCTCAGCCTGCATTCCGGCCAGATCAACGATGGCATCAATGTCATGCGCTTCAAACAGTGCATGGGTCGAGGGAACGGAATCATTGATCGATTCGCCGATGATGGTCAGCCCTGGGATACTCACTTCCTGCCTCCTCTTTTATTCCCAGAACGGTTAAGTAGGCTGCTAATTGCC
>CP070656.1:720077-722994 GCA_020355065.1 Fidelibacterota bacterium | reverse complement strand
GATGGATCGTTAAGTGTGTTTGCTTGGATTAAAGGAGCAGCGCCTGTTCAGGTAATAATATCTCAGATAGATGGCACTCGTGGCGTGGGCAGCGCATGGCTTTGTACAGATCCCTCAGACGGCAGATTAATCACCAAGTTAATGCATCCGCCGTTTTCTCCGCTGGAATCGGAATCCGTAATCACTGATGGCATGTGGCACCACGTAGGTGTTGTGTATGATTTCGATGGATTGTACAGATGCCTATACCTGGATGGGGTAGAGGTTGCTAAGGATATTAGTCCAGTAGCCGCAGTAGGTACGGATGCCGGCCTATACATTGGCGCCGATAAGAGCCTTGAAGCGGCGACTTTCTTCTCCGGCCTGATTGATGATGTTCGCATCTACAACCGGGCAGTGAATCCTTAATGAATCACAACATCTATTCATCAAGTCCTAAGAGGACAGAAAGAGAGGTGCGAATGAAAAATATGATGATTATAGAAAGCCGTTTATTTGATATCAGTGTGCCTATAAGGTGAGAAAGGAGATTACTATGGAATGGTTCAATTATGTAAAAATCAAGGTAACGTTAATTGGAATTGTAGCCGTGATTATCCTTAGCAGCGGCAATGTGAAGGCAGATTTTACCTTCGGCGAGCCTGTGAATCTCGGGCCGACGATCAATACGGCCGCTCATGAGTGTTTCTCGACGATTTCATCGGACGGGCTTGAGCTGTACTTCTTCGACCTGTTTTTTCTCTGGCCAGGTGGGTTAGGGGGTTCGGATATTTGGGTGACCAGAAGGTCCAGCGTCTCAGAACCTTGGGGCGAACCAGTCAATCTGGGTCCGGCCATCAACAGTGAGTATGATGACATGAAACCCAGCATATCGGCGGATGGCTTGACTCTCTACTTTGGCTCCAATCGGCCCGGTGGATACGGCGGTCTCGATTTATGGATGAGTGCGCGAGCGACGGTAACCGATGACTGGGGCGCCCCTGTGAATCTCGGGGAGCTCGTTAACAGCGAGGCTGACGAGGCCTTCTGTTGCGTCTCCGCAGACGGTTTGGAGGTCTATTTCAACGAATTTGGGGTTCCTCGGCCCGGCGGGTGTGGTGACGCTGATTTATGGGTAACAAAGCGGGCCACGACGGATGACCCCTGGGCAGAACCGGAGAATCTTGGAGAGACTGTCAACAGTCCTTACTACGATTCTTCTCCCTACCTCTCACCTGACGGTCGATTGCTGTTCTTTCACGCCGTGCGGCCCGGTGGGCTAAGTCAGGAGGACATGTGGGTATCGACCAGGGCAACGACTTCGGACGCATGGGGCCCTGCCATGCCACTTCCAGTGCCACCCAATAGTCGCTATCAATCTGGATTGCCAGGTATTTCGGCTGATGGTTTCACCTTCTACTTTTGCTCATTCCTTCCCGGGGGAAGCGGAATGGGAGATACATGGCAGGCGCCGATCATGCCCGTCGTTGACTTCAATGGCGATGAAATCGCGGACCTCCATGACCTGGTAATGCTGATTGAGGCCTGGGGGACGAGCGAGACACGCTATGATATCGGCCCGATGCCCTGGGGAGACGGGATCGTGGATGAAGCCGACCTAAACGTCCTGATAAGCCACTGGGGCCAGGAAGCTCACTACCTTGCCAGACGAGCCAGTCTACCGATTCCGCTTGACTTTTCAGATGTGGAACAAGGCCGGTTTCTTAGCTGGTGGCCTGGAAGCGAAGCTTCTGAACATGATGTCTATGTTGGCATGGATCCCATCGCCGTCGAGAATGCCAACGCATCCGACACAACCGGTGTCTATCGCGGCAGACAGCAAGCCAGTGAATACACCCTGCCTGAGGATGTACTGCCCGGCCAGACCTACTACTGGCGCATCGATGAATGGAACGCCAACGCGGCTCTCACCAGAGGCGAGCTCTGGAGATTCTCTGTCGGCGATTACCTTTTCGTGGATGATATGGAACTCGGTGATGATCCGCACTGGCTCATATGGTGGGATGGCTGGGGCGACCCGAACAATGGTTCGGAGGTGTGGTACGCGGAGGGTAACATTGTCCACGGTGGTGCACACTCTATGCATGTGATCTATGACAACCGCACGGCGCCGATCTCGCAGATCCAGCGCGTCTGGGACACTCCGCAAGACTGGACCCGAAAGGGTGTTCAAAACTTGAGCCTGTGGATTCACGGAGGACCGGATAATACTGCGGAGCCTATGCGCATCATTCTGGGGGATAGTGCGGACAACCTGGCAGTTGTCGAGCATACTGATCCGGCTTTGCTTATGTCAGATACTTGGCAACAATGGTCTATTCCTCTGGTCGATTTCACTGGATTGAATCCTAGTGAGATCACGAGCATGGCGATTGTGATTGGTGATGATGCCACAGAAGAAGGAGGTACAGGTCTGGTATACATCGATGACATTTACCTACACCCGGTATCAATGTAGGATATGTCGTGATAGTAGTCGGTACGAGTTAATCAACATGAATTAGGGGCTTATACTTGTTGCTCCAGTATGAGCCCCCGTAGTTCCTTCTCCGGCCTGATCGACGATGTCTGCATTTATAATCGAGCTGTGACACCTTAGAGCAGTACTGTTGTGGCATGGAAAAACAAGGGTTGGCGGCTTGAGAGAGTCGCCATCCATATAGGGTTCTTGTCAAGTGAAAAAATATTTTCTCCGGACCGAAAAACTTTACGCCCATGAAATCCCGGCGGGCTTTCGGTTTTCTGTTGCTGCGTTTTGTTTTGCCACGTGACACAAACGTATCGAGACGCCCAGGCTCCATCGTTCTTTCTCGCTCCTGCGAGTTCACTATAGATTCACTTATCGAGTCCACCTGCCGCAGGCAGAAGGCTCTTTCGTGCAGCCATCCATCCGGATCTGGGCCTCGGTTCCTTCCGT
>CP070656.1:706645-719977 GCA_020355065.1 Fidelibacterota bacterium | reverse complement strand
GGTATATCTTCCTTAAAACTGGTGCCTATCGCCCGGCTGCTTTGGCACAGGCAGTCATTTATGCATCAAAATATAAAATCGACCTGCTAACCGTGGATGGCGCCGGTGGCGGGACCGGGATGAGTCCCTGGAGAATGATGAATGAATGGGGTGTGCCACCAGTCGAACTCCATTCACTCCTTTATCAATACCTGAAACAACTCGCTGACAAAGGTCAATATGTGCCAGCTATCGCGGTGGCCGGTGGATTCACCTTCGAAGACCAGATCTTTAAGGGATTGGCCATGGGCGCTCCTTTCGTCAAACTGGTGGGAATGGCCCGGTCCCCTATTGCAGCGGCTATGGTTGGCAAAACCATCGGGAGAGCTATCAGCGAGCGTCAGCTCCCGGTCTATGTGGAACGTTTCGGCAATACGCAGGATGAGATTTTCGTCACTGCTGCCTCTCTGCGGAAAGAACTCGGCGATGCAGAATACGAGCAGCTCCCACCAGGCGCGATCGGACTATACACTTATTACGAGCGCTTGGCGCAAGGACTACGGCAGCTCATGGCCGGTTGCCGAAAATTTGCCATGGAGTACCTATCGCGGGATGACCTGGCCTCCTTGACACGCGAAGCAGCAGAAATCAGTGGTATCCCCTATGTGATGGATGTAGACAAGGGTGAAATTGAGGAAATCCTTGGCGTTAATGAATAATCCACTAGATAGGATTAAACCAATGCGGATTCTGCCTGTAGATGATGTAGGAAATCGCGCCCGGGGCAAGACAAAGCCCTAAGGATATCCTGAGGCTTTATTCCTTCCCCTTCTCCTGCAGCACCCCCGCCGCTGGTGGGACTACGCTGACGCTACTTCAATCATAGCATCCTGAATGGTTTGCTGTACTCCGGCAGTACCATCGGGACAATATATATACCCTGGTGAATCTACACCCTGAACGATCTCACCCATTCCAGACCAGGCGAATAGCCCCGCTCGATCCCTTGTAGATCCTGCTGAAAACCAGCGGAGCCTTTTCGGACAACCTTCTACCAATTCTCTTGGTCTATCTACCAGTAAAGCTCGTTATATCTCGTACCAATCATTGGGGACCGATGACATGTTCGCGGGACGACGACTACTTCTGATAGCTTTCACATTCTCGTTCTTGCAGGGTGCGAAAATTGACCGTGCGGATTTGGAACTTCCCCGGTCCATCTCGGCGCTGAAAGTTGCTGCCAGTGCGGTGCGGGTCGATGGCGCCCTCGACGACGATGTGTGGGCGGAGGCCTACTTCGCCTCCAATTTCATCCAGCGCGACCCACTGGAAGGTGAGGCACCTACGGAAAAGACCGAGTTTGCCGTCCTCTACGATGACGAACATGTCTATGTAGCAATCAACGCGCATGACAGCGATCCGGGAAGTATCCGCAGTATCCTGAGCCGCCGTGACGAGCAGACTCCCAGCGACTGGGTGCACGTGTCCTTCGACAGCTACGGGGACAACCGTACTGCGTTCGAGTTCTGGTTGAATCCCCAGGGTGTCAAGCGGGACTTACGGCGGTACGATGATGAAAGCGAGGATACCAATTGGGATGCGATCTGGGAAGGAGAAACGGCCATTCATAACAAGGGATGGTCTGCGGAGTTCCGAATCCCCCTGCGGGAGCTGCGCTTTGCGGAGCGCGATAACCAGTCCTGGGGATTGCAGGTCTATCGCCACATTTCCCGCAAGAATGAAGATGATTACTGGACCTACTGGTCCAAGGAAGAGGACGGCCATGTACGTCACTATGGGCAACTGGTTAACCTCGTCAATATCCCCAAACAGCGTCGCATCTACGTTTCCCCCTATCTGACATGGCAGTATGCCACCTCCGAGGCTTATGTTTCGGAAGTGCACCCTGATGACTATAACACGCTTCCCAACGCGGGGGCGGATATCAAGGTCGGATTGGCGAATAACCTTACACTGGATATGACCTTCAATCCCGATTTCGGTCAGGTAGAGGCCGATCCGGCGGTGCTCAACCTGACGGACTTCGAGGTGTTCTTCGAGGAAAAGCGTCCCTTCTTCATCGAGGGCAGCAATATCTTTGCCTTTCCCATAGATTTCGGACAGCGTAACAGCCTGTTCTATACTCGCCGGATTGGTCGTGAACCCCAGTACGATCCGGACACGGATGGATACGTGGATGTTCCCAGCTCCTCTACCATCCTGGCTGCCACCAAACTGAGCGGTAAAACGGCTTCGGGGACCTCTGTTGGCATTATGAACAGCGTCACCGCCGAGGAGCTTGCCACTATTAGGTTTATTGATCTGCCGACCAAGAAGGAGACGGTGGAGCCGTTGACCAACTACTTCGTCAGCCGGGTGCAGCAGGATTTCCGGGATGGCCGGACCACCATCGGTGGGATCGTAACCGCAGTCAACCGGCGGCTCGATGAGCACCACCTCGGCTTTCTCAGGCGCGATGCCTACAGCGGCGGGATCGATTTCTCCCACCTGTTCAAGGATGATACCTATCGTATCCAGGGCACCCTGGCCATGACCGATGTACAGGGAAGCACCGATGCCATGATCCGCACCCAACGCAGTTCCGTCCACTACTTCCAGCGGCCGGACGCGAAGGGAGAATCAGTTGATTCTTCCGCCATCCGCCTCAGCGGATACTCGTATAAACTGGAGTTCCGAAAGGTGCGTAGCCCTCATTGGCGCTGGGCCCTCCAGTCGCGGTACTATTCCCCCGGTTTCGAGGCTAATGATATGGGCTACCACCAGTATGTGGGCCAGCATAACTATAATGGATTCATACAGTACCGCGAAGACGATCCCGGCACAGTTATCCGGCAGTGGACCATTAATCTGAATACCTTCTATAATTACACTACCGCCGGACCGGAGGAAAGCATGGGCGGTGGAGGGAATATCAATACCAACATCACATTCATGAATTACTGGTTTATCAATCCCGGGATCTTCTACAATATCCGGGCGCTGCACCTGTTTGCCTTGTGGGGCGGACCGGCCCTCACCATCGACCCGGTGCTTGGCGCCTGGATATTCATGAACAGTGACCCCCGGAAAAAACTATCGTTCAATTTGTTCATGAATCGCATGCATGCCAGGGAAGCCAACATCACCTATGCCAACTTCGATCCCGGTATCACTTGGCGGCCTACCGAGTATTTCGCTCTAACCGCCACCGGACACCTGCAGGTCGCCCATGACACCTGGATGCCCTGGATCGACTACGGCTCGGTGGAGGACCAGCAGACCGGCGAAACCCGCTTCATCCTGGCGACCCTGGATCAGACCACCCTCAGCGCCGAGCTGCGCTTCGATCTGACTCTGACGCCTGATCTTACCATCCAGTTCTACGGTTCGCCCTATCTGGATGCCGGTATCTTCTCCGAGGACAAACTGGTCGTGAAAGCCCGTTCAGCCGACTTCGATACACGATACCACACCTTCAGTGATGCCGAACGCGATTACGACGGTAATCCCCTTACCTACGATATGGATGGCGACGGAATTACCAATTTCGAACTACCCGAAGACCGCGATTTCAACTACAAGCAGTTCAATTCCAACTTCGTCGTGCGCTGGGAATACAAGACCGGCTCAGCTCTCTATTTCGTCTGGTCCAACAACCTGAGCCACTACCTGAGCAACGGCGACTTCTCCTTTGGCCGCGACCTCAACCGCCTTTTCCGGTCGCACGGGGAGAACGTCTACATGATCAAGGCCAGCTACCTGTTGAATATTTAGCAACAAGGTCTTACATCCAGGAACTACAGACGCCCACGAACTAGTGGGCGTCTGCAATTGATGGTCCGATTATGAAAACGTCTTACCATCACACTATATCCAGTAACGTTCCTATTCACTCACCCGCTGCACTCCTCAACCGGGCCATATCATCATCTTGATGGAGTGCCGGTTCGTTGCTTAGCACCAACAAGCCCACCCCTTGCAGGCTATCTGCCAAGGCGAGAGCAGCATGCAAGGGCATAATGAACATCCCGGTTGCCAGGGCATCGGCGAGTTCACAGCTGGGAGCCGTCACGGTGACGCTCATTTTTCCCTTCGCCGGAAGTCCGCTGCGTGGCTCGATCAGGTGATGAATGGTATCTCCGTTCGCCAGGTAGCGGTTGCGGTAGCTGCCGGACGTAGCACACCCTCCCTCATTCAATGCCAGTGCGGCCAGAAGTTCGTGCGTTTCGGGATCCTCCACGCCTATCAACCAGGGCTCGGTTTCGGGTCTTCCCCATACCCGTAAATCGCCTCCTGCGTTCACGATTCCCGATCGACAGCCCAGCTGCTGTAATAAGCGCACACACTGATCGACAGCGTAGCCTTTAGCGATTCCTCCTAGCGTTAGTGTCGCGTCGCTTCCGGTGAGCCGGTAGCCGCCTGCTTGTGGCTCAAATCGCAGAGTCTGTGCCGCTCGGATTAACAGGTCTAGGGAATCCAGCGGCTGTGGCCGGGACCAGATATTCACAAAGCCGTAGCTGTGCATCAATTCACCAATCCTGATATCGAAAGCTCCGTCGGTGAGGTCGGTAACCTCAAACGCACGCTGGATCAGGCTAATCAGCTCCTGAGAATCGGTCCACCGTTCCCGGTTGAGACGTCCCAGGGCACCGTTCGGCTCACCCTCCCAGAATTCATACCCGATGCGGGTCAGTTCAGTTGAAACCTGATTCACCCAATGGCGGGCCGTGATGGAATCGGGGACCTCCAGGGTAAGACGTACCAGCGTTCCCAGAGCGGGAAAGGTTGTGGAGTAAAGCTGAACGCTGGCAGGCGAACAGCCGGGGGAAAGCCCGGCCAACAGGACAAGGGCAGGTAGAAACGTATAGGCCAGCCGCAATCTGCGGATGAATCGCGTGGCCGATGGTGAAGCATTCGCCTGAACCGAGATATTCACATCCGCCCGCCGATCCAAGCAGATTAGACAATCCTCCTTCGCACCGGATCCCATTCCACCCTCCGACTTTCCCGATAAGATTTCGTAGCCATGTGGCAGGCTATCGACACCTCCACTCCCGCTTCGATGGGACTGCTGAGCGGCGTGCCACCGCGTATGGCATCCAGCCATTCCTGCAGGTGTAGATGAGTTACGTTTACCCGCTGTCCGTCTCTATACGTATAAATGAGTCCGCGGGCGGCATAGTACTGTTCCGAGGCTGAAGTGATGGCATCGATGCCCTGCGATCCCGGCTGGTATGAAACCATCGGCCGTGATGGAACCACGATACCGTCGCGGATCTTCGCCCGGTACCGGGTGGAATGGGTATCAGCAAAAACATTCAGGTACTCACCCAACTCCATCCACGCGTCGTGCCCCATGAGAACCCTGCGTCTCGGACGGCTACTGGCCAGGGAAGCACTGTAGAACAACGTCAATTCACGATCGGGAAATTCAAAGGTGGCATGAAATACATCGGGGATCTCCCTGCCATCCTTATAATAGTAAATACCACCGGAGGCCACACACGACAGGGGAATACCCAGCCCAAGGAGCTGGTTCGCTGCATCATACTCATGGGAGAAGAGCTGGCCACTGAGACCGGTTGCGTAGTCCCAGTATTTAGACCAGTTATAGAACCGTTCCTGGCTGAAGGGTACTCTCGGGGCCGAGCCTAGCCATTCTTTCCAGTCAATACTTCTGGCATCACCCGGTCTGAGATTGCCATTTTCATCTAGGTGGCGTACCCACGCTCCATCGGGAGTATTACGGCTAGAGCTCGTCTCAACTAGGGTGATCTTACCCAGTATCTCCTTATCACAAATCTCCTTCGCCCGTTGAAAGACCTCGTTCTGAGTGGTTTGATGCCCTACCTGGAAGACAACGCCTTTGCTCTTCTCTGCCGCCTTTACTGCGGCCTCCACCCGGTAGACTTCCTCCTCGGTCCGGGTCATGCACTTCTCACAGTAGACGTGCTTCCCCTCGTTCACCGCGGCAATTGCCATCGTGGCATGATGAAAATCGGGCGTTGTGATAATGATCGCATCAATATCATCGCTCGTGACCATATCACGATAGCTGCGATAGCGCTTCACTTTCTCAACGGGAGAACCATCCCCGGGATTGATCTTATTCTTGATCACGGTTTGGGCGTATCCTGCTCTCACATCGAACACATCGAAAATTCCGGTGATCGCTACGTTCAAATCCTTCTGAGCAAGCCACGGCTCTAATCTGTTATTCCGTTTACGCTTTGCGATCCAATCGGGGTGTGCGAATCCCAAAGATTGCGCAATCTGCTCTCCCCTTCTACCGAAACCGATGATACCCAGTCGAACCTGCGGACCTGAATGTTCGGGACTTGTTCTGGTCACTACGGCAGGCGCTGGCCGCTTCAGATCCAGTTCTGACAGCACCGCTTTCTTCTTCCACCGGTCATATGCCACTTTCTTTAGAAACTCGAAGGCGAATAATCCAAATACCGGCAGTGTGGCCAAGGCCTTGATAATGTCCCGCCGGCTGTATTTCCTCTCGTTCTCCATCTTGAGGGATTCCTTTGATGTCATTGGATTATAGAATGGTGGACGATCCTATTCGGATGGGCGTCCATGTCGGAAGATCAGTCGGTCAACACCGATCATCCCGCCGGTTGGGAACAGGGCGAGAACGAACAGCGCTGCCGCTTCAATGATGGTCCAGTTGATTAAAAGATGTCTTCCCCCAGCTGCAAAGGGAGACTCAATCCCAACCAGGGGAGGGTAAGCGATATAGTAAAGTAACAGCAGGATCATTCCACTGTAGGAGACAACTCGGGTGAACAGACCCGCGATCAGGAATGTCCCGATGATGATCAAACTCCAGATATTCACGAAATCCACACCTGCCAATACATGAGGATTTCTGGCTAAAGACCGCAGCAATGAAGCGAATATCCACTTGGATTCCGACAGATACCCGGCGGAAGTCCAATATGGATCGATCAATTTGGATAAGCCTTCGTATAGTAAATGCCAGCCCACAATAATCCTTAGGAGGACCAAACCCGTAAGTTGTGCTGCAGTATATTTCATATTCATGTGTGATGATTCCTGTTCGGTCTAACTATTCCTGCTTAGTAATGAGTAGTGTCAAGCTTCTAGGACTGTTGATCCACGTCTCGGATTCACGGTCGCTACTAGCCTCAATTCTCATCCTGAGATTTCTCGCCAAAGTCATCCTGAAAATGCAGATACAAGTCGCTCTTCGTCCCTTCGAACCAATATATCTTTCCCCTGATTGCCCGCTTCGAATATGGTGGAATATTTCCGATGTTTACGATGGCATGCAGACAGTCAGCCGGATGATGATTAGTGACATGTGAGGTGTTCTCCCAATAGATCCCACAGACCCATGTTTCGATGCGATCGATTCGGGCTATTAGGCCACAATCAATGGGATCGAGCATGGTTGCCTCATAGGGACCCACCTGCGACATCAGCTTGCCTTGCGTCCTCATATCATCAACCTTGACACCCTGCGGAGTCCGCGCCCCCAGAGCTTCTTGCGTCGCAGGTATCGCGGACCATTCATGATTCCGAAGCACATAGGTCAAGCTGGCGGTCGTATCTCCCTTCGCCCATAGATCATATTCGCTGAAAGCCGGTGTGCAGGCGACCCGTTTACGCCAATTCTCGTTTGTTTCACCGCTCATGCGAAAGCATTGTTGAATCCCGTAGTATTCAGGCAGGCCTTCATCATAGGTCTGTACGACCAGCAACAGCTCGATCCCATCATCCGCAGGTACCAGATAATAGGTCCAATCCAGCTTTGACCATTTCTCATCCTTTTCAATTCTGCGAGTATGGATGAATTCATTTCCTGCCCCACGAAACAGACTGACCAGCGAAGAGATTTCCATCTTATCTATCTGCGCATCTTCAGTTGTTGAAGGGACTTTGCCGTAGCAGATGGGAGTATGTTCAAAGAAACGGTAGCCTATTCGATTGCCCGGGTGATGTGGATGCAGAAACGTAGCAAACCTGTTTCCTCCCAACGAGATCTCGATCGACTTACCTTGTCCCGGAGTATAAGCAGATAGGTCTACTACAAGGAGCAGACAGATTGATACAACAGCTAGTGATTTCATCTCTGAATAATTTGAATATTCAAGCCACTTCCTCGGGCTATGCCTCAGGGAATGTCTATCCGCGGATGCTCAATTTCCTCAAACAATAGTTCCTACAGACTGCATCTGCATAGGCCATGGGCTGCGCTACACTTCCAGTTCCCACCCTGGCTCATACTCGCGGTCCCACATCTTCATGGCTTTCCGGTCTTTAAGGATATGACCATTCGTGGGGTCCAGATGCAATACCCGGCCGACTTTCCAGGCAATGTTGGACAGCTGCAGCATGGTAATACTGATGTTACCCTCCGCGATCGGTGAGTTCAGCCGATCACCCTTCCGAATGGCATCGATAAAATTCTGGAAGTGGCGATCTGTCGTCTGCCCACCACCCCTAACATCGAGAGTGTCATCCGTTACCTCTTTTGCATACTCAAATATCTTTTCATCATTGTTATCATATATCTCGTAACCGTTCCCGTCCATTAGTAGCGTTCCCTCCGTCCCATGGATCGTGACACCACGCCCTCTACCATAATATGATTTCCTATTACAGCTCTTGCCCTCCCAGGTAATCATTTTGTCTTCGTACTCGAAGCTCGTTACGAGGGTATCATAAAATTCCCAGTCATCCTTGAAGTGGTATCGTCCTCCACTCGCGCTGACCCGCAGGGGCAGCTTGACATCCAGAGCCCAGAGGCAAAGATCAACCTCATGCGTTCCGTTGTTGAGGGTCTCTCCCGTGCCCCAATGCCAGAACCAATGCCAGTTATACGGATGAACGTTGTCCTTGTATGGTCTTCTGGGAGCCGGTCCTTGCCAGAGTTCCCAATCCAGGTACTCGGGTACCGGGACCTTCTTGCCAATGCCGATTGAATCCCTGTCATTGCTGTACCAGGCCTTACCGAAATAGGCTCTTCCGATCACACCCTCTCTGATCTTCCCCATGATCTCAGGCATATGTGCTGCGGAACGCTGCTGGTTACCCATCTGTACCAGTTTCCCGTACTTCTGCTGAGCTTCGACCAGCAATTCACCTTCCGCCGGATTATGACTGGGAGGCTTCTCCACGTACACATGCTTCCCCGCTTTGAGTGCCATGATGGCCATCGGCGCATGCCAATGCTCCGGCGTAGCGATGGTGATGGCATCGATATCCTTCACCTCGAGCAACTTGCGGATATCCTTCTCGCTTGCCGGCACATGTCCGAATAATTCCTCGACCTGCAGGGAAGCTTTCTCCGCATATCTTGTATCCACATCGCATATGTGGGTTACTGCTGCATTCTCACACGACGCGATGGCACTGATATGGCTACCACCCCTGCTGCGAACGCCAGCGACAGCAAAGTTGATACGGTCATTCGCACCGATAATGCGACCGTAGCTCTTTGAGGTAAGCGCGGTGGTGCCCAGCGTGATTCCCGCTGCGGCAAGGGATGTAGTTTCTAAGAATTCCTGGCGAGAATATTGCTTCGGCATGTTCTACTCTCCTAAGACCTTGATTTTAATGTTCCTGAAATACACCAGATCGCCGTGATCCTGCAGCAGGATGTGACCTTCGGCTAATTCGCCGAAGTTGGGCCAGACAATATATTTACTATGGGTGACCAGGGTCCGCCACATCTGGGTACCTCTTTTGTACTCCACCTGTTTGATCCCGTTCAGGAAATGCTGTACCCGTTTACCGTTCACGACGATTTTCGCCCGGTTCCACTTGTAATTGTTAAGCCGTTTTTCGTGTGATTCATTGGGGGCATAGAGCTTGGCCTGGGCCGGAATGAGGTCATAGAGGGAGGCAAGGGTCCGGTTGCCGGCCGTACCCGCTTGCGCATCCGGATGAAGGGCATCGTCCAGGATCTGATATTCGCAACCGATCGCTGAACCCTGCCCTTTATTCAATTCCGTATCCACAAAGTACTTAATACCACTGTTGGCTCCTTCGGTGAACTTGAAGTCTACCTCCAGCTCGAAATCCCGGTATTTTTCTGCAGTGACGATGTCACCACCAAATTCCGATTCAGCTCCCCCGCTCCTCGAGACCGCCAGCACCCCGTCCGCTATAGTCCAGCCCCTTTCAGGAAAATGATCGAGCCTGGCACCCCGCCAGCCGTGGGTGGTTTGCCCGTCCCAGAGCAGCTGCCACCCCTCGCGCTTCTCGCGTTCTGTGAGTTGGTTGGTCAAGTAACTATTTTGCGGGATCGCATCGGAAGGTGGTGTTCGTTCCCGGTCAAGCTGTTCGGTCTTGATGCGGATGTTCCGGAATTGGACCGTCTTGCCTTCATATTTCTGATTGTTGATACTATGTACCTGTAGGGCGATTATACCGCTGGGCGTCATATCGTCGACGATGTCAGCTGCAGGAACGTCGTTTAGCCATACCCGGATGCTGGTGCCGATCGCTTCCACTCGAAACCGGTTCCATGCTTCCGGCCGGTAGGCAGCTTTGGCTTGTGGATTGCACTCGAGATTATAGAGCCAACCACGGCGGAGTTCATCGTATATCCCCGCGGTCCAGGCTCGCGGCGATGCATCCAACTCAACCTGGTAGCCGTGCACCCGGCCATCCTCGTACTCAGGTGTGCTGAGACTGCGGATCTGAACCCCGGAATTCAAACCACTGTCCAGCTTGGCCTCGTATTCGAGAATGAAATCACTGTAATCCCGGTCTGTTGCCAGGAAGGTATTCGGAGTGTCCAACCTATACACGCCGACGATAACACCTCCTTCAACCCTGAACTCGGCGGTCCCATCCATCAGCCGCCAGTTGTCCAGATTCTCACCATTGAACAAATCCACCCATCCGGCCTCGCCCTGGCAAGACAGAATGAGAGCTGCAATTAGGGGAAGGAAAACGATGAATCTATTCTTCATGAGTGTCACCCGATAGTAGTATGTCTTTGGTTCATGATTATCAAGATAAAGATAGTCGTTGCGAGAATTAAAAATAAGGGAGGTATGCTAAGAATTCAATGGAGAATCCACACTATGAATTGTCTGGTATGACCTGTGGTAGTTACCGATCTACCTTTTCTCTGCCGGATCAGCTATACTTCAATCAAACTGCAACTGACAGCATGCCAAATAATGATCTAGCCACTCAGGAGATTCGTTTGGCAGCCTGCCCCTCAACTATGCTTCTCTTTTAAAAACCCGAACTTGGATGCCAAGAATTCTTTGATCCGACATGGTGAAATTGTAATATCAAAAAGAGCGCTTATGGGACGCTACACTTACCGCATAATAATCTCTCTGAAAATAGCTGTCGTCCGGCAGGTCAATTAACGCACCAGATACAGGAGAAAGCCTAAATGAAAGTAGCTGTGGTGTATAACCGCGATACTAGGGGCGTTATTAATGTTCTGGGGATACAGAGTAGAGAATGGTATCCGGAAGATACTATCTCGAAAGTCGTACATGCTCTTGCTAAAGCGGATCACCAGGTTGAAGCATTCGCTTTTGACCGCTACTTGCTTTCAAAACTGAAAAAGTTCCTGCCCAAATTATCCAAGCGACAAGCACCCGGAATTGTCTTCAATTTAGCCCTGGGTGCCCAAGGAAAATCCCGCTACTCACAGTTACCTGCGCTTCTTGAACTCGCTGGCATACCCTATACCGGCTCAAGTCCCACAGGTCATCTTCTGTCTCTGGATAAGGTCGTCGCTAAGCAGATCTTCATGGCTTCTGGGATTCCAACACCGAACTACCGCGTATTTACCAATCCTGATCAGTCCGCACAGCACCTGCAGCATCCCCTTATTGTCAAGCCCAGGGGGGAAGCCGCCAGTCTGGGACTTGAGATAGTTAACGATGATCAGGCGCTAAAGGAAGCCGTGAGAGTAGTCTTGGATGATTTCAAGCAGCCGGCCTTGGTTGAAGAATTTATCGAGGGCCGTGAAGTCAATGTGAGTGTTATTGGTAATGAGAATCCACGGCCTTTGCCGGTTCTGGAATTGGTGCTTCCAGATTCAGAAAAAGCAATTCTGACTAATGAAGATAAATTCCACCGAACAAACCGAAAAATAACAAAAATCTGTCCAGCAGAACTCCCTTCGGAAACTGCTGCTTACATTCAAAAAGTGGCTGTTCAGGCTTTTATGGCTCTTAACATTTTTGACTATGGCCGGGTCGATATTCGTCTGGATAAATACCACCAGCCCCACGTCTTGGAAATGAATTCCATGGCTAGCCTTAATCCGACCTCCTCGTTCGTTCAGGCTGCTAAGAAGGGGGGGTTGAGCTATAATCAGCTCGTCAATAAAATTCTACAGGTGGCTATCGAGCGATATGCTCTGGAGGAACCCGAAATTTTCGGACTTCGGAATAAACATCTCCAAAGTGCTCCCCGGGTGTAACCATCTACAAAACCGGCAGGAAGAAGAAAATGTCCGTAGTGAAGGATCCCAAATCGCCCATGTATGTTCCCGAGGAAAATCGGGAAATTGCCCGCGAAAGGGCTAGGCAGCACGTTGACCTGATTTCCGACTACCTGGCTGTCAAGGATACAATACCGACGGGTGTTACTTGTTCTGTACAGATCGGAAGGAAGAAGAAGAGGGTATTGAAGGTCCTGAACGCTACAGAACAGGACTGGAATGACTGGAAATGGCAGTTCAATAATTTCATCAACGATACAGCCACATTATCAAAAATAATTCACCTGTCTGATCAGGAGATCGGGGACATCGAAAAAACCGCCACTCAATATCGTTGGCAGATTTCTCCCTATTATGCCAGTCTCATTGACCCCGACGACCGAGACTGCCCCATATTTAGGCAATCTGTACCTACCATTCAGGAATACCTGTCCAAAGAGGAGCAGGAAGATCACTATGCCATTGTATACAATTCTCCTGCCCCACTGATCACCCGACTGTATGCGGACCGGATCATAATCAATGTGACCAATATTTGTGGCTCGTTTTGCCGGCATTGTTTGCGCAAGAAAGATATAGCTCAGAAAAACATGATCTACCCTAAGGAAGACGTTCAGGCCGCTATAGACTACGTTGCCGAAAGTCCGGAAATAAGGGATGTACTGCTTACCGGCGGTGATGCCCTGGCGCTACCTGATAGCTACATTGATTGGATTCTGACAAAACTGGGAAATATACCCCATATTGAAATCACCCGTTTGGGTTCGAGGATGGTGGCCACCTTACCGCAGCGAATCACGCCGAAACTCTGCGAGATGCTCAGCCATCATAAACCGGTCTATCTAAATACCCAGTTCAATCATCCCAAGGAAATTACTCCAGAAGTTGAAGCCGCG
>CP070656.1:703560-706545 GCA_020355065.1 Fidelibacterota bacterium | reverse complement strand
CCCTGCGAGTGCGCCACCGCCAGCGTCATTGCCGCCAGGCCTTTCGTCACCGAGAAGACCATCACCATGGTGTTTTCCTCCCAGGGCTCCAGCGACTTGGAATCACGGGTGCCGCCCCACAGGTCGACCACCTTCTCGCCCCGGTAATACACCGCGCAGGCGGCGCCCAGCTCGCCCCGGTCCGTGAAATTCCGGCGGAATTCTTCGTAGACTTCCTCGAAACCCGGGGCCACCGTGCCGTAGATCTGACCATGCAGATGATCACCGCTGACTCGGCTGGCCGTGCAGCCGCACGACGCGATGACTATGCATACGAGTTGCAGTATGTGGGGTCCTGTCTTCAACGAAATCACCTCCTTGGAGGTCTTTATTCACGTTCATGCCTTGCGTCCCGTCAATGATTATGCTCCCCCGGTCCGACCCGTCTGCTGGCTCAAGCTGCTGGTGGTTGACTGCGTTCATGGTTCCACTGTTCTGCCGAATTGCGTCCATCTGTCACCGGTAATTTGCTCACCCCCGTCGATTTCGGCATCACCCCGCCGGGTGATTTCCGGGGGTGAATTTGATCTCTTGGGATGCCGGGCCGAGATGGCCCTGATGAGGAAGGGGTGTCTTACACCTTAGAAGCGGGATGCGTGGGTGCCCTCATCAAGCGCTTTATAAGTACGTTTTTCGATGGAAAATAAGCTGTTATGCACTTCTTGGGATCAGGGACGAATACTGGCAACCTTTTCCCATTGACCCCCGTCTAATAAGCAACAAGGGGTACAGCGGTAGAAAGGAAGTACCGAAACATGAGAAAGTATAAAATAGTTATCCTCCCGCTTGTCGCAGCCTTGGTCCTGGTGGGCGTGCTCCTGGGTACCAAGGATTACTCCACCATCGAGGCGGATTTCTTCAGCCTCGGCTATACCGTGACCTGGAGTCCTCAAAGCCGTAGTTTCGATGAAGCTATCTGGCTGGCGGTCACCGAAATGGCCCAGCTCGAAGAAAACCTCCCCCCTGAGGTCGAGAACTTCCGGGTAGCTTTGCTGGCCTCCAGTGATGATTACCCCGTGGTCTATCTCGATTTCGACCGGGCTAATCTGCAATTGCTGAAGACGGGCGAGATTCCTCCGGAACTGTTCATCCGGGAATATGTCGGCATCAACTGACAGCATGTAGCTTCCCCCAAGGAACAAGGACCGTCGGCCCGATTGACTTGTCTCCCAGGGTAAGCCAGTCTTGCTTTTCATAGCAGTTTTATTCGCATCGAGGAGTTATAAGTATGAATCCCAGAAAAGATCAGCTGTCTGAAGGATATCCCTTTCGTATTCGCTTGATTATGATCAGCTTGGTGCTGGCTTTATCCGTTTTACTTTTTGCCCTGCCCAGGTTCTCAAACGAATCAAATAGGGTCATAACTTCTTTCGATGAGGTCGTCGAGACCTTCGAGATTCCGCCCACGCAGCAGTTCGAGGCGCCGCCGCCACCCTCCCGGCCGTCTATCCCCGTGGAGTCCATGGATGAGGACCTGGCGGAGGATATCACCATTGCCGAAACCGATCTGGAGAGTTTTGATTGGGAGGCACCGCCGCCCCCACCCGATGAAGGACCCAAGGTCATATTCATCCCCTACGATGAACCGCCCTATCCCATCGGTGGCTACGCTGCCCTGATGCGCAATCTGAAGTATCCGTCCATCGCTCAGGAAGCGGGCATCGAGGGTACCGTGGTTGTACAGGCCTTCGTGGATAAGACCGGCAAGGTCACCGAAACCGTCATCCTCAGCGGCCTGCCCAACACCGGCCTGGATGAAGCTGCCGTAACCGCGATCCAGAGAACCCGCTTCAAGCCCGCCAAGCAGCGGGACATCCCCGTGGGCGTCTGGTTCTCCATCCCCATTACCTTCGTCCTCAACGAAATATAGGATCAAATAGGCTCCGTCAATCCCCCGCTCTCATCTAGGTCGCCGACGCGTCAGGCCTCCTTGATAACCTCATAACGCACCCAGACCACCCCGTTCTCCAACTGCTCGCAGTGGATCAGCTTCAGGTCGATCACTCCCTCGTCCGTTGTCAGGTCGGGCGCCCGGTACATGGATCGTGACGACGTACCCCCCACCAGGCTCGGGTGGATCAGCAGGCTCACCTCATCCACCAGCCCCGCCCGGAACAGGACCCCGTTGAGCGTCCCGCCGCTGTCTACTCGCACCAGCTCCACTCCGACGCGCGCATGCAGCTCCTCCAGCGCTTCGCGGAGATCTACCCGCTCCTCACCCGCTATGATACAGTGGATGTAGCGCGCGTCCAGGTAGTCCCGATAGGTCTGGGGTGTCTTCTTCGCACACAGGGCCACCATGTCGCGCCAGTAGCCTGACTCGCGCAGCTGCCGCCAGTTGTGCACCCCGCCCCGGCTGTCCGGCACCACCAGCAGCGGCCGGGCATCATCAGCCTCCACTACCGGCGGCTCCGGGATATCGTCCTCTTCCTCCGCTGCGGATTCCTCCGCATTATAGATCGTATCGCTGCCTGCCAGGGTGGCGTCCTCCTTCCACCGCGCTGCTAGCCCGTAGAACTGGCCCACGTCCGGCGTGAACCAGTCGATCCGTCCATCCACACTCACCGCATTGTGCACCACGATGCGAGGTAGCATATCGGTATCCTCCTTGTCCCGGATCGGGAAGTTATCTGCTGGCTGGTTGGTGCTCTAGTCCGTGCCGGATCAGCTCCGCTACTAACGTTTGAACGACATGTCCCGGATGCGCACCTCAATCTCCGGATGGTCGCTCAGCAGCTCGGTTAGTTTCGACACCTCCGTGCTGCCCGTGTGGTAGGGGTACAGGATCTTCGGCTTGAAGCCCAGGGCCGCATCCGCCACCATCTCCGGCGTCATCGTGTAGGGCAGGTTCATCGGCAGAAAGGCCACGTCGATGTCCTTCTGCGCCTTCATCTCCGGCGTGTTCTCCGTGTCCCCGCCGATATAGACCCGCTTGTCACCGAATGT
>CP070656.1:700122-703460 GCA_020355065.1 Fidelibacterota bacterium | reverse complement strand
GGCGGTGATGAAGAAGGTCAGCAGGCTGAAGCTGATGCGATAGGCGAAGTTCTCCAGCCAGTTGTGCATGGCATACCACGAGATGGGCAATGACAACAGAGCCGAGATCGCCATCAGTTTAAGGACATCCCCGGTCAACAATCTGAAGATTCCAGTAGCCGTGGCACCAAACACTTTCCGGATACCGATCTCCTTGGTGCGTTGCTCGGTCGTGAACGAGGCCAGGCCGAGTAGACCGAGGCAGGCCACGAATATGGCCAACACCGAGAACATGGATGCAATGGCCCTGGTCTGAAATTCATTCTCGTACAAGGCGTTGAAGTCGTCCTCGAAGAAGACATACTCGAAGGGCTGATCCATGGCAAATCCCATCCAGGTCTTTTCCACAGAAGACAGGAGAGCCGGGGTGTTCTCGGGCCGGATCCGCAGGGTTGTATAGGGGCCGAAGCCACGGGCGCTGAAGGGAACGATCACCAAGGGGCGGATTTCACTATGCAGCGACTCGAAATGGAAGTCCTCCATGACACCAATGATGGGGAAGCGCCGCGAAGGATTGTTCGGTCCACCGGAATAGGTAATCAGCTCGCGGCCGATAGGATCATCAATCCCGTAGGCTTCCACAGCGGCCTGGTTCACGATGACCGAGTTGGAATCGGTGCTGAACTCACTGGAAAAGAAACGCCCCTCGGCCATGCTAATACCGTATGTCTTCTGGAAGTCGAAATCGGTGCGATACCTCGCCAGTAGCTGCATCTGGTCACCCGCAGGAGTACTCATTCCGAAAACATGATTACCACTGGGCTGCTTGCCTGGTATGCAATCGGAGTTGCTGATTTCCATGATACCCGGATTTTTCGCCAATTCCTGTTTGAAGGCCATGATCTGCCGTCCGATGTCATCTGTTTTTTTCACCACCAGGAGGTTTTCCGGTTTGTAGCCCAGCTCCTTTGCCTGCATATAATCGAGCTGGTTTTTCACGACCAGAGTACCGGTGAAAAGAACAATGGAAATAGTGAATTGGGAAACAACCAACACGTTGCGCAGCCGCGCCCCCTTGCCTTTCACCTTATGGACACCCCGCAGGACTATTGACGCATTGAATGTGGACAGGAAAAACGCTGGATAGCTGCCTGCCAGGATGCCCACCACAACGGCACCCAGGATGATCCACGGGAGGTTCGCATACCTGAATGCCAGTTGCAGCCCCACCACGTTGTTGAACCAGGGCAGGATCAATTGTACCAGGATCACCGCCAGGGTTACCGCCGCAAACGTCAGAAGCACCGATTCCCCCAGGAACTGCCGAATGAGTTGCCCACGGTTGGAGCCAAGGGTTTTCCGAATCCCGACCTCCCGGGCGCGGTTGGCGGAACGGGCTGTAGCCAGGTTCATGAAGTTGATGCAGGCGATGATCAGGATGAATGCTGCGATAACGGAAAAAATATAAATATAGGTAATGTTGCCATTGACCTCGATTTCCCGTTCGAGATGCGAGTGCAGGTGGATATCCGTCAGCGGCTGGAGGAAGAACTGGTAATTGGACCCTCCCGCAATAAACTGATCCCAGGAGACACCCGTAATCTGTTCAAGCTGGGGGCCAGCGTATTTTTTAACCATATCAGGAAACTTGGCCTCCAGTTCATCGGCGGAGGCACCTTCTCGCAGCACGAGATAGGTAAGGACATTGCTGCTCCACCAATTGGAGCTGCGGCTAAAGCGAAAGGTGGCCAGTGAGAGCAGGAAGTCATAGTGAAAGTGGGAATTGTGTGGGAAATCTTCAATGACACCAGTGACGATCCGTTCATTCACCTTGTCTGAGGTCATCACCTTTCCGATTGGATTTTCATCCCCGAAATAGCGTCTGGCGGTGGACTCGGTCATGACCATGCTGTTCGGCTCAGTCAAAGCCGTTTTCGGATCACCGATGAGGAAGGGGATATCGAACACGTCAAAGATAGAGGAGTCTGCCGAGGTGAAACGTTCTTCACTGTAGACCTTATCACCGAACCGGATGACGGGGTATTGTGTGATGCTGCGAATCCTGGCGACGGATTCGACTTCGGGGAACTCTTCGAGCAGTGTAGCCGCTACTGGTGGTGGGGAAAGGGTACCATGGATGTCAATACCGCCTATGTTCGCGCTGATAGTCACCCGATAAATGCGGTCGGCTTTCTCATGGTAACGGTCGTAGCTCAGTTCATCCTGCACATACAGTAGGATCGTGATACAGGCGGCCACTCCCACCGCAAGGCCAAGGATATTGATGGCTGAATAGAGCTTCTGTCGAGCTACATTACGGACGGCGATTTTGACGTAGGACCAGAACATGGATTACTCCCTATCCCAGAGGCGCAGTGAAAAGTAAATAGCCGGCACAGAGCCTGATATCGAGGTGGGCTGTCATGTTGGACAGTATATAGGCTCATCCGCGAAAATGACCTTGGGATGGATGATATATATGCACCGACTTTCTGTCGGATTGATGAATGCTCATCATAGCTCAGATGCAATTGTGAGGGTGCGACTGTGCTATTTGTACTCTTCTGGTGGTTAGACTGCATGGATGGCATAATGGTTGCACCCCAGCAGGTATTTTCATCGCGGAGTGCGCCTGTCTGGTGTCTCTCCGGCCACAATTCCAAGACACAGCGCGGGCCTCATTGCCAGCACCCAATGCTTCATGGGATGTGGGGGGCGATGGGGGGATGAGAATTGAACCGCCAAGCGCGCCTACGGACGGGCTGAGGGGACGCAGAGGACGCCAAGGGGATATAGATATGAGAGAGAAGGGAGTGTGTGTATAACGCCGTGAACGGCGTGGCCGGTTGACCAGCCTGGATTGCCCAGCCATGAATGGCCGGGCTGGTGGAATGTCGAGGTGGGTGGGGCAGCTACTCCATGATCTCAACTCTGATCCCCTGGTCGACCCGCTGTTGGAATCGCTCCGGGTAGCCTTTCCCGACCTCGTAATGCATGGGGATGGCGATTATGGGTTGCATGGAATTGACCAGCACGGCGGCCGTTTCCACGTCCATCGTCAGCTTGCCGTTGTCCTCGTCCAGAGGGATAAGCGCGGCGGTGATATCCCTGATGCGCTCCAGTTCGGGAATCGGGCTGGAATCTCCGGCGTGATAGACGCTCACGCTGTCGATGGTGAGAATGTAGCCCACATTCATAACTTTTTTCGGGTGAGCTATCATCCACAAGAATAGCGGCTCTGTATTGTACGCAGGTAGAGCCTGCACGTGAATGCTTTCCAGATCGAGGACCGTTCCCGGCCTGACTTCCATCGTATTGAATTCTTTCAACCGTTTTACCACGGCCGGAGGACCTACGAT
>CP070656.1:695650-700022 GCA_020355065.1 Fidelibacterota bacterium | reverse complement strand
TCTGGAGGCTGCCCTAGCGTTCGAGGAGGGCGACTATGTTCGAGCGTTAGATCGGTGTTCATGGGTCATCGATAACTATGATATGGAGTTTGATTGGCATCTGGGGTTCGCTCATTTAATCCGAGGGCGGATCAGGGAACAAAACGGCGACTACCAGGGTGCCCGGGCCGATTACCGAATTGTAACCGACTTAGATAATAAGACTTACGCCGTTGAGGAAGCCGAGGCAGCACTCGCCCGGCTGGAATCTACTCTGGCCCGTCACTAAGGTGCAGTAGGTATCGTAGGCGCTGTTTTCTCCATTCTCTCCGGCAGAGTGGAATCTGCGACAAGCGACTTCAACGTCATCAGGTGAGACTCGTGGTATGATTGGTTATTAGTATTCCGAGCTATCTTAATGGCGTTCGGGTTTGCATGCGAAGTTTAGTTTGACCCGACCATTTCGTGATCAAGATGCCTCGGGTGAGCCAGTTCGAGGGCGAGGTCCTATTGGTGCCCCCATATGAAGGCCCCGATTAACGATGATGCTTCATCGTTCAGCCAGATAGAGAGTCACCCCGTTCTTCATCTGAATAGCACTAATAGTGACCGGCAGCTCTTTCGTTCCCCACCTGCCCAGGAGTGGTACAAGAGGAATCCCCAGCTCCCCGGCTCGTCGACCCGATCGAATTTGAGTACCAGTTCGTAGAGTAACGATCCTGCTGATCACTGCGATCAGCCCTCTGCGTGCAACTTCCAGGATTGGACCCCGCAGGTTTCCGATCCGTTCCAAGGTAAACCAGATAGTGTCCTCGCTGATCCGCCAATTGGTCAGTTCCATGTCCGCCTCCAAAGGATTTCGGTCCGAATTCCGGCGAAGGCGAAATCTCAGGGGCAGAATGAGCACATTATCTCCGATTTGAAGCTGGTCTAACATGATGGATGCCATCCCGAAGTTGCCCAGATCGATATCCATCATTCCATTGTTCGCGGCCGGCACGGCCGCAACGATCCGTCTGATGAGAGAGACACTCAAATTGATTTGATTCTTCATACTGAAGCCACGCAGGAAGGAGTTGACCACACGGTCTTATACCTACGGGTAGCTAGACTATGAGCCGGTTGTATGTCGCGGTTGGGATTCCCGCTGGCGGGAGTCCTGCTAGACGTACGGTGTGTATTCCGGTTTCCAGGTCCAGTCCTGGATGTGAGCTTCCAAGTCATCGGGCTCCGGCTCTCCATTAAGCCCCAGGCTGTAAACTTCGCGAGCGACAGCTACAGCGATGTCAACGGATACCTTTTTGATATCGGACTGTCGAGGGTAGACGCTGACTTCCTTCAGCAGGGAGTCAGGAACGGCCTTGGCTAGTGCTTTGGCAGCCTGGTGGAACATGCTATTGGTGATGCGCTTGGCGCCACTCATGATTACGCCCAGGCCGACTCCTGGGAAGATATACGCATTGTTGCCCTGGCCCGGTCGGAAGAAGCGCCCGTTTATGGTAACCGGGTCGAAGGGGCTGCCACTGGCGAAGATCGCTTGTCCGTCACTCCAGGAATAAGCTTGCTCGGCCGTACACTCGGCTTTGGAGGTCGGATTACTGAGGGCAAAGATAATGGGGCGTTCTACGTGCCGTGACATGGTCCGGACTACCATCTGGTTGAAAAGTCCTGGTTGTCCCGAGACGCCCAACAGAATGGTAGGATGGACATTTTCCACTACGCCTCCCAGGGTTCCGACAGGAGGTTCATTACGCGCGAAGAGCAGCTTATGGGGTTCCAGTTCCCCTGGTCGGGCATGGGTGACCAGTCCCTTGGAATCCACATGCCAGAAGCGCTGTTTGGCCTCCTCTTCGGTCAATCCTTCCTCACAGAGTCCGGTCATGATGGCCTCGGCGATGCCGATGCCGGCCTCACCTGCGCCCAGGAATACAATACGTTGGTCAGCGAGAGATTGCTTGGTGATGCGGAGGGCTCCCAACAGTCCTGCCAATGTAACCGCTCCCGTGCCTTGGATATCATCATTGAGCACGGGAACAGTGTCCCGGTACTTCTCAAGTAGTCGGAAGGCGTTCTTATTACCGAAATCCTCAAACTGGATTGTGCAATACGGCCAGCGTGTCCGAACAGTTTGGATAAATTCATCCACCAGCTCATCATAGGCTGGTCCCCGCTCACGAGGTTGATTCAGCCCCAGGTAGAGGGGATCCTCACGCAGCTCCTCATTGTTCGTACCCACGTCCAGACAGACGGGTAGGGTTTTACTGGGATCAATGCCCGCCGCGGCAACATAGAGGTTGAGCTTGCCGACCGGGATGCCCATACCATTCAGTCCGAGATCGCCCAGCCCCAAGATACGCTCACCATCGGTGACCACAGTGATTCGGATGTCCTGGTAGGGCCAGTTGGATAGCAATTCGTCCACCCGGCCCCGATCCCTCAGGCTGATGCATAAACCTCTTGGCCGTCTGAAAATTCGGCTGTACTTCTGGCAGGCGAGCCCGACGGTGGGAGTATATACAATGGGCATCAACTCTTCCAAGTTTTCAACCAATAGACGATAAAAGAGTGTTTCGTTTCGATCCAGGAGGCCAATAAGATAAATGAATTTGTCCAGGTCCGTCTTCTTGTATCCATAATTCTCAGAGACGATTTCCAATTGTTCCTCGATCATGATATATTTTGGGGGGAGAAGTCCTCGCAGACCTAATCCATCGCGCTCTTCAGCCGTGAAGGCGGTGCCCTTGTTTAATCGGGGATTATTAAGGAGATCAACACCCCGTTTTCCTTCGCAGAGGGAGTTGATACTATCGGATTTTGCCGTGCTCATAATCTGTTTCCTTACTACTCGAGGTGTGCAAATACCATTGGCAGCCCATCAATCGACGGTGTAAAGTTACGCCCATTCAACGTGTCCCAACACATCGAAAGCGACGGATTCTTCTCTGCTGTCAGAGTAGGGACTGTGTACCTAGTGTGGGAGGCTCCAAGAAGGCAGCTACTCACTCCCGTCTACCTGTTCGGGGAGTTTGTGTATGCGAGAGGTAGGAAAATATTGCCTAGTTGCTGTTAAGATACTATACTGTGGCTAATCGTAGGGTACTGGACAGCCGTGAACTTATGACGAGGTGTACATCCACGGCCAATGTCCGAGGGATATGGCATAGGGTTTGCCGGATTTAGGGTAGTGGCTATGGAATCCAAGAGGGCGAGTGGGTTTGGCAACAGTGCCCGATTACTCAGGTGCCCATAGTATCCAGAGCACCGGGGAAAAGGTGGGCAGCCTGAATATGCGCCGGATGGAAGTGCAAGAATGGGAGAGGGGAACCGGATATGTCCGATTCTAAACTTGATAACAGCGCCATGCTGGAGATCCCCGAGCAAGTGACGCCTGAAGGCGAAAGGGAGGATTCCACAGTAATAAAAGGTGTGTCCGCCCCTGACACTGAATTTACGCCCTGGCGGGAGGAGCCCATTCCATTGCAGGCCGCTACTGGGCTGGGACATCGCCGTATTGTGAAGAAGGGTAAAGTACTACAGGGTCAACCACATAGGATCAAACACGAGATTTCGTTTGAGCCTGAGCCAGAGCCAGAGCCTGAATCGAAGTATATTGAAGTCGTCCCTCTCAAAGATGGGGATGATATTATCGGACTTCAGATCCAATGCGGGTGCGGAGCTACCCATGAGGTTCGTTTTGAGTTTAGTGATGGGGAATGAGTGAGCCGTTAGAAGAAGAGACCAGCTCAACGGGTTCTGGGCCGGTCGAAGTACAAATCCAACAGAGCGGCTATGCAGCAGCCCTATACGTTCCCTTAGAAGCTACTCCTTTTCCATCCCCGAAGCAGATATATCTTGCGATCGAAAAAGCAGGGATTCGATACGGTCTGGATGACCGCATGATCGAGTCTTTCATTAAGGATCAGATTCGCGGCAAATCTGTGGTGATTGCAACGGGTCGGCCGCCCACAGGCGGGGGGAGTCAGAAATTGCTCTGGTACGGGGGGGATGATTCGGCTAACCCGACGAAAGATATCACAGCGAAGGTAGCTAAGGGTGCATATGGTCCATTCCTATTCATGATGGTGGAGGAGGGCCAGCAGATTGTATCGAAAGAGATGGGGGTAAATGGTCAAGCGGGGATCAACATTTTCGGTGAGACGGTAGCATTGCCCAGCAGCGAGGTTGCCATGCCCCAGGGTGAAGGCGTTCATCTTTCCAAGGACGGTCTGAAGATCATTGCCAGCAAGCCGGGTGTAGCTGCGTGGCTACGTGAAGGGCTGTCGGTGACGGATGCCCATTGCATGCGAGGAAGTGTTGGAGCTCTAACCGGAAATATTAATCACGATGGCGCGGTATACATTGAGGAGGATGTGTGCACGGGATATCGGGTCGA
>CP070656.1:689045-695550 GCA_020355065.1 Fidelibacterota bacterium | reverse complement strand
TCTGAGCACCGAATCATCATGAAGAGGCTACCATGTGAGGGTAAGAGTTATACAGGATGGCAGGCAGCTTAAATAGGGATATCTTCCTGCCCTGCCTCCCGCTCTTGGAGAGTTTGAAGGACCTCGTCAGGCGTATGGGCTTCGACCAATGCCGTGCGCAGTTCTCCATCTTTCAGCAACTTGCTCAGGCGACCCAAGGTCTTCAGATGCCGATCTGGTTGGCGGGCGGGGCTAATAAGCAAGACGAAGATGTGGCACAAGGCACCATCTACCGCATTGAAATCGATGCCATCCGGTGAGATGCCCATGACCAGGGCAACATCGTTAACGCTTTCGCTCAAACCGTGTGGCAGGGCAACACCCTTTCCAACTCCGGTACTCATGCGTCGCTCACGCTTGAGAATACTCTCGAAGCATTCTTCACTTGAATCGATGATGTGACGTTCATCCAGCGGGTGCAACAGCTCCTGGATGGCTGAGCTGCGATCGGTCGAGCGCATGGGCAGGATAATGAAATCGGGAGAAAGGAGGGAGGAAATGCTACTCATTTGAGCGCGCCAATTTTGCGTTATTCCAGGCTAATATCAAGAGTTTTCCAAATCCGGGTTAAGATTCCTATCCATGAAGTCCTGAAGGATTGCTCCTAAAACCACAGGCCACTCTGTCGGCCACCACGATTTTCATACTTGATATCCTGGAGGTCAGCATCGAGAACATTAATGCGCAACATGAATCCCCTTCCGTAGCCCGTGGGGGTCCAGCTGAAAGAAAATTCCCAGCAATGGATCTGCCGATACAGCTGCAAATCATGACTTACCAGCTCCTGAGTGAGCAGATTGAAGCGGGCTGAATAGCGCACATTCCAACCAGGTCCTATGTTGATTTTAAAATCTCCATTCAGCCAGAAGGTCTCACGCTTCTCAGGGTCCCGGGTGGGAACCAGGCCATAGCGCACACCCAGGGTGGCTTCCCAGAGATTACCACGAGCGAGTGTGGGCTTGGTGATGCCACGCCGGAAGGTCATCGTCATCTGGTCATCCTCGCTCTCATACTCCGAGGCGAGTGTGTCAACTGCTGTGGCTGCGGTATCCGGCTCTTGCTCCGCAAGCGGCACCAACCGTTTCCCTGATAGCCTCAAGCTCGTCCTTGCGTCCATGCGCACAAGCCTAGGGATAGTCCGAATTTTATTGATCCGGCTTTCGGTGGCCTCATCCCATTCATAGACGTCGTGCTCCATGGAAATATCCATATTCAGCTTCTGTAGAAAGGGTGAGCGAAAACTGGAGCGCAACGTACTCAGATTCAGACTGTCAGCAGTGAAGTTGTAATTGGTGCTCATCGTCCACGTGAGGAGATTGGTCTTTACCTCCTGGCCATCGACCAGCCTCTTGGTCTGGAATAGGTTGGCTAGTGAGATGCTCATCGACTGGCTCTCACCCTTCGGGGTATTCCCAATAGGCGAGCCGGTGAACTTGTCGTAAGATACGCCATCCGGGCCTTTCGGGAAGTAGCCCAGGTCAACTCCGAAAACGGGCTTCGAAAAGTCCGGCGTGAAATTATAGCTAATTGACGGGGTCAGTACATGGCGCAGCGCTTCGATCGAGCCGATATGCAGTGGAAACAGGCCATAGAGTTTAGTGGAGGCAGAGAGAGAAATCCGTCCAGTATGCCTTACAGCAACTTCCTCCACCCACCGATAATCAATTTCCTCAGTGGCCGTATCCAGGAAAGCTTTCCGGTATCTGGGTGTCCAATCTTGATTGATGCCCAGATTGAGATTTAAAGTGATGTAACGGAGTACAGTTTGCGTGGCCTGAAGGTTGATGTTATTCTCGGCCCACATTCGATTGAGCACTGTCATGTCCTCAGACCAAAAGTAGGTCAAGGAGTCAACTGCCACCGTGTCCACTACGAGACTATCATCGATGCGGGTGGTATCGTAGCCAACGGTCTGGACAGTGAGGGTGTCCGCGTCCCAGAACACGCTCTGATGGTTATTCAGGCTGCTGTTCAATGACCAACGAATATTATGGTACCAGCGGGGGCGTTGACCTTTCGCAGGTTTAAAGATTTCCGCGCTAGCACGACCAAAGCTGATTCTAGGCAAGGTACGGGACTTCTCCACAATTTTCTGGCCGAGCTGGCTCGGTGTTGTTGTTTGCTGTTTCTCCTGAGCCTGAAGGTCATATTTTTCCTGCAATGCCAAAGTGAGGCGGTTCGAGGTGCCTGGCCAATTTTTGCTATAACTGGCATTGGACACAATCTGCTGGGTCAGTCGAGTTTGAAGATCCTGAAAACCTTTCCGGAAAATCCCTGGGCTGGAGGTGTAGCGGGCATTCACATTCACTCGTTGCGTAGGATCTATGGTCTGGCTATGTCGCCATGAAGCGCTCCACTCATTGGCAGCCAGATTGGGTGTAAACAGATCGGAGATGTCACTGCGGCCAATTATCCTGAAGAGGCTGGCATTCAGTTCCCCACTGAAGTTGTAGCGTCGGTTATATCTCAGCCTCCCCTTAACACGAATCCCCTTTTGATCAAAGAGGTCCAGCCATCCGGTGGCATCCATATAGCTGTTGATGGCCCAGAAATACCCCAATCCCTCAAGATAGCGTCCATCGCGACTACTTTGGCCGTAGCTGGGCATGATCCAGCCTGTCCGTCGGCCGCCGGACTCATTGGGGAATACAATGAAGGGCAGCCCAATAACGGGAACATCCATCAGATAAAGGATAATGGGTTTGGCGATGACCTTATCTCCCTGGAGCATTTTCATCTGCCGGGCGGCAAAGTAGAAATGCGGGGTATCCAAAGCACAGGTGGTATAGAGACTTCGGCGGACATAGTACACATTTCCGGGATACCGGTGCACCAATTCACCATGGTAATGACCGTTCTCCAGTTTGGTTTTTCCTTTCACGACCCGTCCCATTTCATTCACCAGGTCGAATTCCATAAGCTGTCCGTACATGGGATCATGTCCGCGCTGATGCAAGGTAGGTTGCTCATCAAACGCCAATTCCGCACGCATGAGATTATCCTGCCAAGTAACCTTGATATAGCCGGCAGCCAAGCCGTTATTCTTGTAATCAACCCGTGCACCACGTTCCAGATACGTCACTTCAGCAGGGAGGTCATAATCGATGTAGTCCGCCTGGTAGACCACCATGGTATCCACGTCGGAGTTGCCACGTTCGGGTACAAACCGGCCCCGAGCTCCCCCCTTCACCCGGATCCGTACCAGCCTGCTGTCTGCATCAAAATCTAGGGTAAGGGTATCACCGGTGGCATGGTTGACTCCCTGCAGGATCGAATCCTCGACCACGTGGTATATAGAAGTAGCCATGCCGTCCAGCTTTAATCTAGATAGGCGGTTGTTCATAAAATCCGCCTTCATTTCCCGACTGGTCAACACATCCACGAATGTTCGCCAGCTCCGTGTGTCAGCTGATAGTTGGGCCTGAATCAGCGCCGTCGCTTCCGCACCCTCGTGTACGGCACCTGTTTCAAGCACTTCATCCTGGTACTGTAGGTGGATATGCTTACCACGCAGGTCGCGGTCTCCTTCCTGCACAACCGCATCGCCGTACAGCTCCAATACCTCCATCATGTCATCGTAGGTCATGCGCTGGCCTGTCACGCGCCGGTCACCTTCAAGAATCACCACCGAGCCCAACGCCCGGAATGATGCGCCGCGTGGACCCTCCTTCTTTTGATAATGGAACTCCTCGGCGACTAGCTGACGGCCAGCTTGAGTCATCACCACTTCATAGCGAGCAATAGCTGAGTCTAACTCCGTCCAGTAGATGAATTCCCGGCAGGTAATCGTATCCTCTTCCGTCACAAATCTGACGGTGTCGCTCCAAGCATGGATTCGGTCATCACGACCATAGAATACCAGTGAATCGCAGGTCAGACGTTCACCCGGACGTACCATGACCACGTTTCCAGATAGATGGGAACGTTCCTGACTGCGGTAAAAGGTAGCCCGGTCGGTAGTGAGTTCCATTTCCCCTTTCCGGAACTTGACATGACCGGTGAGTATTTGAACTGTCTGACCTTGAGACTGGACATTTTCCAGCAGATCAGCTGAGAGGAGTCTCAGGCGCTCATCCTGTGGCGACGCCAAGACAAGCCCGCAGCCAAAGGCCACAGACAGAGGAATCAGTAGCGATCTTCCCATAGCTTTTCGAGTCGGCGTCGGATGAATTTTTCATGGCCCTGGTCGGTGGGCCGGTAGAACACCTCCCGTGGCATATTTTCAGGGAAGTAATTCTCCTCGGTAAAATGGTCCGGTTTGTCGTGAGGATAGACGTAGTCTTTGCCGTAGTTCATGGCAGCCATAAGCCCGGTAGCCGGATTTCGCAGGTGCAACGGGACCGACTGGGCACCATCTTCCTGGACACGGCGGGTGGCTCCGCTTAGGGCCTGATAGGAAGCATTACTTTTAGGCGCAGCGGCAAGATACGTGGTTACCTGAGCCAGAATGAGTCCTCCCTCAGGCATACCAACCATATGAACGGCCTGCATGCCACTTGTGGCGACCACCAGAGATTGAGGATCGGCGTTGCCAATGTCTTCCGAAGCCAGAATCACTAATCTGCGAGCGATAAACTCCGGTTTCTCACCTCCCTCCAGCATCACAGCCAACCAGTAGATGGCGGCGTCGGGATCGCTACCGCGGAGGGATTTGATGAAGGCCGAGATGGTATCATAATGGTAATCCCCAGCCCGATCATAGAGCAGCCCCCGCTGCTGCAAGGCCTCATGGACATCATCGGTAGATAGAGTGACCGTCTCCTGTTCGCCATGCTGACCTACCGCGATATCCAAGGCGTTAAACATCTTGCGGGCATCCCCTCCCGCAGATTCCAGCAGGAGTTGGCGCACGTCATCAGCCAGTGCTATCTTTCGTCGGGACAACAGAATATCCTCAGCCAGGGCCCGATCCAACATAGACGCCAGCTGGTCCACTGTGTAGGGCGGCAATCTGAGTACCCGGCAACGCGACAGCAGTGGTCCGATCACCTCGAAGCTGGGATTTTCCGTTGTGGCCCCGATCAATAGAATGGTTCCGTCTTCCACGGCATGGAGCAGGGCATCCTGTTGAGCTTTGTTGAAGCGATGAATCTCATCGAGGAGCAGGACGGTTTTGCGTCCCATTTCCCGGTTGCTGCGACCAGCTTCCAACACGGACCGAACCTCCTTGACCCCTACCGCCACGGCCGACATTTCGAAAAAAGCCGCCTGGGAATGGCGAGCCAGAAGCTTGGCCAGGGTGGTTTTTCCTGAACCCGGTGGCCCCCAGAAGATCATGGAAAAGAGATTTCCTGTCTCCAGCGCCTGGCGGAGGAGGTGACCCGGCCCGACCAAATCCTCATGCCCTACAAAATCGGCCAGGGTAGTCGGGCGAATCCGGTCAGCCAGGGGCGGCAGGTTGCGATCATCCTGCTGAAACAGGGAACTATTGCTCTCACGATCAGTCATGGAAGATCAGGGGGACTTTGTATCGACAGGAGTGTCCCTAATCAAGTTATTCATCTGAAACTGGTCCTGGGTATTGACGAACCATACTATGGCGGACGTCATCCCCAGAAAGCGACCGTCCTGATTGCTCCGCCAGCGAGCAAGTTCATTGGATGGATGGGTGTTCAAGGCTCGCACAGCCCCGGTAATCACCAAGTCGAATTCACTCATGCTACGTACTTCCCGGGCAAGGGTCAGTGCTACCAGCTCAAAGGTGGGAACCTGAAAGTCCGCCAGTTCCGCTTGTCCGGGGGCAAAATTCCCATCTTTCAACTGATTCTCCATAAGAAAGTTCAAGGCCGCATTCACGCCGCCGCGAAGGCGACGTGCCTGGGGATGGTTCTCGACCAAGGCATGTTCGAGCAGTAGTAGTGCTTCCGTGATCAGAGCATGTTCATCGGTTGACAGGGGTACGGGATCGTTCCAGCTGCCATTTGGCAGTTGGCGATTAAGGATCATCATGCCTTCTTTCGCGGCCTGCTTAATGAGCTCCAATTCATGAACAGCCTGGTAGTGCTCCAGCAGGGCAGCCAGAACCAGACCATGATGAAGGGGTGAATCATCCTGGGGTCGAGCCGACTGCCAAGCCAAGGCCTTGGAAGCGGCCAAGAGATAGCGTGGATTCCTCAGGACCCGATACGCCCGGCTCAGCGCCCGGCCCGCCAAGGCTGTAGGATACATGCTTTGAAGCGAGACTGTTCCACGGTTAGAGGTATAGAGGGGCCAAGTACCTTCGTCCGTTTGGCGGTCCAACAGCCAGTTGAGTCCCATCCTGGCGCGGTGAACCATGGCTTCATCACTGAGGCCAGCCTCGATAAGCGCAAGCAGGCCAAGTACATGGCGGGCGGCTACCCGCACCAAGGGGTGATCGGCCGTATAGGGCCGGGTGGGCCAATCAGCGTAGCCCTGTCCCCAGCTACCGTTGCCGTTATAGATGGCCTCACTGTGGACCGAGGTAGATTCCCAGAACTGGGCCTTG
>CP070656.1:683602-688945 GCA_020355065.1 Fidelibacterota bacterium | reverse complement strand
TCCGCAGCAACTCGATCTCTTCTGCTGCACCTTCACCCTTGCCTCGAAGCTCTGCTTGCTGAGTCGCTATCTCCTCCAGCCGTGCCTCGATCTCACCCTTCTCTTCTGTTACCTGGCCGATCGCTTCACGGATGCGTTCCACCTCGCTTGCCCGGCCCACGAGAGTCGTACGTCCCCCGTGGATATCCTCATCCTCGTCGCTGGGCCCTGGATGCGTCAGGTAGGGTATGGCTCCGAATAGATGCCCCTCCGGTGTAACTAACTGCACTCCGGGGGGCAAGTCAACGTCGAATGGCTTCTCATCTTCCACCCAGTAGTAACCTGCCAGAAGCCTGCCGAATACGGCTTCCAGTCCTTTCGGCACCGTAACGAGATCCATAAGTGGTGTACCGAACTCGTCACCCTGATACTCCGGGACTGGTTCCCCGGTCGTGCCGACTCGATCAAGCGGAATGATGGAGAGTCGACCCAGCTCCTGCTGTTGAGCATAGTCAAGTATTTGTTGGGCCTGTGTCGCCGTTTCGACCACCAGACAGGCGGCAAAAGAACCTAGGGCCGTCTCCACTGCAGTGACCTGATTTGACTTTACATCCACCAGGTCTGCTACTGTCCCTAAAAGGCCCGGGAAACGCGTCCGCTCTGATAGCACCTCCCGCGTACCGCTGGGATAGCCTTCATGGCTCTCCATCAACTCCGCATATACCTCTAATCGCGATTTCAGAACACTCTCCTGGGTGGCGTGCTCATGGAATTCCTTCGTCAGGACTGATTGGGATTCGTCCAGTCCTTGAAGCTGAGCCAAGATCTGCTCCTGAGACTTTTTCGTGTCAGTTAAACGCGCTTCCAGCTTCTTGTGACTGGCATCTGCTGATGTACGCTTGTCTTGCAGCTCTTCAAGGCGGGCGGTACGCTCCTTGATGAGGTCCTCAAGACGCTCCAGATCCTGCCGCTTCTCAACGATGATCTCTTCCGTGCGGCGGCGGCGCGATTTCTCATCCTGAATCAGGTGACGATGACTGAATTTCCGTTCCCGGACCGATTGCAGGTGCTGCTCGCCCTTCAAATACTCACTGCTTACACTTTCTTCTTCGCCTTGGCAGGCCTTGTATGCCGTCCGTAATTCTTCCAGACCTGGATTCAGCTCTTGGAGATCCTTCTCAAGCTGTGCAATATTGCTCCTGTTGCTATCCGCCCGTTGAACCTCCTCCTCCCGTTCCTGCTCGAACCGCTCCTTGCTCTTCTGGGTTGCTCGATGTTGCTCCCCCCACACCAGCTGCCTTTCTTTCAACGCGTTGAGCTGGGTCGTGGCATCCGCCAGTGACGTTCGGGCGTCCCGCAGCTCCTCCTCTCTCTCATCATAGGTTGCTCGCAGCTGTTCTAATTGCTCTTCATCCTGGGCGATGAGAAGCGCCTCCGCCTGGTGGCTGTCCCGACCCGTCTCCAAGGCCGATTCGATGGGCGTCATTTCACAGGACAAGGTCCGCATTTGCAGCTGGGCCAGGATCAATTCGCTATGTTTGAGATCGGCACTCAACTTCTTGTGCCGCTCAAACCGCTTCAGCTGCAAGCGCAGGGATCGAACCTGGTTCTCGACCTCGCCGATGATGTCATTGACTCGTTCTAGATCCTGACGCGTAACCTCCAGCTTCCGCTGAGCGGAATGCCGCTGCCGCTTATATTTATTGATCCCCGCCGCTTCCTCGAACATCCGGCGTCGATCGTCCTCCACGTCCGACAGGATCGCTTCGATCATCTTGAGCTCGATCACCGAATAGGCATCGCTGGCCATGCCCGTATCCATGAACAGGTCCAGAATATCCTTGAGCCGACAGGGATTACGGTTGATCAGAAACTCACTCTCACCATCACGATACAGACGCCTGCCGATCTCGATATCTGTATACTCGAGCGGCAGCGTCGATCTGTTGTTGTGGATTGTCAGGGTCACCTCGCTCAGGCTGGAGGGCTTATGGCTTCTGCTCCCGTGAAAGATGACCTCCTCCATCCGGGAACTGCGCAGCACACTCTGCTTCTGCTCGCCCAGTACCCACCGCAGCGCATCGACGATGTTGGTCTTGCCGCAGCCGTTGGGACCAACTACTGCCGTGATCCCCTCACCAAACGTAAGCGTGGTCCGCTGACCGAACGACTTAAATCCATGTAGAACGAGATTAGAGATGTACATCGATTCTTAATACTAGCACGAAGTTAATCGGAAAAATGGATGCTGAAGGACCATCGGAAGGGCTGTCTCACAACCGCATGGACGAGATACAGCCTTCAGATGTGTTCAGACCACTATGCACAATATCCGCTGGACAGCATGAGAGTGGGCTGGCCAACCGTCCAATACTGCCCCCTGAAGTTACCCGCTGAAGCAGTGTCTCGGCATTATCTAACGCGGCTTCTGCCCGCTGGAAGCAATGACCTTCAGAAATGCCCCTTGGTACTTCGGAAAAACGTCCTCATCTAAAGTAGGCAACGTCGACAAGTACCCCATTTCAATCCGATAAATGATAGTTCCGGTGTATATGGAAGCCCCGATGCCGGCTTGCACGTACGGTACCCACCTGAGGGATGTCGCCTTAAACAGATTGCGCAGCCGCCCAAATTGGGCGAAGTAGCCGGAGGCACCTCCCTCAATGACCGTGTGAGGGAAAAATCCTCCTGCCAGCTTATCCTGAAACCATAGGTGTCGCCAACCCCCGCCCAACTCCAGAAAGTAGGTCTGCTCGGAACGCCTCTCATACTGGCCCAGATAGTAATTATAGTAGGTGACGCCTAGACCCTCCTCCTCCAGGTGAATGCCACCCGATAGATACGTATGATTGGTTTTAAAGGGATTGGTCGCCCGGGTGAAAAAAATGGACTGCCCGCTTGAAAAGGAAAAGCCCAATCCCGCATCGTGGACTTTGGCTTCTTTATCCTTGGCACTACTCCCCAGTGGCAGTAGTCCGCATATCAGCAGTGATAAAACAAGCTTGCGATAATTACCCATCATAAACCCCTTCTTGTCACGATCCAACGTCATCCTCTTACACGTCCCAAATTGTTAAATGCCACTTCCGGCTGTCAACTTTCGCCCGAAATGACGACCACGACCTTACCGTGGTGCCGACCTGCTTCCAGATAGCGGTGCGCTTCCTCTATCTCGCGCAGCGGAAAGACCCGGTCCACGAAGGGCTTGAACTGCCCCGCTCCAAACCCCCGTAGGACCGCTTCAAAGGTCTCCAGGTCTCCCATGGTCGAACCCAGGATCGCCTGCTGCTTGCGAAACGTATGACGCAAATCGATGCTCACGTCCGCGCCGGTGGTCGCACCGCAGACCACTAGCCTACCACCTATACCCAGTGTCCGGCTGGATTGTTCCCACGTGGCTGCTCCCACATGCTCCACCACCACCTGCACACGCTCCGGTCCGGTGAATGCCAGCACTTGCCGGTACCAGTTCGGCTGGTAGTGATCTACGACCTCGTGAGCGCCCATCGACTTGGCGAAATCGGTCCTCTCTCCGCTCGCCGCCGTCGCGATGACCCGGGCACCGAGCTGTGCCGCGATCTGAATGGCAGCCGCTCCTACTCCCGAACTCCCGGCCACGACCAGCACCGTCTCACCGGCCTCCAGGTGGGCTCGCTTCACCAGCATCTGATACGCCGTGAGAAATACCAGCCCGAAGGATGCTGCCTCTTCAAAACTGAGGTCGGCTGGCTTTCGGAAAACATTGCGCTCAGGTAAGGCCACCAGCTCGGCCTGGACACCGTCCTGCGTCTCCCCCAGGATACCGTATTCCGGACAGAAGTTCTCCTGCCCACCCTGACAGGCAGCGCAATGGCCGCAGAACGTGCCCGGTTGAATCACCACCTCGTCCCCTGCTGACCAGCCGCTGACGTCCTGCCCGACTGCCTCGATCACCCCCGCACCATCACTACCCAAAGTGATCGGCAGCGTGATACCGGGCAAACCCTTCCGCACCCATAGGTCCAGATGGTTCAAGGCCGTGGCCTTCATCCTGACCAGCACCTGGTCTGCCTCAGTTATGCCCGCTGTCGGTACCTCCTCCAGCCGTAAGACATCAGGCCCTCCGTGCTGGTGGACGCGAACCGCCCGCACCTAGCTCCCCCCCGAATCGGCATCTTCGTCTACGTCTTCGAACTCCGCGTCGATAATCTTCTTGCCCCCCAAAGGCGTCGCTTCCCGCTTCGATTCTCTTACCATGGGCCCTTCCTTTAGCGTACGGGTCAATCGCATGATCAACCACGCCAGGACACCTCCCAGAATAATAACGAGCAGGGATCGAAACATGGGGCTAGCTCTCCCGTGCCGGATTGTAGAAGCGGGTACCGCTCACCGGCTCACGAATGAACGCGATGATCTCTTCAAAATCCTGCGGCTTGTTCACAAAGTCCAGATCGTTGGAGTTGATGATCAACAAGGGACCCCGGTCGTAGCGGAAGAAAAATTCGTTGTACAGCTGATTCAGGGCATCCAGGTATTTCCAATCCATGTCAACTTCGTACGACCGGTTCCGGCTCCGGACATTCGCCATGAGACGGTCCGTGTCGGACTGGAGGTACACCACCAGGTCCGGATTAGCGATGTCGCGCTCCAGTAGAACCGCCACCCGGTCGTAAAGGGCCAGCTCCTTGTCGCTGAGGGTCAGCGAGGCGAACAGCCGGTCCTTCATGAACATGTAATCCGTGACCAGGAGGGGCGAAAACAGGTCCAACTGCTGAAGCTCCTGCTGCTGCCGGTACCGCGACAGCAGAAACCATAACTGCGTCTGGAACGCGAAGCGCTCCGAATCCCGGTAGAAATCCGCCAGGAAGGGATTCTCCTCGAACTCCTCCAGCACCAGCCGGGCATCCAGTCGTTCGGCCACCATGCGCGCCAGACTGGTCTTCCCCACCCCGATCGGCCCTTCGATAGCAATGGTGTAGGCGTTCCCTAGCATACCGCACTCCCGACCTGGTCCCACCGCTCGATAGAGGATGTATCCGGGCACCCCTCCACCAGCTGCTGGATGCTCCGCCCGGTCACCGGATCGTGAAAGGTTGGTTCTATGTCTGCCAACGGCACCAACACAAACTTACGCTCCCAATAGCGCGGATGGGGAAGAATGAGCCCCTCACTGGATAGGACCAGGTTCCCGTACGTGATGATATCGATGTCCATGGTTCGTGGCGCCGCCGCTGCGTGATTCCCGGGCCTACCTAGGATCACCTCCGCATCCTGGCAGACCGCCAGCAACTCCGGCGCGGTCAGCTCCGTGGAAATCACAATGATCCGGTTGAGATAATCCTGCTGCTCCACTGCAACACCCACCGGCTGCGTCTCGTAGACCGG
>CP070656.1:676483-683502 GCA_020355065.1 Fidelibacterota bacterium | reverse complement strand
TGTGGATTTCTACTGTCATGAGAAGCGGCTGGCGGTGGAGGTTGATGGTTCGATGTATCGTGATGAAGACGTGGTGAATAGGGATCGTGAGCGGCAGGAGCTGATCGAGAAGTACGGTATCCGGTTCTCTCGCTGCACAAGCGAGGACGTGGAACAGGACCTGGCAAGGGTGCTGGATGAGATTCGGGTGGTGTGGTGAGCCGCCCGGTCCACTGGTAGTTGGAGCTAGAGATAGAAGTCCTAAATCCGGAGATCGAGTTTATTACTCCGGGAAGTTCATGCGGCGCATCAGGTCGTCATAGCGGGGATCGTCGCGAAGGATGTCCCACAGTGGACCCACTTTAAGACCATAGATCCAAGGATCGCGCTGCTCATACGCCTTCTCCATCCACAGGAACGCTTGATCCATTTCCCCAGCCATGGCATAGAGAGCTGCATAGCGTGCTCCCCCGATGAATATTTGCCCGGATAATTTTTCCAACTTGTTAATGGCCTCTAGAGCCTCGTTTCTGCTAGACACCCCAAAACATGTGTACAGGAGAGAGGCAGCTTCACCGGCGAGCTCCTCTATTATTTGAAGCTCGGCCTTGGCTTCCTTATACAATCCTTTGGCATAATAACACATTGAAAGAAATATGTGGGGCGCAAGGAGATCAGGGGCCATCTCGAGGGTCTTCCGTGATTGTGCTATCCCCAAGTCATACCGGTGAGCATAGAATAAAATAAGTCCTTCCAGCGCGCTATACATCAGAAAGAGAGGATCAAGCTCCTGGGCTCGCTTGATCTCAACCAAGGCTTCGTCATGCCGCCCCATTGCTGCTAAGAATACGGCATACTGTTGATGAGCCGTGGCCATGTTGGGATTGATCTCGAAAGCCCTGATGAAGTCTTTCTCGGCTGCTTCCCAGTCCCAGTCGTAACTGAATCGCACATAAGCCAAGTAGGCTCTAGGCTCGGCGAGTGTGCTATCAATCTCAAGGGCTCGCATTGCGGCCACCTTGGCCTTTGGTAACGATTCCCTGGGTGGCGAGAAACTAAAATCCATTTGCCAAATATATGAAATGGCCAAGCCCGAGTACGCGAGAGCATATTCTGGATCTTTTTCAAGGGCCTCGTTCAGATACGCTATGCCTTTTTCGAAGCCTTCCGGGGTGTTTTTGTTTACGTAAAACATCCCCTTGAGGTACAGCTCGTAGGTCTCGGGATTGACCGGACGGGCAGCTACCAGGCGGGACTCCTCCTCCGGGGTCAGTGTGACTTTAACCTCTCCGGCAATAGCCCTGTCCACGTCACTATGCAGGGCCAGCACGTTTTCAAGCTTGCGGTCGAAGACCTCCGCCCATAGATGCCGGTCAGCAGCCGCTTCGATGAGCTGGACGTTGATGCGCACGTCATCACCGGCGCGCAGCACGGAACCCTCTATCAGGGCGTGCGCCTGCAGCTCCCGGGCGATGTCCGCGAGGGATTTGTCCGAGTTTTTGTACCTTATAACTGACTGGCGGGAAATGACCGTCAGCGCCCCCAGCCTGGACAGCTCGGTAATCAGCGCGTCGTGCATCCCGTCCACGAAGTACTCCTGCTCCGGGTCGTTCATCAGATTAGCAAGGGGTAACACGGCCAGGCGGGTGATCTCTCCCGGTCTAATGGTCGGCACTCGTTGGCTGGTCCACCACCAGACCAATCCCGTCGCGATGAGGAGAACGATCACACCGGCCCGGACCATGCGGGCACGCGATGGCTGGCGGAGGGCTATGCTGGCCAGCCGCAAGAACCCGGTTTTCTTTTCCCACGGCAGCACCAGTCGATAGACCGTCACTGGTTTCTTGATGCCCTTCAGCTGCATCTCACCTTGCAGTTCCAGGGGCAAGTCAATCTTGTTGCGCACCTGCTCAGCCACAGCAGCGGTGAGACAGATGCCACATGGCGAAGCCAGGGGCTCGATCCGGGAGGCAATATTCACGCCGTCGCCCAGTACGTCGCCCTCCTCGATAACCACGTCTCCCACGTGCAGACCGATACGCAGCTGAATGCGCTGGTCAGGGATCACTGCCGAAGTGTGGGCCATCAGGGTTTTCTGAATGTCGATGGCACAACGGGCGGCTTCCACCGCGCTGGCGAACTCCACCAGGAAGGCGTCGCCGATGGTCTTGATCTCTTTACCATCGTGCTGGGAGAACAGGGGACGGAGCAGTTGACGGTGCTCGTCCAGTAGTTCCAGGGCCAGCGCCTCGTTCTTCTGGGAAAGGGCGGTGTAACCCACGATGTCGGTGAACATGATGGCGGCGAGTTTGCGCATGGCTTACCCCACGCTGAATACAGTTATGGAATGTTCGGCAAGTGCAATATTACGATCAGTGAGAGGTAAAACAAGGGATTAACATAGAACTCGCTCTTGCCGCTCAAGGGCGGCAAAGGGGAGAGAGTATTTTAACGGGAGTGACCTTAAATTAATCCATATACAGCATGGACAAACTCTCCACAATGCACCGCGTTCTCATGGGTCCCGGGCCGTCGGATGTGGATGCCCGGGTGCTGGAGGCCCTGTCACGGCCAACCATCGGCCACCTGGATCCGGCCTTTCTGGATATTCTGAGCAAGATTCGCGAGTTGCTGCAGGATACGTTCCGGACCGGTAATGAACTAACCCTAGCCATTTCCGGGACGGGCAGTGCCGGGATGGAAACGTGCGTGGCAAACCTCATTGAGCCGGGTGATGCCATGGTGGTGTGTGTCAACGGGGTGTTCGGGCAGCGCATGGCCGATGTGGCGGAGCGCTATGGCGCCGATGTGACTACAGTCGAGGCTGAGTGGGGGAGGGTATTCAGTCCCGAGCAGATCGCGAAAGCATTACATGATAAGTCCGCGAAGGTGGTGGGGATCGTCCATGCGGAGACCTCTACCGGTGCCGGACAGCCGCTGGAGGACATCTCCCGCATCGTCCATGAAAATGGAGCCCTGCTGCTGGTGGATGCGGTGACGAGTCTGGGCGGCATGAACGTGGATGTGGACGGTTGGAAGATAGATGCATGCTATTCCGGCACCCAGAAGTGCCTGTCCTGCCCGCCGGGTCTGGCTCCGGTGACGTTCAGTCCAGCGGCTACGGCTGCTATGGATCAGCGGAAGACGAAGGTCCAGAGCTGGTACCTGGATCTATCCATGATCCGCCAGTACTGGGGCTCGGAGCGGCTGTATCATCATACCGCTCCCATCAATATGAATTACGCGCTGCTGGAAGCTTTGCAGATTGTTCATGAGGAGGGGCTGGAGGCACGATGGGAGCGGCATCTGCGGCACCATCGCATGCTGAAGGCCGGGCTGGCGGCGATAGGGATTGAGTATGTCGCCCAGCCGGGCTATGAGCTGCCCATGCTGAATGCGGTGGCAGTGCCGAGTGGTATCGACGAGGCGGCTGTGCGCAAGCGGCTGCTGGAAGAGTACCGGATCGAGATTGGTGGGGGATTAGGGAAATTCAAGGGGAAGGCCTGGCGGATCGGCCTGATGGGTTCCTCCTCGACCCATGAGAATGTACTGCTCTTTCTGTCCGCCCTTGAGGATTGTCTCGCTGATCAGGGATTCGGATTTGACAAGGGAGCGAGTACCGCCGCTGCCCGCTGATTTCCCGCCTTATCTTACCGGAGATTAGAGCCCCAGGAAAGTAACCGCCAGGCCGCTGAAGGCCAAAGCGCCACCGGCCAGGGCGTGAGAGTATCTCTCCATGCTTCCCAATGGCAAGCGATGAATGCCCATCAGCGCGAGTGCCACGATTCCTGTCATAGTTGTAATGGTCACGATCCCGAAAATGCCCGCGATGAGTACGACGCCTGTTAAACTGCTTTGAGCGGCAGGGAACATGAGCAGTGGGATCAGAGGTTCGCAGGGACCCAGCACAAAAATGATAAATAATACCCAGGGTGTAAGACTTGCGCGTGGCACAGTTTCGCCGTGAACGTGGGAGTGGTCATGGACGTGAGTGTGTTCGTGACTATGAAGACTTCCATCCAGGTGTGTATGGCTGTGGGTGTGGGGGCGATTGCGGTATCCGCGACGTAATCCCCAGACGGCGTAGACGATGCCGAAAGCGATCAGACCCCAGGCCGCGATCTCGCCGCGCAGGGATTCGATCCCGACCAATTCGTGTACAGCGATCCCGGCAGCAATTCCGATAAAACCCAGCACCACTGAGCCCAGCACATGGCCTAATCCACAAAGCATGGTTATGGTGATGGATTTGGTGATACTCCACCTTTTGGCGCGACCTATGACGATAAAGGGGAGATAGTGGTCAGGACCAGTAAGGGTATGGATCAGACCAATCCCCGCGGCAGTCCCAGCAAGTAGCATCAGTTCATGACTCATGTGCTCACCTCTAGCAGATCCGTGGCAGCTGTTCGCCCGACAATAGATCAAGAATGCGGCTGCCACCAAGGACGCCCCTTAAAATTACCCGTGGTCCCTCCAGATTGCCCACTCGACCAATGATTACCGGCCGATTGAGGCGATTCGTTTTGCGTAAAGTTTCCAGGATATCCTCCCCAATCCCAGCCGCTGCGAAAATGGCCAACTTGCCTTCATTGGCGACGTAGAGCGGATCAATACCCAGCAGCTCACAGGCACTTTTCGTTGGAGCATTGACTGGAATCGAGCCCTCATCGAGGTGAATGGTCGCGTTGGCGGTCTGGGCGATCTCATTCATCACGGTGGCCAGTCCACCGCGGGTCATATCCCGCAGGCAGTGGATATCTTCGCCAAACTGATTGATGATCGCTGCAGTCTCCTCATGCAAGGTGCGGGTGTCACTTGCCAATTCGCCCTGGATGGCAAGGTTTTCACGCTGGCACATGATCGCCATTCCATGATCGCCTACCGGACCGTTGATGATCACCACATCGCCGGACTGGACCCGGCGCGGATCAATCATGGCTCCGGGCATTACATGGCCAATTCCGGTAGTGGTGATAAAGATACCGTCGCCCTTGCCGTGATCCACCACCTTGGTATCACCGGTGATGAGGCCAACTCCCGCTGATGTCGCGGCATCTCCCATGGAGACCAGCACCTGTCGGAAGGATTCCATGGAGTAGCCTTCCTCCAGGATGAATGCACAGCTCAAGTAAAGCGGTTGTGCTCCGCACATAGCCAGGTCATTGAGTGTTCCATTGATCGCCAGGTCGCCAATATTGCCCCCCGGGAAGAATTGGGGGGTGACCACGAATGAATCGGTCGTGAAGGCCAGACGTTCAGAGCCAAACTCAAGGATAGCACCATCGTGGATATTCTCCACATCGCAATCAGGGAAATGGGGCAGAATAATCTCCTGGATCAATCGCGCCATCCGACGGCCGCCTCCGCCGTGAGCCAGATTAATCTTCTCATTGTCGTTGAACGGGAGGGGGCAGTCGAATTTCATGACGCTCAGGCTGCCGCCCCCTGGTAGCGGAAATATGCAGCGCAGGCACCCTCGGCAGAAACCATGGTGGCACCCAGGGGGGTTTCCGGTGTGCATTCCTTGCCGAACGCGGTGCACTCCGTGGGCTTCTTCCACCCTTGAAGAACTTCACCGCTGATGCAGACTTCCGGTTCCCGGGTGTCGATGTCACCCAGATCGAATTTCAACTCGGCATCAAAAGCTGCATACTCCGGCTGGAGGCCCAGGCCACTGTGGGGAATCTCGCCGATACCCCTCCATTTACGCGGTACAATCCGGTAGACTTCGCTGATGGTGGACTGAGCCGGTTCATTGCCCGCACGGCGCACGCTGCGCTTGTATTGGTTCTCGACCTCGTGGCGTCCCTCTTCCAGCTGACGGATCGTCATGAGTATGCCTTCCAGGATATCCAGCGGCTCGAATCCGGTGACCACGATGGGAACCTGGTATTTCTGTGCCACCGGTTCATACTCATGGTAACCCATGACGGTGCAGACGTGTCCGGCGGCCAGGAATCCCTGCACCTGGTTGTCGTGGGCCGACAGGATGGCCTCCAGTGCAGGGGGGACCAATACCTGGGAAACGATCTCGGAAAAATTCGTGATGTTTAAATCGGCAGCCTGCTTCACCGCCATGGCGTTGGCAGGGGCGGTGGTTTCAAACCCAATAGCGAAGAATACCACCTCCTTGTCCGGGTTATCCATCGCCAGCCGTACCGCATCCAGTGGAGAATAAACCACTCGTACGTCGCCGCCTTCAGCCTTAACGGTGAACAGATCTTTACCTGATCCGGGGACACGCAACATGTCGCCGAAGCTGGTAAAGATGATGCCGGGACGACCGGCAATGGTGATGGCCTTATCGATCTGCTCCAGGGGTGTTACGCATACCGGGCAGCCGGGACCGTGCAGGAGAGTAATATCATCCGGGATCAGTTCCTGAATACCGTATTGCATGATGGCATGGGTCTGTCCCCCGCAGACCTCCATGATTTTCCAAGGGCGGGAGACCGTATCCTGGAGCTGCCGCAGGTATAACCGGGCAACAGCCGGGTCTCGGAACTCATCAAGATACTTCATGAGGAAGTAATGCTTGGGAGCGATCCTACTTCATCCGTGGGAATGCCCGCCTCCCGTGACGCGCGGATCAATTCTTCCCACGCTTCAAACGACTTTTGCGCCTCTTCTTCATCCAGAATACTGATGGCAAAGCCTGCATGTACGATTGTGTATTGGCCCACCTCGATCTCGGGTACATATTCCACACAGGCTTTATGGGTCACGCCTCCGTAGTCGACATTCGCCATCCGCAAACCGCCATTCTCGAAGATCTCAATTACTTTTCCTGGTACCGCCAAACACATGCTACTAATCTCCTCCGGGTTCTCTAAATCCAATCCACAATCGTGCGCAGCTAATTGTCTTACTTGAGTGATTCCCCTACCCGGTACTACCGGCATTCCGCTTAAGCCACTGGTACCATTCCTCCAGTCCTTCACCGGTCTTGGCCGACAGGGCAATGAAAGTCAGCTGGGGATTGATGCGCAGGGCATTGGCCTGAAACTCGTCCAGGTCGAATTCCACATAGGGCAGCA
>CP070656.1:664148-676383 GCA_020355065.1 Fidelibacterota bacterium | reverse complement strand
TGGATCTTTTTCTATGGTTCATGGCTATCGGTGCTGCCGTGGCCTGGTCGGAAGAGTTGGGATTCCGGGGCTACATTCTGCAGAACCTGGGTGAGGGGATCGGTTTGATATGGGCAGTGGTTGTCTCGTGTATGCTGTATGGCCTTATGCACATGTCCAATCCCAACAGCACCTGGCTGTCCGGGACATTGATCGCCGTGATCGGCTTTCTGCGCATACTGGGGTGGTTGCGGACCGGCCAGCTCTGGTTGTCGATGGGGATGCATGCCGGGTGGAATTTCTTCCAGGGTCCCATTTTCGGATTCTCGGTCAGCGGGATGACCACCGGGAGCCTGATCACGCACTCCCTGTCCGGACCGGACTGGGTGACCGGCGGTCCCTTTGGTCCGGAAGCAGGCATTGTCGTGCTACCGGTCGTACTCCTGGCGCTGCTGGTCATGCTCCTCTACACAATGAGACGCACGGATACTCCCTGGATCCGGCAGAAGCAGAAGATGGCCTGACGTCTTCTGAATACACCCGGGCAGTCAAGAAGATGCTAGGGATGTAGGCGTTGGGTACCGCCAGAGTTTTCCACGCTTTACCTATCTATCGATGAAACCTGGAATCAGGGAGACACTACTGCTTTAGACTTGCGGGAGCTGTATCAAATAGCTGCTTGATCGATCACGGACTTTAAGCGCAACTTCATCCTAGAGCATACTGGCAAAGGAGTGTATCCAACATGACAGATTCTGACCACACAGCCCTGCAGGAATTATTCACGGATCTGGTAACCATCAATGCTCCATCCGGAGCCGAGGAGCCAGTTGCGGACTTCATCCGTCAGCGGCTGGACGGACTGCCGGTCCGCATCACGGAGGACGATGCTGGTGAGAAAGTGGATAGTAACAGCGGGAATCTGATTTGTGAATTTGGTGACGGAGGTGAACTGGTTCTTCTGGCTCACATGGACACCGCGAGCCCAACAGAGGGTCTGGAGCCCCAGGTTCTGGAGGATCGTATCACCTCGGCGGGGAATACCATCCTCGGGGCGGACAACCGGGCCGGTGTTGCTGTGTTGATCACGGCCCTGGAGCAGGCGTCGCAGGCACCGGAGCAGTACCTCGACTTCACGGTGGTCTTTACCGTACGTGAGGAGGGCGGTCTGGAGGGCTCGAAGTGCCTCTCACTCAGCCCGAGGATCAAAATGGGTTATGCCTTCGACTCGTCATTGAGGCCGGGCAATTTTATTGCGGATACCTACGGTGCCCAGCGCTTCACGGTGAAAGTGCGGGGCCGGGCGGCTCATTCGGCCATTAATCCGGAACACGGCATCCATGCTATTCACGTGGCGGCCAGTGCCATGAGCCGGATTCCCATGGGCCGTGTCCAGGAGGAGCTGTTGGTTAATATCGGTACGGTGGTAGGTGGTTCTGCCGTCAACATCGTCCCGGCGGAGGTGGAGGCGCGGGGAGAGGTCCGCGGTATCCACCCGGACCAGGTGGACGCGCAGATCAGGGGCATTGAGAAGGAGTTCCAGACCGCCGCCGATGATGAGGGCGCTGAGGTGGATTTCCAGGCCAAGTGGGACTTCGAGCCTTATCATATCGATCCTGGGGAGGACGCCTACCAGAGGCTGGCGGCAGCTATACAGGGTGCCGGACTGGAGCCCGTACCATGCACTACGGCGGGAGGAAGCGACGCCAACTCGCTCAACAGCAAGGGAATCAGGGCCATGAATGTGGGGATCGGGGCCCAGAAATGTCACAGCAATGAGGAATTCATTCTCATCGAGGACCTGCTGGCGGCCCAGCGGATCGCGCTGCAGCTGCTGAAAAAGTAACCGTCACAGTATCCCGGATCTGCACGAGGAGATACCCGCACAAAGCTGTGAAGACTGGGCTTTCCCCGGAATGGATTACTAGATAGCGGCCGGAGGGCCGGTGTCAGCGGTGACCTAGTTTGGGGAACGGCCTGTATGGACAATTCTGAGGACCAGTAGAAATTCGACCAGGATGATCTGCTCCACGGGTGATCATGTGCTCGGATCGAAGAGTACGGCTTCCTGATGCAGCGGTATGGCCACCATATTTAAAATCAGGCCGCGGATAGCCAGTATTCCGAGAGTGAGAAGTGCGAGCCGGGACACCTGAGCTCACCTTATAATCTTATCTTTAACAGCTCGCTTCACGATCAATCGTTCCACCCTTCCAGGGGATGTGTGTCCACGGAATGCACATGACGGGATGTACAGCTTGGGATCGGACACAGACAGGTGTACTTTGCCCAACCACAAATAAGGCCTAACTGGAAGTATTATAGACCGAAGCGAGTTCCCCACCGTGATCCTTTCTCACGCCTATCGATTCATTTTTCTGAAGACTAACAAGACGGCCGGGACCAGCATTGAGATCGCCCTGTCGGAATTCTGTGAAGAAACGGATATCATCACGCCTATCACCCCGGAAGATGAGGAGGTCAGGAGATCGCTGGGCTTCCGAGGTCCACAGAATTACCGGATTCCTTTACTACGCTATCAGTTGCGTGATTGGATGCGGTTGTTTCTCAGGGGCCAGAGAACAGCATTCTTTAATCACATGGCCGCGGTAGATGTGAAGCGACTGGTGGGTGAGCAGGTCTGGAGCAGTTACTACAAGTTCTGCTTCGAAAGAAATCCATGGGACCGGGTCATCTCGCTTTATTACTGGAGGTGCCGGAACAAGGATCCGATGCCGTCCATTTCTGAGTTTATCAACTCCGGCGCTTTAGAGGTGCTGAAGAAACGGGGACTAGAGCTATACACAATAAATAGGGAAGTCGCCGTGGATAGGGTCTGTCTCTTCGAGAAGTTGGCGGATGAGTTAGAGCAAGTCCGCACTCGAGTGGGATTACCGACGAACCTCTCGCTTCCAAAAGTGAAAGGGACGTACCGGAAGGACAAGCAGCACTATCGGGACCTGCTTAGCCCTGAAGATGAAGCCACCATTGCCAAGCTGTTCGAACGGGAAATCGCTCTTTTCGGGTATGAATATTGATACTGCTTGCCAGTCTACTCGGTCCTCGCTCGTCGCTGGCCGTTTAGCGCTTCCCTGATATCCAGGATCATATTGGTCAGTGCCAGGGTGGGATTGATGTTCCGCTCCAGGTGTGAGATGACCTGCTCCACGGCGGCGGTGGTGGCACCCCAGTCGGCCGCTGGATGTGCATCCAGGTACCGGTGTAGGTCGGTGATCCGCTGGCTGAAGATCACCTGATCTTCGGATCCTGTCTTCTGCAGTACCATCAGGTCCCGGAACCACAATTGAAGCAGCTGCATGCGGGTAGTGAACTCCAGGGAGCGGCGGTACCGCATCAAGGCCAGGTCGTTCACCGTTTGCTGCCAGCCGGTGGGTTGGTCAGCCAGGAGGTCCTGTAGCAGGGCTTGTACCTTTTCCAGCTGTGTCCCGTCCTCCGAGGCCAGCTCCCGGGCCTGGCCCAGGTTGCCACCGGTCACTTGGGCCAGGACGCGGGCTTCCTCATCCGCCAGACCCTGGTGGGTCTGCAGGAAGGCTGCGATCTGATCGGAGGTCAATTGGGGGAAATGCAGTCCCAGGCAGCGGGATCGGATGGTATCCAACAACATGTGGGGCCGATCCGTCACCAGGACGAACATGGTCCAATCCGGCGGTTCTTCGAGTAATTTAAGCAGGGCATTGGCCGCGGCCCCTACGCCGGTGCACAGTTTCTCGGCCTGGAAGATCAGGATAGCCCGCCAGCCAGCCTCTCCCGGTTTCAAGTAGGCGGTGCGGCGCAGCTCGCGCACACTGTTGATCAGGATGGACTGGGCCCCTTGCAGACCGATTTGGAAATAGGGATCGCGAGCCTTGGCTGCGAACTGGTCGGTGAGATCGTCCACGTCTGCTGGTCGCAGAGCCTTGAGCGGAGGATCGTCCTTCTCAATCGCATTGCGTCTCGGCAGGGGTACTACCAGTTGGATATTGGGATGCTGCAGGTTCTTCACTTTTATGCAAGAGGGGCAACTGCCACAGGCGCCGTTGTTGGTAGGCTGCTGACAATTCACCAGGGCGGCCAACTCGATGGCATGGCCTTCCTTACCGCTACCGGCGGGACCGTAAAACAGGTAGGCGTGAGCCAGTCGTTCCTGGTTGAAAGCGGCTACCAGTTGCTGCCACTGGTCGCTGTGCAGGATCAGGTCGGAATAGATCATGGCGCCGCGGATGGGATCATGGATCAGGGGATTGCCAGCAGCCAGTTGGCCGGATCCTGCTTCACCTGGTTGGCCCAGATCTCGAAGTGCAGCCGGGCCTCACTGAGACCGCCATCGGAGCCAACCCGTGCGATCAGCTGGCCTTGATCCACGTATTGGCCTTCGGAGACACTGACGTCATCCAATAGTGCGTACACGGAGTACAGGTCCTTGCCGTGATCAATGATCACCGTGGTGCCGTAGGTTCGTATGTAGGTGATCGTAGTGACGAGCCCATCCAGCACCGATTTGACCGCCGTGCCGGGCGCGGTCTGGATGTCAATGCCGGGATTCTCCGTGATGGTGTTGAGCTGCGGATTGCGCTGCGGTCCGAAGCGGGTCACGACCCGTCCACTGGTCGGCCAGGGCAGCTTGCCCTGATAGTAGGAGATATCCGCAACCGCGGCGAGATCCAGCTTCCGACGCATCTCCGCCAATTCCTTGGCTCGTCTCTCCCGATCGAACTCCAATCCGGCGATAATCCGCTCCAGTTCGGCTACATCGCGCCTTTTCTGCAGCAGCAGCCGCTCGTCATTATGACGATCCTGCTTGATCTTAGCGATCTGCCGTTGGCGCTCGGTCTTGTTGGTTCTAAGCAATTCCTCTTCTCGGGCGCGTTCCCTTATAGCTTCCTGTTTCCGTACCCGGTCCCGGGCCAGTTTCTGTTTCTGCCCTTCCAGCCGCCGGATCTCGCTCTTGACCATCCGGGTCAGATTGCGATCATAATCGGCGGCCACCTTGAGGTACTTGGCGCGGTAGGCGGCCTGGTTCCAATTGTCGGAAGTGAGGATCAATTCCAGCATGGTAGACCGCCGCTGCTTATAGACGTGGGCAAATCGTTCCGCCAGCTTCTCTTTCAACGCGGCGATCTCCGCCTCGCTCTGCCGGATCAGTTGCTGCGTCAGATTTATGGCCCGGGTCAGCTGCTGGCTTTCCGTTTCCAGGGCTTTGATCAGACGGCTGGTGAGGGAGATGCGTTCTTCCAGTTCAAACAGGACGTTGAGTGCATCCTTTTCGGCCTGCTCCTGGCGGGCAATACGCCGCTCGTAAAGACGAATCTCCTCCCTCAGCTGCCTCAACTCATTTTGCTTGGCTCCAATCTGCCGGTCCAGCTCTTCCACGTCCTGGACCGTCTGAGCTCCCAAGGCCACGAGACCCAAGCATACGGCGATCAACGTATAGCGGCAGAAGCGTCGCATGGTGGGCAAAGGTAGAAGGGAGGTCAGTAGGAAGCAACGGTTTTGAGCTCTAGGCCCTTGACATACCATGCTCGAGACGCCAACTTCGGCGCATGCGTAGCGCTATTTGGGAAAATATTTTCCGCCGCCAAGACGAAAAACTTTCCGAAACCGCCCTCGCCCTCAGCCACGTCCCCGTTTTCAATGGCCTCTCAAGAAAGGAACTGCGAGAAGTCGAAAACATCATCCACCAGCGAGAGTACCAGATCGGGGAAACCATTTTCCAGCAGGGTGATCCCGGGCTCGGGATGTACATCATTATCCATGGGCAGGTCCAGATTGTCAACAATCAGGACCCGGACAATCTGATCGTCTACTCGGAACTGAACGACGGTGATTTCTTCGGTGATATGGCCCTGGTTGACGACGCCGATCGATCCGCCACGGCTATGGCCCATGCGGAAACCCGCCTGATCGCTTTTTTCCGTCCGGAATTGAAGGATATCCTGAGCCGGTTTCCGAGCCTGGGAAACAAGATCCTCATGAACCTGGCGAAGGTTATCGCCCAGCGCCTGCGGAAAACCAACGATTTGCTCATTCAGGCTCAGCAGCAGGATAGTGGTGAGCCGTCCTGATCGATCCGCCACGTTCACAACACGATGGGCACCTTTAGTCCCGGGTAAGCAATATGCCTGATAGTCCCGCCCCCTCAGCTCGCAAACTGATGCAGACCTTCATGCGCAGCTCGCAGATTATTCTGCCGCTGGCGGCCATCCTTTTGCTATGGAATTATGTGGCTCCGATTCTCCTCCTGTTGGTTCTGGCGCTTCTGGTGAACAGTATCCTCTCGCCCCTGGCCGACTGGCTGGAAACCCGGTTGTGGGGCAATCGGTTGCTGGCGGTGTTGGCGGTCTATCTGGGCATGATCCTGATCATTGTCGGCCTGGTCAGTATGGCCGGTCCGATCCTCGTGAGGCAGGTCACGGCCATGACGTCGGCCTTTCAAGGCCAGAATCTGACGGAGATGATCGAGAATCTGAAGCAGTCGATCCTGGGCTTTGTTCCACCGGACATGGTCGGGGTGGCGGAACAGCGCTTTGAAGCCATGATGGAGAAGCTGCCCGGCTTTCTTGCCAACCTGGCCGATGACCTGGCAGCGATAGTATTCAAGGTAGCGGGACTGGTGGGAAAACTGGTCTTGGTCCTGGTGTTCACCTTTATCCTGATGCTGGAGTCGCGCAACTTCAAGGTCCAATTCCTGCGTGCGGTGCCGAACACCTACTTCGAATTAACGCTGAATCTCCTGGATAAGATCAATGCGCAGGTAAGCGGCTATCTCCGGGGTCAGGCGGCGGCAGCGGCGACGGTGGGTGTCCTTTCGACCATCGGGCTGTTCATCATTTCCCTGGCCATGAATGTCACCATACCCTACTTCGTGATCGTGGGCATGCTGGCCGGATTTGCCAACCTGATCCCCTTCATCGGGCCGTTTGTGGGGATCGTGTTCGCCTGGATCGTCTACCTGATGACCCCGCAGGCAGCGGGGATCAGCGCCGTAGTTCTCATAGTGCTGGCCGCGATGTTCTTACTGGTTCAGATGATCGACAATTTCTTTGTGTCGCCGAAAATCATGTCCGCCAGTGTGGGGATGCACCCCCTGGTGGTCATCGTAGTCATCATGATCGGCAATGCACTGATGGGGCCGTTGGGGATGCTCTTCGCCGTCCCGGCTTTTGGTGTGATCAAAGTGACGGTGGAAGAGGTTCGGTGGGGTCTGAAGGCCTATCGAATTCTCTAGCTGTTCTGCATCGGTCAGCGGCCAGCTCTGCTCAAGATCCCTACATAATTTTCCCCTGCTAGGCTAGCGCTCTGGGAGGGGCTCCATTCTGCTCAGGATATAATTTTCAAAATAATATAGACCCGGATACTCGCCGCCCTGATATTCCCACAGCTGGTGGTTGATCCCAAACCGATCCGTTCCCTGGGTAATATAGTCCGGCGGCCCGAGTATGTCTTCGATTTGCGCCACCAGTAGTCCGATACGGGGTTTGCTGGATGGCACTTTCTGGCGAAGTTCCCGGGCCTCCTGCAGCTGGTCTTCCATGCTCTGCCTGATTTCACCCTGGATCACCCGGTCCAGACGACGTTCCAGCTCGGTGATCATATCATCCACCTCCGCCTTGCGCCTGGGGTCCAGGGCGCGGCTGAGTTTCAGCGATTCGAGTGCCAGGGCCAGGGCTGAACGGTTGGAAGCCGTTTCAGCTTCTTGGAGCAGATCCTCGGCGATGCGTACTTTAAAACCTTCGATCTCTACCCGCCGGGAGGTGTCGGACCCGATGGCCAGATCATATTTCTTCAAGGCTGCCATGAATGCTCCCTCCGAGCGCAGAATGTGGCCTTGACGGATCAGCACCTCGGCATCGTACTGGTCCACCAGATCTTCGGAGGGCGGCATCAGCAGACGGGCATGGCCTAGCATCCGGTTGGTCTTTTCCAGCGCGCCCCGCCGTAACAGACTGTCGGCGTACTGCAGATAGACATAGCCGACTTCCGCCCGTACCCGATCGATGGTGGGCATGAGGGCTGTGTCGGCTCTCGTCTCGGCCTCATCGAGCCATTGGAGCGCGTCTTCCAGGCGGCCCTGCTGCTGTGCTGTCCTGGCCAGGTCGACCTGCTGATAGGGCACCCATTTCTCGGCGATGGACAGCAGCCTGCGGGCTCGGCGGACCTTGCTGTGCCCTGGATATTCGAGCAGGAACGCCTGCAGGTTGCTCTCGGCTGAAATGTAGTCGCCGGTGTACAGGTCACGCTTGGCCCGGTCCGCAGTAGTGGCGTGCCCTCCGAATGCGACACCGAAAGTGAGGAAGGCCCCCAGGTAGCGCATTTGAAGGCCTTCGATGGGTGATAGATTGTCCGCATCATCCAGTTCGGGGATATCCAGTAGGTGGTAGCGCAGCTCAGCCCCCAGAGTGTATCGGGCACTGGCTGCATTGGATCGTAAAAATTTCAGTCCCAGGATATAGTCCTCAGTCGAGCCCTGTCCATTCAAATAGCGTTCGACCGCGCTGTATCGGTAAACGCTCCCGATGGCCACGCCGCGGGCGGCTTGGAAATAGGCGAACCACTTCTCCGATCGTTGGTGGATGAGCGCGGCATGAAGCATGGCCTCATGAAAAATGGGTGCGAATTTGTACGCATAGGTTCCCTGCGGCCCGTTATTCGGGAGAGCAGGTGAAAAGAGCACCTGGTGAGTCCGCAGACCGATCCCCACCATCATGTCCACCAGACTTCCCGGAACCAGCCGTTGGGAGGGATTGATCTTCAGCAGATCCACCTCGACAGTTACGCCCATACGACTGAAGAGAGACCGGATAGTGGACATCTCCGATTCGGTGCTGTCCAGCACAACAACGGAGTGATCTTCACGGAAAATAGATATTGGGAATGTCCGAAACATCTGCGGACCGCCGTAGGGCACTATCCCACCCTTCACGTCGAACGGCATGAACCTGAGCGGGGTTCTAAACTCCAACGGATTTATATGCAGATCCCAGAATTTTACGATGGATTTAGGTTGCCAGTAGAGATTCTGGCCTGATGCCACTATCGGCAAGGTAAAAATAAGCCAGTAGAGAGGAAGCCGCCGATTCACTTTGAAGAGACTATGCAATCCTGATTGAAGCTTGGCGTTACGGCGCATTATCTTAACTTTAAGGATAAAAAATGATGTTTCCAACGGGTCGATACGTTATTATTATCCCGCAGACAGAGGAAGAGATACCAGTTTCAGTAGAAAATTGGATTTGGACGAGCCAATAAACAAGCAACCACTGCAAGCTGACCACCATTCAGAGCCGGGCCCGGGGGCAGCCTCCCTGGATGTACTCGTTTACGATGATGATCGAAGCTATCGAGCACTGCTGCGCTCCATGATGGAGCAATCCCACGATGTGAGATTCAAGATGTTGGAGGCCGGCAACACCGATCAGATGGAGTCACAACTGAATCACCACACCCCGGACGTAGTGGTCCTCGATCTGGACCTCCACGGCAAATCCGGCATGGAGTGGCTCCGTGATCTTCACGCCAACAACACGGCCCCGGTCGTGATCATTACCGGCAGCGGCAGTGAGCGACACGCGGTTGAGGCGATGAAGAGCGGAGCTTACGATTATATCCCCAAGGCTTATCTGACCTATGATCAGCTGGTTAAGTCCCTCATCAATGCCCGTGAAAAATGGGACCTGCTAAAGGAGAAGGAAGAGCTTCAGGAAAAACTGGCACATATGGCCATGTACGATAGTCTCACCGATGTTCTATCTCGGCACGCCCTCCTGGAGCAAATGGAGTTTGAAACCCAGCGCACGAACAGGTACAGTCGAGACCTTTCGATTCTGATGATTGACATTGATCATTTTAAGAAGGTAAATGATACCTACGGTCATATTGTGGGCGATGTGGTTTTAAAGGAAGTTGCAGCGATCCTCCAGGAACACACCCGCCGCAGTGATTTTGTCGGTCGCTATGGGGGTGAGGAGTTCGTGATCGTCTTGCCCGAGACCGGTATCACCAAAGCGGTTGTATTAGCGGAGAAACTTCGCAAGCACGTTGAGAAGTTGAGCATCACGTATGATGGACAAGTTCTGGAAGGCACCACCATCAGTATCGGGGTTGCTGAATATGAGAGAGACACTACGGTCGATGCCTTCATCGATCGAAGCGATCAATGGCTATACAAAGCGAAAGAGGGCGGCCGAAATCAGGTTCAGCCCCACATTGCCCGGACGAAGTAATCGGCAGGGCAAGCCCTATCTGCTTCTAAAACTGCTAACGGATTCCCGACCTGAATTGTAGATTTTGAGCCCTATGAGGAGCCCCTCCGGTTATACTGCTGTGCCGAACGATAGAATGAGCCCCCGCCGGGCTTTATGGTGGGCATTCGGCCTCAACTTCGGTTTTATGCTGGTGGAACTAGCGGGTGGTCTGCTGACGGGATCCATGGCTCTTGTCTCCGATGCCGGACATATGCTCACGGACACCGGAGCCATCGGCCTGGCGCTATTTGCCAGCTGGCTGGCGGCTCGGCCTAACGACCCTCAACGTACGTACGGCTATCTCCGGGCAGAGATTCTCGGAGCATTGGCCAATGGCGTAGCCCTCATCCTGTTGTGTGGGTATATCCTGGTAGAAGCCTATCAAAGGGCGGGGCATCCCCAGCAGATCCCAGGCGGGCCTGTTCTGGTCATTGCGACGGTAGGGCTTATCATCAATCTGGGCAGTGCCCTGATCATGCACCGTGGTCGGAAAACAAACCTCAATCTGGAGGGCGCTTATCTGCATATGATCTCGGACGCCTTGGGCTCTGTGGGAGCCATGGTAGCGGGTGGTGTGATCCTGCTTACCGGCTGGACTCCCGTCGATACGCTTGTGAGTATCCTGATTGCCGTGCTCATCCTCCGGGGTGGATGGAAGCTCCTCATGAAGGCAATCGATATCCTCATGGAAGGCACGCCGTCCGAGATTGATTATCATCAAATCCAAGAGGCCTTGAAATCGCGGGAACATATCATCGATCTGCACGATTTACATATCTGGTCCATTTCATCCGGAGTGCTGGCTCTAAGTGCCCATCTCCAGCTGACCGATGAATGCGTCCAGTCCGGACACTGGTCCGATTGTTTACGCGAAACTCAAGACTATCTTCGACAAGAGTGGGGTATTGAGCATACGACCTTACAGACAGAACCGCCCCATTTTCAGAGAACGCGGTAGCCATAGTGATGATGAATCCGTTTAGGCAGGTACAAAGTACATCGCGTGGCATGTGGATCGCGCTGTGCTTGTTCCCCTTGTTCTTGCTCCCGGCCTTTGGACAGACCATACCCGGTGCCCTGGTCATCACCCGGCTCCAGTACGGCGGCGGCGGAGACTGGTATGCGGATCCCAGCTCTCTCTCTAACCTGATCGCTTATGCCAGCCAGCAGACGGGTATCAGCATTGAACCGGAGGAGGTCCGGGCGGCTGTCGGGGACGATACGTTCTGGGGAAGTACGTATCTGTATATGACCGGGCACGGTAACATCCATTTTTCTGATCAGGAAGCGGCTCTCCTCCGGTCCCATCTTATCGCGGGGGCCTTTCTGCACGCCGATGATAATTACGGAATGGACCGTGCCTTTCAGCGCGAGATGGAGAAGGTATTTCCCGATAAGGAGTGGGTGGAGTTGCCCCCCAGCCATGCGATTTTCAACGTTCCGTTTCCCTTTCCGGATGGTCTGCCGAAGATCCACGAGCACGATGGCAAGCGCCCGCAGGGTTTGGGCCTGTTCCATGACGACCGGTTGATCGTGTTTTACACCTACGAGTGTGATCTAGGCGACGGCTGGGAAGATCCACAGGTGCATGACGTACCTCCCGGGCTTAGAGAGGCGGCCTTGAAGATGGGCACCAACATCATTACACATGCTCTGAGCCGCTGATGGTTTCCCAACCGATCCAGCGCACCCTTCGGCGGGTACGGACCCACCTGGCCCGTCTCACCCTAGCGCATGATCTGATCCTGGCGAGCCTGCTGCTGGCCACGCTTTTTACCACATGCGTGTGGTATGAACGTCAACTCTACCTCTCCAGTATGGTCCGCGGCATTATGATGTGGGGCTTGGTAGACCTGGCTTTGTTACTGGTATTGGTGATCATCATCCGTGGGTTGGGTACTTGGCGCGGGTGGTGGCCCTGGGCTCAAGTCGATGCCATTGCTGCGCGCGTGGGGGATCGGCTGGGCACGCCCAAGGATCGTCTCCTCAATGCGCTCCAATTGGAACGGCGTCTC
>CP070656.1:661244-664048 GCA_020355065.1 Fidelibacterota bacterium | reverse complement strand
GTAGTGATACCCGTTACAAAGTGGTGTTCAATAGCCTCTCGTAGAGTAAGCAGATGTCCATCGGGCTTTTGGATCAGGCTGCCTTCGGCGGAAGCTTGCTCGAAGGTCATGGCCACCACCCCATTCAAGATTGGCCACGAGTCACCGTAGCCGGGATAAAAGGAATCGAAGATCTCTTTGGTGAAGTACCTCCAGCCCCGCTGATCAAAGGCGCGGGCGTTCTCCCGTCCGAACACCTCAAGCCATTTCATCACGATAGGACTGAAATTCTTGTTCACTGCCTCGGCAGGCGGGGCGAAGTAATAGGACGACCGATATCCCATCTCATGGTAACTGCCCAAGACCTGCGGCCGCCAGCGCTGGACCTGTTTAACCCGCGCCCGGGATTCCTGTTGAGTTACTGCGAACCAATCACGGTTCAAGTCAAAAAGATAATGATTGGTACGGCCCCCAATGGGATACGGATTGTGTTCCACGGCATTGGGATCCGGATTGGGTGGAAACGATCGTGTATTTTCAAGATACCCCAAATAGCGCATCCTGCCATCGGGATTCAGGAGCGGATCGATCACGATGATGGTATTTTCCAAGATATCCCGTGTAGCTTCAGAGCGATCCGCCGCCAGATGGTATGCCGTCAGCAGGGCTGCTTCGGTACAGGAATGCTCATCACCGTGGATGCTGTAGACCAGATACACCGCGACGGGGCGATTTTCGATGATACGCTCGCGGTTACCGGACCGGCGAGGATCGACCAGCAGCTGGAAATCGGTATAAATCTGCTCTATCGACGCCAGGTTATCGGGTGACGAAACCACTGCAATAGCCAGTTCCCGTCCCTGATAGGATTCACCGTACGTCTCCAGGACCACCCGGTCGCTGGCAGCGGCCAGTGTGCTGAGGTAACGGAGCATCTCGCGATGGGTGGTCAGGGCTTCACCGGGGGCATAGCCCAGGACCTCAGCATACGTTGGAATCGAAGGATCGTAGTCGGTACCTTCCACCCAACCCTCGATTCCCAGTTCGGCGTAAAGAAGCGCGCTGCTGACAATCAACCAGGACAGTATTCGAATGATCATGCGATCAATCCTTTTCCATTTCGGCAGTCTGGTCCTCCTGCCGGCGTTCCAACTCGCTATCGATTCTCTGTACCAGCTCCGGTAATCCCGCGCCCGTCACGGCCGAAATAGCGAGGACTTCATGACCGTCCCGCTCCAGGTTCGTTGTATCGGGAGTGTCCATCCAGGCGTCCTGTTTGGTCAGTAAGACCAGGGCTTCACGATCCGCCAGATGGGCCAGGTAGCTATCCAGTTCCTGCCTCAAGACCCGCAGCTGCTCATCGACCGGTTCGGGCAAGGTGGCATCGATTAGGAACAACAGCAAGCGAGTGCGCTCAATGTGCCGCAGGAACTGGATGCCCATACCCTTCCCATTGCTGGCACCTTCGATCAGGCCAGGCAGATCGGCCATGACGAAACTGCGGTACTCCCCCACCTTCACGATGCCCAGGTTGGGTTCCAGGGTAGTGAACGGGTAATCGGCGATCTTGGGATGGGCCTTTGATAGCCGCGATAACAGGGTGCTCTTACCGGCATTGGGGAAACCGACCAGACCCACGTCAGCCAGTACCTTCAACTCCAACTCCAGTTCGCGTTCCTGGCCAGGCTCGCCATCGGTAGCTTCGTGAGGAGCCTGGTTGCGGGAGGTCTTGAAATGGGCATTGCCGAATCCCCCGGCCCCACCCTGCGCGGCAACGAAGGTCTGACCAGGCTCGATGAGATCGACTATAAAATCATGAGTGTCGGCATCCTTGACAACAGTACCTGGTGGCACGCGAATGGTCACACTTTTGCCATCGGCGCCGTGCTTGTTGCTGCCTGAGCCATGCTTGCCGCGCCCGGCCTTATAGACGCGGTGGTAGTGGACATCCTGCAGGGTAGCCAGTTGGGGATCCACCTGGAGGATCACGTCTCCCCCGCGCCCGCCGTCTCCTCCGGACGGCCCGCCCTTGGGCACGTACTTCTCCCGCCGGAAGGCAATGATCCCGTGGCCGCCGTCACCGGCCTTGACAATGATACGGGCGAAATCGATGAACATGGACACTTCCTGCCAAGGATTGGAGGGAAGTTACACTCCAGCCAGGCGGAGGGGTAGAAAGAGGCAGAAACAGGTCACCAGAATCCGAAGGATCGTATGACTCATCTCCCGATTGATCTGTAAATCACCCCTACTTCAGGGTGACAAGGGGATGATCGAGGCTGTTACATCCTCTCAATCATGGCTGTTGCGAACTCGGAGGTCTTGAGCTTGGTGGCGCCTTCCATCAGGCGGTGGAAGTCGTAGGTCACCTGCTTGTCGCCGATTGCCCCTTCCAGGCCTTTAACGATCAGGTCCGCCGCTTCGGTCCAGCCCAGGTAGCGCAGCATGAGCTCGCCAGAGAGGATGATCGAGCCGGGATTCACCTGATCCTTGCCGGTGTACTTGGGAGCGGTGCCGTGGGTGGCCTCGAAGATGGCCGCACCGGTGTCGTAGTTGATATTGGCTCCGGGCGCGATGCCGATTCCGCCCACCTGCGCCGCCAGAGCATCAGATAGATAGTCGCCGTTGAGGTTCAGGGTCGCGATCACGTCGAATTCGTTGGCGCGGGTCAGAATCTGCTGCAGGAAGGCATCCGCGATGGCATCCTTGATAAGCAGCTTGCCGGCATCCAGGGCCTCCTTCTGGGCGTTATTGGCCGCCTGTTCGCCCATGGTGCTCTTGATGCGGTCATATTCCACCCAGGTGAACACCCGGTCGCCGAATTC
>CP070656.1:653970-661144 GCA_020355065.1 Fidelibacterota bacterium | reverse complement strand
GTCAACGTGGACACTGAGAAGAGCGAGGTGGACGTTCCGATTCCCGAGGACTTCGATCCACTCAGCATGATCCGCGATGAGTAGAAGGCGACTCTTGAAGACAAAAGTGACCCTCCCGAGAAGAAGGCGAAGGCTGTTTATACTCACTCCATAAATATGATGAAGAATGTCATCGAACAGCCGACTTCCGAGAACATACTCAGCGGGAAGAAGATGGTGGGTGACATTGTGGACCTCATCCTGGCTGACGATGATACCGCAGACGCCCTGACGCAGATCACGTCCCACGATTACTACACTTACACACACTCAGTGAACGTGGGGATGTACGGTGTTCTCCTGGCGAAGGCTGCCCTTGGAGACCAGGCCGATCACGACATGGGTGAGCTGGGGGCGGGATTCTTCCTACACGATATAGGCAAGTGTGAGGTGCCCCCTAGTATTATCAACAAGCCAGGGCGGCTGACGGAGGAAGAGTGGGAGCTGATGCGAATGCACCCTACGACGGGCGAGAGAATTCTTCGGAATACGGGGCACCTTACAGCCGAATGTGGACACATCGTGATGCAACACCATGAGCGGGAAGACGGATCCGGCTATCCTCACGGCCTCAGCCGATACCGCATCCATCTTTACGCGCACATCTGTGCCCTGGCGGACGTCTATGATGCCCTCACCGCAACTCGTCCCTACAAAAAGAAGCTCACCACGTTTGAGGCGCTCAGGGTCATGCGTGATGAAATGATCAGCCACTACAACCGTGAGCTATTCGAGAAATTCGTGCTGCTCTTCAGCTAGACCTATCCCCCACTTGTTCGGAAGCCTCAGATCCTATCTACCTCATCGAATCACTACTCATGTTCTAGTGAGTGGGTGCACGTTCAAGGCATACAGGTGCCCTACTTAATCCAGCAGATATCTAATTGAGTGACGTATTCAAGGCGCTTCGAAATGTGATCATTATCACATCCTGGCAGGGGGACCCCATGATTTTCCATTAAATATGGTTAACTTATATTGATTAATTCGATATGAAGAACAGAATTGTATAACTAGAAAGAAATTAAGCGTCAGATCCCCTCGGCATAACCACTCGGTATAGGCAAACAGCGACATGATCCAGAAGGTAAAATCCAAAGATTTGAAAGTAGGCATGTATGTAATGCTCGGGCAATCCTGGCTGCGACATTCCTTTATAAAGCCGAATTTCAGGATCACCTCCGAGAAGCAGATCAAGAAGATCATCTCCGATGGCATCAAGGAGGTGAAGGTAGACACATCCAAGAGTGAGGTGCTGGAAGACAGGAATCTGTTCATTGATGTCCTGGGGCCGGGAGAGGGCAAGCCTAAGAAGGTGGCCATCGAATTGCCCGAGGAAGAGGAATTCAATCCCATCGATATGATCTCGGAAGAGTTACGTGAGACTATCGAGAACACGCGGATCCCTCCACAACAAAAGGCCGAAGTCGTCTATAGTCATTCGCTCAAAATGATGACCAATATCCTGGAGGATCCCAATCCTGAAAACATCCTGAGCGGGAAGAAAATGGTCTACGACATTGTCGATCACATTCTCGCCGACGACGAGACTGCGGACGCCATGGCCATGATCACTTCCCACGACTATTACACCTACACCCACTCGGTAAACGTGGGGATGCTGTCGGTACTGCTGGCCAAAGCATTATTCAAAGATAGTCATGATCATAATATGAAGGAGCTGGGTGCCGGCTTTTTCCTGCACGATCTCGGTAAATGTGACGTGCCCCTGCAGTTGATCAACAAGGCGGGGCGTCTGAGTGATGAGGAGTGGCAGGTGATGCGGAATCATCCTCGCCGGGGGAACAAGCTGCTGAGTGAAGCCGACCAGCTGACCAAGGAATGCGGCGTGATCGTGATGCAGCACCACGAACGGGAGGACGGCTCGGGTTATCCCTTCGGACTGAGCAAAGACGAAATTCACCTCTACGCCCGCATCTGCAGCATCGCCGATGTATTCGACGCCCTGACGTCCACTCGCGCCTACAAGAAGAAACTCCCCACCTTTGACGCTCTGGCGATCATGCGTGAAGAAATGCTCCACCATTTCAATCAAGAACTATTCAAGCAATTCGTCCTTATTTTCAAGGCGTAAGCCTCTCGTCCCACCCCCTCCAGTTCTCGCAGGCAATCCGTCTGGGCCGAAAAGAGTCCTTAAGAAAAAACTACCCTACCCCCTTCAAGTAATCATATAATCGGCCGAGGAGGATATCGGAGGGCAGCTGGTTCGCCAGCGATCTTTCCCGATGGTCAGGTATGATCGGTACGGAAAGCCTCCGCGTATTGGGCCGTAGCATAACTGGCAATGCACCCGGCTGTTAACCGGAAGACTGGTGGTTCGACTCCACCCGGCCCAGCTGCGACGAGAACATAAAGTAAGATTGTGGACTTTCGCCCCTGGTATCCCGGGGGCTTTTTGTTTAAATCTGGGGATTAAATCCTCACCTGTGCAATAAAGCGTAGCTTGATGGGAATTGCCCAGATAAGCTTGATACTTTACAATATGCCATGTACCTTTTACTGGCAGCCTTCCCTTGAAGACTTCCACTGTTAATTGATAGACACGGTGCCAAAAAGGCACTAGTCATTGTCTCGCCTGAATAATCAAGCTTCGCATCTGTATTCATCTCGACCTGACGAGCGCCTTAGGGTACCGATAATCCCGTATTACTGCATAAGATCAGGGGATCCACCATGAAACGTCACTATCTCATCACCATTAGTTTTGTCGCTCTGTGGCTGCTAATGGACTGTGCACACCGCGACAAGACACCTGATTGGGATACCTTTGTCGATCAGTTCATTGCAGGGTATTTTAAGCTTTACCCAAACATAGCAGTAAATGCAGGCCGTCATGAGTTCGATGGTCAATTGCCTGATTTTTCTACGGAGGGACTGGCCAGGCAGGTAGCTTGGTTTAAAGATCAGGGAGAGCGGATTGCTGCATTTACGCAACATCAGCTAACGGATTCCCAGCAATTTGAAAGGGAATATCTTCTTGCCATCATTGACGGAAAACTTTTCTGGCTTGAAGGTGAGCACCAATGGTTATATAAAAATCCTTACCTCTACGATGCCTTTTACTTTCTGGGTGATCTTAGTCCTATTGATCCGATAGTCTATATCACTCGGGAGTATGCGCCTTTGCCCGAACGGATGGCGGCTTTTACGCGCTTGGCGTCGAACATACGATCGTTGACCGAACAGATCAGGGCAAACATACGGCCTCCTATTCCAGCCCCCTTCCTATTGACCAGCCGCTGGTCGTATGGGGGATTGGCCGACTTTCTGGAGAAGGATGCACCTGAGGCCTTTGCCTCTGTGGATGACGAGCCCCTACACAAAGCCTTTGATCAGGCGAATGCCGACGCCGTGGCCGCTCTTCGTGAATTCGATGCCTGGCTTGAAGAGCAGGAAACTGAGGCAACAAATGAGTATGCTCTCGGTTCGGAACTCTATCGTGAAATGCTCTGGGCCTGTGAACGGGTAGGTATTCCCCTAGATAGCCTTGAAGAAATTGCCTGGGCAGACTTGAAGCGCAATCGCCAGGCACTGGAAGAGTCGTGCAACCAATTGGCTCCCGGAAAGACGATCCCCGAATGCGTAGAAGTGGTTATGAACGATAAGCCAGCTGACGATCCTGTTTCTGAGGCCCGGCGACAGTTATCACAGCTCAAAGCGTTTGTCCTTGATCATGACCTGGTCTCCATTCCCAGTGGTGATGAAGAAGCTCAGGTGGAAGAGACGCCGTCATTTCTGCGGGAGTACGGTGCTATGATTCTAATTCCCGGTCCCTATGAGAAGGGTATGCCCTCGTTCTACTACATCTCACCTTCGGACCCGGCTTGGTCAGAGGAGGAACAACTGGCCTATATCTTTAATAAATCTGCACTGTTATTTATCTCTGTCCACGAAGTGTGGCCGGGCCATTTTCTACAGGTCCTGAAGAGCAATCGCTCGAAATCGGAAATTGGGAAGAATCTTTTTAGTTATGCTTTCAGCGAGGGCTGGGCTCATTATACCGAGGAAATGATGTGGGAGGCAGGTCTGGGCAATGGTGACCCTATGGTGCATATTGGGGAGCTGCTGGAAGCATTGTTGCGGGATGTTCGGTTTCTTTCTTCTATTGGATTGCACACAAAGGGTATGACCATCGATGAATCTGAGAAGATGTTTCAGGAACTGGCTTACCAGGACCCTGTGACTGCCCGCCAGCAGGCAGTCAGGGGCACGTTTGACCCTCTCTACCTGAATTATACCCTGGGAAAACTGATGATCTTCAAATTGCGTGAAGATTGGATGGCCGCAAAGGGGGACAAGGGAACTCTGAAAGCATTTCACGATCAGTTCTTGTCTTATGGTATGCCACCCATTCCTCTGGTTCGAAAAGCCATGCTGGGGGAAGACAGTGGACCGGGCCTTTAGGCAATGAATGAGACATAAAGTACAAACTTCTTCAAGGTAGCCAGTGGGTGGTGGGGAAGTAAAAAGGAAGCCGTAGGGAATGTGCGATCTCCCTATTCGATGGTTCTGCTGAAGTAGGGGCGCCTTGAGAATTAGCTGAGATCACGCAGCACCTTCGTCACCGGACCCCACTAATAGCGGGGCACGCCGTACTAACACCCAGATGCCGGGCCAGCTCAGCCCTACTCCAGCCATTCTCATCCATCAGCCGCTGAAAGCGGACAGCGCGCTCTTCCTTGGTCTCACGTGTAGTTTTTGGAGAGTGATTCTGCAGATATAATTCCTTGTCCAGAAAGAACTTCCGGCGAAACACTACCGGTATCTCCACCTCGAAAAAGTTCGCAAACTTGTTGGTTCCGCCCAGCTGCGAAGCCAGTAAGATTGCGAACTTTTGCCCTTGATTAGCCAGGGGCGTTTTGTTTTAATCCCTTGTATTAACCGTCATTCATTCTCATATTTTGCTCGGCAGACTCTGCATAACCGTATTCCACGCGAGGCTTCATGCGCAAACTCGCCGCCATAGTTTTCACTGACATCGTGGGCTATACTGCCTTGATGGGGGAGGACGAATCCAGGGCTCTCCAGCTACTTCAGAAGAATCGTGATTTCCTCAAGCCGCTGATCGAACAACACAACGGTGAATGGCTCAAGGAGATCGGTGACGGCACGCTTTCCTGCTTCATTAGTACGGTAGACGCTGTCAACTGCGCCCGTGCAATCCAATTATCCCTGAAGGATGATCCAGCCCTGACGCTCCGCATCGGTATCCACATCGGGGATGTCGTTTTTGAAGGAGGGGATGTATTTGGAGACGGGGTCAATGTAGCCTCCCGCATAGAACCCCTGGCTGAGCCGGGAGGTATCTGCGTATCAGGCAGGGTGTACGATGACATCCAGAATAAACCAGATATCGAGACGGTCTATCTTGGTGAACAGACACTTAAGCACGTCAAGCGACCCGTCAAGGTCTATGCCCTCACTAGTGAAGGTCTGCCGACACCACCAGCCAAAACCACCACTACAAAATCAGGTGGTGGCTACCTCAAATCCGTTAGCCGCAGATGGTGGGCATGGGGAGGTGTAGTAACAGTGGCAGCGGTCGGACTGATTCTCTATATGGTCGACATCGTCGGGAACGGTGAATCTGATTTTAAACCAGGATTAGGCCCCCGTTCCGTGGCCGTTCTTCCTTTTGCAAACTTCAGTGATAGTAAAGCAGATGAATATTTCAGTGACGGAGTGATGGAGGACATACTCACTCACCTTTCCAAGATCGGCGATCTCAGGGTCATCGCCCGAACCTCAGTCATGCAATACAAGGGTACCCAAAAACGCATCCGTGATATTGCGGCGGAACTGGGGGTAGCGACAATTCTGGAAGGCAGTGTGCGCAGGTCAGCGGATCAGGTTCGGATCACTGGCCAGCTCATCGATGCTCGGACCGAGGAACACCTGTGGGCGGAAACCTATGACCGAACTCTGGACGATATTTTTGTTATCCAGAGCGATGTGGCTCACGAGATTGCCTCCGCACTGGAGGCCACGCTCACTTCCGATGAGATTAAACGGATTGATCGAGCGCCCACCAAGAGCACTGATGCTTACCAACTTTATCTTCAAGGCAGGTATTTCTGGAACAAACGAACTGGCGAAAATATTCTCAAGGCGAAAGATTATTTCGAACAGGCTATTGAAATGGATCCGCTCTACGCCCGGGCATATGCAGGACTAGCTGATAGCTACAACCTGCTTCATCAATACACCAATCTTAGCTCCAGCGAGACGTACCCTAAGGCGCGAGCGGCGGCCATAAGAGCCTTGGAGATTGATCCCGAGCTAGGTGAGGCCCATATATCACTGGCCTATGGTCTCTTCGAGTACTATTGGGAATATGCAGCGGCCGAACACGAATACCGACGGGGACTGGAACTAAGTCCCAACTACGCTACCGGTCACCAATGGTACGGAGAGTACTTGTCGTGCGTGGGCCGGTTGGAAGAATCCTTGGTCGAAGTCCTGACCGCCCGAGATTTAGATCCACACTCGTTTATTATTCTGGCGGTACTTGCCCGTACGTATCACGGACTAGGTGACTTCGAATTGGCAGATAAAGTGAACGAGAAAGTGATGGAAATGGTGCCCGACTGGCCACTTTCCTATCTGAACGCCGCTGTCGCTGCTGAATACCAGGGCAGGTTCGATGATGCGGCCCGTTATTTGGAAAAATATATCACTTTGAAAGGAGCGAGTTCAGACGAGATAGCCTCTCTTCAGGACAGCTATAAAAGCCAGGGAATCCAAGGGCTCTGGCGGGGATACCTCCACATACTGGAGGGTTGGGCAGACAGGTCCTTGATTTATCCCTATGATATAGCGACGACCTATGCCCATCTGGGAAATGTTGACCAAGCGTTCAACTGGCTTGAGAGGTGTTTTCAGGAGCGACGTTTCGAGATGAATGTGATCAAAACCTGGGCATTTTTGCATTTGCCCGGATTGGATAGCGATCCCCGTTTCCAAGATTTACTACGCCGAATGACCTTTCCGGTTTAGGCGGATGTCATGCCATTCCCCAAAATCACCACCTCCCTCTTCGAGCTAGGGTGCCACCGGGGATTCTGGACGGTGACCAGGGGCTAGCCCTTCCGCACCTTCGTCACGCACGCCCTAC
>CP070656.1:648616-653870 GCA_020355065.1 Fidelibacterota bacterium | reverse complement strand
TGCGGGGCGGCGGCCAGGCGCCAAGCGGTGTTGTCCGTGTAGAAAACCTGGCGATAGAACAGGGTGAACCCGAATCCCATCTGCAAGGGATAGCTGAGCCTGAGCTCGTAGAAGGTCTCTTTGAACACCGGGGACTCGAGGCGGGACCGGAGCTGCTGCTCCAGCTCGGTCTTGATGCCGCGAGTGCTGGTCCTGCTGATGACCAAGCTTGACCATACCTGGCCCGGCTGTGACTCGGCGTGCACCGGGATTGACAGCAAAAGTGCGACCAGAATAAAACCTAAAGGTTTAAGGGATCGATCGAATCTCATATAATCACTCCTTTGATATAACCCCTGGTTAGCTCCTCCTGAGGTTCCTTAAATACCCTTTGCGCAGGTCCATGTTCGATCAATTCACCGAGATACATGAAGACGACATAATCGGCCAGCCGCATCGCCTGGCGCAGGATATGGGTCACGATGATGATGGTGTATTTTTCTTTCAGTTGGAGAAACTTCTTCTCGATCCGTTGACTGGCGTTGGGATCCAGAGCGGAGGTGGGTTCGTCCCCCAGGATTATTTGGGGCTCCACCGCCAACCCGCGCGCCAGACAGAGTTTCTGCTGCTGCCCCACCGATAACCGGGAGGCGGGGGTGTGGAGGCGGTCCTTGACTTCATCCCATAGGCTGGATTCCCGTAGATAATGTTCCACGATCTCATTCAAGCGCCGCTTTTTGCGGATCCCGTGGATACGTGGACCATAGGCCACATTGTCGTAGATAGACATGGGCAGGGGGTGAGGTCGCTGGGAGAGTAAGCCCATCTTCTTGCGCAGGTGGGTAACATCGATTCCGGGACCGTAGATATTATCCCCATTCAGGTAGACCTCACCTTGCACCTTGATGCCATCGATGGAGTCGATCAGGCGATTGAACGACTTGAGCAAGGTGGTCTTGCCGCAACCGGAAGGACCGATGATAGCGGTTATCTTTTTCTCAGGCAGGTCAACAGTGACATTTTTCAAAGCCTGCTCTTTGCCATAAGAAACGCTGAGATTACGAACGCGAATGTGAGTTTTGTACTCCATTTCCGCTCCTACTTGATCACGTGTTTGGTGAACGATTTGGTCAATAACCTGGCGGCGATGCTGATGACCAGGATCATGAAAGTGAGCACCAGTGCGGAGGCGTAAGCCCGTTCCTGCACTTCTGGGAAGGGGGTACCCAGTTGAAAGAAGATAGCTAACGGCAAGGTGGCGGCGGGCCGCATGAGGGAGATGGGGATGGAATCGGTGAAGCCGGCGGTGAAGATCACGGAAGCGGCATCGCCGATACCACGGCCGAAAGCCACCAGCACGGCAGTGAGGATGCCCGGCAAGGCCTGGCGCACCACCACCTTGACGGAGGTCTCCAATTTGGTCGCCCCCAGGGAATAGGAAGCTTCCAGGAGGCCCCGCGGTACCATTTTCACGACTTCATCCATAGCCCGGCTCATGACGGGAAGGATCAGGAGGGCGACGGCGATGATGCCACCCAAGAGCGAAGCCCGCAGCCCGAAGAAGAGCATGATGGTGAACCCGAAGGCTCCAAACACAATGGAGGGTACACCCCACAGGACATCCAGCGAGAAGCGGCACAGGTTGACGAAGACGGACCGCTCGGGGGCATAGACGTTGAAATAGATCACAATTGGCAGGCTGATGAAGATCGCCAGAACGGTAGCTCCTCCTGCCAGGTAGAGAGAGCCGAGGATAGCATTGAGGATGCCGCCTTCCTTGCCCAGATAGAAGCCCCCCTTGGGGACTTGGGTAATCATGGACAACCGCAGAGCGGGCAAGCCCTTGATGAAAACGGTTACCAGAATAGCCACCAGACTGGCGACGATAAGCACCGTTGAAACGACCATCAGTAGATTGAAGAACTTCTCTTCAACGAACCTGAGTTTCACTTTATTGGATCCCCCTCTCGATACGGATGAGTATCAACCGGGACAATACATTAAAAAACAGTACTACCAGGAGCAGGACGAGTGATGCCAGCATCAATGCCGAGTCATACAAAGGTACCGACATCATTTCTCCGTAATTATTGGCAATTAGGGCCGGGAGCGGGTAAGCCGGATCCAGAAGCGACTTGGGAACCCGGGCGACATTCCCCGCCACCATCAGTACCGCCATGGTTTCGCCAAAAGCCCGGGACAGCCCCAGGACCGCGGCAGCCAGGATGCCGGGCATGGCTCTGCGCATGACAACCTTCTTAGTGGTCTGCCACCGGGTGGCGCCCAGTGCCAGGGAGGCTTCCCGGACCTCGTAGGGTACGGAGGCGAAGACTTCCAGGGAAACATGGATGATAATGGGAAAGACCATCACCGCCAGAACCACTCCCCCAGCGAGCACACTATAGCCGGTGGAGAAACTCCCGAACAGGGGGGCAAAGTAGTCCTTGATTAGGGGTACGATGATCAAGATGCCGCAGATGCCGTAAACGACCGATGGGATACCGGCCAGCAGGTCGACGAGGGGCTTGACCCATTCCCTGATCCTGGTGGGCGCATATTCAGCTAGATACATGGCACACAGGAGGGAGAATGGTACAGCGATGACGATGGACACCCCAGTGACCCACACCGTACCGGCCAGGAAGGGCAGTAATCCAAATTCGCCCTTCAGCGGATGCCACGAGGATGACAGTAGCAGTTCCATGAGCGGCATGGATTCAAGGATCGGCCACGACCGAAGATAGAGCCCCAACGCCATGAGCAGCACCAGCAGCCCGGCGAAGCACGCCAGCGCCAGCATGCTGATTCTGGCAAGTTTATCCTGCAAGCCACGGATCAGATGCATCGCACTGGTCCCCGTCTTCGCATTATCGTTGCGCTGCGCTTGTTCGTCGTAGCCCACCTATTCCCCCATACGCTTGAGTTGTGCCTTGAGGATCTCCGAGGGTAGCTGGATATAGCCGGATTCGGCAACGTACTGCTGACCGTCAGTCAGGACCCAGCGAATGAATTCCCGCACCAATTTTTTCTCAGGCTTCCCCTGGCACACGAAGTACAGATCCCTGGCCGGAGGCGAAGGATACTGGCCCCGGGCAATAGCCCTGACGATCTGGTCACGGTCGTGATAGAAATCTTCCGTGCTGTCCAGCCGTGCATTATTATTCAGATCGATAGGCAGGACGCGGATGCCGGCTACCTGGGCTTTGGACTGGGCATCATAGGCGTAGTTGATATTATTATAGCCGATGCCGAGCTGATCCTGCCGCACGGCCTCAGCAAGTCCGGGATCACCGTAGACTCCCACGCCGAGGAGATCTTCTTGATTCTCGCCCAGATACTTGGCCCACGTTTTGGCAGCCCCACAAGCGTCGGATCGGGTATAGACGTGGATCTGGTCCGGGGCATACTGCTTGATGACCCGGCCCCAGGAAGTGGTCGTGCCGGTAATCCAGATGGACCGCAGGGTCTCACGGTCCATCCCCTGTCGAAGAAGCTGCTGCAAGTGCGGATTACCAGCGTTCACGGTGGGGACCACGGCATCCTTGGTCACGGAGACCCACCAGGCCCCCTGGGCAATTTCCTGGGGATAGATATCCCGGGACACGTTGCCGATATCGGCGACACCAGCGAGGGCATCGGCCATGCCTTTCCCGGCTCCCCCGGCAGCGACGTCAATGCGAACGTGGTGATGAAGCCGTTCAAATTCCTCCGCCCATTTGACGGCCATGGGGTATAGTGCCCATGCTCCTGATAAGGTGATGCTTCCCGCCAGTTCCCCTTCCCCGACCTGTCTGTCAGATCGGCTCTGGCATTGGATCAGGAGCATGGCGCTTGCTAATAGTATGAGTTGGGCTATGATTTTCATTTTTAACCGACTTCCCGTAAATAAAAAAGGGCCACAGGTGTCTGCGGCCCAAATAGCCCAAAATCTGTCCCTTCAAGTGCCTACGAGGTTAGCTGACGGGTTAGGATTAGAAGGTATCCCTTCCGCTGACGCGGAATGCACCCCAAGTTTAGTGGGTCCCCCGCTTGGTCCGACAATGGACCAATTAGGCGACAGACAACCTTTAGTAAAGATAGCTCTGGTCTACGCTGAAAAACGAATAGTCTGCGAGACCAGCCCAATTGTATGATATTTAGATCACGTTCTGCTATAGAACTCCCTGGTTACAGGATCAAAATAAAGGCCGGGGTTACTACCCCAATAGCCTTACTCCGAAATGATAATACAACATAATATCAGGATTTTCAATAAGAATAGCGACTTAATCGTATAATTATCCGTTATGGCACAAAGTGGATGTTGATGAAGAATGTTGTAAAAGTGCTTCATGAACGCTATCTGTATCACCTTATTGGAGAACAACTCTGTTGATGGATTTGGCCCTGTTCTCAGGCGTAAATGATACCCATGCACCAACTTCACGCAAAATCCGCATTGCGGTCTTTTTGGTAAACCTGCCGGGCTGATTATTCAGCAGCACCAAGGATTTTCTCCACTTCGCTCTGGTCTATATCCATAACATACGGGATGCCGCTGATATCCGCGGCTTCACGAGTCAGGGAGGCAAGGTCATCCCGCGATAGATATTCAGGTGAAAATTTCCGGCAGCCAGCCATGAGCTGGCGAAGTCCCTGAGCTAAACGCTCATAGTAAGTGTAAAGACCAATTGCCCCAGCAGGGAGCTTCTCGTACTCACCATTGCCTAGTTCTTTGCGCAGGGAGCTGGCGGTAACGAAAATTTCGTCCTGCGTATTGCCGAACCGCTCCACATAGACTGGCAGCTGACGCTCGCCGATGGCCCTCCCGATGGTCTTGCCTACCATAGCCGCTGCGATGGGAGATCTGGCCATCCCCACCAGCTTGACGAAAGGAGCACCCATGGCTAATCCTTTAAAGATCTGGTCTTCGAAGGTGAATCCGCCTGCGACCGCAATAGCTGGCACATGCTGGCCTTTATCAGCCAGCTGTTTCAAGTATTGATAGAGTAGTGAATGGAGCTCGACTGGTGGCACACCCCATTCATTCATCATCCTCCAGGGACTCATTCCTGTCCCACCGCCGGCTCCATCCACAGTCAACAGATCGAGTTTGGCCTTGGAGGCGAATTTGACTGCTCTGGCCAGGTCTACAGGTCGGTAAGCTCCAGTTTTTAGGAAGACATATTTAGCTCCGGCCTTCCTGAGCTCTTCAACTCTCTGCATGAAACTTTCTTCTTCGACCATTCAGAGTCGAGAATGCCTCTCGAATTCCTTGAAGCTGCCTTTTTCGAAG
>CP070656.1:645514-648516 GCA_020355065.1 Fidelibacterota bacterium | reverse complement strand
CAGTCCTTGGGTCTGCAGGGGAAAAAGGTGATGATCCTGGTTGGAGAACCGACCGGAGAGCTTTGGCTGGCAGCCAGGAATTTGCCCGGTGTGGGTGTTAAGCCGGCCGTTGATGTATCCACGTATGATGTATGGTCCACTGATTATCTCCTTGTAGATACAGCAGGAATCAAGAATTTGAACGTGGCGCTGGGTTAAAATGACGTTAAAGACCACTATTATCATCAGACCGCTGGTGACCGAGAAAATGAGTCATCTTGAGGAGACGCAGCGTAAATATGCCTTTCAGGTGCATCCGCAGGCCAATAAGATGGAGATCAAAGCGGCGGTGGAGCAGAAATTTGGTGTAAAGGTCATGAAGGTTGCCACCAACAACCGGGCGGGTAAGGCCAAGAGCATGACCACGCGCAGCGGGGGACGTACGATTCGAACCCAGGGTCAGCGCTCTCACTGGAAGCGTGCCATCGTGACACTGGCAGAGGGGCAGAAGATCGATCTCTTTGGCCCAGAGGGAGCAGTATAGTCATGCCTATTCGATCGATCAAGCCTATGACTCCGGGCCAGCGGTTCATGTCGGTCTCTACTTTTGAAGAGCTCACCACCGATTCTCCGGAGAAATCACTGACGGAAGCACTCCGTAAGTCCGGGGGTCGTAATAATCAAGGGCGGATGACGATCCGTCGCCGCGGAGGGGGGCACAAGCGTCGGTACCGAGTCATAGATTTCAAGCGGGACAAGTATGAGATCGAGGGCACTGTGAGAACCATTGAGTATGATCCCAATCGCAGTTGCCGGATTGCCCTGGTCCAGTATACAGACGGAGAGAAGCGATACATCTTATCACCCGATGGAATAAAAGTGGGCGATAAGGTGCTGGCCTCTCAGGAGAGGGCTCCATTGCGGCCGGGGAACGCGATGCCGTTAGCCAAGATACCGGCAGGATTGATGGTCCATAATATTGAGATGAAACCCGGCAAGGGTGGTCAACTGGCACGGAGCGCAGGCGCAGCGGCTCGCATCATGGCCAAGGAGGGCAATATGGTATCTATCAAGCTGCCCTCTGGTGAGGTTCGCATGCTCCACGAGATGTGCTCGGCGACGGTTGGTGAGGTGGGGAACAAGAGCCATGAGAATGTGGATTTAGGCAAAGCGGGCCGGTCACGTTGGCTGGGTCGACGGCCGAAGGTACGAGGAGTCGCCATGAATCCGGTAGATCATCCCATGGGTGGAGGTGAAGGTAAGGCTTCGGGGGGTCGTCATCCGGTGTCACCCAAGGGTGTACCGGCCAAGGGATTCAAGACCCGCAAGAGAAATCATCCTTCAGACCGCTATATTGTGAAACGCAGGGATTAGGATTATGCCGAGGTCAGTCAAGAAGGGTCCATACGTAGCAGACGACCTGATCAAGAAGGTAGCTGAAACGAGTCGGTCAGGTAAGAAGAAGGTGATCAAGACCTGGAGCCGGCGTTCCACCATCACCCCGGAATTTGTGGGTCATACGTTTGCGGTCCATAATGGTAACAAATTCATTCCGGTGTTCATATCCGAGAATATGGTGGGTCACAAGCTGGGCGAGTTTGCGCCGACGCGCATTTTCCGTGGTCACGCCGATAAAAAGAAGGCTATGTAATCGTGGAAGGTACCGCCCGCGCGAGATACTTACGCCAGTCCCCTCGCAAGCTGAACCGCGTGTTAGCGCTGGTGCGGGGTCAGGATGTGAATCACGCGCTGAACGTACTTCATTTTTCGCCGACGAAAGCCTCGGAGCTGATTGAGAAAACCCTGCACTCGGCCATTGCTAATGTGATGAATGCTCCGGATGCCAAGGAAGTGGATGTAGATAACCTATACATCAAGTCGGTTTACGTGGATGGAGGACCGACGTTCAAGCGATGGCGGGCGCGAGCACTGGGCCGAGCAAATCGAATTCTTAAGCGGACTAGCCACCTTACGGTGGTCGTAGCTGAGAAGAAGGTCTGAACTGAGAACGGGAGTATAGACGTTGGGTCAGAAAACGAACCCGATTGGATTCAGGCTGGGGATCAACAAGAGTTGGCTCTCCACCTGGTTTGATGAGCAGCATTTTGCCGACAAGCTTGGTGAGGACATCATTTTACGGCGGTACATTCAGCACCGTTTGAGTAATGCAGGTGTATCCAGGGTGGAGATCAGCCGAACGCCGAAGAAAGTGACCGTGACTATTCATACCAGTCGTCCGGGCATTGTCATTGGGCGTGGTGGTGAGGAGGTGGAGCGACTCCGGAATGAAATTCACCGATTGGTGGGTAAGGAGGTGCAGCTCAACGTAAGTGAGGTCAAGCGTCCCGAATTAGATGCCAGGCTGGTAGGAGAGAGCATTGCCCAACAATTGGTGAAGAAGATATCTTTCCGTCGGGCGGCCAAGAAGTCGATACAATCGACCATGCGTATGGGCGCCGAAGGTATCCGAATTTGTCTGGCGGGCCGATTAGGTGGATCAGAGATGAGCCGAACGGAGACGTTTCGGGAAGGCCGGGTGCCTTTGCATACCCTGCGGGCCGATATTGATTATGCCATGGTAGAGGCCAATACAACGTACGGCAAGATTGGTGTGAAGGTCTGGATATGCAATGGCGAGATGGCTTCCAAAGCGGCCGCGTCCAGGAGTTAGGTTATGTTAGCCCCACGCAAGGTCAAATTCCGGAAACCCCACCGCGGGAACCGCAGGGGAATGGCGGCAAGGGGAGACGCCGTAGCTTTCGGGACGTTTGGTTTGAAGGCCCTGGAAAACGGATGGATCACCAGTCGACAGATCGAAGCAGGCCGTGTGGCTATTGCGCGCAAAGTAAGGAAATTCGGTCGGATGTGGATCCGCATATTTCCTGATAAGGCTATTACGCAGAAGCCCGCCGAGACGCGTATGGGTAAGGGCAAAGGAGCCCCGGAATAATGGGTATGCTTGGTATAGCCGGGCCGAATACTCTACGAAATTGAAGGAGTCAGTGAAGAGATGGCGGCGGAAT
>CP070656.1:641245-645414 GCA_020355065.1 Fidelibacterota bacterium | reverse complement strand
GTGGCTCGGGACAGAATCGAACTGCCGACACATGGATTTTCAGTCCACTGCTCTACCAACTGAGCTACCGAGCCTGTCGGGTGCGGTCGCACCTGTCGAGAAGGGCTACCGCCATAAGCCGCCAAATGTAAGCAGCAATTCCAAGTCCCCGAAAGTGAAATGCGTACCACGGCCGGAGTTTTTCTTTACCTTGCCAACGTTCAGGGTGAAATTCACCGCAGCGATGGACAATGGAATGCAAAACTTGTGCGATGAGTGAATCATGACCCCGGAAGAAGCGATCCAACCGGTTTCCGATAAGCAGCACCTGGTGGTCATCATCGATGATCTGCCCTCCAATCTGCTCTATTTCAACGAAGCCCTCAACGGTTTCGGCTACCGTACCATCACGGCCGAGAACGGCAAGAAAGGATTGGAGAAGATCAACGCCATGCTGCCCGACCTGATCCTCACCGATGTCAACATGCCCGAAATGGACGGCTACGGGCTGTGCGAAGCAGTGAAGGCCAATCCCGCCACCCGGGATATCCCCATCGTACTGGTCACAGCCCAGGATGATCGTGACAGCCTGATCCGCGGGCTGAAGATCGGCGCCGACGATTTCCTGATCAAGCCTGTGAAACTGAGCGAACTGGAGGCCCGCGCCCGTAACCTCCTGCTGGTCAAGGATTACCGCGACCACATGAAAAGCTACACCGCCGATCTGGAAACCCAGGTATCCCTCCGTACCCAGGAGCTGAAGCATGCCTTCCAGGAATTGAAGACGGTCAACCTCCAGTTGAAGGAATCCATTCTCGATACCGTGCGGCGTCTGTCCACCGCGGCTGAATACCGTGATCGCCAAACTGCGGCCCACATCTGGCGCATGAGCCACTTCGCACAGGTGATCGCCGAGGGGATGGGAATGCCCGAGGAATTCATGGACAACATGCTCTATGCCAGCCCCATGCACGACGTGGGCAAGATCGGAACCCCGGATCATATCCTCATGAAAGAGGGGAAACTCACCCCTGAAGAGAAGGAGATCATGGCGGAACACACGACCAACGGGGAGCGGATCCTCAGCGGGTCGGATCACCCGCTGCTGGTCATGGCCAGGGAGATCGCCGGTAGTCACCATGAGTGGTGGGATGGCAATGGCTATCCCCGCCGCCTGAAAGGGGATGACATCCCCCTTGACGCGCGTATTGCCACAGTTGCGGATGTATATGATGCTCTGACCACCGAGCGGGTGTATAAGAAAGCATGGACCCCCGAGGAGGCTTTCGCCCACATTCAATCCGAGTCCGGTACGCACTTTGATCCCGCTTGCGTGGAAGCTCTGAATAAAAGCCGTGATATGATCTTGGAGATTCAGCACTCACAGCGCCACCTGGAACACGTTGCATAAGGCATTGCCGGGCGACATGACTTCCCACGAACACCGCCTGACCCTGAATGAGAGTATCCGCGCCCGCTTTCAGGCGTTGCAGGGCATGGCCCGGAGGATCGTGCACGATGCCAATAATTACTATGGTATTATACAGGGATATATTTCGTTGATTGAGGCCAATCTGGCCGGCCATGAAATGATCGACAAGTACCTGCCGCCTATGAAGGATGCGCTCCAGTCTGGCATTGATTTCAACAAGCGGCTGGCCGCCTTTTACCGGGAAAGTCAACCCATGGTATCGGAAATCGATCTGCCGCTGGTGGCACAGGAGGTGTGCGAGAACTACCGTCGCGAGCACGATTTTGCTGTGGAAGTCCGCACAGTGAAAGCACCCGGGCAGGTCGCTGTGAACGGGCAGGTCTTTCGGATCCTGACCAACGGCCTGTGTCAATTAGCTCAGCACACACGGACACTCCCGGCGCTGATTACCATCGACCAGGTGGAACTGCCGGAGAAAGACATCCGGGCCATGGTATTCGAAAGCCACCCCGGAACGTATGCGGCAGTGACTGTGAAGCTCTCCTTGGAGCAGAACACCCCCGCAGCGGTGATCGCCTGTCTTGATCCATTTACCCTGAATTCCGAAGGCTCGGGGGATCTGGGGCTGGCCTTGCTGTACAATCACCTGCGCAATCATCAAGGCAACCTGGATGTCAGCCGCCGGGGTGATTCCCTTAGCATAGCCCTGTATTATCCGGAGCGGAAAAACTGATGGATCACGTGGATTCGCAAACATCAACGCGCCTTCTGATTGTCGATGCCAATCCCGGAGCCAGGGCCTTTCTCCAGGAAACGCTTGAAAGTGAGGGATTTGAGGTTTCCGTGGTACCCTACGGCTCCCACGCGCTGGAGCTGCTACGCAAAGAAAAATATGATATGGCCCTGGTGGATCTTGCACTCCCTGATCTCAGCGGATACGAACTTTGCGCTCAGACGAAACAGCAATACCCCGGCCTGGTGACCATCATCATGTCCGAATCGGTGTCGGGTGCCGAAAAGGACCTCCATCACGAAAGCGTTGACGGCTGGCTCGCCAAGCCCCTCAATTCCGGGGAATTGATGCAGGTGGTGAACCGGTATACGCGATCGTTTGAATCATCAGTCCGGGCTCCGGTTGCTGCACCGGTCTCTGCCATCGACGAGGAAAAAAACCGCTTTTTCCATGAAGTAGCTCATCAGTTGAAGACCCCCATCGCGGTATTGAAGGAATTCGCCCACCTTTTCAAGGAAGGTTTTGGCGGTGACCTGACCGAGAAGCAAGGGCAATATCTGGAAGCGATTGACCAGAATATCGACCGTTTGCTGTATCTGGTGGATCATATTGACCAGCTGAGCCGCGTGGAGATGGGCAGCTGGTCCATCCGCCTGGATCAGGTGAATCCGGCCACCGTCGTTAAAAAGGTGGCGGATAGCTGGCGTCCCCTGCTGGAAAAGGGTGGTTTCAAGCTCGTTGAGGAAGTCACCGAAGGGCTTCCCAAAATAGAAGCCGATATTCTGGCTCTTGAACAGGTGTTGTTCAATATGGTTGACAATGCCAGAAAGTATGGACCGTCTGGTAGTACCATTATCCTGCGCTGTGCTCGGTCTGGTGACGATCACGTCTGCATTGAGGTGGAAGACCAGGGGGTGAGTATTCCTGAAGAGGAACGTGAAGCGGTGTTCCAACCCTTCAGCCGGTTACCGGAACACCAATCCTCTCCCGGCCTGGGCTTGGGCCTTACCGTGGCGCGGGATCTGGTACAAAGAATGGGGGGAGAGCTGCGGCTCGAGTCGGGTATCGAGACGGGCAACCGGTTCTGCCTGCAGATTCGGGTGGCCGGCACAGCAGACTGAAATCCTGCCTCCGAGATAACTGGAATTCCAATTATTGATGTATCATTGCCGGACAACTCTACTCTCCTGGTCACGCGGAATACATTGACAGAGGGTAATCAACACGCTAAAATAAAAGTCTATGTTTGAATTTGAGCGCAAAAGACTGTTTTTCAACCATCGCCTGGTCCCATGCTGGAATAAACGGGCAGATGATAAAGGTTCGGGGATACCTGCCGATGGAGAAGATACAGCGGCAATCCCGGGATGCTGATGGTGGTCGGGGGTTGAGACTGGTGATTGCCACTCGCAATCCCGATAAGTTGCGGGAGATCCAAGCGGTTTTTTCCGATCTTCCGGTAGAGCTGGTGGATATGGATGCATTCCCGCAGCTGGAACCCATAGTGGAATCGGGAACAACTCTGGAGGAAAACGCTTTACTTAAGGCACGGATGGTACATCAGGGCACAGGCTTGCCGGCTATTGCCGATGATACGGGGCTGGAAGTTGACACGCTGGCGGGCGCGCCGGGCATTTACTCCGCCCGTTATGCGGGTCCTGACGCCACCTACGAGGACAATATCAGGAGATTACTCTCGGCCATGACCGGTATTCCCGACGAACATCGTACCGCTCGCTTTCGCACTTGTGCCGCCTACGTGGATGCCCGTCATGAGCTTACCACCGAGGGTGTGATAGAAGGTTCGATAGTCCACCAGCCATTCGGCGAAAATGGATTCGGCTATGATCCCATCTTTCGTGTATCCGGAACCGATCTGACTTTTGGCCAGATGAGTGATGCGGAAAAAAGTAAAATATCCCACCGTGCCAGGGCTTTCACTGCCCTGCACCGGTTGCTGACAAACAACTTACCTGGTAACCTAAACGAGGAGACACCTGCCTAAGCACCACTGATACCGGTTTT
>CP070656.1:637811-641145 GCA_020355065.1 Fidelibacterota bacterium | reverse complement strand
GCGGCACGACGGCCGGGGTGAACCGCATGGCGCGGGTCTTCCGGGATCTGCGGCCCGAGAGGGATACGGTGCTGGTTTCCATTATGGAGCACCACTCCAATGACCTGCCACATCGCAAACACCTGGGGCGGGTCATTCATCTGCCGGTAGCCCTGCATGCGGATGGCATGGGCTGTGTGGATACCAGAGCCCTGGAAGGATTGCTGAAGCAGGAGCAGGAGCGGATCAACTACGTGGCCATCACGGGCGTGAGCAACGTAACGGGCATCATCAACCCGGTTGCCGATATAGCCCGTCTGGCCCATGAGCATGATGCCCTGGTACTGGTGGACGGCGCCCAGATGGTGGCCCATATACCGGTGGTCGTGTCGGGCCATGCTGATCCCGTGGAGGACGTGGACGCCCTGGTGTTTTCAGGTCACAAGACCTATGTGCCCGGTTCGCCGGGTGTGGTGATTGCACGGAAAGAGCACCTGGCCCAATTGGAGCCGGAAGAGGTGGGTGGCGGCATGGTGGAGCGGGTCTTCACCGAGCGCTATACAGTCTCGCAGCATTTCCCGGACCGGGAAGAGGCCGGTACACCTAATATTCCCGGCGCGATCGGATTGGCGGCGGCCATTGAAGTGCTGGATCGCATCGGGATGGATTTCCTGGTGGAGGAGGAGGGCCGGATCATCGATTATACCCTGGATAGACTCAAGTCCATTCCGGAAGTGGAGGTGTATGGCTCGACGGATACCGGTTCATGTCCCCGGGCGGCCTCTATTTCCTTCAACCTCGAGGGAGTTCACCATTCGATGGTGGCGGCGATTCTGAACGACTACCATAACATTGCCGTGCGCAACGAGTGTTTCTGCGCGCATCCTTACGTGATCGAGATGATCCCGGACCAGGCCGCGGAGTACATTGCCATGAGTGACGAGGAGCTGGCCGCAGCGGGAATGGCCAAGCCCGGAATGGTGCGGGCCAGTTTCGGCCTGTACAGCACCCAAGAGGATGCCGACGCCCTGATAGCGGCTCTAAAAGATATTATACGGAACCAAGGCACTTACCTGCCTTTATACCGGCTGGCGGAATCGGACCATGAATTCAGGCATACCACGTTCCGTCTGAACGCGGAGGAGTTTTCGGTACCCGACATCGTGAGCAGGGTAATAGGAGACGATGGTCGAACCTCGCGTCGCTCCAGTGAATAAGTTCAGATGGGCAGCGGGGTTGTGCGCGATCCTGTTCGGGCTGTTTCTTTCTCTGCCGGTCCAGTCGCAGCAGGAGCCGGATAGTATCTCCGCGGCGGCGCAGGTGGACACGCTGCCGGCGGCTGCCAGGGAGAAGGCAGCGCTCATCATGCCGCTGTTCCACAATCCACCGGTGGCTATTCTGAATGACCGGCCGTTTCGCATGGATTTGTTTGTTAATCTCAAGATTGAGGAGGTGGAATCCGTGAGCCTGTTCATGCGGGTGGACTCCACGAAGAATTTCAAGGAGATTCCGATGGAGGGAGAGTACAGCCGCTACCGGTATTTCATCCCGGAGGAAGAGCTGCAGGGGGAAGCGCTGACCTATTATTTCCTGGTGACGATGAAGGATTACAGCCTGTATGCGTATCCAGTGGATGCAGACGACCAGCTTCAACCTTTTATAATCGAGATGGTACCGCCGACGAAGGAATTTTTTCAGAAAGAGCTGTATGACTGATCCGGTATCCAGGCGTATTGAGCAGCTGCGGCGGGAGATAGATGAGCAGAACGTCCGTTACTACGTTTATGACAGCCCTACCATCTCCGATGCCGAGTATGATGCTCTGATGCGGGAGCTGGAGGATCTCGAGCAAGAGCATCCGGAACTGATCACACCGGAATCTCCTACGCAGCGTGTGGGTGCCAAGCCCCAATCGGAGCTGTCGACGGTAAGTCGGCGTACGCCCATGCTGAGCCTGGCGAACGCCATGGACGAAGCAGAGCTGCGCGCATTTGATGAGCGCTTGCATCGCGATCTCGAGCTGCAGGAGCCGATAGAATATATCTGTGAGCCGAAGCTGGATGGTTTGGCGGTGGAGCTGGTGTATGAGGATGGACGTTTTGTTCTGGGGTCCACGCGGGGTGATGGGGTAACGGGTGAGGATATCACCGCCAACCTGCGGACCATCCGGGCGATTCCCTTGAGGTTGCATGCGGGGGAGAACGTTCCGCGGCGGTTGGAGATTCGTGGTGAGGTATTCATGAACCGTGATGGTTTCGAAGCCCTCAACCGGCAGCGTGCCGAATCGGGTGAGTCCCTGTTTGCCAATCCGCGCAACTCGGCCGCCGGCAGTCTGCGCCAGCTGGATTCCCGCATTACCGCTTCCCGGCCTTTGCGCATCTATTGCTACGGTCCGGGTGCGGTGGAAGGGATTTCCTTTGCCAGCCAGCTGCAGTTTCTAGAGACCCTACCCAACTGGGGGATTCCAGTAAATCCGGAATATCGTCTCTGCCGGGGTATGGAGGCGGTTCTGGAGCTGTTCAGCGATCTTGAAGCCCGGCGCGAGTCACTGCCGTATGATATTGACGGATTGGTGGTGAAGTTGAACGATTTTTCACTGCAGGCGGCGTTGGGGGAACGCAGCCGCTCACCCCGCTGGGCGATCGCCGGCAAGTTCAAGGCCCAGCAGGCCACCACGGTGATCGAGGGCATTGAGGCCAGCGTGGGCCGAACCGGTGCCATCACGCCGGTGGCCCACTTACGGCCGGTGAATGTGGGGGGAGTCACCGTGAGCCGGGCCACGCTCCATAACCAGGACGAGATCGACCGCAAGGATGTCCGGATCGGTGATACCGTCCTGGTTCAAAGAGCGGGGGACGTGATCCCGGAGGTGGTGCAGGTCATTGCCGAGAAGCGTCCACGGGGAACGCAGCGTTACCAGCTGCCGGCCAGCTGCCCGGTCTGCGGGCACGCCGTGTACCGGCCCGCCGATGAGGCGGTGGCCCGCTGCGTCAACCTGGATTGCCCGGCCCAGGTCCAAGGGCGCTTTCAGCACTTTATCTCCAAGGGGGCCATGGACATCGACGGGCTGGGGTATCGGATTGTGGAAGAACTCATCCGAGCCGGGAAAGTGAAGTCGGTGGTGGACATCTACCGGCTCTCCCACGATGATCTGGCCGCCCTGGAGATCGAGCGCACCGTACATCTGAAGGACGAGGGTCCGACTCAAAAGATGGTGGCGTTAGGGGATAAGGTGGCGGCGAAGCTGATGGGGGCCATTGAGGCGTCCAAGGAGACCACGTTTGCCCGGCTGGTATATGCCTTAGGGATCCGCAATGTGGGAGAGCATCTAGCCCGGGTTCTGGAGCGAGCCTTC
>CP070656.1:634579-637711 GCA_020355065.1 Fidelibacterota bacterium | reverse complement strand
GGCCAGGAGGGCGCGGATGTCAATACCCCCGCTGGCCTCGATGGCAGCGGCCAGGACAGGGGCCATGACATCTTCCATCCAGCGCAGTTTGGCCAGCACCTCCTCACTGTACGCGCCGTAGCGCAATACTTTGCCATAGCCCTCATTCAAGTTGGAGAAGGACTTGTTGCCATGAGTTTTATTTTCGAGAATGTAGACCGACATAGAGGAGCAGATGACGCCAGCCATCGGTCCGACGGCCTGGTGGTGGTGGCAGGGTTCCAGTTCAATCTCGCCTGATTCGACCAGTGCCTGGGCTTCGACTTCATCTTTGGCTTTGCCCTCAAAGATCAAGGCCCCGGTAATCGCACCACGCATCGGCCCGGAGGCCCGTTCCCAGGTGATAGGCGGGCCGGCGTGCAGCAGCAGGTTATCGCGCATGTCAGGGATCACATCCCGGGCCTTGCCCAATCCCACCAGTACCGGGCGGGCCTCCATCATTCGTTCTGTGGCTTCCGCATTGGCCTTTTCAATGTCCATCGCGATTCTCCTTTCATCCTTCTTGGGTATTTTCTAAATTGCCAACATGAAACGGACAAGTAGACCTATCTCGGCATCAGGCGCAGCATAGACCGAGTCGCCTGCTCCACCTTCGTCGCTGACCAGGCTATGGACACTCCCTCGCCGCGCTGCCAAAGGGCAAGCTGGTCATCGTAGTGAGGCGATAAGGGGTTGCCGGACTGGCCACCGGGCAAGGCGAACCGGTTCTCGTCCCAGTTCCCTACATCAACGACCATCAGGAGAGAGGCGATGAAATAGGGGTTGGCCGTAGGGTCGGCTGGGTCAGTGGCTGCCTGGCTGACAGTGCTGGCATCGCCTCCCCAGGCGAAAGGCCCCAGGTTGAACACCTGGTCGAGGGGCGCTCGCTCTCCCACCGAATGGCACAGGGTCAGCGGCCGGACACGCCCCCAGGCCCACTGGTTGGGGTCGTTACCGTACTGCTCCCGTAGGGTTCTGATCACCGTTGCTAGAGCATCCGCCATTTCTTGGGGCCAGGGCCGCTCGAACCACCCTTCCGGTTGCTCTCGGACGAGGCGGACCAGGTGACCAACGCGCCGTGCGGAGAACATGGAATGGGGAACGAGGGGGGTAAAGCCTTTGCCGAGGGCCCACTGCGCGGCACGAGGGGCCTTAGCCTCAGCAATGCGCCGAGCCATCTGTGCCACGAAGAACTCAAAGATTGCTGCGGCAGGGGAACCAGCCGTGAGCACGCCGTCCCACGCCTCCATCATCGCGAGGGCCTGGCGGGCCTCATCAGTGTCGGCAGGTACAGCCAGGACGATGTCGCGCAGGTCGCGCCAGGGAAGAGATTTCTGGTCCATCTGGAGCGCCTGTACGCTGACCAAGTCCCAGTCATGCCGGGCCTCGAGCGCTTCTACGATGCGGGCCAACCGATAGCCGTCAATCCAGTCCGTTCCCAGGAAGGGACCATCACCCTCGGGTGTTGGCTGGTTGTTGGCAGTAGCCACAAAGCCGATTTCTGGATCCGCCAAGTGGGGCATCTCATCAAAGGGGATTGGATCGTCTTCCCATCCGACTTTAGGGTCCCACCCCGGGAGTGGGATGGTTCCCCATCCCTTCTGTCGCTGCGGCGCCTCTCCCACCAGTTGCCAACCCACGGTGCCAGAGGTGTCCGCGTAGGCCATGTTGAGCGGGAGAGCCGGCCATTGCTCGAAAGCGCGCCGGAATTCCTCGAAGGATCTCGCACGGTGGATCTGCAACAGCCCATTCACTGGCCGAGGGTCCAGCCAGGTAGCGCGCAAGGAGATGGCTCCTACCTCGCCCTCCAGTGCCGGGCCGATGATGGGCCCCCGGGGGGTAACTAAAACCTCCTCTTCGACGGTTTCTCCACCCTTGACGTGAATAGTTTCCAGGCGGGTTTCGCAAGGGACAAATTGGTCGCCCTCTCGGACGCTCCGCCCGTCGGGACCGATCTCTTCGATAAACAGGTCAGTGTTGTCCAACAGGCCAGCGGTTATTCCCCAGGCGGCGGTGCCGTTATGGCCCGCAGGGAAGGTCGGAGCCCCGACGAAGGAGGCTCCAGCGACAGCCCAGTCTGGCGTGCGAACGTGAGCCAGGTACCAATAGGGGGGAAGAACCGGGGCGAGGTGGGGGTCGTTGGCCAGAATGGCTCGCCCGGTGGCGGTGCGGGAGGGAGCAATGGCCCAGTTGTTCGACCCGCCGCCCTGGCCGACAGTTGCCCTGAAAACAGCCAAATCCTCGGCCAGCCGGTCCACCGTGCTGCCAGCGAGTGCAGTAGGCGGGGAGGTAACGGGGAGCCATGCCGGGTATGCGGGGTCAAGAGCCTCCAAGGCCTCAGGCCCATCTTCGGTCAGGATTTTGAGGCGCGCCAACTCGGAATCCCAGTTGGAGGCCAGGTTGAAGGACATGAGCTTGAGCACTCCCAGGACGTCGGCGGCGCAGTAAGGGGTGGGCTGGGTTCGTAGCAGGGCGAACTCGTGGGCCAGTTGGCGACATCCTACCTTCGCGCCGTCAGTGACCCCTTGCGCATAGGCCTCTAGCATTTGACGGATCCCGTCGTCGAGGGCTTCCGACTGCTGTTCGGCAGCGTGGCAGAAGCCAATCCGTCGGGAGAGGCGATCCACGGGAAGAGCCGCGGGACCCACCAGCTCGGCCAGGGTGCCACGCACGACGCGAACAAGCCCTTCTAGTTGAAAGGCACGATCCTGTCCGTGGCAGAACCCAAGGCCATACCAGGCGTCCTCATCCCCTTTCGCTTCAATGTAGGATATGCCGTAGCCATCACGCCGGATCAACACCGGTTGGTTGATGCCAGAGACCTCCAATGTCCCAGTGGTGAGAGGAAGACGGCGGCCGAGCAGCAAACGAAAGATAAATTTGGGTACGTTCATAGTGATCCCTCCATAACCACAGACACCTTGAAATCAGACGCAGATTTACGCAGATAAAACCATAAATCAGCTTGTGTCAGCGTTCATCTGCGTTCCATCAGTCAGAGCCCATAGTAAGTGGAAAAGACTCTCTTTTTAATCTTCAACTCGAGGAATGCGCTTCCCAGGCTCAAACCGAGAACGGGCCTCTTTTAGAATCTCCTCGTAAAGCGCCAGGTTG
>CP070656.1:631673-634479 GCA_020355065.1 Fidelibacterota bacterium | reverse complement strand
GTAGTCGTGATCGGTTCTTGGCTCACTCCTAGAATTCCTTCGCCCAGTCGATGGTCTGCAGATAGTGGATGATCTGCTGCAGGAATTGGGTGCCGTAGGCTCCATCGATCAACCGATGGTCGTGCCCCAGCGAAAGCAGCATCATCGAACGCACCACGATACTGTCCCCCATCTCCGATTCCCACACCACCGGGCGTTTCTTGATACCGCCCACGCCCAGGATGGCCACGTTGGGCTGATTGATAATGGGCAATCCGAACAGGCTCCCGAATACACCGAAATTGGTGATCGAAAAGGTGCTCCCCACCGCTTCCTCGGGCTGCAGCTGGGCACCTCGGGCTCGCTCCGCCAGATCGGCTATCTTACGCGCTAGCCCAACGAAATTGAGCTCCTCGGCGTGATGCACCACCGGCACGATCAGGCTGTAATCCGGCAGGGCTACCGCCATCCCCAGGTTGACGTTGCGCTTCTTCACGATGTTCGTTCCATCGATCTGCGCGTTGATCAGGGGAAAATCCTTGATGGCCTTCACCGTAGCGTAGGCGATCATGGGCGTATAGGTGAGCTTGAATCCTTCCCGTGCCAGGAAACTTTTACCGTACCGGCCACGCGCCTCCACGGCTCCCGTCATGTCACATTCCGCCACGGCATACACGTGAGCCGATGTGTCCAGCGACTTCCGCATGTGCTCTGCGATACGTCCCCGGATCCGCGACATGGGCAGGACTTCGTCCGCCAGCCGCTCCCCGCCCGGCGCGGCAAACTGCGCCGCCGCGGGTGGTGTGGGTGGCGCCTCAATCGGGGTTGGTGCCACCGGTGCTACCGGTGGGGAGACTACCGCCCCCTCCTTGCGCATCTTCAGGTACGCCAGCAGATCCGCCTTCGTCACCCGGCCCTCACGGCCTGTACCGGAAATGCTGGCCAACTCCGCGTCCGTGAGTCTCTCCTTCCGCGCCATGGATCGTACCAACGGTGTGGTATAGCGGTCCTTACTTCGCCCGTTGGTCGGTTGTGCAGGAACGGCCGGCTTAACAACCTCAACCGGCGGCGCTGTCTCCACTTCCTCCTTGCGTGGCTCTTCCGGCGCAGGGACTGCCGCCTCACCGGCTTCCTCTTCAGCCGTGGCAATCCGCGCAATGACGGCACCCACCTCCACCGTCGCATTCGGCTCAAATAGGATCTCCTGAAGGGTACCGCTCGCGGGTGAGGGAATCTCCGAGTCCACCTTGTCGGTCGATATCTCCAGCAAGGTGGCATCCTGCGCGATAGTCTCCCCCACACCCACTTTCCACTCGATAATCGTCCCTTCGGTAATGGATTCGCCCATCTTGGGCATGACAACATCAACGATCATGATTCTCTCTCCAATTCAGTTCGCTATCTGGTGCTCACTCACTCCCCGGCCACAGATCGGCCATCGTCCGCAAACCCGGCCGGCACTGCAGGACCAGCGGAATAGCGTTCACCGTGATGGCACCGGTAGCCGTGTCCCCCGGCACGCCTTTTGGAAACATGGACTCCAATTGGGGATCACCATCCATCTGGATGCGGTCATAAGATACCGGTTCCCCTACTGCCGCCCGGAACGTCAGAGTAATGACCTCGTGGCCCTCACGGATACCCTTGCCCACTTGGTATACGCCCGCCACCTGGCCCGGTTCAATGGCAATATAATCCGTCTTTTGCGCTTGATCCGCTACGACCGGCTCGATGGTCTCACTGGCCGAGTCCAGCTGCCATCCCAATCCGGCCGCCAGCAGCTCCACCGAGGCGATCAGCCCGGCATGGCCGAAGTTCCCTTCCGCGACTCGCTTTTCGAACTGCTCCGCGCTCAGCCCCGCACCTACCTTGCGCTGGAATGCCTCACGGCGCGTCCCTGCATCCTGGACCCGCTCCACCCGCACCGCCTCAACTCGCCGGGAGATGCGCGACACGATCATCGGCAGAAAATCCATTAGAAAGCCTGGATTCACACCCGTCGAAAGCACGGCCACGCCCCGCTTTTGTGCCGCGCTGTCGATCTGCTCGGTCAACTCGGGATGCGTCCGCTTGGGATAAACCAGCTCCTCACAGGTAGACACCACCGGCAGACCATGATCGACAAGCTCCAGGACTTGCGGCGTGATGTCTTCCATGCGCGAAGAGGTCGTCAGCACGGCTGCATCCGCCTCCGTGCCGGACAACAGCGCCGTGATCGAATCTTGGATCGGGATATCCAAACCGGACGGCAAACCTGCCAACTCACCCAGGTCCTTCCCCTTCAGGGCGGGATTGATATCCGCGGCCCCGGCGATGGCGTAGCCCTCCCGCTCCACCAGAATGCTGGTAATGGCCAATCCGATATCGCCTAGGCCAATCTGATATACACGGATTGAATCTACCATGTGAACTCCTTGGATACAGGATAGGTGCTCAAAAGCCTAGGACCTCCATTAAAGCATCCTCGATCCACGAAACCTGCGGCAGGATCTGCTCTTCCAGCTCCGGACTGTAGGGAATAGCGGGACAGTCATAGGCGGCTACCCGTTTTACCGGAGCATCCAGAAAGGTAAGTGCGCTGTCTGCGATACGGGCGGCGATCTCGGCACCGAAACCGCCCGTTAATACGTCCTCGTGCGCAATAACCACCCGGTTCGTTTTCTCTACCGATGCCAGAATGGTATCCATGTCCAGCGGATTCAGCGTCCGCAGATCGATGACCTCCACCGCTGATCCCATCCGCTCTTTCACGGCTGCCGCCGCGTCCAGGCTCTTCTTCACCAGGGCACCCCAGGTGATCAGCGTGGCATCCTGCCCTTCCTGGACC
>CP070656.1:625015-631573 GCA_020355065.1 Fidelibacterota bacterium | reverse complement strand
GATACCCTAGGAGTTACAGCATCACCACTCGGTGGGGAGAGGAGGATTCGAACCCCCGTAGACATTCCGTCGGCAGATTTACAGTCTGCTGCCTTTGACCGCTCGGCCATCTCCCCGAATCCTCACTGCCTGCCGGACCGAGAGTCCGTCCCTGCTGAAATCTGACAAATATCCCGCTAAAACGAGCCACCAGCAGGATTCGAACCCGCGACCCTCTGATTACAAATCAGATGCTCTACCAACTGAGCTATGGTGGCATCTTCCTGTAAATAGCGGCGCTATTTTAGCCTTCCAATTTACGTTACGATAAATCCAAAACAATAGTAAATTCATGGTCATTTTCTTTAGCAGCACCCCTGCAACAGCTACCATCTGAAATCAGAAAACAATACTCACTGCATCTCAGCGAGTAACAATCCGTGATACTATTCCCGCCGACGATACACCCGTATACCATGCCTCTGGCGAATTATGAGTGCCCACCAATCCGCCAAACACTACTGGCCTGTATAGAGTGGAATCGGGAGTTTGAGTATGGGGCTTTCCAGTCGCGATCGGTTCTGGAATCATGCCTTCTTCCAAATCGTCCCGGTGGGCGTATCCTCAAGGAGAATGCCCCTGGTCAGAAAGGTCTCCCGGATGGCATCTGCCCTCTTCCAGTCTTGGGCCTGGCGGGCTTCCTCCCGCTCCCGTATCAGCGCCGCGAGATCATCCGGCAATTCTGCCTCCAGGTTGAAATAAATGACGCCCAGTATCTGATCATATCGCTGCAGTGCTTGGAGACTCTCCCCGGCACTGCGGGCGGACAACTTGTGCTCATCAAGAAGATTGAACAGCTCCCGGGCCCAATTGAAGATGGCCCCCAACGCGCCGGAGATGTTGAGATCGTTATCCAGGGCGTCCTCGACCGCCTTGTCCGGAGCTTGAATACCGGCCTCCTCTTGGGTGCCTTCCACCTCCTCCAGGCGCCGGACCAGCTCCCGCAGCCTGTTGAGTGCCTTCTGGGACTCCTGGACTTTTGCGAAGGTGAAGTTCAGTTTTTGTCGATAGTGCGTGGACAGGAGGGTATATCGGATCGCTTCCGGTGAATAATTCTGACGCAGCACATCCTCCAGCGTATGACAGTTGCCCAGGGATTTGCTCATCTTCTGGCCATCCACGATGAGATGCTCGCTGTGCAGCCAAAGGTTGGCAAAAGGTGTCTCCCGCATGCAGCGGCTCTGCGCTATTTCATTCTCATGGTGGGGAAAAATATTATCGACACCACCGCAATGGATATCAAAATGATCACCGAGATAATGAGTCGACATGATACTGCATTCCATGTGCCAACCCGGCCGGCCTTCCCCCCATGGGGAAGGCCAGGCATAGTCTCCGTCCGAGGGCTTACGGGCTTTCCACAGGGCGAAGTCGCGGGCCTCGTCCTTCTCATAGTTGTCATCCACTACCCGCTCTCCGGTCCGTAGCTGCTGGGGATCCAGATGGGCCAACTGACCGTAGGCCGGATATGATGACACGTCAAAAAATACCGAACCCTCCGGCGTCTTATAGGCATGTCCCTTCTCCAATAGGACCTTGATCCCCTCTACCATCTGCGGGATAAACTCAGTCGCCCGGGGCATATATTCTGTGGACTGAATATTGAGCCTGCTGATGTCCTCCCTGAACCGTTGCGTGTAATGCTCGGTAAGATCTGCCAGAGGACGTTTCTCACCAATAGCGCGCTCGATGGTGCGGTCATCCACATCCGTGATGTTCATCACCTGGATTACCTTGAAGCCTTTATAGAGTAAATAGCGCCGGAGTAGATCTTCAAAGATGAATGTGCGCATGTTCCCGATATGAGCGGTATCATAAACGGTAGGCCCGCAGGTATACATCCGCACCTCGCCGGGTGTAATCGGCTGCAAAGCTTCCAATCGCCTGGTGAGCGTATTCCGCAGCTTCAGGGACATCTAGCGGATCTCCGCTGTCTCAAAGGCCAGCTCGACGATCAATTTGATGAGCTCCGCGAATCCGATCCCGACGGCCTGGGCCGCCATCGGGGTCAGACTGTGTGTGGTCATACCAGGGAGAGTATTGAGTTCCAGGCAGAAGAACTGCCCGGCATTGTTCAGGCGAAAGTCTACGCGTGAGTAGTGACGGCAGCCTAATCCCTCGTATAATCTTTGGGCTGCTCCTTGCATCGCAGATGTAGTCTCCAGGGGAAGTTCGGCGGGTACCTGGTACCTGCTCATGCCATCCGAATACTTGCATTCATAATCGTAGGCCTTGTGCTTCGGAATGATCTCCACCACAGGGAGGGGACGACCGTCAAGCACAGTTGCCGTCAATTCCCGACCCGGAATGTAGACCTCAACAAGTATCTTCGGCCCGAATTCATACGCCAGCATCAAGGCCTCGTCAAGATCAATAGGATCCTCCACAATCGAGAGGCCGACCGTACTTCCTTCATGGTTGGGCTTGATCACTACCGGATAAGGATGCTCCTCGAGAAAAACCGTGAGCTCCGGGTAATCGTTACCCCGTACAATGCCCTGCTTTGCTTCCAGGTCCAAACCCAGCCATGGGGCCGTCGGCACGCCAATCGCCGACATGATTTCCTTACTGCTGTGTTTATCCATTGCCAGGCGGGAAGCACTCGGCCCCGATCCGGTATAACGAAGGCCCGCCTGCTCGAGAGCCATTTGTACCGTACCGTCCTCACCTTCACCTCCGTGCAGTGCGTTGAACACCAGATCGTAGCCACTGAGAATCTCCACGGTACTGCTGAGATCCCCTTCATAGACTACGGGCTCGCTTATATATCCAAAGGTATTCAGCACTTCCAGCACCCGCTGCCCGGATTCCATGGATACCTCCCGTTCGGAGTTGACACCGCCAAGCAATACCGCAACGCTCGTCTGTCTTGAAATCGGCTTCATTTCAGTGGTCATACTCCCATAGGCCGGCTACGGTGTCCAGAACGGTCATCGGGGTGCCGGATAGTTGGGCTTGCGTAATGTGGCCCCTGCCCGTAAGTACCAGGGCGAAGTCGATGCCGGCCCTGTTGGCGGCTTCGAAATCGCTGACTGAATCTCCGATCATCAAACTATCTTGAGAAGCAACACCTCGATCATGGAGGGCCTGCTCTAGCAATTGCGTACCCGGTTTGCGGCATGAACAACCATCCTCCGGGTGATGGGGACAGATATAGAACCGGAGTTGAACGTCCCACTCCTGGCACAGCCGATCGTGCAGGATCCGTAGGTCGTCTTCATCCCAGTATCCACGGGCGACACCACTCTGATTGGTCACTACAGCGAGGGGGTATCCGGCCTGGTCCAGGCCTCTCAATATCGGGCCCGCGAACGGATACGGCCGTACGGCGGACAGATCACGGTGATACTCCCGGTTCTCGTAATTCAACGTACCATCCCGGTCGAATAGAAAGAACTTGTATGCTTTCATGGCTTGTTCGCCACTTCCGGCTCCCAATGTTGCGCCCGAACATCGCGCAATCGCAGATGGGAGCGGAAATATAGGATCGCCCCAATAATGGTAAAGGGAATGTAGCCTATGGCATGGAGCACAACGGCCATCGCCTGAGCTCGTGCTAAGTCAATGGACAATATGTTCACATAGGCCAGGATCACGGCCGCATGGAAGGTGCCCACAAAACCGGGAGCCGCCGGAACAAGCAGAACCAGGGTGGTCGTGACCAGCACCAAATAGGTTTCCGCCCATGACAATCTTATGCCCATAGCGTACTGGGCAATATGAATATTCAGCAGATAAAACAGCCAGATTCCCAACGTCGCCAGGAGAAGCACCAGGTAGTGCCGTCCCTGCCGGAGACTGGTAAAACCCAGCTGTAGATTGTCCAGAACCGGCTTCAAGCGTCCCTTGATGAATGGTACACCCTCAGTTCGCCTCGCTAACCAAATCGCCACGACGGCCAGCACTACACATATGATCACGACCCAGAGTATCGGTTGACGGAGTGCCTCTGGTACGGCACCGACGAAGGGCAACAACAGCAGGAGTATCAATATGCTGAGCATATCCACAATCCGCTCAACCAGAACGGTACCGAATACTTGTGTGATAGGTACTTGGGCTTGACGGGCAATAAAGTAACTCCGCAGGATTTCCCCCAGACGAAAGGGTAGAGCATTATTACCGAAATAACCGATAATCGTGGCTTCGCTGGTAAGCCTGGACGGAACCTGCCTGATCGGATTCAGAAAGATCCGCCAACGAATACCCCTCAGTGGTATAGCACTCAACAAAACGACCGAGGCGATTACAATCCAGACGATATCGCCTTGGCTCAAGGCCTCTTTGAAAGCTTGCCATTCCATGTCCCTGAAAGCCAACCAGAGGGCTCCCAGGCTCAGAACGAGACCGATGATGAACTGCTTCATGCTGGCAGACTACCTCAGGTCTAGGCGTATCCCCGGCAAATCCAGCAGGGTAAGAAAGGCCTTGCGGTCGGGATGATCCCAGCGCTCGGGTGCTCCCAGCTGCAGCAGGTGTCTCCAGCCTTCGTCCTCGTATAGTTCTATTTTTTGGATGTGACGGCCGTCGGCTGCTACATCGACGTTCCCCGACCACCACGGCCGCTCGTGACTCAGCTCCCACCTCTGCAGACTATCCTGAAAGGATGTCGGTCCGTGAATAACCGTCCCGGCAGGGAGCTCCCCCTGGAGCAGCTGCACCCATAGATTCAGGTCCGTCCAGCGCAGTGAATCGACAACGGTTTGATTCGTATTGCGATCGTGGAGGTAGAGGGAGGAACCATCGCTGCCATACACCTTGTCCCAGAACTCAAGCCGAAATTCACCGGAACTGACGATCACCATGCTACCGGTAGTATCCTGATGAAATCCATCCTTGGTAACCTCGTAGATATATGTGATCTTCATGGGAGCCTGGGCTAGGAATCCGTTCACGACCTCTTCAAACTCCCCGCCCGGTTGTCCCCATGCGGGATAAACACAATATAACCCGGTCAACAGGATTGCCAGTGTGCGGATCATGAGCTAGGATTGGGCCTTCTTCTCGAGGCCCAAGCGGCGACGGTCGTAGTTGTCTTTGAGAACCTCTCGGCACCACTCCAGATGAGTGATATACCAGGCCACTGTCTTCCCGAGCCCGGTGCGGAGGTTTTCTTTGGGAGTCCACCCTAATTCGCGCTGTATCTTGCTCGAATCAATCGCATAGCGGCGATCGTGACCCGGCCTGTCGGCCACAAATTCGATGAGTGATCGGTAGTCGATATCGGTAGGGTATTCGGTATGCTCACGGATGAGATCCGCCTGATCCCGCAAACAGTCGAACAGTGTGTGGATAAGATCCAGGTTGGTCATCTCCGCGCGGCCGCCGACATTATAGGTCTCTCCCACATTGCCATGGGCCAGGACCGCTAGTATGGCATCGCAGTGATCCTCAACATAAAGCCAGTCCCTCACGTTCAAACCATCTCCGTATACCGGAATGGGCTTGCCCTCCAGAGCACTCAGGAGTACGACCGGGATCAGTTTCTCCGGGAATTGGTAGGGGCCGTAATTGTTGGAACAGTTCGTCACCACCGCCGGCAATTGGTGCGTACGCTCATAGGCCCGCACCAGATGATCGGATGCCGCTTTGGAAGCAGCATAGGGCGAGTTAGGGGCGTAGGCAGTTCTCTCGCTGAAGGCACCCGTTGCTCCCAGGCTCCCATAAACCTCGTCCGTCGACACGTGATGGAAACGAAAGGTTTGCCTTGCTTCCCCGGTGAGATCGGACCAGTAACTGAGAGCTTCATCCATAAGGGCGTAGGTGCCGACAATATTGGTCGCGATAAAATCATCGGCCGATTCGATACTGCGGTCAACATGGGATTCAGCAGCAAAGTTCACCAGGTAGGTGGGTTGGAAGTCCAGCAGGAGCTGGCGGGCCAACTTGCGGTCTCCGATATCCCCCTCCACCAGACGGAACGCCCGATGCCCCTCCCATCCGCTCAGAGTCGCCCGATGCCCGGCATAGGTGAACTTGTCCAAAACCAGGACCTCACCCAGCTCCTCGCTCAGCACCTTGGCGACGAAATTGCCGCCGATAAAGCCGGCGCCACCCGTGACCAAAAATCTTCTGTGGGACTCGTTCTTTTTCACGTTACCCGTAATCCTGTCGCTGTTCGATGATGCGGTTTGGGGAGTCAGTTAGGTAGTGATCTCTTATATTCCTTCTCCTTCGTGCCGATCTTGAAGCTCTTCCAGATAAGTCTCATCCACCAGTACTTCCCGCGCCTTGGAGCCGCTATAGCCGGAAATAATGCCCGCCCTTTCCAGCTCGTCGATCAAACGGCCGGCGCGGCTGTACCCGATCCGGAAGCGCCGCTGCAGCATGGACACGGAGGCCTGACGCTGGCCAATCACTAGACGGGCCGCCTCCTCGAAGAGATCGTCGTTCTCCCCCGCGATGGTAATCTCCTCGTCCTCTACCGCTTCCATATCATCAGGCAAGAACATCTCTTCCGGCTGCGGTTGCTGCTGGATGTGATCCAGAATATCCGTGATCTCATTCAGCGAGATATAT
>CP070656.1:620617-624915 GCA_020355065.1 Fidelibacterota bacterium | reverse complement strand
GAATGCTCCGATGATCGCCAGGTCCAGCTCCAGGTTGAGCAGGGAGAAAACTCCCAGGGTGATGAGTACGTCGTGGGCCAGCGCCGCCACGGCTCCCAGTGCATAGTAGCGGTCGAAACGCAGCGAAATGTAGATGAGGATACCGAACAGGGCGAAGAGGACCGACTGCAGAGCCTTGCTGCGCAGTTCACCGCCGATCTTGGAGCCCACCGTCTCCAGGCGCCGGACCTCGAACTCGGTCCCGGCCAGAGCTGTCTGGATCTTCTCGCTGAGGTCCTCACCCGCCTCCTCGACCGGCACGCGGATCAGGATCTCGCTCTCGGAACCGAACTGCTGAATGGTAGGCCGGGTGAATCCGTAATCCAGCAGGCGCTCCCGGACCTCGCCCACTTCCACCGGGGCAGCAAACTGGAGCTGGGCCAGGGTGCCGCCGGTGAAATCGATGGATAGGGCCGGACCCCCTTTGATCACAAGTGAGGCGAGACCGATGAAGATAACGGCCCCGGACGCAATGGCGGCAATCTTCCGCTTGGCGAGGAAATCAATATTGACGTTGGTAAGCAGGCGCATATCAGATACTCAAAGTTTTGACTTTGGGGCTTTGGGTAAGGGCCATGAAAATGGACCGGGTCATGAAAATGGCGGTAAACATGGAGGCGAGGATGCCCCAGAAGAGGGTCACCGCGAATCCCTTGAGCGGCCCGGTCCCGAACTGGAACAGCACCAGCGCGGCCAGGATCGTGGTGACGTTGGCGTCGATGATGGTGATCGTGGCCCGGCCGTAGCCGCTGTCAATGGCTGCCCGGATGGACTTGCCCTTGTCGAGCTCTTCCCGGATGCGTTCAAAGATCAACACGTTGGCATCGACCGCCATACCGATGGTGAGGATCAGGCCGGCGATGCCGGGCAGGGTCAGGGTCGCTCGCAGCGAGGCCAGGGCGGCCAATACCACCACGATGTTCAGCAGCAGCGCCAGCGTGGCGATCAGTCCGCTACCCTTATAATAGAATGCGATAAATCCGATAACCAATAAACCGCCCAGCATGAAAGCCTGGATCCCATGCTCGATGGAGTCCTGTCCCAGGGTGGGCCCAACGGAGCGTTCCTCGATAATGTCCACCGGTGCGGGCAGGGAACCGGCGCGCAGTACGATGGCGATCAGCTTGGCGTCATCCATGCTCTCCATTCCCTCAATGACCGTCTGGCCATCCGGGATCTTGGTGCGGATCACCGGTGCCATGTGGATCTTCTTATCCAGCACGATGGCGACCCTGCGTCCCACGTTGGCTCCCGTCAGGCGGGCCCACGTGCGCGATCCCTCGTTGTTCATGGAGACATTCACCACCGGTTGGTTGGCCGCGCTGGAGCCCAGAGCACCGATGTTGGCCTTGGCCTGGGTGATCACACCCCCGGTCAGACCGGGCTCCCGGTCAAGGTAATAGAGCGTATAAAATTCGTCGCGGGTGCCGGTACCACGCAGCGGCTCAGCGCGGTTGCTCCAGAGAAAAATCCCGTCGCTGGGAATCGTGGCCTGCACTTCCTCGCGTGCCAGGAGGGCGTCCACAGCGTAGCGGTATCGTGCCGGGACAACAAAATCGCTGCCGGTGGAGGATAGATAGCCGCTGAAGGGATGCTCGCCCAGTACTTGCTCGGAGATGGTGATGCCTCCTGGTCCCAGGGCAGTATCGGCCTCGGTGCTTCCCAGCACGGCGGCCAGGGCATCTTCCAGGGTGTCGGCGGGAGCGGGGGCCGTAGTGTCCTCGGCCGCAGCCATCTCGATGGGTGCCCCCGAAGCCTTGACAGCCTCGTCGATCTCCAGAATGACTTCCCGGGCAACGCTCACGTCCTGGAGCAGGTTAAACTCCAGCAAGGCCGTATTCTGGATCAGGTTCCGGGCCTGCTCGGGATCCTTGATCCCGGCCAGCTCCACGATGATGCGCCGGCCGCCAGCCTTCTGGATGGTGGGCTCCGCTACACCGAATTCGTCCACCCGGTTCCGGATGATCTCCAAGCCCCGGTTGACGGCGTCGTCAGCCTCCAACCGCAAGGCAGCGATGATGTCCGGCACTCGGGTGCCGTAGTTGGAAAAGTAGCGGATCAGGCGGAAATTGGTTTCGTCCACACTTCTCCTGAGCACGTTGAAGAAGTCGGCGTCCGTGGCTTGTACCTCGGCCGCCGTCTCGGCCAGGAGGTTCTCCAAGCGCTCATCCCGGTTCTCCGCCAGGGTGTGGACCAGGGTAGGAATGTCCACCTCTAACACGAGGTGGATGCCCCCCTGAAGATCCAGCCCCAGGTTGATGATCCGATGTTCCAACTCGGCCAGAGTCCCTGCGGAACGGCGCTCTTCCTTCTCCTCCTCGGAAAGTGTCCGGTACTCGATCGTAGGCCAGAGTGCCCAGATTACCCAGAGGAGAACAATGCCGATAATAGCAAAACGTAGCGATGGTCGATTTAACATAGGGAATCGCTTATTACAATGTGATTTAGGTCTTGCACAACCATGGTCAAAAGACAGCCGGGAAGTTAATCCCAGCTTTCAGCCTCAACAACTTGAATCCCGACAGCGCAGAGGTCGTCCGGATTGGAATCCCGCCGGTTGCTGACCGAGATGCTACCCGTGGCTGAAGAAAAATGATCCCCTGTCGTGCAAAGGGGCGTAATTTCGGCCCTTATGCGACCAGCGCCTGACCGGGACAACTCACGCGTTGCCGGTTTCCTATCCAATCCCCGCAAAGCGCTCTGGAGACTGAGCCTTCCCATTCTGGGGGGCATGACCATCCACACCCTCTACTCGGTAGTGGATATGATGTTTGTCGGCTGGGTGGGATCGGAGGCGGTGGCGGCGCTAGCCTTCAATATGCCCCTGGTCTTCTTCGGCTTTGGCTTGACCATGGGGCTGGCTACGGGTGTGACTGCCGTCGTGGCCCAGGCTATTGGTGGAAAGAACAAGATCCGGGCGGACAACACCGCCGAGCATGCCCTGGTGCTGGGAATGTCCATGGGTATTGGCCTGGCGGCATTCGGTTTGATTTTCGGACCCCGATTGTTGGCGATCTTAGGCGCGAGAGGAGCTGTCAATACGCTGGCCTGGTCGTACTTCCAGGTCATTTGCTGGGGGATGATCTTTACGGTCCTGTCGGCCTTTTTCCGGGGTATCCTGGCCGGTGAGGGAGATACCTTGCGTCCCATGATCGTGATGAGTTCGGGCATGGTGCTGAATATCATTCTCGACCCGATCTTCATTTTCGCGCTGGACCTGGGGGTACGAGGTGCAGCCTATGCCACCGTCATAAGCCAGCTGCTGGTCTTCAGTACCTATATCTACCTCGTATTCCATCGGAAGATCACGTACGTTCAGTTCCGCCTGCGCAATTTCCGTTTCCGGGCCGCTATCCTGGCCGCCATCTTCCGGATTGGGATGCCCGCCTCGCTGTCATTCGTGATCATGTCCCTGGGGCAGGGCGTCTATAATAAAATCCTCAGCAGCTACTCGCACCTGGCGGTTGCCGCCTACCAGATGGCCAACCGCCTGGAGATGATCTATTTCATGCCGATCATCGCCATCGCCACCGGTGTGGTAACGCTGGTGGGGATGTTCTACGGTGCCAGGGAATACGGGGAGCTGCGCGGTATCATCCGCTACGCTATATTGCGCTCCATGCTCATCGGAGCCGTGGCGGTGATGATTGTTTTCCCCCTGGCACCGGTTATTATGCAGATCTACCGGCCCAGTGAAGAGATCCTGGCCTATGGTGTCGGCTACCTGCGCATCATCGTGTTCATCTTTCCTTTCGCCCCCATCGGGATCATCAGCGGGCGGGTGATGCAGGGCTTGGGGAAGGGTTTGCCCTTCATGGTACTCTCCTTCCTACGGGTGCTGGCAGTGGGTGCACCGTTGGCGATCGTGTTCACGTATGTGTGGAACAAGCCCATCGAATGGGTCTGGTTCGCCATGATCAGTGGTGGGCTGGTCTCGATGGTGGTGGGCTTGCTGTGGCTGCGGGCCAGTCTGCGTAAGGCCGAGCGGCTGCCCCGTCCGGAGCCTGCTCTTGAAGGAACTGAGCCCGTGGTGGAAGGTATCGGCTAGTTCCACGCCGGCAGGTGGCAGGTGATAGCCAGAAACCTGCTTCATGCTCAAACTGATGTCCTACTTGATTCGGCATTAATCGCTGCACCACATAAATATGACTCGTCAATCCAATTGTATCAAAGAAAACCGATGGCGCGGGACATTCAATACAGGCGAGGCGGTACTTCAGCTGCCCACCACTGACTACTGGAAGTTCCAGGATAAAAAG
>CP070656.1:610078-620517 GCA_020355065.1 Fidelibacterota bacterium | reverse complement strand
TCGATCTGGCCCTGGACGAGGAATCCGTACTGGCATCTTTCGAGTCGGGACTGCTGAGCGCTCTGAAGGCCGGCGTTACTACCGTCATTGATCATCACTCCAGCCAGAACTTTATCCCAGGTTCATTGGATTTACTAGCCACATGCGCCCGGAGAGTGGGTATCAATATATCGCTTTGCTTCGAGATCACTGATAGAAATGGACCAGAACGCTTTCAGAACGGATTGGAAGAGAACCTGCGCGCTACTCAGCAATATGACAATGATCCCCACATACGTCCTCTGATAGGTTTGCATGCCTCATTTACGTTATCAGACGCATCGTTGGCTCAAATACGCGAAGCCATCAATGAAATCGATGGTTGGGGCGTCCATGTGCATGTTTCCGAAGATGTATCCGACGAGACGGATGCCCGAGGTAAGGGATACTCTTCCGTAGTGCAGCGCCTGGATAGTTACGGTCTATTGAATAACAACAGCATACTCGCCCACGGATTGCACATTTTGCCCGAAGATTGCAGGACCATCAGGGAATCCGGAGCAGCATTGGTACATAATCCCACCTCCAATGCCAATAACCGGGTGGGTGTACTGCCGTCAGATTTGATTCACTCCCTCCATCCAGGTCTGGGTACGGATGGGATGCAGAGCAGTATGCTGGCAGAAGCCAAGGAGGGGATGCTGGTTCGCAGTTCCCACCTCCCCGGTGATCAGAAAAATCCAGACTACCTGGAGCTGTTGTTTCGCCGCAATTCGGAGATTGCCACCCGCCTCTTCGGCCGTCCTATTGGGATGATTGAGCCTGGATATCAGGCGGATCTGGCCGTCTACGATTATCATCCCCGTACCGAGTTGAGTTCGTCCAATATCCGAGGTCACATATTGTATGGATTGGCCCAACCATGCCATGTCCTTACCCGGGGTGAGTTCAGGGTGCGTGATTATTGCGTTACCCCTGTGGATGAGGAAGAGGCCACGGCTCGCGCCAGGGCTGAATCAACCCGCCTCTGGGCGGCCATGCAGAAGATATAGAATAACGGATGCCTGAAAATGAACATTGATTTCCAGCATGTTTTGTCCGCAGCGACGCGTTACCAGGCCGATATCTCGCGCTTTCTGCGGGATATCATTGCTATCCCTAGTCGCAGTGGTCAGGAGCAAGCGGTTATTGAGCGCATCGGGGACGAAATGGTCCGTGTCGGTTTTGACCGCGTTGAAACCGATCCCATGGGGAATCTCCACGGCGTCCTTGGGGGTGGGCAACATCTTCTAGCCATGGACGCCCATGTGGATACTGTCGGGGTAGGTAATCCGGACTTGTGGGATATTGATCCGTTTAAGGGTTTTGAAGATGACGAAGTGATCGTCGGCCGCGGTGCCTCAGACCAGAAGGGCGGCATGGCTTCCTTGGTTTATGCTGGCCGGCTGATTCGCGAACTGGGCTTGGAGGATGACTTCACCCTGCTGGTCACCGGCACCGTGCAGGAAGAGGATTGTGACGGTTTATGCTGGCAATATATGGTCAAAGAGGGCGGCATCAGACCCGAGTTTGTGGTTCTCACCGAGCCCACCTCCTGTCGCATACATCGGGGCCAGCGGGGCCGGGTTGAGTTTCGGATTACTACCAAGGGACTCAGTGCCCACGGCTCGGCGCCTGAGCGGGGTGATAATGCGATCTATAAGATGGCGCCCATCCTTCAGGATCTTCAGGCACTGCACCTGCGTTTAGCGGACCATGAGTTCCTGGGGAAAGGTTCCCTGACCGTTTCAGAGATCTTCTACTCGTCGCCCTCAAGATGTGCCGTAGCGGATGGATGTTCCATCTCTGTTGATCGACGGTTGACGTATGGGGAAACGCCGGAATCCGCCCAACAGGAGATCGCAAAGCTGCCGGCAGTGCGAGAATTAGAGGCGGATGTAGAATTCTACGAATACCAGGAACCGGCCTATACGGGTCTAGTGTATCCTGCACCGGCCAGGTTTCCGACGTGGTTGATCGATGAGGACCATAAGATCGTCCGTTTACTTTCGCAAGCATACAAGGGATTGTTTAAGGAACGGCCGGTGGTTGATAAATGGACATTCTCCACGAACGGTGTAGCGATTATGGGAATGTTTGATATTCCCTGTGTCGGATTTGGACCCGGGCACGAGGACCAGGCCCACGCACCGAACGAACGGACATGGAAGACCGAGCTGCTGAAGGCTGCTGCCATGTATGCTGTCATTCCGAAATTGTACTGTGTATGTACATAGAATGAATCCAAAATCCGCTTCTTGAAGGACAAACGGATTCCCGGCGGCGATCTGAATAAGGAAACAATATGACCAATGAATTGACTGGAAAACACTTTATCACTCTGCAGGACTGGTCCAATGAGCAGATTGAGATGCTCCTCGATGTCTCCGGTGATCTGAAGCGGAAATTCGCAGCTGGGGAAGCGACCGAGTACCTCAACAATAGCACCATATTTCTCATCTTCTTCGAGGCGTCCACCCGCACCCGGAATTCCATGGAAGCTGGTATCACCCAGCTGGGCGGACATGCTCATTTCTTGGAGACCGACACTATGCAAATCTCGCATGGTGAAACTGCCAAGGATACAGCTGTAATCCTGTCGCGTTATGGACATGCGATTGCCTGTCGCAACTGTTTCTGGGATAAAGGTCAGATCTATCTTGAAGAGCTAGCTAAGTGGGCAGAAGTACCGGTGATCAACATGCAGAGTGACCTGTACCATCCGCTGCAAGCCCTAGCGGACCTGATGACCATCCGGGAGAAATTTGGGGAACCGCGGAAGATAAATGTGTCTGTTATCTGGGCGTTTGCCACCACCCATAAGAAACCGATTTCCGTGCCGGTATCCCAGGTCCTTCTTTTCCCACGTTTCGGGATGAACGTAACCCTGGCACACCCGGATGGCTACCCCTTGCCCACCTGGATTCTCGAAGCCGCAACGAAAAATGCGGCTACATTTGGTGGATCATTGAAGGTGACATCGGACCAAGATGAAGCTTACCGAGACGCCGATGTGGTTATTCCTAAGAACTGGGGCAGCTGGGTAACCGACCGAAGTGCACAGGTCGTCGATGAACGGCTGGAAGCTAACCGGGATTGGATGTGCACTTCTGATCGGATTGGGATGGCACGGGACAAGGTGATCTACATGCATGCACTCCCAGCCGATCGGGAGAATGAAGTGGAAGATGCGGTCATCGATGGGCCACATTCCGTTGTATATGATGAGGCTGAAAACCGGCTACATACCGCGAAAGCCGTTATGGCCCTGACGATGAGAAACATCCATGAACGGAGGCGGCCATGACTGAAACACAAGAGGTTCTGGCGAGGGCGATTCAGCGAAGCCGCGAACGCAATGTTGTTCTTCCCACTTTCCGACAGATGGCCGATCCCGGGCTGATCCCTGCTAAGATCAGGCAGGCATTGCAAGCCGGCATTGGCCTGTGGGACCTGAATCCCCTCAACCTGTTCCGCATCACATGGAAGAATGAGCCGGTGGAGAAAGGGGGCGGATTCGGTGCGGTGAATTATCTGGAGCTGCCCCCAGAGCTGACTGGTGTGAAAGCTAGAATCTTCATTCTTCTGGGCAGGTATTTCCCCACAGGTTCACATAAAGTGGGTGCCACGTACGGACCCCTGATTCAAAGGCTGATAACCGGCCAGTTTGATCCTACCACCCAGAAGGCGCTCTGGCCTTCCACCGGCAATTACTGTCGTGGAGGGGCCTACGATGCCTACCTGTTGGCTTGTCCCTCCATTGCGGTATTACCGGAGGAAATGTCCCGGGAACGATTTGAATGGCTGGAGCGGATGGGTTCGGAAATTATCAGAACGCCTGGTGGGGAGAGCAACGTTAAGGAGATTTATGACAAGGTGAAGGAGCTGTTGGCGGAGCGCGGTGAGGAAATCGTTGTGCTGAATCAGTTTGATGAAATCGGCAATTCCCTCTGGCATTATGCGGTTACAGGTCCGGCCATCGAGGAGGTATTTGTGCAAAACCGGAATCCACGTCAGCGCATGGGCGCTCTGTTCCTCACCCAGGGATCAGCCGGGACGCTGGGAGCCGGTGAGTACCTGAGGGAACAATTCCCGAGTATCAAGGTCGGTGCCGGCGAAGCCAAACAATGCCCTACCCTGCTCTACAACGGATACGGGTCCCACCGTATAGAAGGAATCGGTGACAAGCACGTTCCCTGGATACACAATGTCAAGAATATGGACATGGTGGTGGACATCGATGACGAGACGGTCATGCGGATCATGCGGCTGTTTAACGAGCCCGCAGGGCAGGCGTACATGACCGAACGGGGCCTAGATCCCGCCGTTATTGAGCAGCTCCCCCATTTTGGTATCTCCTCCATCGCCAATATCATCGGATCTGTCAAGATGGCGAAGTATTATGAGTTCAACTCGAATGATACCGTATTTACCGTAGCGACCGATTCGATGGAGCTGTATGAATCACGGCTGTCCGAGGCCCGCCAGGACAGGGGTGAGTATTCGACCACCGACGCAGCGGTCGATTACGAGGGGCGGCTCATGGGCATTGACAAGGACGATATGTTGGAACTCTCCTATTACGATAGGAAGCGCATGCATAACCTGAAGTACTTCACCTGGGTCGAGCAACAGGGGAAGACCGTGGCCGAATTGGATGCCCAGTGGTACGATGAGGACTATTGGAAGCGGCAATATGCCCTGGTAGCCGAGTGGGATGAGAAGATCATGGAATTCAACGAGCATACCGGGCTACTCAAACGGTACCAGTAGCCAATCCCTGTCGGTCGGAGTGAACTTGACACAGCCAGAGAAAATACTCGGATTCAAATGCGTTCACTGCGGGGTGGAATACCCTCACGAACCGTTTTGCTATACCTGCGCAGCATGCGGGAATAACCTGGACGTAGTGTATGACTACCGGTTGATAGGCGGGCATTGGTCCATGGAGGAACTCGCCCGAGACACCGACCACTCACTGTGGCGGTACCTGCCACTCCTGCCCGTGTTTAACGTGCCTGAGAATCATTCTCTCCGAGTGGGTTGGACCCCGCTGGTTGCACTCCCCGGAATCGCCACTGATTTCGATCTGGGTGGTTTCTTCATTAAGGATGATACCCGTAATCCCTCCGGTTCGCTGAAGGACCGGGCTACGGAAGTCGCTATTCAGCATGCATCCCAACTTGGGGCTGATATCCTGGTAGCGGCTTCCACAGGTAACGCGGCAGCATCTCTTGCGGCCTTAACCGCCTTTTATGGCAGGCAGGCCGTCATCCTGGCACCTTCGTCAGCGCCAGCAGCGAAGCTGACCCAGATTCTACAACACGGTGCCATATTGTGTCCCATTGAGGGCAGCTACGATGATGCCTTTGACCTGGCACAAATGGTTGTGGAGGCCAATGGCTGGTATTCCCGGAGTACGGGCATCAATCCGGTACTTACTGAAGGCAAGAAAACAGTGGCGTTGGAGATAGCAGAGCAACTGGACTGGCGAGTTCCAGACTGGATATTTATTCCCGTTGGTGATGGTTGTATCATTGGTGGAGCGTATAAGGGATTTTCAGACCTGCGCGAACTAGGTTGGATTGAGTGTCTGCCGAAGCTTGTGGCGGTACAGGCTGAAGGAGCCGCGGCTATTGTAGATGCATTTGAGTTAGGTAAGGAGATCGAACCGGTTCAGGCAGCAACGATTGCGGACAGCATTGGCGTAGGGAAGCCACGGGACGGATTGAAGGCCCTCCGTGCGGTTGGTAATACAGGAGGTTTCGGAATCAAGGTATCGGATGAGGAGATTCTCCAGGCCCAGCACCACCTTGCTACCAAAACCGGTATCTTCTGTGAGCCAGCGGCTGCAGCGGCCTTTGCAGGATTCATACGCTGCGCGAGGGAGGGTCGCCTGGCAGCTGGCGATACGGTTGTGGTGGTGGCCACAGGATCAGGACTTAAGGATATACCTGCTGCAAGGCGCCTTCTATCAGTCCCCGAGCCCGTTCCACCAGACCTGAGCGCTTTCAACGCTTCATATCAGAAGCAAATCGTTCAGGAGCGGAGCTGAATTGATCATCCCCGAGAATTGGGATTACTTTGATCTGACCGTCCGTGTGAATGGCCAGGATTACCGGGAACGCATTCCAACACATTTGCGTTTACTGGACTTTTTACGGGACGTGCTTCACCTTACGGGCACCAAGGAAGTCTGCGGTGAGGGTGAATGTGGGGCCTGCACCGTGTTGCTGGATGGGATGACCGTGAACTCCTGCCTCGTGTTGGCAGTAGAGGCTCATGATTCCGAGGTGGTTACCATCGAAGGCGTAGCTGAAGATGAAGATATTGCAGCACTTCAGCAAGTCTACATCGACCATCACGCCATTCAATGCGGGTATTGTACTCCCGGTTTTGTTTTATCGGCAGCTGCATTGCTCCGTGATGAGCCGGAAGCTGATCCTGAGTCAATCCGGAAGGGATTGGTGGGCAATTTTTGCCGGTGTACCGGGTATCAGAAGATTGTTCAGGCCATCAGCGACTTCAGGAAGTGATGCACCATGAAGTATCACCTTCCCAGTAGCATGGATGAATACGAGGAGCTCATTGGCAGGATGGGAGCGGCCAGCTACGTAATCCTGGCAGGGGGTACCGATCTAATTGCCGGATTCGATGGGGGACGGCCTGTGCCGGAGCACCTTATCGATATCAAGGCTATTCCCAGAATGAACGGTATTCTGGAGCACAGGGAGCACGTGGAGATCGGCGCGTTGACGACTATCGAGGCATTGCGTCGGGATGAGCATATCCGGAATCACTTTCCCGCCCTGGCCCAAAGTTGTGAAGATTTCGGCAGTGTACAAATCCGTCATCGAGCAACCCTGGGAGGTAACATCGTGAACGCCTCCCCTGCGGCCGATACTCTACCGGCCCTATTCATCTACAATGCAATGGTGAAGCTAAGAGGAATACAAGGAGAACGGGTCGTACCTGTACAGGATTTTATCCTTAATCCAGGCGAAGTTGATCTCCAGCGTGGTGAGATATTGTATTCCATCCAGCTCCCTCGATCAGAATGCCGATCCCTGTTTCACAAGCTGGGACTACGACAGGCCATGGCCGTCGCGGTGGTGAATTACGCCATCGGCTATACGATTAGAGATCACCATTTCACCCACCTGACTGTGGCAGCGGGTGCCGTTGCTCCCCGTGTGGTCTACCTGAAGACATTCATGGATGCAGTGGCAGATGAACGCATAGCTCTGGATCGAGCCATCGCCCTTGTCGATAACGACATCGCACCTATCGACGATATCCGGGCCACAGCCAGATACCGCCGAACGGTTCTGAAAAATCTTCTACTGAACACCTTGACCGAATTGCTCGCGGATGACCGCAAGCGATAAACTAACGCCCATCCCCATCGAGCAACTGGCCCGTTGGCTGTTCGATGACCGGTATCCGGATCACAGGTTGGGAATTCTCCGGGAACTGTTCTTCTATCCCCAAGCGGACGATGTGTTCGGAATGGAACGGTATGGACAGCGGCTGGAAACGCCCATAGGTGTTGCGGCAGGACCCCACACCCAGTTGGCCCAGAACATTATCGCCGCCTGGATGATGGGTGCCCGGTACATTGAACTGAAGACGGTCCAGACGCTGGATGACCTTTCGGTTACCAAACCGTGCATTGACATGCGGGATGAGGGATATAACTGCGACTGGTCCCAGGAACTGAGTCTCGATGAGTCTTTTAGTGAATATTAAAATGCCTGGATTCTCATCCACCTGCTCAGAAACCATCCTGACTGGGCCAGCCAAAAGGCGGGTGATGGTTTCATCTTTAATATGAGTGTCGGATACAACCTGGAGGGGATTCTAAAGCCAAATGTTCAGCAATTTCTGGATCGGATGGCAAATTGTAGTAGTGATATGCAGGTCCGGCTTGAAGCTTTGATCCCTGACTACCCGGAGTTGAGTGACTTGGAAATCCCCAGCCGCATCTCGAACAATGTAACCCTGTCCACAATGCATGGCTGTCCGCCAGAGGAAATAGTAAAGATCGGACGATACTTGATTGAAGAGCGAGGACTCCACACCACCATCAAGTTGAATCCCACTTTGCTGGGTCCACAGCGGGTTCGCGAGATTCTGAATCGCGACTGTGGTTTCTCTGTTGAAGTGCCTGACTCCGCCTTTGACCATGATTTGAAATTCGATGATGCGCTGGTACTGATCAAGGCGCTCCAGCAGGCCGCCCTCGACCACGGCCTTGGTTTCGGTCTCAAACTGACCAATACGCTGGAAACGCGTAATCTTACTGGCCGGTTGCCCGAAGGGGAGGAAATGCTGTATATGAGCGGCCGGGCGCTGCACCCCATCAGCATCCGGCTCGCTGCAAATCTACAGGAGCAATTCGAAGGACAGCTGGATATCTCATTTTGTGCGGGAGTGGACTGTTTCAATGTTGCCCAAACCCTGGCGTGCAATCTAGCACCCGTCACCACATGTACGGACCTACTGAAGCCAGGCGGATATATGCGTCTTATGCAATATTTAGGGGAGCTGGAAGGTGAGATCCGTGCCGTGGGAGCTGAGAGTCTTGACAGCTATATTCTCAAGACAGCCGGCATGAATGGGAACGTCGATGAGGCAGGTTGGCACAACCTGACCAGTTACGCTACCACGGTGGCGACCAACCCAACCTATCACAAAGTCACGTTCCCCTATACCGATATTAAGACTGCTCGTATTCTGGAGCCATTCGATTGCATCAAGGCGCCTTGTGTAACAGAGTGTGCTATTCATCAAAACGTTCCGGAATATATGTACCATACTGCGCGGGGGGAATACGAGAAAGCTCTCGAGACCATTGAAAGAGACAATCCGCTTCCCCATACCACCGGTATGATCTGCGGTCACCTCTGTGAGGCAAAATGCACACGGATCAACTACGAACAACCGTTGGCAATCAGGGAGATGAAGCATTTTATAACCGACCGGCAAGCGGATCGAGACACCGCACCTGCGAACCTCCCGCATAATGGTTGCAGAATCGCGGTGATCGGAGCCGGGCCATCGGGGCTGTCCTGTGCATACTTCCTTGCACGCGAGGGTTACGTGGTTCATGTTTTCGAAAGCGCGCAGACTGCGGGAGGTATGCCAGCAAAGGTTATCCCAGCGTTTCGCCTGAGCCAAGCCAGCGTAAAGAAGGATATCGAGTTGATTGAATTGTTTGGAGTTGAGATTCATTTAGATCATACCATTGACAAGAAGGAGTTCGAGGAAATACGGCAGTCCTTCGACTACATTTATCTTGCTGTAGGAGCCCAGAGCGCCCGCCGATTAGAAATTCCCGGAGTTGCAGGATCAGGTGTATATGATCAGCTGGGATTGCTGGCAGCTGTTCACGATGGGAGAATACCACGGCTTGGCAATAATGTGCTGGTTATCGGAGGCGGCGACTCGGCAGTCGATACTGCTAGAACAGCACAGCGGTTAACTGGCCCGGACGGGCAGGTTACGGTTGTCTACCGACGGACCTGCAACGAGATGCCTGCCTCTCGGGAGGAAGTGGAGGCCATGCTGGAAGAGGGTGTTAGGCTCGAGGAATTAGCCGCTCCTATCGTGATCAACCGGAAGGGTGATCGGATCATTTCAATGGAATGCTCCCGCATGGAACTGGGTGAACAGGATGAAAGTGGCCGCCCTAGACCGGTGCCTGTGAAGGGTGCTAAATTTACTCTCACAACCGATTGTGTCGTGATAGCGATCGGACAGGAAGTCAATCTGGATTTCCTGCCAGAAGAACCTTTAGCAATCGATCCGCATACGCAGGAAACCCAGTATCCGAACATCTTCGCCGGCGGTGACATCTGGCGCGGGGCTGATTCCCTGATTAATGCCTTGGGTGACGGCAAGCGTGCTGCGCGCCGAATTCTGGATCGCATTGGAGCGAATAATAAACCTGTCCGTGGATCAACCATCAAGGAGCTTCGTACCATCGATTATCAACTCAAGCAGGCCCGGCGGATACCAAGCCAGGCTCCTCCCCAGATCCCAACTGACAAACGTGATGGATTTGAGCTGGTGCATCAGGGATTTGATGTCACCGTGGCACGTGAGGAAGCAGCGCGATGCCTCTTTTGTGATGATTTCTGCAATATATGCGTCACTGTTTGTCCAAACCTAGCCATGCAGGGCTATACTATTGAGCCGCAACGGTTGGACATTTACCGAGTAAAGGCTGTAGGATCAGAATTCCAGGCCGAAAAGTGTGAGGAATTCCATGCAAGCCAGTGCCACCAGGTTTATAATATAGCCGATCTCTGCAACGAGTGCGGGAATTGCACTACCTTTTGCCCCACGAGCGGATCGCCATTCAAGCACAAGCCGCGTCTATACCTAAATGAAACCGTTTTTCAAGAGGCAACAAACGG